>JANPIN010000083.1:0-80912 GCA_031425035.1 Saprospirales bacterium | reverse complement strand
ATGGCTTGGATGGGGGTTTTGGTTTCGGGGGCAGGCTTAGCGCTTTTTTTTTAAAAAATTGAGCGCTATGCCTGCCCGCTAAACCATTTACAAAGGGCCTGGCCGTTGACGAAAACAATCAGCAGTAAATGAAGATTTTTGCAGGCTTTTCGTCGTGGACACGCGGCTATAATTTTTGCCAAACGGGTGCTTATAGCCGTTCCGTTGGCCAAAATATTTACTTTTGGCCCTTACTTATCTAAAGTTTGCAACCATATAGCGCCTCACATCATCCTTTCATCACGTCCTCACTTCATAAAAAAATGCGTCAGCAAATCGTCGCCGGTAACTGGAAAATGAACAAGACCCTGGAAGAGGGCCTGGAATTATGCCGAGCAATTCTGGAAAAAACCGAAAAACCCAAGGGTCTGATCGTGGTGGCGCCGCCGCATCCGTATTTACGGGAAGTGGGTAAAATGCTGAAAGTGCGTAAAGGCTTTCATGTGGCCGCGCAGAACTGTCACCATGAGGAAAAAGGCGCATATACCGGCGAGGTGTCGGCTGAAATGCTGGCTTCCGTGGGCGTGGAGTTCGTTATTATCGGACACTCCGAGCGGCGGTTATATTTCAAGGAAAAAAACGAAATGCTGGCCCAGAAAGTGAATTTATCGCTGGCCAAAGGGCTCCGGCCGATCTTTTGCTGTGGCGAACCGCTGCATATTCGCGAGGTGGATACGCACGTGGGTTATGTGGCTAAACAATTGAAATCCAGCCTGTTCCACTTGCATGAAGAAGATTTTCGGAAAGTTGTGATCGCTTACGAACCCATTTGGGCCATTGGTACGGGGCGAACAGCCAGCAGCGATCAGGCGCAGGAAATGCACCATGCCATCCGGGTGCTGGTCTCTAAAAAATATGGCAAGGCGGTGGCTGAATCCCTGTCCATCTTATACGGCGGCTCCTGCAACGCGCAAAACGCGGCAGATTTATTCAGCAAACCCGACGTCGATGGCGGCCTGATCGGCGGCGCATCGCTCAAAGCCGATGACTTTGCCGCCATCATCTCCGCTCTAAAATAGCGGGGTTGCGGTGGGAGCGCCCGATCAATTACTGGCCTGGCAGTCTCCCACTGCAACAACACACAATGATTTATAGATCGTCGTCGTCGGCGCCCAGGTCTTCTTCAATGTCGTCACCAGCTTCCCAGTCGTCTACTTCGCCGATCTCGGCTTCTTCGTCCAGGTCGAAATCTTCTTCATCGATGCCTTCCAGTTCTTCATCCCCAAATAGATCATCGTCGTCATCGCTGATTTCTTCGCCGTCCTCATCTTCGTCATCGAACTGCGCATAAACGGTGGTTTGGGGCAGTGTTGCCTCATCCGTTGAAAACATTGCGGTGGATTCTGTGTAATTAGAATTATTGATTGCCATGATAGGGGCAGGGTTTAAAGTGAAAGGTTAAACTTGTTTGCCCGGCAAAAATAGGATTCTTTGGGTTTATCATAGCCTCTTGAAAATCTTCTCCACGATCAACTTTTTTTTGACCCTTCAAATCATTGCATTTTGACGCTGCACGCACGACTGGAACTGCTCGCTGAACTTGGCCACTATCTCCGCACCGGAGGGGACGAAGACCTGGCCACCGCCATTCGGCAATCCTACCTGGAGAATAAGTGGTTCACCCCCGAAAACACCCAATTAGCCTTGTATTCCCTTGCGAATGCTATGTTGGATGCGGAAAAACTAACCGCCTGGGCGGCCCGCTACGCCATTGAAGACGCTGCACATCCGCTCAAATCGGTGGCCCTGATCATGGCCGGCAACATTCCCCTGGTCGGTTTTCACGACTGGCTCTGCGTATTCGTAGCCGGTCACCGGGCTAAAATAAAACTTTCCAGTAAGGATAAATTACTGCTCCCACTGCTGGTAAAAAAGATGGGTGAATGGAATTTGGAAAGCTGGGAATACACGGAATTCCTGCTGGAAGACGACCGTCTGCGCAATTTCGACGCGGTGGTCGCTACGGGCAGTAACAACTCTGCCCGATATTTTGAACAATATTTTGGTAAATATCCGCACATTATCCGTCGTAACCGGAATGGCGTTGCGGTGCTGAATGGTCAGGAAACACTGGCCGAACTTTACGCCCTGGGACGCGATATTTTTACCTATTTCGGCCTGGGCTGCCGCAACGTGAGCAAGATATACGTACCACATGGTTATCACTTCGATACCTTGCTCGAGGCGCTGCACGAGTACCGCGAAATTGTCAACCATGACAAGTATAAAAACAACTTCGATTATACCCTGACGCTGTGGCTGCTCAACCAGGTGCCGTACATGAACAACGGCTGCCTGCTATTGAAAGAAGATACTACCCTGCAGGCACGGATCGCTTCGGTGCACTATGAGTACTACGATGACCTGCAGGAACTCGATGCATTACTCGAGAGCCGTAAAGACGAAATACAGTGCGTGGTAGGCCATGGTACGCTGGCCTTCACCAAAATAATCCCTTTCGGCGCCTCCCAGGAACCTGGCCTGAGCGATTACCCCGACGGGGCGGATGTCATGGAATTTTTGACAACAGAGGTCGGTTATAAGCCTGTGATCGCATCCAATCCAGAAATTTGATCCCTACAAAACCTGGATGAATTTGTTGCTGACCCATTCCCGATGGCCAATGCGATACCAGTTATCCTGTTCGCCAAAAAGCAGAACCTGGCTGCCGAGCGTCAATTTATGGCTCACGTCATAGTCCGTTCCAGGTCCAAGCCGCACATTCAGATCGGGCGCACCGCTTACCTGTCCGGTTTGCACACCCAGTAACTGGGTTGCGGATTTCTGGATCCAGCGATCCGTGCCCAGTTCATACCAGTCCTCTTTTTCGCCAATGACCTGCGTCCAGATGCCTTTGGGTAAGGCGTCGATTATTTTGGTATTTACCGCCGCGCCTTCGCGTACATCCCCGTCGGTTTTAGTTGTAATAAGCACCCAACGCGTGGTGAAGACAATATCCACATAGGCTGCGCTGACCCAGCGATTTACCCCGATTCGCAGCCAGCCGTCTTTTTTTTCAAAAATGTCCACCGGGGCGTTTTTGGCCAGTTTGGCTACTGATTTATTACTGGTACCGGGCCCGGTACGTACATTCAGGTCTTTCGTATTGGTTTTACCCTGGGCGATCTGCGGTGTTGGATCGTCGTTCATGGCGGTCGCCACGTCGGTTTTAAACTTCGCCCAGGAAGCCGCGGTGAGCATCATGTTCGGGCAGTCTTTACCGGTAATATCAAAATGGCGGTACAGGTCATTGGTGGTAAATCCGTGTTTGCGCAGCAGATGGGCCGCCAGATCCACGGAATTTCGGTAAGTTTTATTCCAGTCGCCGTCGGAATTCACGCACATTTCAAAACCGATCACGTAGTAATTCGGCGTGAGGCTGGGCGTGTCGGCAATCATTCGTTTTCCGTCGGCCTTATACACATTCGCGCCCACGTGGTAGGCTACTTCGTTATCCGGAATACACTGAATGATGGTATGATCATCGACCACATAATGCGCCGAGGCATATCGATCGGTCTGGTTATTGAAATAGTTGCGGTTAGCCTGAGCATCGGCGCCTTTGTTTTTGTTGGCCGTCCAATGGGCAATGATGCCGCGCAGTTCGCGTAGGGCGTAATAATTGCGGTCCCGCAGGGCGGGGCGGTTACGGTTTTTCGTTAATAAGTCGGCTTGAATTGGTAGCATAGTGAGCGGACGGGAAATAATATAGGATGATGAACGTAAGGATGCATGTTTCTGGCCGGGGGAGCTATTTTTGCGCCGAAAGTAAAGCGTGTTTTGCTGCCTTAAATTCTATGGCCGCCAAATTTTTCCAATTTTCTATTTCGCCCTTTTCAAATTGCCGTCCCGTCATGCGTTTCGATCTGCTCTCCGTTGTTCCCGAATTACTGGAAAGTCCTCTGAATCATTCTATTATGCAACGCGCCAAAGACAAGGGCCTGCTGGAAGTCCGGCTGCATAATTTGCGGGACTACGCCGTTGGCAAACACCGGCAGGTGGACGACTATCAATTCGGCGGCGGCGCCGGCATGGTCATGAAACCGGAACCTATTGCCGCCTGCATCGATCAACTGCTGAACGAACGCCACTACGACGAAGTGATTTACACCTCACCGGACGGGGTGCTGCTGGATCAGGCGCTGTGCAACCGCCTGAGTATGCAGGAAAACATCCTCGTTCTCTGCGGGCATTATAAAGGCGTAGATGAACGCATCCGGGAGAAATACATCACCCTGGAAGTCAGTATCGGCGATTATGTGTTATCCGGCGGCGAACTGGCGGCGGCAGTCATCGTGGATTCCGTGGGCCGCTTGTTGCCCGGCGTACTAAACGATGAAACCTCCGCCTTGTTCGATAGTTTTCAGGATAATTTACTGGCACCCCCGGTCTACACGCGCCCGGCCGAGTGGGAAGGCCGCGGGGTGCCGGACGTCCTGCTTTCCGGGCATGAAAAGAACATCGACGACTGGCGGCATGAGCAGAGTCTGGAGCGCACCAAATTGCGCCGGCCGGATATGTACGATAAATATGTGCATGAACAATAAAGAGGAAATGCAGAACTTAGGCCCGCCTAAAATCATTGTTATGCGCTTCTTTCCAAGAGTTTTCCTTTTACTGGCTGCCTGGCTGGTCATTTTTTCCGCCTGTAACCAAAAACCGTCGCCCCCCGCTTCCGCAGCTGCTCCCGCACCCCGTTTTACGCTCACGGCTGCCGATACCTTTGTGTTTAACAACTTCGTGGACTGCAACATGGCGGAGGCCTGGATCGGCGATACTTTCCGCATTTTTCCTGGAAAATATGGCGAAGATCCGGTCTGGGGCGATTCCCGGGAGTTGAAATTTTCCGATGGCCGCCATGCGGATGATGCTTTCGATAATCCGGCCAGTGCTTTTACCGAACCGGAAATGCCCAAAAATGCGCCCGTCGGACAGCCGGGTCTGCACGGCGCCGTATGGTTTGAAACGGTGTATCAGGATAAAAAAGATGGCTCCGGCCGTACTTTATACGCCATTTACCACAATGAAAACTACCCCGCTACCTTACCGTATAACCCGACCACCGGTTCGGGCTATATTGATAAATTGTGGCCGCAGGGACTACGCGGTCCGGAGTCAGCCGCAGCGGTCTGCCGGATCGGGGTCATGAAATCCACCAATGGCGGAAGAAGCTGGGCCAATCAAGGCCTGTTTATCGAAGACAAACAGCCCCGCATGATCCTCAAACCGCATAATACCTCGCTCACTTTTGCCGGGGGCGTCGGCGATCCTTCGGCGGTGGCCATCGGCGACTACCTGTATTTATTTTACGGCGAATACAGTTATCCAGGCGTGTATGAGGCGGCCACCTATGATCCGGTCAAGGAATGGAGTGGTCAGTGTATCAGCGCGGCGCGCATTCGCCTGAGCGATCTGGATCAGCCGGAAGGCAAGGCCCAGCGCTGGGGAGGCGAGGCTTTTAACATCGCCTGGGACGGTGTGGGCCAGCCCTTTACGCAGTTGCAAATCCCCATAAATGAAGGCGGCGGCGCCACATCGTCCAACCAGCCCGGTTTTCACTGGGGCCCTTCCGTGAGCTGGAACACCTATTTGCAATGCTGGGTGATGCTCATGGGCAAAACCATCGGGCCTTCCTGGGTGGGCAGCAGCCTGTTTATTTCCTTCAATACCCACGAAGATCTGGGAGCAGGGAAAAACGCCGCAGACTGGTCCAAACCACAGCTACTGGTAGACCGACCCGGCCATATAATGTGGTATCCTTCGCTGCAACCTATGAACACGCCGGAGGACGTCGCCAACAAGTACACCTGCCTGCGCTTAGGGAAAAAAGCCCGCCTGTTTTATAAATATTCCGATCTGGGTAAATATGTATCGGAGTATACGATCGAGTTTGAGCGCTGATATTTAAACCGGAGTAGGGAGTCCATTCGCCTCCCAATACTTTTTTACGATGCCGTTTATGAAGCGTTTCAAATAGTTTTCACTTAGAAAAACGTTGGACCAGTTGTCAAACCGCCGGCATTGCACACCCAGGTAGAAAAAATACAGGCTGAGGCCCAGCATTGGCAGCAGGCGTTTTTCTTCCCGGCTGATTGGGGTGATGGATTCATAGCCGCTGAGAAAGCTGGCGGTCTTCATTTGACATTCCATTTCGTCTTTTTCCAGGTGATAGACCTGCATGACGTAATAGGCCAGGTCCAGAGCTAACCAGCCATTTCCGCAAAAATCAAAATCGAAAATGGTGGCCTGGCCCTGCTGATCAATATTCAGGTTGTCGAACCAAATGTCCAGATGGACCACGCCCCGGCGGATTTCGCGGACATTGCTGCTGTCCAAAACCTGCTGTAAATAGGTCGCCGTAGACTGCATAAATGCCATTTCCTCGGTATTTGCCGGCAAAAATTGTGCAATTTCCGGTAAGGCATCCACGATCAGGGTTTGCGGCGTGTACGTGATCCGGGCCAAAGTTTGATCCTGACAAACCTGATGCAGTTGAGCCATCAGTACGCCAATGTGATAATGAATCTCCGGCGAATAACTATGCTTTTTCTCCCCTGCCGCATAGGAAAATAGTACGCCGAATCGTTCTCCCTCCGGCGCTGACAATACCTGCAGGTAGTTTTCTTTCCGGTCAGCAAGTGCATAGGAAATAGAAATGCCATGCGCTTTTAAATGATTTAAGAGCCGTATTTCTTCTAAAATTTCTGTTTCGGAACGCCAGTGCAGACTATAAACCCGGAACACATACTGGCGGTCCAGGTCGGTGATCAGGTACGTATCATTGATTCCACATCGAATGAGTCGACATTCCGCAGCATCTGTCATCGCGTATTTTTCCCGTAAAAATTGAACCAGATGAGCAGCCGATAGGGTAGAGTTGGTGACTGGAAAATAATTCATGCACTAATCAGATAGATTGTTTTAAAAGTCGGAATTAGATCAAGTCTACCTGCTTAGGTATGCTTATCCACCACGGGAAGTTTTTTGTTTTCCCGACAGCGATCGCTGCAATATTTGACCTCCGACCATACTTTTTCCCATTTTTTACGCCAGGTGAACGGTTTGCCACAGACTTCACAGGTCTTTCGGGGTAAATCACTCTTTTTTATCTGCTTGCCCATAAACGGTAATGCTTGCGTAATTTTTAAAAAAGAATAGGCTTGTGTAAAACAAATAGTTTAAATTTGCACCAGCAATCTGCTCATCCTCCACTTTTATTCCTGACGTTTCATGCAACTCTGTCCCAACTGTGCGGCTGAATTCATACCCGGCGCGAAATTTTGCCACCGCTGTGGGGATAAAGTCGTTGAAAAAACCAAGCCTTGTCCGGCCTGCCAGGATCATAGTCCTTTGGCTTCGGTTTTCTGCCACCACTGTGGTTTCCATTTCGAGGGCAAAATAGCCAGCAACCGCGTCTATGAGCCGGTTTATCCCTTGATTTTTGATGGGCTGACCATCACCGCCCAGGTCAAAGCCCTGTTTTTCAAGAACTTACGTCATCGCGTCGAAGAAGAACATGACCACAGTCGCTACAGTGAATACGTGGAACGTTTTTATCAGTCCAAGTTTCGCGAGCTCTACGATGTACGGTCCGAGCAGATCGGGGAGGACGTGCTGATTCAGTGGGAACGCTTCGGCACGGAAGCCCTGCCGGAAATTGATCGCCGCCTGGAGGAAAGTTTCGAGGGCTTACTCGACTTTTTCATCATTCAGTACTGCCCTGACCTGCACGGCATGATCCTGCCGACGGCTATACTTAAATATGAAAAGGCGCGGCCTGGTAAAACCGACCTGTGGGCCATGATCCGCGATTTCCTCGATTTCGAGCGGGAGCAGGAGGACTTCTATTTCAACTTCGTTACAATGCCGGAAAATCTGCTGGCCAATGCCTGCAAACAATTCCTGCTGGCTGAACGCCGGGAAAAAGTATTCTTTATTGGCGACCTGTCTCTAAAGGGAAATTGCAAGGAAGGCTTTGCCATGACCGACCAGGCGTTGTACTGGCGGGCGCCTTTCGACAAACCGCGCCGCATCCTGTATCAGGAGTTACGGGAAATCAAAAAAGAGAAGGACTGGCTGACGATTAACGGTCATTTTTTCACCGCAAATCCGTCGATCAACCTGAAATTATATAAGGTGTTGAAGAAAATACGCAGCTGGCGCCCCCTTCCGGCGACCAGTGCGGCTTAAGCGACAATAAAATTCATTTTCATAACCCCTTCTCTTGCAATTGATTGCAGCGATTAAAACGCAGTGAAGGGTAGTGTTTGGAACTTTTTAGAAAATTCAGGGGTTCATCGCTTGTCGGTTTGCGAAAACCGCTTCTATCTTTGCACCCGCTTGAAAGAGCACATGGAGGGTATAGCTCAGCTGGTTAGAGCGCTGGTTTGTGGTACCAGAGGTCGTGGGTTCGAGCCCCATTATCCTCCCTTAATGGGGTCATCTGAAAAAGTGGCCCCATTTTTTATTTTTCAAATCGCTGTTTATCAAGTTATTAGCGATTTTCATCGGCAAATAAAACGGAACCAGCTCACGGGCAACTTCCGGCTGTCGGCTCAGCCACCAGGTTTTTATGAACATCGTCTCCATTTTTCAGCATGCCGTTGCCCAGGCCGTCGAGGCGCTGTACGGCGAACCAACCGAACCCGGCAAGGTGCAGGTGAACACCACACCGGCCGATTTTACGGGCGATTATTCGGTAGTTATTTTTCCATTCGTGAAAGCGGCAAAAAAATCTCCGGACGCAGCCGCTCAGGAAATTGGGGCATTTTTACAGGAAAAAGTACCCGCCATCAAGGGATTCAACGTCGTTAAAGGTTTTTTGAACCTCGAAATCGTCGATTCCTTCTGGCAGGACCTGCTTAAAACGGTGGTCACGGATGCTGATTACGGCCGTCAGCCACACAACGGTGAGCGGGTGCTGGTGGAATTCGCTTCGCCCAACACCAATAAACCGCTCCACCTGGGCCATGTGCGTAACATTTTACTTGGCTGGTCCTGTGCCCAGATCCTGGAGGCCGTTGGTTATGACGTGGTAAAAGTGCAGATCATCAATGACCGGGGCGTCGCTATTTGCAAAAGCATGTTGTCCTGGAAAATGTTCGGCGAAGGACAAACGCCCGCATCGACCGGTACTAAAAGCGACCATTTCGTCGGGGACTACTACGTGCTCTTCGAACAAAAGGTCAAGGCCGAATACGAAATCTGGCAGGGTTCGCCGGAGGGATTTGCCCTGTTTGAATCCAAACATAAACCCGGCCAGTCGGAAAAGGATTTTTTCAAAGAATACAAGAACAAGTGGTTCAACGATTACTCCTTACTCGGCGCTGCCGTGCGGGAAATGCTCTTGAAATGGGAAAACCACGATCCGGAAACCCTGGAACTCTGGCGAAAAATGAATAACTGGGTCTATGCCGGTTTTGAAAAAACCTACGCCGATCTGGGGGTTGATTTCGATAAACTGTACTACGAAAGCGATACGTATTTGCTTGGCAAAAACATCGTGGACGAAGGCCTGCAAAAAGAGGTTTTCTTTAAAAAGGAAGACGGCTCGGTATGGATCGACCTGACGGATGCCGGATTCGACCAAAAGATCGTGCTGCGCGCAGACGGTACTTCGGTGTATGTCACCCAGGATCTCGGCACTTCGCGGATGCGGTACGAGGACTTTGGGGCAAAACGCATGGTCTATGTTGTCGCTAATGAACAGGACTACCACTTCAACGTGCTGTTCGAGACCCTCAAACGCCTCGGCGAACCGTATGCCGACGGACTATACCACCTTTCTTACGGCCTGGTGGAACTGCCTTCCGGTCGCATGAAGACCCGCGAAGGCACCGTCGTCGATGCCGATGACCTGGTGGCGGAAGTCACGCGCCTGGCAGCCGAGGGTATTCGGACGCGGGGCGAAGAAGGTGATATTCCGGCGGCTGAACAGGCGGTGACGGCCCATAAAGTCGGTATGGCGGCTCTGAAGTACTTCATTATCAAGGTGCACCCGCATAAGAAAATTATCTTCAACCCGGAAGAATCCGTCGATATGCAGGGGCAGACCGGTCCATATATCCAATACTCGTACGTACGTATTCACGGCCTGATGCAACGCGTATCCAAAGAGCAGGTGGACCTGTCGCTGGCCGCTTCTTATCAGGACCTGCAACCACAGGAACGGGAACTTTTACGGAACTTGTACGATTATCCGGCTATTGTGCAGTCGGCAGCCGATAACTACGATCCATCGCTGATTGCGAACTACTGTTACGGTCTGGCCAAAAACTACCACCGTTTCTGGCATGACCTGAAAGTCTTCGGTGCGGAAACCGCCGAAGCCAAATCCTTTCGTTTGCAGCTTAGCCAGGCTGTCGGTCAGGTGCTGCGTTCGGGCATGACCCTGGTGGGGATCGACATGCCGGAGCGGATGTGAGGAAGAGTTATCAACCTCATCAATCCCTTTAATCAACCAACAACAACCCAGTCTTATGAGCACAGATAAATCTACGGCGCCGGAGCACCTGAACTTCCTGGAAGAAATTGTCGAAGCCGATCTGGCTGCCGGCAAATACGAGCTTATTCGTACCCGCTTCCCGCCGGAACCGAACGGTTATTTACACATCGGTCACGCGACCAGCATTTGTCTGAATTTCACGCTGGCGCAGAAATACGGCGGCTCCACCAACCTGCGTTTCGACGATACCAATCCGGTGACCGAGGAAACGGAATACGTGGACAGCATTCTGGAAGACGTGCGCTGGCTGGGTTTCGAACCGGCCAATATTTACTACGCTTCCGATTATTTCCCGCAGTTATACGAGTGGGCGAAAACGCTGATTACCAACGGGAAAGCCTATGTAGATTTTTCCACGGCCGAACAAATGGCCGTGTTGAAAGGTACGCCCACCGAACCCGGACAGAACAGCCCATACCGCGACACCACGCCGGAGGAAAACCTCGATCTGTTTGAGCGCATGAAGTCCGGGGAGTTCCCGGACGGGCACTGCACGCTGCGTGCCAAGATCGACATGGCTTCGCCGAATATGATCATGCGCGATCCGCTGCTATACCGGATAAAACATGCCCATCACCACCGCACGGGCGATGCCTGGAGCATTTATCCGATGTACGACTGGGCGCATGGACAGAGCGATAGTCTGGAGCAAATAACCCACTCGATCTGTACGCTGGAGTTTGCGCCACACCGCGAGTTATACGACTGGTGCATCGGGCAACTGGGCATTTTCCCTTCCAAACAGTATGAGTTTGCGCGCCGCAACGTCAGTTATGCCGTCACCAGCAAACGCAAACTGCGCCAGCTGGTGGAAGAAAACCACGTCCGCGACTGGGATGATCCGCGGATGCCGACCATCAGCGGGTTCCGCCGCCGGGGTTATACGGCTGCTGCTATCCGCGAATTTTGTCAGCGCATCGGGCTCGGCAAACGGGATAACATGGTCGAAATGTCGCAACTCGAATTTTGTATCCGCGAAGATCTGAATAAAATTGCCCAGCGCCGTTTTGCCGTGCTGGAACCCTTGAAAGTCGTGCTGATCAACTTTCCGGAAAACCACGTCGAGTGGATGGAAACGGAGAACAATCCCGAAGATCCGGCAACGGGTAAGCGGGAACTGGCCTTTACCCGGGAACTCTACATCGAGCAGGACGATTTCATGGAAAACCCGCCACCGAAATATTTCCGTTTGTCGCCAGGCGGCATGGTGCGGCTAAAATCCGGCTTCATTATTCGCTGCGAGGCGGTGATCAAGGACGAAGACGGCAAGATCACCGAACTGCACTGTATGTACGTTCCGGAAAGCCGCTCGGGACACGATACGTCCGGTTTGAAACCACAGGGCGTTATTCACTGGTTATCGGCCAGCAATGCGAAAGTGGCGGAGGTGCGGATTTATGACCGCTTGTTTCAGGTGGAAGATCCGGCTTCGGAAGAGAATTTCAAAGCGACGATCAACCCCGATTCGCTGCGTATTATTGAAAACGCGATGGTCGAACCCGACCTGGCTGAAGCAAAACCGGGCGACAAGTTTCAGTTTACGCGGCTGGGCTACTTCTGCGCCGATCCGGATGGAACGGCGGATAAACCGGTTTTCAACCGCACTGTGACCCTGAAAGATACCTGGGCCAAAGAGACCAAAAAAGCGGGCGTTTAAACGTAAAAAAAGGACTTTCGGCCAATAAATGGTCGTTTGTCTGGCACAATCATTTTGAATCCGGCAGGGCTTACTACCTTTCTGCCGGATTTTTTGTTTCACAAACATTTTCAACATAATGCAACGAACATTTACACAACTGCTTACTGGCATTCTTTTACTGTCTGCCGGAATGGCGACAGCACAAGCTCCGTTCTGGACGGAAGATTTTGACAACGGTATTCCAACGGGTTGGACAACGACGGACGGTTCCAGCAATGGCGTACTTTGGGAAGCATGTAGCGGTACCGGACCGAGCCCTAACTGCGTCGATTTATACGGCCAGGACCCATTTGCCAGCACCACTGCTGCCAATGGCTTTGTGGTCGTCGATTCTGATGCGGCCGGTGATTTACCAACCAACCACATCAGCCGCCTGACGACCAGCGCGATCGATTGCTCTGCAGCGTCCAAAGTATTCGCCATTTTTCAAAATTATGTTGGCGTATTCGCAGTGCCCTCTACGGACAATGTGGTTTTGAAAGTCAGTACGGATGGTACGAACTGGACTTCCTACAATGTCGTGGAAGGCCTGGATGTTAACAACCGTTTTTCGGACAACCCCCACATTGCAGCCATCAATATTTCCGTTGTCGCCGCCAACAAACCGGTGGTGTACCTCCAATGGGAATGGACGGGTAACTACGAATACTGGTGGATGCTGGACGACGTACAGTTGACAACGGTAGATCCAACGCCCGCCAATAACCTGGTGCTGGGTGATTTCTTCTACCCGGTTTCCAGCTACGCTACGCCTGTTTCGGAGATCAAAACCGATACTTTCGGATTCTACGGTTATGTATCGAATAAGGGCATCGTCGATCAGAAAAACGTAACCTTGTTCGCATACGTGGCGGACGATAACAACAACATACTGTTTGTCGACAGCGCGAAAATTGACGTACTGCCAGTAGGTTATATCGATAGCCTGATCGTGCTGCCCAACCGTTTTGCCCCGGAGTTGACCACCGGACTGTACAGCGTCGTGTATGCTGTTTCTTCCGATTCTACGGATGCCAGACCTAACGATAACGTGGACGGTGACTTCTTCGAGGTAACGGACAACCTGTTCTCGAAAGAGCGTGGGCCAAACTCCGCCAATCAGCCTGCCGGCGGTGGCAACTATGCCTATGCCAACCTGTATCAGATGAGTTCCGAATCGCTGGAAAAATATCGCGTATTATCGTTTGATATTGCTGCCGCTACGAACGGCGCTCCGGCTATTCAATTGGAAGATATTTCGGTAACAGCCTATTTATTCAAGGTAAATGATGACGTACTGCCGGATTTCAGCAACTTTGACGAAACGCTGTTCTTTAGCTCCAGCCTGGAATGGCTCGGTCTGGGTTCCTTTGATTTCCCGGATGGCGCCGCCAACTTCGATATTGAAACTGCCTCTATTGAAGACGTAGCTTCCGGTGAAGCTGGTGTGTTGCTGGAAAAAGGAGCGCGTTATTTCGCTTCTATTGAGTACACGGATGCGAACAACACCGCATTCCACGCGGTTAGCGACGAAACTTCGCACTTCTTCCTGTCTTCCCTGGCGTTTAACGATGCCAGTGGCTGGTTCGCCGGTTTTGGTGCTGACTTCAACCCGGTGATCCGCATGAACCTGGATCTGGTGACTTCGGTCGACGAACAGCCACTGCCTGAAACGGCGATGGCGGTACTGCCAAACCCGATCCAGACGACGCTGAACCTGCAGGTCGGTTTCGATCAGGCTACGGATGCCACCATCACTTTGGCTGAAATGAGCGGCCGCGTGATCAACATCGACAACCGTAAAGGTTTGACCAACGAACTGCTGACTTACCAGGTGCCGCAACTGGCCAATGGTATGTACATCGTGCGTATGGCGACTACAGTTGGTACGCGTACGCTGAAGTTCGTGGTACAGAAGTAAGGATTTAGGTGTAGGCGCTGACTATAGTCATTGCCAATAAAAAAGGGAAACCGCGTCGCTGACCGGTTTCCCTTCATTTTAGTGCCTGATAGGCTACAACATTGGGTACTCTTTCGAAGGTGTATTTAGTGCACTAATTGAGGCTCGCCGAGAATTTCCAGCGCGCGGTTAAGAATCGTAGGGTCTTCCAAATGTACAACGCCGCCGTTCGGGCCAGGCTCGAGGTGGAATTCCACCAGCTTGCCGTCCTGATAATTGTTGGCTCCAAAATAATTGCGTACCGTTTGCTCTTCGAGTGCCAGATCACTGGCAATGCGATTGATGCTTCCGTGGGGGAGAGCATGTTTGATGCGGCGAAGCTCCTGGAAAGTGATGTTCATAATCTTGAAAGTTTAGTGAACAATAGTATTTGGAAAGCGGGGTTAACCACCCCTGTTTCATTTGCCTAAGGTAGGGGTACTGCCAAATAATAAACAAGTAAAATTGGTGATTTTTTTCGCAACTTTTTTGATCTGGCCGGATCGGATGCGTAGCGGCTGAAATGCCGGCCTGACTGCGGCTGACAGTCCCGGTGGAAATTTTTCTATCTTTACCGCCGAACACAAACCGGCCTCAGGCCGGAAGCTGCCCATGTTCCTGCATATTATTTCCTTCGATATTCCCTACCCGGCCAATTACGGGGGCGTGATCGTTATTTTCAATCAGATCAAGGCCCTGCATGCCCAGGGGGTGCAAATTATCCTGCATTGTTTCCAGTATGGCGAACGGCAGCCGCAGACCGAACTGGAGATTTACTGTCAGGAGGTTCATTATTATCCGCGCAGTCGCTCCCCGTTCCACCAATTTCACCTGCTGCCATTTATCATGCGTACCCGCGATCAGAGCGCGCTGATCAAACGCCTGCGGAAAGATGCCTATCCTGTTTTATTTCAAGGCATGCATACCTGCGCCCTCCTCTGGCATAAGCAATTACGTAATCGTCAGAAACTCGTGCAAATGCATAATGTGGAGTGGCAGTACTACGAAAACCTGGCCCGGCTCACCCCCGGCACCCGGATGTTCGAGAAAGCCTACTATTTCATCGAAAGCATTAAACTCCAGCGTATCGAACCCAAAGTCGTACGGAATGCCGATGAAATTATCACGCTTTCAACAAACGATGCGGCTTATTACCGGAAAATGAATTCCCACACCCACTATATTCCGGCTTTTCATCCCAATCAACGCGTAGAAAGTCTGGTGGGCCGTGGGGAATACGCTCTCTTTCACGGCAAACTCAGCGTACCCGATAACGAGCGGGCCGCCATCTGGCTCATCGAAGAGGTCTTTGCTACTATGGATTTTCCGCTCGTGGTGGCAGGCATGGAAGCGTCGGAAACCCTGAAGGAACTCATTAACCGCTATGACCATATTCAACTGGTGGAAAACCCGGATGATGCGCGTATGCGCGACCTGATTGCCGAAGCCCATATTAATGTGCTGGTATCGTTCCAGGTGTCGGGCATCAAACTCAAGCTGCTCAATGCCTTGTTCCAGGGCCGTTTCTGCCTGGTCAATGAGGAAATGGTGAGCGGTACGGGCCTGGATAAACTTTGCTACGTGCGTACCTCAGGGTCCGCCTTTCGACAGACGGTGGAAGCACTGATCAATGCGCCCTTTGAAGAAAACCGGATCGATGCGCGGCGGGCTATACTGGAAAAAGAATTCTCCAACGAAGTCAATGCCCGTAAACTCGTGGAACTGATAAAATTCAATGATTGAGCGTGCTTTTTAATTTTCATAAATAATTGAAACTTCTGAACAAAGCCCTGGAAACGGGGTTTTCCTTGCTAAATTAAAGCTACTTATGCGCAGTGTCGAACAACTGGAACTCCTGCTGAATGATCCCTCCTTAAGCGCCGAACATCGAAGGATTGCGCAGAAAGTGGCTGATAACCAGCGCATTACTTTTGAAGAAGGGGTTTTTCTTTTTGAAGAAGGCGAGCTGGCTTATCTCGGTTTGCTGGCTAATTTCGTCCGCGAACGCAAAAACGGGGACGCCACCTACTTCAACCGGAATTTCCATATAGAACCGACTAACTTATGCGTGTACGACTGCAAGTTCTGCTCGTACTCCCGGCTGATCAAGCAGCGTTCCGATACGGATGCCTGGGCTTTTTCGATGCAGGATATGCTGGACATCGTGTATAAATATGACGGCGAACCGGTGACCGAGGTGCATATAGTGGGCGGTGTTTTGCCGCAGTACGACCTGCCTTTTTACCAGGAATTTTTCGGTAAAATAAAAGCGCATCGTCCGGAACTGCATGTTAAAGCACTGACGCCGGTGGAATACCACTACATTTTCAAAAAAGCCAAGATTTCATACGAAGAAGGTATGCGACTCATTAAAGAAGCCGGCGTAGATAGTATGCCCGGCGGCGGAGCGGAAATTTTTCATCCGGAAATCAGGGAGCTGATCGCCGCCGATAAATGTACGGGCGAACAGTGGCTGCGCATCCACGAAATCTGGCACGAACTGGGTATGCGCTCCAACGCCACCATGTTGTACGGCCACATCGAGCAGTTTAAACACCGGGTGGATCACCTGGAACAACTGCGGCAGTTGCAGGATAAAACGGGTGGTTTCCAAACCTTCATTCCGCTCAAGTTCCGCAATCAGGACAACCAGATGAGCCACATTGCCGAAAGTACCACGGTGGAAGACCTGCGTAACTACGCGATCAGCCGCATTTACCTCGATAACTTCGATCACCTGAAAGCCTACTGGCCCATGATCGGCCGTCCGGTCGCCCAGATGTCGCTTTCGTTCGGCGTCGACGATCTGGATGGTACCATCGACGATACTACTAAAATATACTCCATGGCCGGTTCGGAAGAACAACATCCGAGCCTGACCACGCAGCAACTGGTGGAAATGATCCGCCGTACCGGTCGCCGTCCAGTAGAACGCGATACGCTTTATAACGTGGTGCAGGATTTTTCGGAAACCGTATTTGCCGAAGACAAACAATATCGTGGTTACTTTGAACTGCCCGTCATTCAAAACTAACCCCCAAACCAACAAACCCACCTCTCATGCTCATATACATCCTTCGCCACGGCGAAACCGAATACAACCGCCTGGGCATTGTGCAGGGCAGCGGAGTGGATACCGACCTCAACGAAACCGGCATTAATCAGGCCCGCGCTTTCTTTGAAGCTTACCGGGACATTGATTTTCAATTGATTGTCACGTCCAGACTCAAGCGCACCCACCAGACCGTGCAGGCTTTTATCGACCAGCATATTCCCTGGATCCAGACGCCGGACATCAACGAGATCAGCTGGGGGGAGCAGGAAGGTAAACCCAGTACGCCGGAACAGGTGGAGGTTTACCGGAGTACCATTGCGCACTGGCAAAATGGTAATCTGGACGCGTCCATGCCCGGCGGAGAAAGTGCGGGCCAATTGCTTCTACGCGTCAGCCGTTTCGTGGATTGGCTTAAAACCCGACCGGAACAACGTATTGTGGTCGCTACGCATGGCCGGACCTTGCGCTGTTTGCTGACCTTACTCAAGGGCTTAGGTCCGGGCGACATGGAACACATGCCCCATGCCAACACCGGGGTGTATGTAATGCGCTTTGAAAATGAACAATTTACGTTTGAAATGGAAAATGACCTGCGCCATTTACAGGCTCTGGCGAATGGGGTGGAGTAGGGCAGGACACGTACTTTTAGTTGTTTGGGCAGTGGGAACTGCTATGTGGTCACCTGAACCATTGTCTACATTTTTAAAACTATGTCCCAGTTACGTATATCCGCAGTCAGTTACTTGAATACCAAGCCTTTCATCTACGGCCTGTACCGCAGCGATCTGGCGGATAGTCTGAATTTGAGTCTGGATATTCCATCACTTTGCGCGCAGAAACTGCTCACCGGGGAGGCGGACCTGGCTTTAGCGCCGGTAGCCATCATCCCGGAATTACCCGGCGCTTACCTGGTTTCCGACTACTGCATCGGTGCGGTCGGTAAGGTCAAAACCGTTTGTTTATTCTCGGATAAGCCTTTGGCCGAGATCAAACGCGTGTATCTGGATTTCCATTCCCGAACGTCGGTGGCGCTGGTCCGTATTTTATGCGCGCAGTACTGGCAGATAAGCCCCGAATTTATCCCGGCCACGGAGGGTTTTGAACAACATGTAGGGGGAGAAACCGCCGCCGTGATCATCGGCGACCGGGCCATCGGCCGGGAGAAACAGTTCGCTTTTACCTATGATCTCGGGGAGGCCTGGACCGCCTGGACGGGTTTGCCCTTTGTTTTTGCCGCCTGGATCAGTACGAAACCAATTGATCCGGAACTGCTGACGCGTTTTAATGCCGCCTTGCAAATCGGCATCGATCATATACCCGATCTGACTAAAATTCTGCCGACCATACCCGGTTTCGATGTAGAAGACTATTTCCGGCATAACATCAGCTACGAGCTCGACGATGCCAAATGGACGGGGCTGAACCGTTTCCTGACCATGCTGGCGGGTGAAAAAGGCTATAATTTGCAACGACATACTGCGCCGACACCAGCCATGGCGGCTTATTGACGCGTTGCTGACCAACTTTTACCCCTTGTATCTGTTTGAATGCTCTACCGGTTGCCTGTGCACCAGTACCTCACCAATACAATCCATTATTCTTATGCAAACTACCCCGGTTGTTACCGATTCCATGAATACGCAGCAGAGCGGCCAGACGGAAATTGCTACTTTGGGTGGCGGCTGTTTCTGGTGCGTCGAAGCCTTTTTTCAGGACCTGAAAGGCGTACAGAAAGTAGAAAGCGGCTATGCTGGCGGTAAAAATGATAATCCCAGCTATGAAGCGGTGTGCAGTGGCACAACCGGCCATGCGGAAGTCATTCAGGTCACTTTCGACCCCGCTATCATTAGTTTTCAGCAAATACTGGAAGTGTTTTTCACCGTACATGATCCGACTACGCTGAACCGGCAGGGCAATGACTCGGGCACGCAGTATCGTTCGGTGATTTACTATCATTCTCCGGAGCAGCAGGCCGTAGCGGAGCAGGTCAAAGTCAGTTCCAAAGACATTTGGGACGATCCGATCGTCACGGAAATTTCGCCCTTCAATAAGTTTTTCAAGGCGGAAAACTACCACCAGAATTATTTTAAAAACAACCCCTATCAGCCTTACTGTTCCATCGTCATTGCGCCGAAAGTGCGGAAATTCAGGAAGTTGTATCAGGAGAAACTTGCGGTTGAAAAGGGTTGATAAGGGTTGATAAGGTTTATAAGGTTTATAAAATCACGCCGGGCATGTATGTCTTATCAACCTCATCAACCTTATCAACTTCAAACCGCCTTTCACCCACCTATTTGGGGTTTTTTCATCAACATCTCTTTTAAGGTGTTATGTTTGCAGAAATAAGAAACGCATGACGGACAAGCAATTGTTACTGGATAGAATTGAAGACGCACTGAGTAGCGTGCGGCCCCACCTGCGGGTGGACGGTGGCGATGTGCAGGTCGTCGAAGTTACCGAAGATATGCACGTCAAGATCCGGTGGACGGGTATGTGCGAATCGTGTTCGATGTCAGCTATGACCTTACGGGCCGGTATTCAGGAGGCTATTCGCAGTAAAGTGCCCGAAATTGTCGGCGTCGAAGCGATTAACGGCCTGATGCCCACCGCCGTTTAGATTTACCATTTTATCCGGGCCTGCAATTTCCAGTATCGGTCTTTTCCGGTAATGTTACTGCTGGTCACGGCCCGTAGTTGATTGGTTTGTTCGACCCGGGCTTCCAGGCGCAACCAGTGATTTACCCGCCAGTGTACATTCATATAAATACGGGAGCCACGCCCTGAAAAGGCGGGAATTGAAATGGCGGAAAAAAGGTCGTTTTCATAGGCATACACCCGGGTGTCAAAGTTTTCCGTATCATAAATGGCGTATCGAATGGTGCCGGTTACCGGGAAGCCGAGCGGTTTGACCACCGCCTCCTGGTAAGCAATAAACCCATGCGTACGATCTGCATCCGCAATTTCATAAATGGTCCATTCCATACGACTGCGTAACTCTACTGCCTTACTAACCTTGTAAATAGCGTGCAGCCGTAGCCGGTCGCGCCGGTTCTCAACCAGTGCAGTTATATCCCCTACGTTGCCATCTCGTTCTTTCGTCTCCGCCTGCCACAAGCCATACACGGAAAAACTGCGGCTTTTGGTCCATAAGAGCCGGGCCAGAAACTCCCGCCCCTGCGAAGGCGCACTGACGCCGAATCGCAGCCAGGGGTGACGCCATACATCGGCATAAGCATTTAATTGCCAGCGCCTTAGGTAACGAATATCGGCGCCGATAAACAAACCGTTTTCGTTGGAGGCCCCGGAAGTCTCGGCAAATGGAGCCGCATACACCGACTGATAGTCCCGGTCTAGTGATCGGTGGACCGCCGAGAAAGTTACGTGCTGGTCGGGCGAAAGCAGCAGCCCGTTCACCATGGCCATGCCGCCGTTATCACTGCGGGCGGCTTCGCCAAATAACAGCCAGTTCCGTCGCCGCCAGTTGTAATCCACGCTGCCACCCGTGAGCGTTTGCCCCCGGAATGTGAATTGCCGGTAGGCGGCCTGACTTGGATTAAAGGCTTTGTCGTACATAATAGACAGGCCATTGACCGACACCTGGCCGTTTTTCCAGCCGTAGGTAGCCGAAAGACCACCCACCTGCTCGTGCAGGCTGTGTTCATCCGCTACTTCGGATGCGGTACGATGCAGCCCCGAGGTTTGCAGCGAGGAAAAAGTAATGTCGGCAAATTCCAGCTCGGTCGTATCCGGCAGCAGCACGTTGCCATCACGCCGCCGGTCGGAGTATAAAGCCGTGATTTCGAGGTGTTTGCCGAAGGCCATTGTGGTGGCAGCGCCCCGGAAAAAGTAGCTTTCCCCGAAGGCGGCATAGGCGTTTATTTTACGTCCCCCGCGCAGGATGGAGGTCGTTTCAGCGGATTTGCCGGGCGAAAATCCGGTTTGCAGCAACAGGCCCTGTCCGAAGCGGGCGGAGTAGTCGCCGAGGGCAACCACCTTCACCGTGCGGTTCAGGTTTTGCACGAACAGGTGGGCGCTGTAAAAATCAAAACCCTGCCGGTTACTTTTATGGAAAAAGGCTTCCCCCGGATCATTTTCGGCGGTAAAACCAAAACGCAGCCGGTTATCGAAGGAATGCCGGTAGCGGATGGCCCAGGCGTTGGGCAGCCCTTCCACTGTGCCGGTATAATTCGGCGGATCGGGCCGGCCCCAGCGCATGAGCAGATCATTTTCGCCGGTATACAGTCCTTTCAGAATGTTGGCATTCCGCGTATCCAGGCTTGTGCGTACCTGCGTATAAGTGAGCAGGCGCCGGATGTCGTTCACTTCCAGGCCGGGGACGGATTGCAGTTCATATTCGTTTAAGAGCGGACCGAACTGTGCGCGGTAGCGGAGCAGGTTTTCAATCTGCAGTTCGTTGAGCAGGTGCAGGGAAAACAGTTCGTCGCGGCTGGCGCTGTTTAGGTTCAGGGGGTTGGCACGATAATTTTCCAGGATTTCGAGAAATTGCTGGGCGTCCGACTCCGAGGCCTGCTCATTGTCCCGAAAGAAATTTTCCAACAGTTCATCGGCTGAACGGTCCTGAATTTGAGCCTGACTGAACTGCAGGAAAGGCAGAAATAGAGCGATCAGCCAGAGTGCGCGAAATTTTTTTTCAAACTTTTGTGTAGAACGTCGGCAAAAAAGCATCTTTTATAATTGAGTAGTCGGCCAGAATTTTGGCCAACAATGATAGGAGGAAACCGGCGTTTGGAAGGCGATTTTAAGAGGAGCTTTTTGATGAATTTTTTTTTCAGCCTGTCTCCATTATTTTGTCAGCCCATTTGAACACGGTCAACCGAACCATTGCTACTTTTACGCGCATTTTTCAACCAATTAAAATAATGAACAAGATGAAAAAAACAATGATGGCATTTTTTGCCGGGGCTATGCTGACTTTCTCGCTGGCTTCCTGCGGGCCCAAATTGATGACCCAGGCGGAGTTAGATGCCGCGATCAGTACCGGTTACGAGACGCAACGCGCTACGGTCGAGGCGGAAGAAGACCAGGCTTGTCAGGCTAATTTTGACCAGCGGGTACAGGAGAAAGTGAACATGATGGATATGGAAGCCCAACAGGCGGCTGAAAAAACCATGCCGGCTGGCAAGTAATTCCGGAACCAACTGGTTTCAACTTATCATTCATTCAAAAAAGAAAAAAGACATGAATAAGAATTTGCTCTTGGCTGGCGCCGTTGCAGTAGCCGGCTTTTTCACCCTCACCGCTTTTGGCGGTAAAACCCTCGAACAACAGCAGGCCGAAGTAAAAATGGCTATCGACGCCAAAATCGCTACCCTGCGTTCGGAAAAGCAACTGATGTGTGATACCCGCGTGGCAGAAGCTGCGCAGATCAAATATGACGAAGTGCTGGCTGCCCGTACGGCAGAAATGGCTACGAAAGGAACCAAGAAAGGCGTGAAAACGAAGGGACCTCGCGTCGATCCATTGCCACAAGGCACGAAAACGGATCCACAGAAAAACCGTCCAGGCGCTGCTCAACCCGGTAATGTCGAACAGCAGAAAGAGCGCAGCGGCGCTGGCCAACCCATGGATGCCCAACAGCAGAAAAAACGTCCGGGTGCTGCCGGTGGCGGCGGCAACTAATTAATAGTTCTTCCTCCTGAATAAACAGAGGCCGATGAGATTACTCTCATCGGCCTCTTCTTTGTTGTAAGTAAGCTACTGATTACTTCACAACCGTGAAGTTGCAAGTCTCAGAAGTACCGTCGGAATAAGTTACCGTGTAGTTGACACTCAGGCTGTTACCGCTCAACGTTCCGGTGCCGGTGAATTTACGGCCGGACGGATCAGTGGCGTTAGTGAATTCAATCAGGTCTGCCGTATCTGCGCCAGCAGTGGCTTTTTTGATGTTTACATCCAGGTAGGAATCAAAACCACCAAAATTGGAAACACGAATGGAAGTACCGCTCAGGCGGGTAACTGCAACTGGTTTGGTCAAAGCGCCACCGCAGTTATCGCTACCTGTGTAGGTGCCTAAGAATTTTGTTGCCCATTCGTCAGCACAGGCAGAGCCTTCAAAGCCTTCGTTGCAGACACAGCCACCTTCAAAACAGGTGCCGTTAACGCCACAGTCAACATCTTTACAAGGATCGGATTCGCCGCAAGCCGGAGCGAACATCAGCATAGCGCCAAGCAGGAGGGCTGGGAAGAGAAACAGTTTTTTGCTCATAATTGTAAATTTTGTGTAAGGTGATTGATGAATGAAAGAGAATAGTTTTGTTCGCGCAAAATTAGTCAAAAGGTTGAAAGGGGCAAGGTTTTGCGGCACTGGACTAAATTATCGTGCCATGAACCTTCCGAACATGAATTTTCCAGCACTGTTTACACGCAGCATAAACAATCCGGGTGGTAAATGACTTGCCCAGCTGAACTTTACCGTCTTCGTACCTACCCGCCGAATCTCCTGTAGCCATAACCGCCCGGAAACATCGTATACTTCCATTTTTACTTCCTGGTTTATAAATACGTCGGGTAAATCCAGGTGTACATCATCACCGGCCATCACCGGATTGGGCCAGATGGACAAACTGGTCGCCTGGGGTTCGCCGGTGGCCGTGAAATAACTGATAGTGACGCAGGTATCCCGGTTGCAACCGGTATCATCCATAACCGTCACACAGTAACTGCCGGGTAACAGATTGTAAATACTGCTGTCAGTGCTGCCGTTATTCCAGAAGAAGGTGTACGGAGCATTACCACCACTGGGCCAAACCGTTGCCGATCCAGTGCCCGAAAGGGGGCCACTGGCCATACTTATGGTTGTTTCCAGGCTAAAAGCAGGGATCGAAATGGTCGTATCGGATGAACAGCCATGCGCATCCGTGATCGTCAGTGCGTAGTTTCCGGGGCTAGTCACCGTAAGGGTGGCCGTGTTCTGGCCGTTACTCCATTGATAATTATACGGCTCCGCTCCGCCAGCCGGCTCGGCCGTCACCTGGCCTATACCATTGTTGCAGCTCAGCAGAGCCAGGTTATTGAATTGACTGATAATTTGCGCCGGTTGCCCCAGCTCGATGGTATCGGCCTGGCTATAACCATTCACGCCGGTGACGGTGACGGTATAAATGCCGGCGGCCAGGTTGTACAGCGCGTAGAAATTATTGTTTATGTTGCCCCAGTGATAAAAAAGGCCGCTCTGATTTCCATACACGGCAACACCCACGCTGCCGGTCGTATCGGCAAAACAGTTGGGCTCCGTTTTATGGGTTTCCACCACGGTAAATGGAGGCGCTGTAATACCCCCGTACCGGAAATTCAGGTGGAAATTAGCGCCGTCATTATTTTGCACAATAAAGGTCTCGGGAATAAAATCGTCGCCAATCGTGTCAATTTCGGCCCGGAAATAAGCTTCCAGTATGTAGTTTTCGCCAACTTGCAAACCGGCGGTCAAATCCATATTGGCGGTGGAACTGCGATACCGCGTTGTATAAGGTCCTGCCAGGGTAAAATAATTTTCTTCTAAAACCAGTGTCTGCCAGGCGCCGCCACTGGTACCGCTTTGATACACCCGGTAGTAAAGAGTGGCGCTGGTGACGTTGTTAATACAACTCTCCCAGTTAATCGATCTGGCGCGAATGAGGGCCAGCGTCTGAATAGTACCCAGTTGTAAACCCTGAAAACTGGTGACCCCCGGACAGGGAGCGACCGCAAAACTGTCGGTGGTACCATTAATTTGTAATCCAATATTGGTGGAACAATCGCCGACAAAACCATAACCGCAGGCAGAAACAGCGGCCGGATACGTAAAAAAGGCCAGGGCAAAGAGTAGAAAATAGCAACATTTCATGCGTAATATGTTCGGTTTTTGAATTAAATAAAGACCACAAAGTTAAAGCTGTTTACCTTTCGCACGATCGAACAAGTCCCCATGCAGCACCATACCATTACTGTAGCCCGTACCGCCCACTACTTTGTCCTTGGTCAGCCAGGGCCACATATTCGACGTTTGTGGATTGTGTGTCACGGTTATGGTCAGCTGGCCGATGAATTTCTGGAACAATTTCACCTGCTCAACGACGGGGAGACGCTGGTAGTTGCGCCGGAAGGATTGAATCACTTTTATCGTAAAGGCTTTGACGGCCCGCCGGGCGCCAACTGGATGACACGCCGGTACCGGGATGCCGAGATCGCCGATTATTCCCGGTACCTGCAAGAATTGCTCCAACACGTACGCCTCGAGTTGCCGGAACAACTGCGGGTGGTACTGCTCGGCTTTTCGCAGGGGACCGCTACGGTTTGTCGCTGGGTCATGCGTTTACAGCCGGCCTTCCATGATCTGGTGTTGTGGGCCGGTTTGCCCCCCGAGGATATAGACTATGCAGCCGAACGCAGCTATCTGGAAACCAAAAACCTGTACTTATTATATGGCACCCATGATCCATTTCTGACCCCGGATCGCCTCGACATTTTACAGAAAATAGAAGACGACAATGGCGTGGATTTCAAAGAAACCAGTTTTGATGGGGGGCATGAAATACCCGCTTCCGAACTACTCGCTTTGCTGGAACGACTCAACTGATTTGGCCGAAAAAAACATTTATCTACCTTCGCGCCAATCATCAACCTTACGCATAAACTATTATGGATTTTAAAAAAATCATCCCGCACCTCATTGCTCTTGGGGTTTTGCTCGTCGTCGCTACGGCATTTTTTGCTCCTAATGCATTCAGTGGGAAAGTGTTGCCCCAATCTGATAATGTCCGGGCAGGAGGTATGAGTACGGAAATTCATCAATATATCAAGCAGGATGGCCATGCGCCACTCTGGACCAACAGCGCATTCGGCGGCATGCCTTCTTTTCAAATTTACACGACGCCGCAGGGGAATCTGACCAAGCCGTTTTTGAAAACACTTTTTCTCTGGGCAGACTATACCAGCCTGTGGGCGCAGGTGTTCGTGGCCATGTTCTGTATGTATTTGCTGTTGGGCGCTTTTAAAACTGATTGGCGCGTAGCCATTTTCGGCGCTGTGGCTTACGGCATTACGACCTATAATATGGACATTCTCGAAGCCGGCCATTCCACCAAAATGATGGCCCTGGCCATGACCCCGGGCGTACTGGCCGGCGTAATATGGGCTTTTAACGGCCGGTTGTTGCTGGGCGGAGGACTGACGGCCCTTTTTCTGGCTATGCAGATCTACGCGAACCACGTACAGATCACCTATTATACCCTGTTATTGGTGGGCGTTTATTTTTTGGTGCAATTCATCGACGCCATTCGTCATCAGGCTTTTGCGAGCTGGGGTAAAGCCTTCGCTATCAGTAGTCTGGCAATTCTGCTGGGTTTTGGCAGTAACCTGTCCAAATTATGGCCAACCTATGAGTATGGGCAGGAAACCATCCGCGGCGGCTCGGAATTGAGCAGTAAAGCGGCCCAGGGTAATGGCTTGAACAAGGATTACGCATTTGGATACAGCTATGGCGTGACCGAAAGTTTTACGCTGCTCGTGCCGCACTTTGCCGGCGGCGGGGCCAATGAAAGCTATAAAAACACCAGCTTATATAAAACCCTGACCACCAAATACCGCGATCAGGTACCGGCCGAACAAGCTGGCCGGCAAGTAGGCGGTTTAATGTACTCGGGTGCGGAAGGGGTTGGAACAGCCATTTATTTCGGCGCTATCGTCTGTTTCCTCTTCCTTTTAGGCGCTGTGCTGGTGCCCGGTAGCCCTAAATGGTGGCTGGTCAGCAGTGCGCTTTTGATGGTCTCCATTAGCTGGGCCGGGCGTTTTTTCCTGAACCACCTTTTTTACGACTACCTGCCGATGTTCAATAAATTCCGGGCTTTATCCATGGCGCTCGGTTTAGGACAACTATGTTTTGCGGCCCTCGCCGCCCTGGGTTTGCAAAAGCTGGTCGATCCTGACATAACCGTGGAGCGGAAAAGACGGGCTTTGGGAATTGCGTCCGCAGCTACGACCCTCCTTTTACTGATGGCCTGGGGTATGAGCGGCGCTTCCGAACAAGCCCTGGAGGCCCTGGCCAAAACGCCGGATTTGCTGGCTAATCTGCGCGATGACCACGCGGCCTGGGTACGCAGCGACGTTTTGCGTTCCTTCGGTCTGGTTTTGATCGCTGCTGCCCTGATCTGGTACTATTTACAGGGCTCCCTGAAGGCGGGTGTGCTGGTGGGTGCGCTGGCCTTTTTTGCGCTGGCCGATCAATGGATGGTCTGCGGCCGTACCATTTCTTCGGATATGTATCAGGTGAAAAAATCGGCGCTGGCCACGCCACCTGAAGCGGACTACGATAAACAAATTAAGGCAGATCCTGATCCCCACTACCGCGTGCTGGATCTCGCCCGCGGTAGCCTGACCGGCAATGCCACATCGTCTTACTTTCATAAAAGTATGAGCGGTTACCACGCCGCCAAGTTGCAACGATATCAGGAAATGATTGATAGTTTCCTGAATCCCAATATGTTAGCCGGTAATCTGCCCATTGCCGGGATGTTCAACTGTAAGTATATTGTCAGCCCGAAAGGGGAGGTTATTAAAAACCCGAACGCCAGCGGCCATGCCTGGTTCGTACGCCATTTCGACGTGGTAGCCACTGGCGATGCCGAACTACAGGCTTTGAAAAAGCTGAATCCGAAGGATAGTGCCGTATTGGAACAATCTTACGCCGGCCCGTTACAAGGGCTGAATATTCAGTATGACAGTGCCAATATCATCGAACTGACCAAGTACCACCCGGATAAAATGGAGTATGAGTACTCCGCTAAAACGGAACAACTGGCCCTTTTTCCCGAAGTGTACTACCCACCGGCCAAAGGCTGGAAAACGTATATTAATGGACAGCCGGCTGCCGATTTCATGAAAGCCAACTACGCCATCCGGGCCATGCGCCTGCCGGCCGGACAAAACATGAAACTGGAAATGCGCTTCGAACCGCGTTCCTGGTATGTCGGCGAAAATCTCTCCTTCTTCGCCTCCGCGTTGACCCTGTTGCTGTTCTTCGGCGGTTTGTTCTGGTGGTTCCGCGGACATGGTATGGAAGACCCGAACCGCCTGAGCGATGTAGAACGTAAAGTTACGACCAGACCAGCACGTCCGGTACCACCGCCGCCGCCGGCAAAAGGTAAGGTGGCACCAAAGGGCAAACGCGGAGGTTGATAAAAAGGGTTGATAAGGTTGATAAAAAAAGGGTTGATAAGGTTGATAATCAACCTTATCAACCTTATCAACCATATCAACCATATCAACCTTATCACCGCAGCACCGTTACCGTACCGGCCAGCTTAAAACGGCTGCCATCCAGCCGCTCCAGTTCCGTCCAGAAAAGATAAGCACCCGGAGAAACGGGTTTGCCGCGCCAGGTACCATCCCAGCCCGCATCCGCCTGATTGGGCGGTACATCCTGCCGGTCGAACAGTATTTCTCCCCAACGGTCGGTGATGAACAGCCGGCGAAGTACCTGCACGCCGGCATCCGTACTGATGAAAAACCGGTTGTTGGGTTCGGTAGCTTCCGGCTGGAACACGTTTGGTGCGTACACCCGGTTTTGGTTACTCACCGTAATGCGCAGGTCGTCGCTCAACAAGCAACCACTGCTATCGGTAGCCATGACCTGATAGGTAGTGCCGGTTATGGGCTGTATACAATTCGAGCTACAGTCCGGATCCGTGCAGTCGAGCGCCGGCAGCCAGCTCAGGCTTTCCGGCGTAAAATTGAGTGTCGGTTGTAAACAAATGGTATCCCCGCTGATAATAGCCCGGTCCGCACCCAGGCTGATCTGTAAGTCCTTGAACGTCAGATCGATCATGACCAGCGAGTCGCAGCCATTCTGGGCTGCAGCCGCTAATATTTCTAACCCGGCGGGGTGATCGCGGTCGTAGCGCTGTCCATTAACCATCTGGAAATCTCCCGGGCAAAGTGTATCATTTAATGTACGCACCGGCGGCTGCACGATGTTTAAACGTACGGTAATAATACTGTCGCAGCCATTCGCAGCCCCGCCTTCCATGGTCTCTTCTCCCAGATAAAAACCGGCGTAATATGGTTGGTTATTTACCCACAAGGTATCCCCCGCACAAAGATCCTGCTCCAGCAGTACTACGGAAGGTTCCCGGTACACCAGCTCTACGTGGATCAGGCTATCGCTGCCATCGACGGCCGCAGCAATCAACCGGACGGTTCCTGAGGGGTTGAATTTGTCAAAGATCTGGTTAACGACGAATAAACTTTGGTTTGCACAAAACGTGTCGCGCAGGTAGTAGTGCACCGTCATTGTATCGGGTGGATCAGCATACAAAAACTGACCGCAGCAAAAGATCAGCAGCCCAAACAGGCTGCGTAATCGATTTGGAGTAACAATCATAATCGGTTTATTAAACGCATGATAAGACCAACCACAGGCAGGCGGATGAATAAAAAAGGCCACAGCATCGAAATACACCGATCCTGTGGCCTTTATTTATACGAAAAATTTAATCTTTCCTGGCGCCGACCAGTTGTTCCAGTCGCAGTAAACGAGCTTCCAGCGACTCCGTTTTGCTACGCAGCACCTCGTTTTCCTTTTTCAGGTTATCAATTTGGGCTTGCTGCTCCTGAATCGATTTGACGGCCAGTACGCCAAAACCGGCGTAGTTGACCGCCAGGTAACCGCCCTGACCGTCGCGGAGCGGATTGCGGGTCACCAGTTCCGGGAATAAGTCCTGCACATCCTGGGCGATGAAGCCCATTGACCGTTGAGCGCTTTCTTTTTCCGAATTATAGCGATAGGTTACCGGCTGGAGTTGCAGCACTTTGTTCAAAACGCCATTAGCCATACCCAGCACTTCCTTTTTTAGATTGCGGTCGGAGGGCACGTACAGGCCGTTGGTAGCAAAAGTTCCGGCCGGTACACCTGCTGGCAGCTGGTCATTATACAGCACCAGGCTGCCGTCGCCGCTACTCACCCAAAATTCCCAGTTATGGCTGTTGGTCGTATTCTCCAGCACAAAACCACTCGAGTTGTGGAACACTTTGAGACGGGAAGGACCATTATTAATACCGCCGATGCCGACGCTGCCATTCCCTTTTACGGTCATCATACGCTGGCCATTGGCGGTGGTGCCGTTGAAATCCAGCCCAAATTCACCGGCAGTACCGAGGCCACCTTTAGCGGACAAGGCCCAGTTGCCGGCAGCGGCATTACGTAACTGCAGGCGGGAGAAATCGCCGGTTGCTTGTTCCAGGGCCAACTGTGGTGTTGGTCCGTCTGACAAAATATGCCCCGAACCTTTAACATCGAGCTGGAAAGCGGGATTTTCATTATTGATGCCGACAAAACCATCGCCCGTGACCAGTGCCGGACCCGTGCCGGAAGTGAAAAAGCCGCCAGGTCCGGAACCGGTTGTTTCGGCGTACAGCGCTGCGCTGGCAGATCCGCCGCTATTTTGCGTGATCCGTACACCAATAGGGCCTAAACTGGTTACCTGAAATTTTCCGTCGGTCTGATTTTCACCAATTACAACCGAGCCAGTGTTCGTGTTAAACAAGTCGTTGGCAACCAGTTTCCAATGGTCGGAAGCGGCAAGCAGGGGAGTTAAATCCACTGTACTGTTGGTGCCGGAAATGGTTAATTCTGCGCCATTCAGCGAAAGGTTTTGCAACTCATTGGTTTCACTCAGGTCGCCGGTATTTTTTATGCTAAAATTGGGTGCGGAACCAGTAATTTGGATGCCGGCGCCGGCGGTGTAGGTATTTGCAGCCGGCAAAGTGACCGTCCCACCATTATTGGACAACGTCAGGTTGTTGCCCGCCAGGGCAATTGTCTGTAGTTCGTTGGTTGAACTGACGTCGCCTGTATTATTGATCACCAGATTCGGGGCTGTTCCCGTAATGCTGATCGCTGTTCCGGCAGTATAGTTATTACCACTGCCACCAGCCGGCAGTGTAACCGTACCGCCGCCGTCGGAAAGGGTCAGTTGGTTACCGGCCAGGGAAATTTTCTGCAGTTCATTCGTGGCGTCATCATCACTGTCACCGGTATTGTTGATCGTCAGATTCGGCGCTACGCCGGTAATACTGATGCCAGGACCGGCGCCGTAGCTATTACCACCACCAATAGCACCGACCAGGTCATCCGCCGGTTTCCAGGCGGAACCGTCCCATTTAAGGACCTGCCCGGTGTTGGCGTTTTGTTTGGCCAGGTTGATCGGGCTGGCTGCCGTACCGTTCCCGGTGATCGCGGCGCCGACGGCGGTAGTTTGTGTACCCCAGTTATCACCAGCGGCTTCGTTACCGGGTAACCAGGCATTGGCAGCATTGTTCCATTTGAGGACCTGCCCATTGGTAGCGTTTTGTTTAGCTAATTCCAGTGGATTGAGTGCCGTGCCATCCCCGGTCAGACTGGCGCCGGTGGCCGCTGTTTGCGCACCCCAATTGTCGCCGGCTCCACCGCCGCTTTCATTAGCCGGCGCCCAGACCGTGCCATTCCACTTCAATATCTGGTTCAAAGTTGCGCCCATACTGTTCAGCTTGACGGCGGTAATAGCGCCGTTGGCTACCGCATTGGTCGTCACCGCGTTATTGGCTATTTTAGGACTGGTGACGGCGCCGGTTTTAATAATTAAAGCGTCGAAAGTTCCCGTCAGGTCACCACCGGCCTGGGTTGTTTTGAGCAGGTCGTCGCTGGCATCCGTATCACCGGAGTTAATGACGATGAACGTGCTGCCGGAGGTGGTCACGTCAATACCCGTTCCCGGCAGTACGTTAAAGCTGCCGCCCGATTCATTGGCTGGCGCCCAGGTGGTACCGGTCCATTTCAATATCTGCCCACTGCTGGCGCCCATATCATCTATTTTAGCGCCCGTAACGGCCTTGTTGGCCAGGTTTGCGGTCTCCACAGCGCTATTCGTCAATTCCGTTGTGCCAACGACATCGGCCTTCAACTGCAAATTGGAAAAGGCGCCCGTTACGTCACCGTTGGCCGTGCTGGAGGTGGTGATGTCATCGCTGGCGTTCGTATCGCCGCTGTTGGTTATGGTCAGGTTGGGGGCTGTACCGCTGATGGTAATGCCGGTACCGGAAGTCAGGTTGATCGAGCCGGACTGGTCCGCAGCCGGCGCCCAGGCGGTGCCGTTCCACTTGATCACTTGTCCGTTGGTGGCGCCCATATTATCCAGTTTGGCCGCTGTTACGGCGCCATTACTGATTTTGCCACTGGTCACGGCATTTGCCGAAATTTCGGCGGAACCGACCGCATTATCGCCCAATTCGCTGTTACCCACGGCATTATCCGCTATTTCCGGGCTGCCGACGGCATTGGGTTTAATTTGCAAATCATTGTAACTGCCGCTTACATCGCCGCCATGGGGGGTGGTCAGCAGCACGTCGTCGCTGGCATTTACGTCGCCGGTGTTATTTACGGTAAAGTTAAAACCGTTCTGTTGTACGTTAATTCCCGGACCACCGGTCATGCCAATGGTGCCTGGTTGCACCGTGGAAGTGAAAACGCTGGTAATACGCCCTTGTGCATCCACGGAAATAACCGGGATCTGGGTGGCGCCTCCGTAAATGCCGGCTGTTACGCCCGAGTTGGTCAGGCTGATGGTTCCCGAAGTGGAAATGGGACCGCCGGACAGACCGGTACCGGTATTGATCTGGGTGACCGTACCGCCGTTGCCGCCAACCGAGTTAATATCATCGCCCGGTGTCCATTTGTTACCGTCCCACTTCAGCACCTGTCCGTTATTGGCACCTTGCTGGGCAAGCGCCAGGGGGCTTCCTCCCGTACCATTACCGCTTAACGTCGTGTTGGTTTGAACCGTTTGGGTACCCCAGTTATCGTTGCCGCCGCCGCCGCCGCTGCCGGAACTCTGGGCATACAGCGCATACGGGACACTCATTAGTTGGGATGCGCCCAGTTCATCGAACATGTTAGGCGAAGTTTCCACCGAAACGGTGAGGAATTTTGCCCCGCCGCCCCAGTTAATCGTACTGAAATCGCCTTGTAAAGGCGTGCCTCCCTGACCGATCACCAGATTGACCAAACCATATTGATTGGTGGAAGTGACTTGTTTTTCAGAATAAGCGACCGGACCATTGGCCGCTCCACTGCGAATGACGAATAACAGCGTGACTGTTTGATTCATCAAAGCACTGCCACCATTATCACGGACCAGACTTTGATAGTTAAAACCTTGCGGCGTAAATTGAGCGAACAGCGATGCGGAAAAGCACAAAGCCAGCAAGAGAAGTAAAAAACGATTTTTCATGCAAATGCAGTTTTGGAACTAATTAAATGCGGTAAAATATGGGCGGACAGGATTACAGGCGAATAAAGCGCACCGTCGCAGTGGCCTGGGTAGCCGGGTCACGTAATTGCAGGAAATAAAGACCGGCTTGCCAGGAAGCGCAGTCCAGCAAGGAGCCGTCGGGCTGTGCCAGCGTCTGCCCGGCCAGCACTAAATGCCCAAGCACATCATAGACGGATGCTTCGAGCGCACCGTTTTGATCGGCACTGTACTGAATGTGTAAAAAGTCGGAAGTAGGATTGGGGAAAACCTCGATGCTCCAGGCAGCCAGGTCCAGGTTGCTGGTGGCGACCAGCTGGCATAAATCGGGTTGGTGAAAACCTTGCGTAAGTTCCCGGGTATTGCCTTCTAAGGTAAGAATAAAGGGTTCTCCGACGGTATAAGCATAATAACGTCCGGCCTGGATAGAACTTTTACCGGTTGCGCTCAACACCTGATTACAAATACCAATGTTTTGCGCTTGCAGGAGAACTGGAATAGCGCCGCTTAGCAGCACAAGAATTAAAAATCGGTTCATGGCTATTATTTAGGATAAAAACGAAAGACAAATAACGCGGTTTTCGGTAACATCAGTACCGGAAAACACGGGCAGGTGTCGCCATTCAGCCATTATTGTCGACCGTATTTAACCAAAATTATGCCATACCCTCAAACTGGGTGTCGGATCAGGTCGCGGCGGGCAGGATCTCCGGAGGGGGCGGTAACCCCCTCCAGGAACGATCCAAGAATTTCACCCAGGTGCTGGGTTTCAATTAAAAAGCCGTCATGGCCGTAATCGGAATCAATTTCGCGGTACACCGCAGCGGGAATATGTTTGGCCAGGTAAATTTGTTCTACCGGCGGAAATAACACGTCGCTGCTGATACCGACCACCAAAGTGCGCGCCTGAACACCGGCCAGGGCCGATTCTACACTTTCACGGCCGCGACCGACATGGTGGGTATCCATGGCCTGCGACAAACGATAGTAAGAAAATGCGTTAAAGCGGCGCGCCAGTTTTTCGCCCTGATATTGCTGGTAGGTACTGGCCCGGTAACGATCCAGCAGGGGTTCGCTATCCGTTTGGAATTGACCATAGGTGCCGTAATTGCGATAGGATAGTAAGGCCGTAGCCCTTGCTGCGCGCATGCCCGCTTCCCCAGCCTGGGCATGTCCCGTTGCCCAACTTGCGTCCGCTTCTATGGCCATCCGCTGGGCTTCATTGAAGGCGATGCCCCAGGCCGAATGACGGGCATTGGTTGCGATCAGGGCCAGGTGTTCGATGATCGCCGGTTGCTGAATTGCCCATTCGAGCGCCTGCTGCCCACCCAGTGATCCACCGATCAACAGATGGATACTGGTAATGCCCAGGTGTCGGCGCAGGGCTTCGTGGGCAGTGACCATATCGCGGATACTCACCCGTGGATAGGCATGGTAATAGGGCTGCCCCGTCACCGGATTTTTAGTCAATGGCCCGGTGGTCCCATAACAGGATGCCAGCACATTGGCACACACGATGAAATAGTCATGCGGATTGAAATCATCGGTCGGGCCAAACAGACCGGCCCACCAGTCGAAGACATCGGAGTTCGCCGTGAGGGCATGGCACACCCAGACAACGGGTTTGGACGGATCGCCGTACGTGTGGTAAGCGATCGTGGGTTCCGTCAGGTAGTCGCCGTTTTCAAGGGATAAACCGGAGTAAATAGTGAAAGATTGTATGGACACAGGATGGGTAGTGAAGGGTTAGGAATAAGGGGAGGAGTCAGGAGTTAGGAGTTAGGTGTTAGGAGTCAGGGGACAGGAGACAGGAGTCAGGAGACAGGGGCGGGCAATGAGGAAGTACTAAGGTGTGGCAAGCCGTCATCAGGATGTCCCCTGTCACCAGTTTCCTGCCTCCTAACCCCTGCCTCCTGCCTCCTGCCTCCTGTCCCCTAACTCCTCTCACCTAACCACTACCTCATTTTCTGCCTCAATTTTTGCTAAGGCTTGTTCAAAGTCGGCGATCAGATCGCTGATGTGTTCAATGCCTGCTGAAATGCGAAGCAGGGTAGGGACGACCCCGGCAGCGGTCTGCTCGGTATCGCTGAGTTGCTGGTGCGTCGTTGCGGATGGTTGAATGATCAGGGTCTTGGCATCGCCGACATTGGCGAGGTGGCTGACCAGCTGGAGGTTTTCAATCACCGCACTGGCATTTTCTTTAGATCCTTTAACGACAATACTGAGTACACCGCCGTAGCCATTTCTCAAATACTTATCCGCCAGTGTTTTATATGGACTGGAAGCCAGACCCGGGTAGTTTACCCATTCCACTTTGGGGTGTTTTTCAAAATATTTGGCCAGTGCCAAAGCATTTTCTACGGTACGTTGAACGCGTAAAGAGAGGGTTTCCAGGCCTTGCAGTAGCAAAAAGGAGTTAAATGGGCTGAGTGCGGAGCCGAAATCACGTAGTCCTTCCACGCGGGCCCGGATGATAAAGGCAATGTTGCCAAACGGGCCATTGCTGCCGAATACATCCCAAAATACCAGGCCATGATATCCTTCGCTGGGTTCGGTGAACTGCGGATATTTGCCGTTACCCCAGTTAAAATTACCGCCGTCAATGATGACGCCGCCAATACTGGTACCGTGACCGCCAATCCATTTCGTGGCGGATTCGACCACCACATTGGCGCCATGCTCCAAAGGACGGAACAGGTAACCGCCCGCGCCAAAGGTGTTGTCAACAATGAGTGGCAGATCATGTTTCTTCGCCAGTGCCGCAAAACGTTCAAAATCAGGGATATTGAAGCCGGGGTTGCCGATGGTTTCCAGATAAAGCGCCTTGGTATTTTCATCGATCAGGGCTTCGAAGCTTTCGGGCTTATCGCCGTCGGCAAAACGGGCTTCCACCCCGAGGCGTTTAAAGGCGACTTTGAACTGATTATAAGTGCCGCCGTAGAGGTAGGTAGTGGTCACGAAATTATCACCGGCCTGTAAAATGTTGTTCAGGGCGATAAACTGCGCCGCCTGGCCGGAACCGACCGCAAGTGCAGCCACACCGCCTTCTAAAGCAGCCATACGCTGCTCGAACACATCGGTCGTGGGATTCATGATCCGGGTATATATGTTCCCGAATTCCTTAAGGGCGAATAAGTTAGCGCCATGTTCGGCACTGTTGAATACGTAAGAAGTGGTTTGATAAATAGGTACGGCCCGGCTGTTCGTAGTCGGGTCTGGTTTCTGGCCCGCATGGAGCTGGAGGGTGTCGAAATGCAATGGTTGATCTGCCATGGTGTAAGTGGTTGGAGAGAAGAGATGGGTGGAAAAAAAAAGACCTTTCAGGCGCGGGGCCTGAAAGGTCTTTTTCGTAAAACAGAGTTGATATAAGATCAATCAGTATGATTACGTGAAACCCTTTGTGGCGCACCGGCGAGCGGGACGGAACAACAGCACATGCACATCATCATCATAGAATGATTGGCCGGGCAAGAGTTTCTATTTGCGTAATTCATTTTCATCAGGGGCAAAGAACCGGAAAGTCGGCGCAGACTGCCAAATAACCTGTTGTTAAAAGAATATTAAATGTTTAATTACTGGTTTTGCGAACGGGAAAACCATCGGCTTCCCAGGCCGTCAACCCCCCCTGTACGGTGGCTACTTTATCAAACCCGTGGGTGATGAGGTATTCGGCTGCCTGCTGGCTTTTAATGCCAATGCGGGAAACAAACACGACCTGACGATTCGTGGGCAGTTCATGCGCCCGTTTTTCCAGTTCACTGAAAGGCAGTACCACCAATTGCTTAAGATCGGCGGCCTTGTCGGCAGCATCGTTCGAATCGCGCACATCTACCAATACACTGCCCAGCATATAGGCCGCATAAGCTTCGCGGGGAGAGAGATATTCCAAAGTCTTCATGATGTGTAGTAGTTGATTTGCAAAATTATCGTTGCTTAATAAGGCTGCAAAGTTATACTTAATTCTACCAAAATGGGAAATCGGAAAACAACTAATGTGTTTGATTTTGAAAAACAAGGATAAAACCGGATGGGCCGGTTTTTTAAAGAATTATTCGGTTGGGAAAAAAGGCTTTGCCAAATAATAGAGTGATTTGAAAAATCACAAAAAAGACGGTCCTGTGGTTTATCGCGCTCCAAAAAGCAGGCTGCCGATCCGCACCATGGTGCTTCCTTCTTCTACTGCTATGCGCCAGTCGCCAGACATGCCCATGGAACATTCCCGGAAATAAGGCGATGCAGCGAAAAAATCACGTTGCAGGGACTCAAATATTTGCCGTAAGTCCCGAAATTCGCTGCGTACAAGTTCGGTATCCTCCGTATACGTGGCCATGCCCATGACCCCGCAGATCCGCACATGTTGTAAGTCTTGAAAATCTTTGCCGGCCAGCATAATACGTGCATCTGCTGCGGAAAAGCCAAACTTTGTTTCCTCCTTAGCAATATGAAACTGCAAAAGGCAGTCCAGTACCCGATTGGCACGGGCTGCTTCCTTATTCACAACCTGTAAAAGTTTGAGACTGTCGATAGAATGAATGAGATGCACGATGGGCGCGATCTGGCGCACCTTATTGGTTTGCAGGTGGCCGATAAAATGCCAGTGAATGTCTCCGGGCAGCGTAGTGTGCTTTTCCAGCATCTCTTGCGGGCGGTTCTCGCCAAAGTGGCGCTGTCCTTGCTGGTATACATCCAGAATTTTTTCAGCCGGATGCGTTTTGCTTACGGCCACGAGTGTCACACATCGTTTGGAGAGTTCGGCAACGAGTTCGGAAAACATATACATTTTGGGTTAAATCCGGCAAAAGTAGCTAAAGTCTGCCGCGCGTTTTGGAAAGCGCAGAACGTTAATTAATGGAATCCGCCTTTCCATGGCTGCCGGCTGTCTTTCAAGGCTTATTCATTACATTCGCGCCGTTATCAGATATCTGTCCCTTTTACTCCCAGTGCTTTTTTCAAACTTTCGGTGTTCATTTTCCCGCCATGCCACATCATTTATTTCGCATTTCCTTCTTGTTTTCCTTGCTTTTAATGGTGCAACCCATTTTTGCACAACCTTGTCCAACCGTCAATAACCCGGGAAATATAATCGTCTGTTCCGGCGGCCAGCTGGACGTTATTTTTACCGGCAGCAGTCCGACCGCTACCTATAACTGGACGGCCAATTTACCCATCTTCGGCGGCTTGAACGGTACCGGCAATATATCTTTCCCAGTACCGACCATTCCTTTTCCCGTTTCCGTAACTTTTACGGTTACAGCTACGGAGAACTGTACCGGGCCGGCACAAATGTTTACAGTTACCGGCTATCCATTACCAACAGGATCCCTGGCTTTGACGGGACCAGCAAATATTTGTGGCGGACAAAACGCGGTATTTTCCGTTAATTTCTCCGGCGGAAACGCTCCCTATACGTTTGTTTACGCCATCGACGGGGTTGATCAGGCGCCCATTACCACGAGCCTGAATCCATACACCCTCAACCTGCCCCTGACGAATAGCGCAACGGTCAGTTTAACCAGCATTACATCCAATACCTGCACCAATGCCGGTACCGGAAGCGCGGCCGTTAACGTAACGCCCATTCCTGTCGCGACGCTTACAGGCGGCAGCCAAACTATTTGTACCGGACAAAACCTGGATCTGGATGTCAATTTCAACGGTGCCGGACCCTTTACGCTGGTGTACCGGATCAATGGGGTCAACCAGCCTCCAGTTACGGTCTCCGGGCCGACCTATACCCTTAACCTAATGCCCAATGCCGGTATTTATACCTATACATTGGCGTCCGTAAGCAATAATGGTTGTACGGGTACAGTCAGTGGAAATTATGTCCTGACGGTCAAGCAAACGCCATCCGCCGCGCTTTCCGGTGATGCCACCATTTGCGCGGGGCAAAGCACGCAATTAAGCATGAATTTTACAGGAACCGGACCTTACACGGTTAACTATACGGCGAACGGGGTCGCGCAAACCCCTATTACCACCTCCTCCAGTCTGTATTCTTTTAGCGTCAGTCCGACCGTCAGCACCGTTTATGAACTCAGTGCGGTAACGGCCAACGGCTGTACGGGGACTTTAAACGGGGGCGCCAGTATCACGGTGAACCCCGCACCAACGGCAACCCTGACTTCTGGAAGCGTGAATATTTGTAATGGCCAGGCCGTACAATTACAGGTTACTTTTAACGGCCCCGGCAGCTATAATCTGGTGTATCAACTCAACGGTGTTAACCAGCCGGCCATCGTGGCCACCGGCCCGATCTATACTTTTAGCGCGCCGTCCGGTAATGGCAACAATGTGTACACCCTGGCCAGCGTAACGGCCAACGGTTGCCCGGGCACGACTGCGGGCACATACACGGCCGTGGTAGGCAGTCCACCGACGGCCGTCCTTTCCGGCACGCAGATGGTATGCCCGGGTGCCCCGGCCCCCCTTACCATTAATTTTACGGGTAGCGGACCGTTTACGATCAATTATACCGCTAATAATGTTGCGCAAACGCCGATTACCACGCCGAATAACCCTTATGTTTTCAACGTAAATCCGCAGGTTCCAACGACGTATGTGCTGACCGGGTTGACGTCGAACGGCTGTACAGGCACGTTTTCCGGGCAGGCCGTGGTCAGTTTAAATCCGGGTCCAACTGCTACACTGGTAAGTGGTTCCAATGCATTCTGTGCCGGTGGAAAAGATACGCTGCAGGTAAATCTAACCGGTGGCGGTCCTTACACCTTCATATATTCGATCAATAATGTGGCCCAGGCACCGGTCACTGCCCCGTTCGACACTTATTTCTTAGCATTGCAACCCCCGGCCGGACAGGATACGATCCGCCTGGTCAGTGTCAGTAATGCATCGTGCAGCGGTTTGGTGAGCGGGCAGTACGTGATTCAGGTGTTTGCTGCGCCAACGGGTACTTTTTCGGCAGATACGACCATATGCAGTAGTAGTGCCGCCCAGTTGCGCTTAAATTTCACCGGTACGCCGCCCTTCATTTATACCTACTCGGCTAATGGTATTTTACAAAGTCCGGACACGGTTGCCGTGAATAAAGATACCCTGTTCGTGTCGCCGGCAGTGACTACGACTTACATTCTTACCAGCCTGATGGGTAGTGGCTGCAGCAGTTTAAAGAAAGATACGGTGGTCGTAAACGTGCTTCCTGAGCTGACGGGTGAAGTGAGTGGTGGCGGGCAGGTCTGTCAAAATGGAAGCGGAACCCAGGTTTTTTTCGCCTTTCAAGGAAACGGGCCCTATATTTTTGTGTACACTATTAACGGCATCGCCCAGCCCCCCATAACGACTACTTTAAATAGCTATACGCTGAATGTGAATCCGCCCATTGGCAGCTTTTACAAACTGCTCAGCTTGACTAACGGCTTTTGTACCGGTACGGTCAGCGGTCAGGCGGTTGTTTTCGTTTTCAGTCCGCCGACCGCCAATTTATCGGGAGACGCTACCTTTTGTACCACGGCGAATACGAATGTCCTGGTCGATTTCACGGGTACGGGCCCCTTTACGATCTATTATACCCAGAATGGCGTAATTCAGGCGCCCATCACCACTTTTGACGACCCCTATTTTTTGCCGGTTCAAACGTCTGCCACCACCACCTATGTACTGACCACGACTGAATCGCCGGGTTGTACGGGTATTTCTTCGGGTTCAGCCACGATTACGGTCAACTACCTGCCGTCGTACGCTAACATCAGTATTATATGTGATGCTACCAGTACGAATTACCAGATTGAATTTGATGTTTTAAATGGAACGCCGCCCTATACCCTGGTTTCCGGCGCGGGTACTTTCACGGGTAATCATTTCGTCAGCAGCTCTTTACCCATTGCGCAGAGTTATAATTTTTCTTTTAACGACAACAGTAATTGCGGCGCCACGACCGTCAGCGGCGTGCCCAACTGCAATTGCACGAGTGAAGCCGGTACGATGAGCCTGAGTCCGGTAACGGTCTGCCAGACGGATACGCTGCAAGTTGCACCGGCTACCGGATCTTTCCTGGATGCCGATGATGTGCTGCTTTATTTGTTACATACCAGTCCGGGTTTGCCACTGGGTACGCTGCTGGCCTGGAGTAATCAGCCGCAGTTTACCTTCCTGCCGGGCATGCAGACCAATGTCACCTACTATGTATCTTCCGTGGTGGGAAATGCCGCCAGCGGCCAGGTTGATCAGGCCGATCCCTGCTTTTCCGTTGCCCAGGGCACGCCGGTCGTTTTTCATCCATCGCCCGGCGCCGTACTCGCCGCCACAGACACCAGTATTTGTACGGGTGGTTCCGCTACGCTGCCTATTACTTTCAGCGGAACGGCCCCTTTTTCATTCGTTTATTCAATTGCCGGGGTGAATCAACCCGTGGTCGGGCCCATCAATGCAACGAACTATAACCTTTCCCTGAGTCCGGGACAAAATACGTCCGTAGAATTAGTCAGCGTCACGGATCAGTTTTGCCAGAATGGCGCCGTCAGCGGCCAGGCGAACATCAGTGTGCAAACCACGCCACAACTGGGAACGCCCACAGTTTCCTGCGACAATAATACGTTGACGTATAGTTTAACATTCGACGTACTCGCCGGCCAGGCGCCGTATACGGTGACCGGCGTAACGGGAACCTTCAACGGCAGCACTTTTACGAGTGCCGCTTACCCTTTTGGTCAGGCCTACAGTGTCACGCTACAGGATAGTTTCCAATGCGGTCAGGCAATGTTCGCCGGCACGCCCACCTGCGCCTGTGTATCAGATGCGGGAACTATGGCCGGTACCAGTCTGCTGAAATTTTGCAAAAGCAGTCCCGCGGTGGCGCCCGGCAACGGTAACCAGACACTGGATAACAATGATGCGTTGATATATGTACTGCATACCAGCGCCGTAGATTCGCTGGGTACGGTACTGGCCACCAGCACGACGCCAAGTTTCAATTTTATACCGGGCACGACGAGTTTCGGCACTATATACTACATTTCAACCGTCGTAGGCAACAGCAACGGCGCGGGTGGCGTGGTGTTTACCGATCTTTGTTTGTCCGTCGCCGTCGGTACGCCGGTGTTATGGAATGCAGAGCCCACCGGGACCATCAGCGGCACTTACGATGTTTGTAAAGGGGTGCCGCTACCCATTAAAATAACCTTTACCGGGCAGGGGCCTTACACGTTTTCCTACACCAATAACGGCCAGACGGTGAATGCAACGGCTGTGCAGAATACGTACAACATTATAGCCAATCTACAGCAAACAACCACCTTTATTCTGACCGGTGTGCAGGATGCCAACTGTCCCGGTACGGTCAGCGGACAGGCCATCGTGACCGTGCACCAGGCGCCGGATATTATGAACCCGGTGGTGACCTGTTCGGCGGATAACCAGACGTATACCGTGGAGTTCGACGTGCTGAATGGCGGCTCTGCCACTATTACCGGCACCGTACCGGGCAATTTCAACGCCGTAAACGGTCATTTTATCAGTAATAGCATTCCTGTTGCGCAGCCTTATAATTTCCAGGCCATCGATAGTCAGTACAACTGTGGGCAAGATAGTGTCAGCGGCGTACCAGTTTGCGCCTGTACGACCAGTGCCGGTAATCTTGGACAAACACCCCTCGTCCTCTGCATTGGCACTGCAGCTTCCACGCCGGCGGCTACCGGTTTTACCCTGGATGGGAATGATACTTTGTTGTACTATCTGGCAACTATGCCCAACCCGCCGACCTGGTCGGTGCTGGCCATCAGTGCTACTCCCTTGTTCCCTTATAATTCCAGTACAATGACGCCCGGAACCACGTACTACATCGTCGCTTTGGCCGGCAATGTGCTGGGGGGCAATGTGGACCTGAATGATCCGTGTTTGTCATTTGCCACCGGACCGACCGTGGTCTGGCGCGTTCCGCCTACCGGGAGCATTTCCGGGGTCGCCGACATTTGCCCTGGAGGATCGGCGGCGCTTAATCTGCAGTTTACGGGTAGCGGCCCCTTTAACTTTACTTATACGGCCAATGGCAACTCCCAAACGGGCGTGTCCACCGGCTCCAGTTTCACGTTGAATGTCCAGCCCGCCGATACAACGATGTATACAATCGTTTCCGTGACGGGTACGGGTGGCTGTGCGGGCACGGTGAGTGGCAGCGCAACGGTCAACGTGCATACGCCGCCAAGTGCGAGCCTGGCCGGAGATACCACCATTTGTCAGGGCGGTAGCGTGGCTTTCCAGATCCAGTCCATCGGTGCGCCGCCGTTTCAGATCGTATATGCCCTGAATGGGAATCAGCAGGCTGTGACAACGCCCCTGAATAACTTTTTTATCTCCTCCGGAAATATTCAGTCCCCGCAGATCTTCACTTTGATCAGCATTCAGGATGGACTTTGTGCCGGTACCGTCAGCGGCATGGCTACGGTGCAGGTCAATACGGCTCCTACGGCCGCTTTACTCCAGGATCAAAGTATTTGTGTCGGCGATTCGGCTATGCTGACGCTGCAACTCAGCGGTGGCGCACCCTATAACCTGACCATCGGCGGGGGCGTGACACCGATCCAACTGAATGGTTTGCAGAATGGCGCCATGGTCAGTGTGCAACCGACTGTGACTACGACCTATGCCATCACGAATTTGGTAGCTACGGGGAATGCCTGCCCGGTCAGTATTGGCCAAGGGGCTACAGTGTCTGTTAGTAATTTGACGGCCACTGCCGTGCTCTCCGATTATCAGGGTTTTAACGTCAGTTGCCCGAACGAAAGTAATGCTGCGATCACCATTACCCCGAGTGGTGGAATTTCGCCCTTTACAGCCAGCTGGAGTACGGGCGAGACCGGATTCGTGCTGCAAAATTTATCTGCCGGTACCTATGCTGTTCTCCTGACGGATAAAGCCGGCTGTTTGTTTCAGGATTCCTTTCTTCTCACCTCGCCACCAGCCATTAATATAGCTTATTCGCTACAGGCGCCCCCTTGTTTTGGCGATGTAAATGGCGCTCTGGTCCTGGATTCCATTGCCGGCAGCACCGGTCCTTACACCTTCCAGATAAATGGCCAGACCAGTCAGCCGGTGGACAGCCTGCCGCTGCTGATCAAACCACTGCCGGCGGGCGCTTACAACCTGTCCGTAGCGGATGCGAACGGCTGTGTTACGGAAGAGCTCTTCAATATTATGGCCCCGCCACCGCTGCTGGTTGATCTGGGTCCGGATGTGAACCTGAATTTTGGGGATAGTACCTTACTGGAGGCCGAAACGAATTCGTTTAAAATAGCCAGTTATATTTGGACGCCTACGACCTTTTTGCAGCAGCCAAATGACCAGGCTACCTGGGCCAAACCAACGCAGAGCCAGACCTACCGGGTGCAGGTCCGGGATTCATTCGGCTGTACCGCCAGCGACGATATTTTACTAGTGGTAAACAAGGCCGAACGCGTCTATGTGCCCAACATTATCAACCTGCGTTCAGATACCTACAACAATGTACTGACCGTATTTGCCGGTCCGGAAGTCACCAACGTGCGTTTCCTGCGGGTATATGATCGCTGGGGCGAAACCGTTTTTGAGGGGCTCGATCTGCCTGCCAATGAACCTGAATTTGGCTGGTCCGGAAATTTTCGTGGTAAAGCCGTACAACCGGGCGTATATATTTACGTTACGGAGGTGCAGTATTTCGATGGTTCGACCGAAGTGTTTTCCGGTGATGTGACGGTTGTCAATTAATTAATTTTTCAATTTTAGAGCAGACAATAATGTTCCTACGCATTTCGGTCCTGATGTTGGGCGCCCTTGTTTTGACAGTTTCCGTATCCGCCCAGATGACGACCATTGCCAGCGCGCGCAACCAGGCCGCCGGTAGTAGTGTTACGGTACGCGGCATAGTAACTACCGGTGCAGAAATGGGTAAAACGCGTTACTTACAGGACGGTACCGCCGGCTTAGCCATTTACCCAGGTCAGGGTTCGGCCGCCGGTTTTGAGAAAATAGTTAAAGCCGGTGATAGCATTGAGATCAGCGGCAAACTGACGGTGTACAATAACTTGCTGGAAATCAGCCCTATAACGGCCTACCGGGCCATTCTGACCGGGCAACCACTGCCGAAACCCAAAACTATTCGCCTCGGCGAGGTGGGACCGGCGTATGAAAGCCAGCTGGTGCACCTGGAACAGATCCGCTTTGCCGACCGCCGGGATACTTTTTCTGGCAACATCAGCCTGGCTATAACCGACAGCATGGGTTATAAAAACAAGGTGTATATTCCCAAAGACAGCCCTTTGGCCGGCGCACCCGTGCCCAGTCAGTCTATCCCCCTGATCGCTATCGTTTCTCGCTTCCGGGATTTTCAATTGCTTCCCCTGAACCTGGAGCAACTGGTAGCTAAAGTCCCGGAAAAAGAAGTGGAACTGGAAACGAACAATGTACAGGACGTCCTGCGGATCATGAATTGTCCATCAGGCAAGATCACCGTCAACGACGCCACCGGAAAAGAACAACTGTTCGCCATTGCCCATTCCAGCGGCACCACCCAGCTGGATGTCAGCGTCCTGCCACCGGGTCCATATACCGCCCTGGTAAAAACGCAAGGCAGTATTTATAAACTGCCATTTCAGAAACATTAGTTTGTTTTACGCACTGTAGCCAACACCGCCGTAGCCGCCCGTTCCGACGCGCCGCCATCTCCCAGGCGTTGCCGCAATTCCGTGTAGCCCTGTTGCAGGGCCGCTGCCTGAGCCGGGTCGAGCAGGTCGCTTAAAGCCGTCCGTAAATTCTCCGTATTTAATTCATCCTGAATTAGTTCGCGTACCAGCGGCCGGTCCATGATCAGGTTGACCAGGGAAATATATTTTACATTGATCAAACGCCGTGCTATGTGGTAAGACAGGGGATTGCCGGCATAACAGACCACCTGGGGAACATTAAACAAGGCGGCCTCCAGGGTGGAGGTTCCGGATTTGACCAGTGCCGCCCGGGCTTCCTGTAGCAGGGCATAGGTCTGACCACTGACCAGCGAAACATTGGGGTGATCTTTCAGAAAAGGCTGATAAAAATCTGCCGGCAGGGACGTAGCGCCCGCCACTACGAACCGGTAGTCCGGGAAATATGGCGTCACCCGGAGCATGGGCGGAAGGATGCGCTGCACTTCCTGACGGCGGCTGCCGGGCAACAGGGCAATCAGTGGGGCCGATTCGTTTTGAACGGTCTTGCCGGTTGCAGGCGGCATGGCATCCAGCAGCGGATGGCCCACAAACTGCACCTGTACGCCATATTTTTGAAAAAAATCGGTTTCAAAGGGTAATATCACCAGCATTTGATCCACATCGCGCTGAATAGCATGCACCCGCGAACTATGCCAGGCCCAGATTTGCGGGGAAATATAATAGATCACTTTCAAACCCTGGCTTTTGGCCCATTTGGCAATCCGCAGATTGAAACCGGGATAATCGATCAACACCAGTGCATCAGGTTGATAGGCAAGAATATCGCGCTTACAAAATGTGATGTTGCCCAGGATGGCCCGCAGGTTTTTGACCACTTCTACAAAACCCATGAAGGCCAGGTCGCGATAGTGGCGAACCAATTCCGCTCCGGTGGCCTGCATCATATCGCCGCCCCAGGCCCGGCAATGCAAATCCGGCTGCTGCTTTTTAAGGGCTTTGATCAGGTTGGAGCCGTGCAGGTCGCCGGAGGCTTCCCCCGCAATGATGTAAAGTTTCATGCGGCAAAGGACGGAGTTGTAATCCCGACTTTAGTCGGGCCGGGAGAAATATATTTTGGGGTTGGGAGCGGGGTTCCCGACTAAAGTCGGGGTTACAAAAGCGGCAGCCGCCCGTGGGGACGACTGCCGCTCATCATATTTGACTATAACCGTTTTTTACTTCCCGACTAAAGTCGGGGTTACAAGCGGTAATTAGCGTACGATCGAGAACTGCTGCGTAGCCGTCTGGCCTTTAGCCGTTACCGTCAGCAGGTAGTTGCCAATTGGCAGGCGACCTAAGCTGATAGGCAGCTTGTTAGCGCCAACCAGGTTGCTGTAGTTCTGCTCCATCACGACTTTACCGTTCATGTCCACCACGTGCATTTGCACGTCGCTGTTTTGCTTCAGCGTCATGGTCAGGGTAGCCTGGTCGCGCACTGGATTTGGGTACATGCTCACGGCCACCGAACCATCGGTCAGGTCTTTCGTGCTGCTTGTAACGAATGGTACCACCGTAGTTTCAGCGTTCACGATAGCGCCAGTCGTTTGATTGATCAGCAGGGTGATAGCGTGCATTTTAGTGATATCCTGCGTAGCGGGTACCGTGTAAGCGGCAGAAGTGTAGACATGCGTAGTACCGGCAGCATTGGTAGCTGGAACGCTGCTGGCAACACCCTTGAAACCACCGACCAAAGCGCGGGCGACGTGCTCGAACTGGGTTTGAGTGGCAGGGATCGTAGCGGCCAGATCTTCATAACCGGCCATAGGGCCGACGCCACCACCAGCGTAGTAGTTGGTCTGGGCATAACCCGCAGCCGTACCTTTTACGCTATCCTGGGTGAATACAACGGCAATACGGTAGTTACCATCCAAAGCCTGCTGGAAATCCAGGTGGCTGGTTACGGTAGCTTTACGTGTCACCGCATCCCATGCTACATCCTGCGAGATTTTCACGGCAGGAGGTGTGGACAAACGATCGACCATGGCGCTTTCGAATTCCAACGGATCAATAGCGATGAAAGTACGGTCAACCAGACCGCTCGGGAAACCCGAGATCAGGGTCAACATACCTTGATCATAAGTAGCAACACGCATTGGGTCGCTGGCGTTGTTGTGCACGGCAATACCGACGAAGGACTCCGGGAACATTTCGTTCAGGTGATCCATCATCACGGCGCCGCGTGGGCACCAGCCGCACCAGGTACCCGTACCTTCTTCCACGACGACTTTACGGCCATCCGCAGGCGTCACACCCGCTACCGTGAAGGCAGAAGAGTTGTCCGTTACGTCATCATCCGTACCACCATTGATGTTAGAGATAGTTACAGTAATGCTGTTTGCACCCGCTTCCACCATGAATGCATTGTCGAAATCGAAATTGTAGGTATCGAACAGTTGAATGTTCAAGCCTTCAAATGATTTTACCTGCGTGAAAGTACCCGAAGTCAGCGTAGCATCAAACGAGTTGATAGTCACGTAACCGGGGTTGGTCAGCGAAGAACTCACGTACAGTTCCGTTCCTGGCAGGGCTTTCTGGCCATAAGGAATGTAACCGGGGATCAGGTCGAGGTACTTCGACAACGAAGCGGAACCGGCAGTTGCTTTCAGGATGTTGTCTGCCACCACGATTTTGATATTGTCCAATACCGCGCCGTACAGCCAGTCAGCACCGTCATTGTAGCGGAAACCGAAAATCACGCTGGGCTTTCCGGCGTAAGCCGAAATGTCCACCCCGCGGGTCGTCCAGGCGCCTGCACCGTCAAACGCTTTGATAACTTCCCAGGTAGCGCCGCCATCGACGGAAGCTTCCAGGGTAAGTTCTTCGATTGCGCTCTGATACTGGCCATGGAAGTAAAACACGTCCGCCAACAGGTAAATGGTGGTTTGACCGGTGAGATCAATAGCTGGTAATTGCAGCAGTTCGTTGCCTTTATCGCAGTTGCAACCGTCATCATTGGTACCGACGGCGTTGCCAGTGTGGGCAGGAATTCCGAAATACTGGGAAGACATCGCGGGAGCGTCAGCCACCAGCCATCCGCCATCGGATGCATCGGTCGTTTGTGACCAGCCGGACGGCAGTGACGTGCCACCTTCAAAATCTTCTGACCAGAGAACCTGAGCGTTCAAGGCCGACAGGGAGGAGAGGGTTAAAAACGAAAGCAGTAGTTTTTTAAACATAGTACAGCAGAAATGTTGGTTAAGTGAAATGTGAAGCTGCAAATCTATTTATTCGGCGGCTCCTAACAACATTTTTAGGAAAAAATGTCTGTTGCAGACATTCGCCAATTATGCTTCTGCCCAGCCCATACAACACGGGAAAAGCGGGCTGCCGGGAACTTCTTGCCCTGCAATTGGTTGTAAACGGGTATTTTTGCCCAAATTGGGTTCATATTTAAATTTTAATGGAGAATGGTTTTTGAGCCGAAAGATGTTTTTCAGAAGCTGGAATTTGATAAAGTGCGGGAGTTACTGGAGAAGGAGGCCTTCACTCCGCTGGCCGCCGAAGAATTAAAAAACCTGCAGCCCAGTCTGCTTTTTTCGGAAATAGACCGGCAACTACGGGAGGTGCGGGAGTTTAAACTGGCTTTGGAGAAAAACGACCGCTTCCCCCTGGCAGCTTATCAGGATATACGTCCCGATCTGAAACTACTGGATGTGAACGGTTATACCCTGCAAACAGAATCGTTCCAGGGTATTTTGCGTATTCTATTCATCGTACGCGACGTGTTCCGCTACTTCTCCGGCGGAGCGAAAAAAGAAATATATCCCAAACTCTACGATCTGATCCGTCCGCTGACTTTCGATGAAGAACTCATCAAAGCCATCACGGCAGTTTTCGATGATAAGGGCGATATTCGTCCCGATGCTTCTCCGGAACTGCTTCAAATTCGCCGGGCAATTCAGCAAAAAGTCCGCGATCTGGATGTTCGTTTCCGTCAGATCATCCAGGAGTACCGCGCCAAAGGCTGGCTGTCCGACACGCCCGAGAGCTTCCGAAATCACCGCCGCGTCCTTTCGGTGCCTTCCGAACATAAACGCAAGATCCGCGGGATTATCCACGATGAATCGGATACCGGCCGCACAACTTTTATCGAACCCGAGCCGGTCATCGAGATCAACAACGATATTTTCGACCTCGAAAGCGATGAAAAACGGGAGATATTCCGCATTCTGCGCGATCTCAGCGAACAAATACGCCCCTATAGCCCGCTGCTGCGTCAGTACCTCGACGTGCTGGTGCGCTACGACGTCATCCACGCCAAAGCCCGCATCGCAGTGGCCATGCGCGCCGGCATGCCCATCCTGAAAGAAAAACCGATCATTGGTATTCGCAAGGGCTACCACCCGCTGCTCTATTTGAAAAATAAAGCCCAGGGCCGCAAAACCGTGCCTTTCGAACTGCGCTTAACCCCGGAAGACCATATTCTGATCCTGTCTGGTCCGAATGCAGGAGGGAAATCGGTGGCCATGAAATCCGTAGGCCTCATGCAGCTCATGGTGCAGAGTGGCCTGCTGGTGCCGGTACATGAACTGAGCGAATTCGGTATTTTTAAGCAGATATTTGCCGATATCGGCGACCAGCAGAGTCTGGACGACGACCTGTCCACCTACTCTTCGCGCCTGCAGAATGCCCGCGTTTTTCTGGAAAAAGCCACTCCGCAAACCCTGGTCCTCATCGATGAAATGGGCAGCGGTACCGACCCTAAACCCGGCGGTTCCATTGCCGAGTCGATCCTGCGCGGACTACACCGCAAAGGCGTGTACGCGGTGATCACCACCCACTATTCCAACCTCAAAGTCTTCGCTTTCCGCAACCAGGGCGTCCTGAATGGCAGTATGCACTTCGATAAAGACACGCTGTCGCCAACTTATGAGTTAAAAGTAGGCCGCCCCGGCAGCAGTTATGCCTTCGAGATCGCCGCCAAAAGCGGACTGTCCAAAGACGTGATCGACTATGCCCGGAACCGAACCGGCAGTGAAACGGCGGTCGACGATATTCTTATCGAACTGCAGCGCGAAAAGCAGGAACTGGAAGAGAAACTCCGCTCGGTGACCGATAAAGAGCAATCCCTGGAACGCCTCATCAAGACCTACGATGGTTTACAGCAGGATCTCGACGTGAAGCGCAAGCGGCTGAAACTCGAACAAAAGGAACTGGAACTGCGGCAGAGCGCCAACCAGAGCCGCGAGGTCGATAAATTCATTCGCCAGCTGCAATCTGAAAAGAACCTGGAAAAAGCCCGGGAAATTTCCCAGCAGCTGCGCCAGGACCGCACTGAAAAGGCCCGCGAAGTGGATGATATTCACTCTCAGGTCGTCAAACTCGAAGAGAAAGGCATTCCTTCCGCCGCGGGACGTCCACTGACCCCGGGCGATTTCGTACGCTTACGGGCTGGCGGCGCTACCGGGACCATAGAAAGTATGAAGGGCAACAAAGCCGTGGTCATCATGGGCGAAATGCGCCTGACCGTCGCCATTCGCGACCTGCTTTCAGTCGCCGAGCCGCTGCAACAAACCAGTAATATCATGCAGGCCGACCTGCAGCGTGTGGCCGACTTCGATGCCAAGATCGACCTGCGCGGCATGAGCAAAGATGAAGCCCTCAACGTACTCGAAAAATTCGTGGACAATGCCCTGCTGACCAACGCCAACAACCTGCGCATTTTACACGGTAAAGGCGACGGTATTCTGCGCAAAATGGTGCGTCAGAAACTGCGCGAATATGGCCGCACCGTGTCTAGTGTTTCCCATCCCGAAGATTCGGCGGGGGGAAATGGGGTGACGATCGTGGAGCTGGCGTAGGGGGGTTATATCTGTATTCCCTGCGCCAACACCCGTTTCCATTCCGGGTGCCTTTTCAAATGCGCTTTTACAAAGGAGCACCAGGGGACCAGTTTCAAATTATTTTCCTCGATAAACTGCAACGTCTTTTCCACTATAGCCGAGCCGACGCCCTGGCCTTCCAGCGCGGCCGGTACTTCCGTATGGGTCAGAAACATACGGTTTTTCTGCAAATCATATTCGATTTTGGCTTTTTGTCCGTCCACAACCAGTTCAAACTGGCGGGACGATTCATTATTGACGAGGGGCAGGGACTCGAGTTCTGGCGCCATGGTGGTAGGTTTATGTGAGGTAGGAAAACAAGCGGGTGGGGAAATGGTTGAAGTGTGTTTTTCTTTGGCATCGAGCTAGCCTCCCTCTGACCCCTCCAAAAGGGGATAGGCTGCGGGCATGGCGGCTCAGTAGATAATGCCTTTTTGCTGGTGTGATTTTCTTAGGCACTGATCTGACCTGATCCCAAAATATTTACAATCAAAAGCCTTTAAATTATCGGTTAATCAGCCTCGCAGCGTATCCCCCTCTTTGGAGGGGGGCAGGGGGGAGGTAGCTCGGTGCCATGGGAAAAACCCCCATCCCTGTTTTCCACTTCCCGCTCGATCCACCACGCAATCCTTTGCACCACGTCTTTCATATTCCGTAGCACCTCTTCATCACTCGAAAAAGCCTTACCAATCGGCGAATGGCATGTTATGCCGCCTTACCTTGAGCGGCCTAGTTTAATCCATTCCGCATGACAAAACCTGTACCCGGACTTTCGGGGAAGCTGCTCCATCAAGCAGGTGTTACCGGTCCTGGCGCCGCATCTTTCTTACCACGATTTAGAAATCAGCCACGGCATGCAGGCTTCCATCCGCTGGCTGGAAATGGTGACAGGCAGAGTGCCGGCCATCGAAATCGCCGAATTGCGCCAGCATTTACGGGCGTATTGCGCACTGGATACACTGGCGATGGTGGAAGTGTACCGGGCGCTTTGTGAAGTGGTGAAGTACTAGAGCATGCGTTTGAACAACTGGTGCACGCCTAGTTCGATCTTATCATAGGCTTCATTGGCCTGGTAAATAGCCATCATATCGGCCAGGATCTTCTCTTTATCGGACTGGGAACGGCAATATTTTTCCCGGTAACTGAGAATAACATCCAGTGCCTGCGTATCGTCCAGACTTAAGAATTCGGACTTAATACGGGCATAACTGTCTGCCGGGAGGGAAGGGCTGATGAGGTTTTCCTCGTCGATGGTAATGCGGCCGTCGGCATTGGCGGCGTAGAGCATAACGAAGGCGTGAAATTCCGGGTAAGTCCAATTATCAGTTTGGTTGGCCATTGTTTTGTTGTGCAGTTTAATAAATGGAGAATTTGTAAAAGAAAAATGGGACGGCGAAAGTTATAGCAAATACTACAGTGTTGGATATACTTGATTTCAGGAAATAAACATTCACTTTGCAATCTATTTGCGTGCCAGGACGCTTCCGATTTGAAGCCGGCAAAATTCAGCGTTTCCGACCGGGTCGATTAACTTTGCCCCGCTCAACTCCTCCACCTTTTCAACCGGCTCATTTTTTTGAATCTCCCGTTTTTCATTGCCCGTCGGATTGCGTTTTCTTCCTCGCAAAATTTTTCCCGCCTGATCATCCGCATTGCGGTGGTGGCGGTTTCGCTGAGCGTGGCGGTGATGATCGCGGCGACCTGCCTGATTGCCGGCTTCAAAAGCGAGATCAGCCGGAAGATATTCGAGTTCTGGGGCCATATTCATATTTCGGATACGGCCTATTCGCTGTCCTTCGAGCCGCAGCCCATCGAAAAGAACCAGCCGTTTTACCCCTCCCTGGATACGGTACGCACCATTCCCGCCGCTGATCTGGAACTGATGGAGCATGGTCAGAAACCACCCCGGGGGGGCATCCGGCATATTCAGGCCTTCGCGCATAACCCGGGCATTATCCGCACGAAAACGGCTATGGAGGGCATTCTGCTGAAAGGCATCGGACCTGATTTCGACTGGACCAACCTGCGGCCCTATTTGCTGGAAGGCCGGCCGATCGCTATGAATGACACGGCCATTTCACGCGACATTATCATCAGCCGGCAAACGGCGGACCGCCTCCAGGTCGGCGTCGGCGATAAACTGGTGGTCTATTTTGTCAAAGAAGGCCAGCAACTGGCCCGTCGCTTCGAAGTTTGCGGCATTTATAAAACCGGACTGGAAGAGTATGACCGCAAATTTGCCCTCTGCGATATTAAAATGGTACAGGAACTGCTGGGCTGGAATGAACACCAGGTGGCCGGTTTTGAGGTTTGGCTGGACGACATCCGCGATATGGACGTCTACAACGAGTACATTTACAATGACATGACCGGCTCGGACCTGCTGGTGGTGAGTATTCGCGAGAAGTTTCCAGCCATTTTCGAGTGGCTGCAACTACAGGACTATAATGAGATCGTTATCCTCGCCCTGATGCTGGTCGTAGCCATCGTGAATATGGTGACGGCACTGATGGTGCTGGTGCTGGAACGCACGACCATGATCGGGGTGCTCAAAGCGCTGGGGGAAAACAACAGCCGTATCCGGCAGATTTTTCTCTATCACGCCGCCGTAATCACGGTAACAGGTATGTTCTGGGGCAACCTGATCGGACTGGGATTTTGCTGGTTGCAGGATAAATTTCACCTCATCCGCCTGAATGAAGCGGACTACTACCTCGCCTACGCCCCCATTCAATTCAACTGGCCGGCGATCATTGGTATTAACGTAGGTACGCTGATCATTACGCTCGTTTTTCTGCTGCTGCCTTCCCTGGTGGTGTCGAATATTGCACCGGTGCGGGCGATCAGGTTTAAGTAGGGGTTGAGTTGCTAACGATTCTTACGAACTGTTGATTATGTATCCGTTCGGCAATTGGAACGCGGATTGAACGGATTATACGGATCAAAACGGATTTTTTGCATCCAGGCGGCTCCAGACTTTAGTGAATATCGGAAAGAAATCTGCGGAAATCCGTTCAACCCGTATAATCCGTACTCCAATAATTCCTATAAATTATTAATTGTCAAGGAGTTATTAAAAACCCCTTCAAACCAGCAAACCCTCCAAACCAACCAACAAACCCTTCCAAACCAACCAACCCTTCACATCCACCTTGATTATTCGCTGGCAACGCTTTTGGGCCTATCTAAGGGGCCTGGATCCTGGATACACAGTGACCTATCCCCAACGCCTGGCCTGGCGGTTGATGGAGGCTGTGTTGCTGCTGTTGGACTGTTTGTATTTGCCGGAAATGGCGCTGCTGGTCCATCAGGTATGTAAACCGCGGACCCGCCGTCTGTATCCGCAGGAAATAGCGCTGGCGCAAAATGTGTTTGGAAACAGTATACAATATGCAAAAGTCCGGCTGGATGAACACGCCCGGTTAGTTTGCCGGCGTCAGCAGCTCGCTTACGTGAGTTTCCAGATGATCAACACCTGGGGACCACTTTCGGAACCGCATTTCATCCATGAAATGGTGCATGTGTGGCAGTATCAGCACCGGGGCTCCGTGTATATTCCGCGGGCCTTGTATGCGCAACGCACGACGGAAGGCTATAATTACGGCGGCATTCCCGGCCTTCGACAAGCGACCGAACAGGGTAGGGGACTGGCAGATTTCAATTTTGAACAGCAAGGGGATGTGGTAGCGGATTATTTCTGTTTAAAACACGGCTATCCGCCCCGGTGGTGCCCGGCTGACCCGATGTATATAGCTGATTTTGAGCGAGTTATTGGCATAACATTTTCCGTATTAAACACGCAGAACACTTGACGTGCCCCACCTTTCCGTTGTGCCGTTGTGGTGTATAAATTTTTTCTACCACGACGACACGACGAGACACGACGGAAAACTTGCGTCACCTTTTGGTCAAGTCCCTGACCAGCTTAGGCATAGCCGCCGGGCTGATTACCTTTGCGGCCAACAATGAAATAACTAAGGGGTAAATCCCGAACACTACCTATGTCTACCGACCTGCCGAGTACCCCCAGTTTTGATGCCACCTTGTTTTTGCGAACCGTTCATGGTGAAATGGTGGAACGCCCACCCGTTTGGCTCATGCGTCAGGCCGGGCGGATTTTACCGCAATACCGGGCTTTACGCGCCAATTTTCCCGATTTTAAAGTGTTTGTAAAAACCCCGGAAGCCGCCGCCGAAGCCACTATCCAACCCGTGGATGAACTCGGTGTGGATGCAGCCATCATTTTCTCCGACATTCTGGTGGTGCCGGAAGCCATGGGACTGAGCTACGACATGGTCGAAGCCAAAGGCCCGCGTTTTCCCAGAACCATCGAACAGGAAGCAGATATTACCGCCCTGCTAGCCGGCGCCGCTGCCGCCGACCGCCTGGACTACGTGTATGAAGCCTTGCGTATTACCAAACGTGCCCTGAACGGCCGGGTTCCGCTGATCGGATTTGCCGGCGCACCCTGGACCATCCTGGCCTATATGGTCGAAGGCAGCGGCAGTAAGACGTTCTCCAAAGCCCGCCGTTTATTGTACACCGAACCGGCTATGGCCCACGCGCTGCTCGATAAGATCACCGAAACCACCATCGCTTACCTGCGCGGGCAGATCGCTGCCGGCGTAGATCTGATCCAGGTGTTCGATTCCTGGGCCGGCGAATTACCGGCAGAACACTACCGCCAGTTTGCTATTCCTTACCTGCAACGTATTTGCGAAGCGCTGCCAGAAGTGCCGAAAACGGTCTTTGCCAAAGGCGCCTGGTTCTCCATGGAGGACTTAGCCGGTCTGCCCTGCCAGGTGCTGGGCTTGGATTGGAACATGTCGCCGGAATGGGCTAAAAAGATCACCGGCGGGAGCAAAATACTCCAGGGTAATCTAGATCCCTGCGCGTTATACGGCAGCCACCAAAGCATTAAACAGGAAACCCGCGCGATGTTACAAGCCTTTGGCGGCCGGCATATTGTCAACCTGGGCCATGGCGTGTATCCGGATACGCCGCTGGATGGCGTACGTGCATTCGTAGATACGGTGAAAGAATTCCGCTATTGAGCGAACTGTGAATTTCCCGCCTGCAGTAGTCCTTCCACTGCCGCGACCGCCATATTTGTCCGTTCTTCAAAACCACCGCTGATCACCGCATGCGGTAAATTCCGGCTGCGCAACTCCTGCAACAAACGCTCGAACATGCCGTCGCGCTGGTGTTCGTATTCGCGCAGGCCGTCGTTCTGCCAGGGAATATCCGGTTTCATCAGTAAAAACAGATCGTAGCGACGCAGGTGGTTGGCCCACAGGATCCATGGCTGGCAGCGGCCGTTAAAATAGATTTCGCTCCAGACCTGGGTCACGATTAACTCCGTATCACAGAACAAGACGCGATTAGCGGTTTTGGCCACCTCGTCTTCGCGGTATAACTGACCGCCGGCAATGTGCGCATAGTCGAGGTCGTTTAAATCCATACCGAACTTCTCGCAATAGGTGCGGCCATATTCTTCCACGAAAGCGGTTTGGAAATGCGCGGCCAAATGTGCGGAGAGGTAACTTTTACCAGAACTTTCCGGACCGAGCAAAGCCACGCGCTGGATATAATAGGGGCGGACCAGTTCCGGCAAATATGACCAGTAAAGCTGCGGGTTTTGCCGGATCTGGCTGGTCGAAATGGGTACGGTCATTCGCTCGCGGTCGACACAAACGTGGGTAATACCCAGCCTGGCGGCGAGTTCGTCCCCATACTTTTCGGAACTAAAAACAACCTCGATATCCGGCGGGGTGTTGCGGCGAATGGTATGAACCCATATTTCCCGGAAGAAGGCGTGATCGGCGGGTTGCTGCGGGTTTTCATCGGTCACGTGGCGTACATCCAGCTCGGGAAAAGTATTTTTTATCCAGTAGTAGCGCAGCCAGCCCGGAATAGGCTCGCCGGCGATGGAGCAAACCAGAATGGTCAGGTGGTCGCACTGGGCCTGAGCCGTACGGATCAGATGTACATGCCCGGTGTGCAGGGGCATGAATTTACCCAGTAAAAAGCCGTTTTTCATATATTAACCGGTTAGGATGGCAGATTGCCACTGGCAACGGGGAGGTACATTGTAAAAGTGGCCCCTTCTCCCGGGCGTCCGGTAGCGGTAATAAGGCCCCGGTGATTGTCCACAATTTGCTTGCAAATAGCCAGTCCGAGTCCAGTGCCAGCATACTCCTGACCGTGCAGCCGTCTGAATATTTCAAAAATGGAGGTTGCGTATTCCGGGGAAAAGCCAATACCATTATCCCGGACTACCAGGCGGCAGTATTGTTCGCGTTTACGAAAATTCGGGTCGTTCATGATGCTAAAATCATCGGAAACTTCTTGAGGCCAACCCAGATCGGCCAGCGATACCAGGTCACCGGAAATATGAATTTCTGAACGTTGCTCCGGCCGGCGGAATTTGAGCGCATTATTAATCAGGTTCTGGAACAGGATGCGAATCTGCACGGGCACTACAAAAGCCTGCGGCAAAGTCCCGATGTCCACCAGGGCATCATTTTCCCGGATCAGTAGTTCGAGGTCATCACAGGCTTCCTGCGCCAGGCTATTCAGAGAAGACCATTCCCGTTTATCTTCGGTATCGGCTAATTGAGACAACTGCATGATCTCGTCGACCAGTTGCTGCTGACGACCGGCATTGTCCTGGATTTTCTGTAAGTATTCCAGGCCTTTTGGCGGCAGCGTTTCACTATATATTTCCCGGAAGCGGGAAGCGAAAACGCTGATTTTGCGCAGTGGCTCCTTCAGGTCATGGGAGGCGATAAAGGCGAACCTTTTCAGCTCGGCGACCTTACTTTCCAGTTCCCGGGTCTTATGCAGCAGGTCCTCTTCATTTCTCCTGATTTGGCTGACGTCCTGCACGGTGCCGATCAGTCCGGTGATTTCCCCGCCTTCATTGACGATCGCATCGCCACGTACCAGCACGTGGATATATTGCTGAGCGTCATTTATTATCCGGTAATAAGCCGGTTCCAGATGCCCTTTTTGGGTGGCTACCCGCCAGTCGGCGATCATCTGCGGTTGGTCGTCCGGGTGCGTGCGTTGCAGGAAATCCTCGTAAAGCAAGGAGCCGTTGCCATTGGAAATTCCGTAAATGCGCCGTAACTCCGTCGATCCCTGGATCTGCACGCCATCCTTTTTCCGCCATTCCCAGTGACCCAGTTTCGCAATTTGCTGGGCATGATTGAGCAGGTGATTGTTCTTGTTCAATTCCTGCTCGATCGTTTTTCGTTTCTCGATCTCTTTTTCAAAATCGGTGGAAGTCCGCATGGCAAATGCGATGGGCAGCACCTGTAAAAGGGTCAGCACGGTCAGCCAGCTTACAATACCCGTACCCAGCCGAACCAAAGCACTCAGGCGGTAAAGCGGCTCCCAGAAAATGAGTGCATCCAGCAGGTGGGTCGTGCCACAGGCAAATATAAAAGTGCCGAATAAGTAAAATACCCGGTGAAAAGGAACCTCCTTCTTGCGGATATAATTGAAAATCAAGAGCGGAATTGCAAAATAGGCCGACCAGATGAGCAGGTCGGAAATAATGTACAGCCAGCCATGAAAATCAGTCCAGCGCCCGCAATGCCAGCGTGCCGGGAAATCGCTGGTATCGAAAAGTTTTAAAAAAAAATCGAGCACTTGTTGCATGATGTACTTTCTATTTCGCTTCGTTCAATTTCCAGTCGTAATCCAAGTGGCTAATGTCTGTATTTTTAGTTAATTTAACCGTAGAATATTTATTTAGAAATTCCCGGACGGAACCGCCGTCGCGATCGAAGTCGCCTTTGAACCATTTAAATATTTCTGAGATTTTGGCCTGATCCGCTTTGATCTGATTGCGTTTTGGATCGTTGACAAAGGCACGCATACCGGCGTCCAGTTGTTTTTCCAGTTTATCGGCCGTATAAGCTTCATTCATAAGTTTCGGGCAGGAGTAAGAAGCACAGTTGACGGCCGCATGGATACGGGCATCTTTGAACACGGGCCGCAAAATGTTATGTTCGATGTTATTCAGGTCGTAGGTAAAGCCCTGAATATGAATGAATTTAATATCCCAGACGGAGTTCACAAAAGCCACGCCTTTTTTAATATCCTTGATGCTGGCGAGCGGATAATTGCGCAGTATGAGCTGGATGGTGTAGGCATTATAGGCATTGATCCAGTAGGCCATCTGTTCATTGCGGCTCCAGTTTTTATCACTGGGGTGGGCCGATTCCACTACGTGCAGGTAGTCGTTGAGGGCTGCCGTGTCGCGCATAAAACCTTTATAGTCGACCAGGCCGTCATCGTGTACGTATTTTTTGAGCAGGGCATTCCATTTTTCATGGGTAACGGGTTTGGAGTCGGTATTGCGTTTTATACTGCGGCAATTCGTGCAGGTAAACCAGATGACCAGGGTAGAAAGAACGGCCAGGGTAATTAAAAGAGACTTTTTCATGAAGTGTGTTTTGAACAGGTAAGTACGCGATTTAACGCAACATGGTTTTATAAACGCGCTTCAAGCGCATGGGCGGTACCCGAAAACGGAATAGATAAAAGACCAGCGTGTTGGCCAGTTGCACCCGCAGCCAGCCGTTTTGTTCATATTTCCTGGCCGAGACGATGGCGTATTTGGGAACGGTGTACAGGGGATATTTTTTCATGGCCCGCCGCAGGAAATCATATTCTTCCATGATGGTGTAATACTCGTCATATCCCCCCAGTTCGGCAAAGGTTTCGCGGCGGATAAAAAAGGTTTTGTCGCCGCCCTGACACCATAACCACGGGAACCGATTGAAATAAGCATTGATTTTCAACAGTATGCCGGGCGAATCGAACTGGTAACGGTAACAACCCATGACCTGGCCGTCGGTCATGGCCGCCTGAATATCACTGGCAAATGAAACGGGTGGCCGGGTGTCGGCATGCACGAAGTAGAGCACTTCCGACTGCGCCTGTTCCGCGCCAAAATTCATCTGCGCCGCCCGGCTACACACGGAACAGGACAGTGCCCGGGCGCCGGCAGCCGTAGCCAGCTGGATGGTCGCATCCTGACTGCCGCCGTCCACAATCAGAATTTCGCCCACGATAGCTGCCCCATGGGTCCTTAAAAAAGTGACCAGTGGCCCAATGCGTTCCGCTTCATTATATACCGGAATAATGATCGATATTTTCGTTTGTTCCTGCATCACAAAAAGGAGTAATCCTCAGTCAAAAATTTCTTCAGTGTTTGTTTCGACCATGCTTCAAAGTGCTTCGCCGAAAGTGAGGTAAAAGCCGGAATTTTTGCGGCCTTCGCCCACCCCATAATCCAGGCGCAAATGTAATTGTTGCTTTTTATCAAATTCAAAACGCAGGCCAAGCCCGCCTTCCGGTCGCCAGTGCCAGGTCTCTCCCGGACTGCCGAAGACGGTACCGGCCCCGGCAAACACAGCGCCCTTAAACCGCCAGACAATGGGAAAGCGCCATTCGGCCTGGCCCAACAACAGGTGGCGGTCGCGATATTTTCCATCCGGATAACCGCGCAGGCGTTTGGTCCCGCCGAGCTGGGAAAGATTGAAAAACGGCGCATGGCCGCCGGTGAACTGGGCGATCACCTGGGTAGCCAGCGTCATCCGGGCGCCCAGCGGCCAGTAGCGCGTTGCATCGAGGGATAAGCGCAGAAACTCGAAATTGCTGCCGGTGAAGGCATGCTCACCCACCAGTGCCGCTTCGGTCAGCCAGCCCCGATGTGGGTAGAACTGGTTGTTTCGGGAATCGTATAACCACACCGGTCCAAAACCGGAGGAACGGCCACCGCGGGCGCCGGGCGGCAAACCGCGCGCTACTTCGCTGCCGGCCATACTGCTGACCACCCGGTACACGTCGATGTTATACCGCAAACCAACCAGCTGGCGGGCATTGAGATTGCGCAGCACGGTCAGGCGCAGGCGTGGATATCGGGCCGTATAGGTTTCCAGGAAATCATCGGCATATTGGTTGCCGATGCCGAAATACTGGTGTAAATAACGATACCAACCCGCCTCCCCATAAGCCCGCCACTGGCCGCTGCGATCGAACAACTGGAAAGGGAAATAGAGCAGCACCTGTTTGCGCTGGGTATAAAGCGCCCCAAAGGTCACACTGGAACGCAACGGTTTTCCTCGAAATGTCACTATCCCAGCCGCGCCGAAGCCCCAGCGGGTATCATTACTGTAGGATACAAGCGGTACACCAAAAAACCGGACGATCGTATCGGCACTTGGTTCCAGTGTCTGGGCCGGCAGCCGGCTCCCCATACTGAGCAGGAGCGCCAGGGCACCCATTCTCCATAAACTCACCCTCATTGCGGTATTTTAAAGGACATGTACGAGCAAACCAGCCGGACGGTTGTCTGCATTCGGGCAATGTACAAATTTGACAATAACACATTTAACTATTGTTAACTGAAATTTACACCCGGAGGCCGCGTTTAGGTCTGGCACACGTTTTTAATCAGCATCCCGCAAAAAGTAAAAAGTAATTCTATGCTCAAATCATCCACCTCCCTCCCCGATGCCTTGCAAACCCTCGCTTCCAGAGGATACCATTTAGCCGACAGTCAACTTATAGGAGCGCCCGATCAAGCGATTCACTCCAATGACTGGCGTTTGGATTCGGTACAGCAGGTTCGTCGGGAACAAAATAACAGTTCCGCACTCGTCATCGCCGTTTCCAGCGTACATCGCCACATGAAACTCGTTTTCGTGGAAGGAATTCAGCAAAAAAGTGATTTTTCCCCCATGAATTTGCTGCGGAAGCTGTTTCCTACGTTTCATCAGTAAAAAGGCGCTGCGGAAATTGACGGGTTACTGGTGTTAACCAAACCAGCCCTAACGGTCAAGCCTGCCAACCCTGCCTAAACAATTCCCCATCATTGTGTACCTTTGGCGTAAATCAACAATTACGTTACGCCATGTCCCCTCTGTTTAAAAAAGGCTCCAAGTCCTATAGTATTTTCAACCTGAAATGTCCGCGTTGCCACGAAGGCGAGACTTTCGAGACGGGTAGCTGGTCCTTCGTCAAACCATTCGAGATGTTGCACCGCTGCCCCCAATGTGACCTGAACTACTTTCCCGAACCGGGTTATTACTATGGGGCCATGTTCATTTCCTACATCGTTTCCGGCTTCTTTTGCCTGGGTTTTGTGGGCTTTTTCGTCTGGGTGCTCGATTATAGCCAGACGGTGGCTTTCAGCTTGCTCAGCGTATTTTTAGTGATCAATTTTGTCTACATCTTTCGTATTTCCCGTTTAATGTGGATTAATGTAAACGTTAAATACAACCCACACGCCATCGAGAAATTTGGCAAAAAATAAGGGACTTTCCCGTTTCGCCACAGCCTCGTTTCTTTGTCGGGTGCAGCCATTCAAGACCATCCTCCTTTTTTTACTGTTTCTGTCCGCCTCCGTAGTCGGGCAGGAAGTGCCGCATATTCGCAATTTCAGTCCGGCGGACTATGGTGGTCAAAACCAGAACTGGGCCCTGGCGCAGAATATGACCGGTAGCGGCTGGATATATGCCGGCAATAATGGTGGTTTGCTGGAATTCGACGGCGCTCGCTGGTCGTCCTTTTTTTTGCCGGAAAAACAAACCATCCGGGCGGTGGCGGTCGGCCCGCATGGCGAGGTGTTCTGTGGTGGTTTCGCTGAATTCGGTTTTTGGCAAGCGGATACCGGCGGGCGACTTACCTACACCTCGCTCAGCCGCGGCGTGGATGCAGATAAGCTCGGCAAAGAGGAGATCTGGCACATTCTGGTGGGCCCCGATTTCGTGCTTTTCCAGTCTTTTTCTACCCTCTATAAATTTGATTATCATCATGTTACGGTGCTGCGCCCACCGAACAGCATTATGTTCGCCCGGCTCGTCGACAACCAGGTGCTGCTGCCGGTGATCGGGCGGGGCTTATACGAACTGTTGCCCGACGGAACCTTTCGTTTTCTGGCGGGCACCGAACCCCTGGCCGGCGAGATCGTCCAGTTTGTGGTGCCCAATGGTCAGGGTGGCCTGTGGATCGGCACCTCCAGCCACGGCATGTTCGAATGGTTGCAGGGGAAGTGTCAACCCTGGCGTAACGGACTCAATGCGGAATTTAAGCGCTATCAGCTCAACCGGGCCCTCCGCCTGCGGGAAGGTGGCTGGGCGATCGGCACCATCCTCAACGGCTTGTATATTCTGCAACCATCAGGCGACTTACAGTATCACCTGAACCGGGAAAACGGGCTGCAAAACAACACCGTGCTGGCTTTGCAGGAAGACCGCGATGGTAATCTGTGGCTCGGGCTGGACCGCGGCATCGATCTGGTGGCGCTCCATTCGCCTTTGACCCTGTTTACCGATCAAAGCGGTAAAATCGGTACGGTCTACACGGCTGCCCGCTGGAATGGACAACTCTATATTGGTACCAATCAGGGCGTTTTTGTACGGGAAGCCTGCGTTACAGAAGGCGCCTGCGATCACCCTTTCCGGCTGCTCGAAGGCACGCAGGGGCAGGTGTGGCAATTACAAGTATTTGATAACCAGCTTTTTTGCGGGCATAACAGCGGTACTTTCCTGATCGCAAACCACCAGGTCAGGAAAATATCGGATGTAACCGGCGGTTGGCATACCATTCCCGTTCCGGGCAAATCCGACGTGCTGATCCAGGGCGCGTATACCGGACTGGTTGTGTTCCGGAAAAATGCGGCGGGCCAATGGCAGCCCGGACAACGGGTGGGCGGCTTTGCCGAACCGCTGAAGAAAATTGCTTTCGACTCCCTGGGTTATTTATGGGGCGCTCATCCCAGCAAGGGCCTGTACCGGCTGCGGCTGAACGACGATTGGTCGCAGGTGCAGGAGTTCCGCCTGTATACCCGCGCCGATGGTTTGCCGACGGATTTTAAACTGGACCTGTCCACGGTAAATGGCCGGGTAATCGTCAATGCCGACTATGTGCCGCTGGAAATTATCAATCGCCCGGATGGGGTTCGCTTTAGTCCGGTAACGACCGAAAAGGTGCGCCAGAAATGGCTGCCGGGCGTTGGGGGCGATTATTTCGCCGTCGATAGCAGCGGCCTGCGCCTGTTTACCGCCGACGGCCGGCAAATTCCGCTGCTGCTTTCGCTGGTACCGTCTTTTGAAAATGTAGTTTCGCTGTCGCCTGCCTCCTATTTATTCTGCCTGGAAAATGGCTTTGCTCGCCTGGACAAGGATAAACTGGGGCAAAACCAGCTGCCGGCAACGGTCAAACCTGTTATTCGGGCCATTATAAACGGCGCCGGAGAAACCATTTGGCTGGAGCATCAACCGGAACCGCGTTTGCAGGGTCGGCAGAATAGCCTGAAATTTAAATTTGCCAGTCCTAATTACGAACATCCGCCGCAGTTTTCGTGGCAACTGGAAGGTTTTGCCAGCCAGTGGTCAGGCTGGCAAAGTAGTCCCGAAAAGGAATTTACCAGTCTGCCACCCGGCCACTACGTCCTGCATATTCGTACCGACAACGGCGGCGAAACCCAGCTGGCCTTCCAGATCGCGCCGCCTTGGTACCAATCGTATTGGGCTTGGGGGGCTTACCTGCTGCTGGCTTTATCAATAACCTGGTTCATCGAACTGTCGCACCGCCGCCGCCTGCTCCAACAGCGCCAAAAACTGGAGGCAGAGAAGGAGCGCGAACTGGCCCGGCAGCGTTCCGAAGCGGAAAAGGAAAAGCTGGTGCTGGAAGTAGACAACAAAAGCCGCGAGCTGTCCAATGCTGCGTTTCACCTGATCCGCAAAAATGAAGCGTTGCAAAGTTTAAAAGATGATCTGCTGGCCGCCCGGCAGGAGCCGCAGTCTTGGCAAAAGATCGTCCGGCGGATCGATGCCCACCTCGAAGGCGATCACGACTGGGAACTTTTCGAGTCGACCTTCAACCGCCTGCACGATGATTTTTTCAAACGGCTGATGCTGCAGTTTCCCGACCTCACGCCGGGCGATATGCGCCTGGCAGCCTATTTGAAAATGAACCTTTCGTCCAAAGAAATTGCGCCCCTGCTCAATATTTCGGTGCGGGGAGTGGAAAACAAACGCTACCGCCTGCGCAAAAAAATCGGGTTGCCGGAAGATGCCAACCTGACCGAATTCATAATGGCTTTTTAATAGCAGCCGTTTTCGCTGGAATTCCAGGCAAATCCGCGACGAATTTGCTCATTTTGGGTATGGTGTAGTTTTGGTGAGGTGTCTTTATGCCTATATTTGAATACCGAACCATAATTTCATGCTGCCAAGAAACCGCTACGCCGAATTATTGTCCAAAAAGTGAAAACCAGGAATAATTCAAACGCCCAGCATGACCAGAAACATATACCTGCTATTTTTACTGCTTTTTTCAGCACTTTCCGCCTCCGCGCAGTCGCCTGCACCGCCGGCCGGAATAGTCGTCAGCGGCTACGACAGCCATGTGGAACTACGCTGGGAGAACAGTCCCAGTGCCGGCGTGAACACTTACCAGATCTACCGCTCCACCGACGGTACGAACTTCTCCTTACTCAAAGCCCTGCCGGCTAACCAGCTGGTCTGGATCGACTGGATCGGCGACGAGGGCCAAAACCAGACGCGCTACTATCAACTGCGGGCGATAGCCGGCCCCAATACGGGCGCATTTTCCGTAGTAGCGACGGCGCAGACCCAAACCATGACCGACGAGCAATTGCTCGACATGGTGCAGCGCTACACCTTCCGTTATTTCTGGGATTTTGCCCACCCGGCCAGCGGACTCGCCCGGGAACGCAGTAATGGTAACCCGGATATTGTCACCACCGGCGGTTCCGGGTTCGGCATTATGTCCATCGTAGTGGCCACCGAACGGGGATGGATCACGCGCAGCGAAGCGGTCAACCGCATGCTGCAAATTGTTTCCTTCCTGCAATATGCCGATCGTTTCCACGGTGTTTTTCCGCACTGGATGAATGGCAACACCGGCGATGTGTATCCGTTCAGCCAGTTCGATAACGGCGCTGATCTGGTGGAAACCGCCTTTATGATGCAGGGCCTGCTGACCGCCCGTCAGTATTTTAACCAGAACACGCCTTATGAGAACGCTATGCGCGACGTCATCGACGGCCTTTGGGAGGACGTGGAATGGGACTGGTTCCGCAAAACACCGAATGGGCCGGTGCTGTACTGGCATTGGTCGCCGAATTATGCCTGGCAGATGAACTTCCCACTGCGGGGTTTCAACGAAGCCCAGATCGTGTACCTGCTGGCGACCGCCTCGCCGACGCACCCTGTCCCCGGCAGCCTCTACCAGTCGGGCTGGACCTCCAGTAATTATGCTAACCCCGGCGTGTATTTCGGTCATAAGATCTATACCGGGCCGTTTGGCGGCGGTCCTATGTTTTTCGCGCACTATTCCTATTTAGGTTTTGATCCGCGGGGCTGGCGCGATAACTTCTGCAACTATTTCGTCCGAAACCGCAACCACGCGCTCATTCAACAGGCTTATAGTGCGGCCAATCCGGAAAACCACGCCGGCTATTCTGCCGAAGCCTGGGGGCTCACGGCCAGCGATGATCCGTTCGGGTATTTGGCGCACGATATTTATCCAAACAATGATAACGGAACCCTTTCCCCCACGGCGGCGCTGGGTTCCATGCCTTATACCCCGGCAGAAAGCCTGGAAGCGCTCAAGCATTTTTACCGGCAGCAAGGCGAGCGTTTATGGGGCATTTACGGCTTTTATGATGCGTATAACCTCGACCAGAACTGGTTTTCCGATGCTTACCTGGCCATCGATCAGGGACCCATTGTGGATATGATCGAAAACTCGCGCAGCGGTCTGTTATGGAATTTATTTATGCAAAACCCGGAAATTGAGCCCGCTTTGCTGGCCATGGGTTTTCAACCGGATAACTCGGCAACGCAGGAAAATACCTGGCAGGAAGCGGGTTTCGAGGTTAGCATTTACCCAAATCCTGTTGCAATGAACACCCGCTTTCAAGTGGAATTTTCCCTGCTGGAAAAACAGGCACTCAGCGCTGAACTGCATGATGCACAAGGCAGACTTTTGCGAACTTATTTCCGGCAGCGCGCTTTTTCCGACGGTAAAACCCTGGAAACGCTGGATACCGGAACACGGCTACCCGGACTTTATTTTTTGCAGGTTCAAAGCGCCCGCGGTGGGGTAGTGAGCCGTGCCATTCGAATTCAATAGTGCATACCGGGGGCGTTGATCCTAACCTTTCTATCTCGCAACGCCGCCTTTTTACTTTACAAACCTGATTTTTTCACATTAACCAATTAAAAAGAAGTGCTTATGAAAAACCTTTTCCTCACTGCATTATTCGCTGTCTTCTGCTTGTTCGGCGCGTATGCACAAACGCTGGAAGATTTCGAAGGCGGTACCGCCGATCTGTCCTGGAGTGGCCTGAACGGAACTTATAATGGTGTAATTGCCAATCCGGACGCATCCGGGATCAATACCAGCGCCGGCGTGGGTTCCTATACCAACCTGCCGGCTTTCGATTACAACTTCGCCAAAGCGGATCTGGCAACTCCGGTCGACCTTTCGGAAAACAGCCTGGTCAAGATGAAAGTATGGTCGTCCACCGCGCCGAACAAAGTATTGTTCAAATTTGAAGGCGGTGGTAAAGCCGTGGAAAAAGTGGTGGACATCACGGTGGCCAACCAGTGGGTGGAATACAGCTTCAACATGTCGGCCGGCGAGAACTTCACCGCCATGAACACCGTGTTGATCAGCTTCAATCCGGGGGTACTGGGAGATAACTCGACCTACTATTTCGACGATATCCGCCTGGTGAAAAACGAAGTTTGCTACGCCGATTTCGAAGGTCCGGGCCTGAATTTCCTGGGCTTAGACGGCACGTTCACCGCTCCTGAGCCAAACCCGGGTGCGAACCAGGTCAACTCGTCGGCCAATGTGGGCAAATACATCAAAAGTGATGCGACCGGCTACAGCCTGCTGCTGGCCGAAAGCGCAACACCTTTTGATCTTTCGACCTACAACCAGTTCACGATCCACGTGTACGCAACCGCCGCTACGCAGTTGCTGATGAAACTGGAAGGCCCGAACGTGCCGGCTATTGAAGTGACCAAGAATATTGCCGTCACCAATGCCTGGCAGGAATACACCTTCGATTTCAGTGCGCAGGCGGCGAATACCGGCCTGACCAAACTGATCCTGTTTTTCGATCCGGGTCAGAACACGGGCGACACCTATTACATTGACAACATCTGCGCATCCCCCCAGGGTGCCTGCGCCGGCGTTGCTGCCGATCCGGAAATTATCGACGACTTCGAATGCCACCGCAATGCCACCTATGGCGCCGGCTGGGATAGCCTGACCGTGGTCACCAATCCATATCCAACGGCGGATAACAACTCCCCGAAGGTGGGTGAATTCAAGGATGTCGCCGGTGCCGGTACGGAATATGCCGCCCTGGTCATCGACTACCAGAACCCGATCGATTTCTCCGAACGTAACCAGTTCAGCCTCCAGATGTACGCCACCAAAGGCGGTACGCTGCTGCTGAAAACGGAAGGCGGCGTAGTCAAAGAGTACGCTATTCCGGTCAATGAACTGAATAAATGGGTGACTTATACCGTAGATTTCTCCGCACAGGCAGGCGCGGGCAATACCAAGCTGGTTATTTTCTTTAATGCCGGTGTAAACGGTGAAGTGGGCGATACCTACTATATTGACAACATCAAGTTATCCGCTGCAACCGCTACGGTCCTGGAAGATTTTCAGGGTGGTCAACACCTGGCCTGGCAGCCACTGGATCAGAACGAAGTGATCCACGGCGTGTTTACGGGCCCAACGGCGAATCCAAATCCAAACGCGGTGAATAACTCCACCGAAGTAGGCTGCTACACCAAAGGCACGTCGGGATTCTCGACCCTGCAGGCGATTTCGGTCGTCAATAACCTGATCCTGACCCCGTATTCGCAGTTCAACATCGACGTACTTAGCCCGGCCAGCGGCGGCACGGTGACGATGCAGCTCAGCTCGCCTTCCGATGGCAACAAAGAAGCTACGGCGACCATCACGACGCCCGGCGTCTGGGAAACCCTGAGTTTTGACTTCTCCGCTTTCACCGGCGTGAATGATTTCGGCGAGGTTCGCCTGATCTTCAACTCGGGTACGGCCGCTGCCGGCCAAAGCTGGTGTGTGGATAACCTGACGCAATCCAAAGTGACGATCGATGCCTGCCTGGGGACCATTCCAAATACGAACATCATTTCGGACTTTGAGTGCCAGAAGAACTACCTCAGCATTTTCTATGGTAATGCTAACATTACCACGGTCAATAACCCGCATCTGTTACCCGCCAACGGTTCCCTGAAAGTGGGTGAATACAAAGATCCGGCCGGCGCTTACGAAGGCCTTGGTTTTGAATTTGCCAATGCCCCTGACCTGTCGCTGTACAACCACCTGAAATTCCAGGTCTGGTCGCCCACGGCAAACATTCCGTTCCTGATCAAACTGGAAGGCCCGGTCAGCGTCGAGAAATTTGATACCGTTACGGTAGCCAACTCCTGGCAGACCATCGATGTCGACTTCAGCGGCGCCTTAGGTACGGCTGCTAAAAAACTGATCATTTTCTTCAACGTCGGTAATGAAGCTGGCGGTGGTACTTATTACATCGACAACATTCAGTGGTCGCGTGCGGGTTACAACGGCTGCGTAGCCGATAATGAATCCCCGGCCCTGATCGACGACTGGAAATACTTCGCGAACGGTCACATCGAGGCTGCCGGAACGCCGGTGAACATCATCAATAACCCTAATCCGACCGGTATCAATCCGAGCGCGAAAGTGGCGGAATTCATCAAGGCCGGCGATGCACTGCCTTTTGCCGGTATTTATTCCAGCCCCGATCTGGATGCACCGATCGATTTCAAGGGTGTGAAAACCATTCGCGCGATGGTGCACATGGACCACATCGGCAATTTCGCCGCCAAACTGGAAGGTTCGACCAACGGTTCGCCGGCACTGGAAATTTCCGTACCGAACACCAAGATCAATGAATGGGAAGAGATCACGGTCAACTTCGCCGCCGCTCCCGACAACGGAGAATATCGCCGCCTGACGTTGTTTTTTGACCTGGGTATTGATGCAACGGGCTCCGATGTGACGTCTTATTTCGACAACATCGTCGTGGGCGCCGGTTCCTGCCTGACTTCGGGTACGTTCACGCCGGGTCCGGTCGCGACCATGTCGGTTTCGCCAAACCCGGTCAGCAACACCCTGCTGGTGCAAAATTTTGAAGACGTTACCCGCATCGACGTAATGAACCTGTACGGACAACGCGTTGCCTCGATCCAAACCGTCAATGAGTTACAGAGCAGCATCGATGTGGCCCGTGTCCCGGTCGGTATGTACACCCTGGCCGCCTTCAACAAGCAAGGCGCGTTGTTGGGTATTGCCAAATTTGTGAAACAGTAAGTTGGCGTAGTGTTTAGAGGGGTTGAGGAGGTTTAGAGGGGTTTAGTTGCTGGTCGTCAGCATTATTACATCTCCCGGTCTTTCAATCACTTTAAACTACGTTTATATTGGTTGATGGAGGTTTATATGATTGATTTTCAAACTTATAGATCTTCATCAACCCTTTTCAAAGCCACAAACTCCTCCAGACCAGCAAATCTTCCCTCCCCCCACGTATGACGAAACTGTTACCCTTTCTTATATTTTTACTTGTCAACGTCGTCTGCAGTGTAGCGCAGAAGCCGGCCGGCGGATCGTCGGCCGCCAAACCGCCTTTCAGTCTGGATGAGGTCCAGCGTCGTCATTTTCTGTACTTCTGGGAATTAGCGGACACCAGTAATTTTCAGGTGCCCGACCGCTATCCAACCGATAATTTCTCCAGTATTGCCGCCACCGGTTTCGGTCTTTCCGCCTATTTGGTGGGCGTGGAAAGAGGCTGGATCACCCGCCAGCAAGCGGCAGATCGCGTGCTTAAAACCCTGCAGTTTTTAAAATCTCTTCCCCAGGGACCCCAGTCTTCCGGTATAGCCGGTTACCGCGGCTGGTACTACCATTTCCTGGAAACGAAATCCGCGCTCCGTTTCAAAAACGTAGAACTTTCCAGCATCGATACCGGTCTGCTCATGGCTGGCATCCTATCCTGCATGAGCTATTTTGATCAATCGAATGCTAGTGAAAAAGCCATTCGGGAGGCCGCTGATTTCCTCTACCGCCGCGTGGAATTCGACTGGTATTTGAATGAAAGCAACCGCCTGAGCATGGGCTGGTTTCCGGAAAAAGGCTTTCTGGGCGCCGACTGGCGCGGGTATAACGAAGCCATGGTGCTCGTGCTCATGGCCATCGGTTCGCCCACCCATCCGGTCCCGCCCAGCATGTGGCAGCAGTGGTGCAAACCCTATTTCCGCGCCGAATACAAAGGCCAGGACATGGTCAATTTCGGTCCGCTCTTCGGTCATCAGTACAGTCAGTGCTGGGTCGATTTTCGCGGTATTCAAGATGCCTACATGCGTAAGATGGGCATTGATTACCACGAAAACAGCAAGCGGGCCACCTATGCCAACCGCCAGTACTGCATCGATAACCCCAATAAATTCGTCGGTTACAGCCAGAATGTCTGGGGACTCACCGCCGGCGACGGACCCGGTTATGCCGAAGTGCGCTGGAAAGGTCAAAAACAAGTATTTCAGGGCTACTCCGCCCGGGGAGCCGCCGCCGACTACCTGGTAGATGATGGCACCATTGCTCCCACGGCAGCCGTTAGTTCCATTGCGTTTGCGCCGGAAATCTGCCTCCCCGCCCTACAGGCGATGTGGGAACGCTATCCGGTAGGGCCTTATGGTTTTTTCGACGGGTATAACGAGACCTTCACCTGGGCCGACCAGACCAATAGCGGGCAACCAGGCATACCCTATTGGGTGGATAAAGACTATCTCGGCATCGATCAGGGACCGATTGTCCTGATGCTGGAGAACTATCGTTCCGGTTTTCTGTGGAAGCTGATGCAGAAAAATCCCTACATCGTTGCTGGTTTACGTAAAGCGGGTTTCACCGGCGGCTGGCTGGATCAATCTACGCTGCCAACCAATAAAGCGGTATCGGGACAAACCTTGTCGGCGCCCAACCCGGATGTACCCATGGAACCGGCGGGCTATTTCCGCCGGGAAATGTACCAGGATCAGGCCGGGAATAAGTTGCCCTATCAATTGATGGAGCCTAAAAAGAACGCCCTGTTACCCGCCGCAGATTCGAAATATCCACTGGTAGTTTTCCTGCACGGTTCCGGGGAGCGCGGCACGGATAATTTCGCGCAAATGCATAATGGCGTCTACGCTTTCTGCGAAAAAGAACAACGGGAAAAACATCCCTGTTACCTGCTGGTACCGCAGTGTCCACCGGAAGAGGTCTGGGGCGGCGTCACCCGCGACTGGGAGCAGGTGACGTTCAACGAAGCCACTTACAGCCGGCCCGGTAAAATGGTGATCGGGTTGATTGAGAAAATGTTAAAAAACAGTTCCGACATCGATCCCAAACGTATTTACATCACCGGACTGTCCATGGGCGGCTTCGGCACCTACGACCTGATGATGCGTAAACCGGATCTCTTTGCCGCCGGACTGCCGCTTTGTGGTGGCGCCGATCCTAACCAGGCCGGTTTGATCAAAGGCATACCCATCTGGGCTTTTCATGGCCGCCTGGACGATTCCGTTTACCCGAAATACGACTGGCAGATCGTGGAAGCGCTCAAAAAAGCCGGTAGTAAAGTCAAGTACACGGAGTACAGCACTTTGAGCCATAATATTTGGGACATTACCTACTACAACCCAGCCGTGCTGGAATGGCTGTTTGCGCAGCATAAATAAAATCAACATGAACAGAAAAATCAACTTCTCCCTCCTCCTGGCAGGCAGCCTTACGCTCTCCTCCTTTCTCTGTTCCCGCCCGGCCGCCAGCCGGATGGAAACGACCACTGCCCCCCAACCTGCCACCGCAGCGGCCATCGATAAGCGCGTGGATTCCCTGCTGCGCCTGATGACGCTCGAAGAAAAAATCGGCCAAATGACGCTCTACACCACCGACTGGGGAGCCACCGGGCCGACTATTCGCGAAGGCTATACCAAAGACATCCGTTCGGGGGCCTGCGGGGCGCTTTTTAACAGCCATACCGTGAAATTCGTCCGCGAACTGCAGCGGGTAGCCGTGGAAGAAACCCGCCTGAAAATTCCGCTGATCTTCGGCTACGACGTCATCCACGGGTATAAAACCATTTTCCCCATACCGCTGGCCGAAGCCTGCAGCTGGGACCTGCCGGCCATCGAACGTTCTGCCCGGGTGGCGGCGATTGAATCCACGGCGGCCGGTTTGAACTGGACCTTTGCACCAATGGTGGACATTGGTCGTGATCCGCGCTGGGGCCGGGTCATGGAAGGCGCCGGCGAAGACACCTACCTTGGCTGCCGGATCGCGGAAGCACGGGTCCGCGGATTTCAGGGTAAAAGTTTCGCCCAGAACGATGCCATGATGGCCTGCGTGAAACACTTTGCCGGTTATGGCGCACCCATTGCCGGTCGGGAATACAACAGCGTGGATATGAGCGAACGCTATTTCCGCGACTACTATCTGCCAACCTATGAAGCGGCGGTGAAAGCCGGTGCGGCCTCGGTCATGACCTCTTTCAACGACTATGACGGCGTGCCGGCTACGGGAAATAAATACCTGCTGACCGATGTACTGCGTAAAGAATGGAATTACCAGGGTTTTGTGGTCACCGACTACACTTCCATCAATGAAATGGTCAACCACGGCATCGTGGCCAATGATAAAGAAGCGGGCGAACTATCCGCCAATGCCGGCGTAGATATGGACATGCAGGGTGCTGTGTATCAGCGCTTTCTGGCGCAATCCGTGCGGGAAGGCAAGGTGCCGCAGTCCGCGATCGACGAGGCGACCCGTCGTATTTTACGCTTGAAATTTGAACTGGGTTTATTTGAAAATCCCTATAAATACTGCGACGAACAACGCGAAAAAACACAAATACTCACCGCTGCCCACCGTGCCGATGCGCGGGACATGGCCCGGAAAAGTATAGTGCTGCTGAAAAACGATAAGAACGTACTGCCCCTGCGTAAAGGCGCTAAAATCGCGCTGATCGGACCCTTGGCCGACAACCAGAGCGAACTCATCGGTAACTGGAGCGGCGCCGGTGATGCCAAGGACTGCGTGACGCTGCTAACGGGTCTGAAGGCCAATGCCAACTGTCAGTATGTGGCTGGTTGCGCCACGGTGGACGGCATGGATAAATCCGGCTTTGCCGCAGCGGTCACGGCTGCGCAAAATGCGGACGTAGTGGTCGTAGCGGTCGGTGAAAAAGCCATGATGAGCGGAGAAGCCGGCGCCCGGGCGGAAATCGGCCTGCCCGGCGTACAGGAACAACTGGTGGAAGAGCTGGTCAAAACCGGCAAACCCATCGTGGTGGTGCTGATGAGTGGCCGTCCTTTAGCCATTCCATGGATTGCGGATAATGCCACGGCCGTCCTCGAAGCCTGGTGGTTGGGTACGGAAACCGGTAATGCGCTATCCGACGTGCTGTTCGGGGATTACAACCCTTCGGCTAAACTGACGATGACTTTTCCGCGTTCGGTGGGCCAGGTGCCGATTTATTACAACGCCAAGAGTACCGGCCGGCCTTTCGACCCGAACTCTAAATGGACCAGTAAGTACATCGATATGCCGAACTCGCCGCAGTACGCTTTCGGTTTTGGCCTGAGTTACACGACCTTTAGCTACAGCGAACCGCAGGTGACGAAGACGACTTTCAAAAAAGGCGAAAACTTGCAGGTGACGGTGAGTGTGAGTAACACCGGCAAACGGGACGGCGAAGAAGTCGTGCAGCTCTACGTGCGCGATCTGGTTGGCTCTGTGACCCGGCCGATGAAAGAGCTCAAGGCTTTCCAGAAAATCATGATTCCGGCCGGCGCCAGCAAAACGGTGACCTTTACCGTGACCGATAAGGACCTGAGTTTTTATCGCCGCGATATGACCTTCGGTAGTGAAGCCGGCGAGTTCGAGATCATGACCGGCGGCAGTTCCGATAATGTGAAAACAGTAAAAGTGCGCATGGACTAACCCCCTGCCCCCTGACTCCTAACCCCTGACTCCTGACTCCTGCCTCCTGTTACCTGCCTCCTGTTACCTGCCTCCTGCCTCCTATCCCCTATGTTTAATCCTTTCCTGGCCGGTTTTGTCCTATTTGCGCTGGTTGCCTGGTGCAGTGTCGGTTACCACCATCCGGACGAGCATTTTCAACTGCTCGAACTGGCCAATTACAAGCTGCACGCCACGCCGGCGGAGGATCTTCCCTGGGAGTTTCACGAGCAGATCCGGCCGGGTTTGCAGCCCTGGCTGGCTTACTCGGTACTGGGGAGCATGGACTCGGTTGGCTGGCATAATCCTTTTCAGCAGGCCTTTGTTCTACGGTTGTTGAGCGGCTGGCTGGTCTGGGGGATGTACGCATGCTGGGCCCTGCAGTTGGGCCGCAGTTCCGGAGATGATAAAATTAGCCGGAACCTGCTTTGGCTCGGCTTGACACTGTGGTTTGTGCCTTATTTGGGCGTCCGTTTTTCTTCGGAAAACTGGGCGGGATTAAGTTTCCTGACCGCATTATTATTGATTACGCAGTTCATTGAAAAGCAAAATAAGAGGGACCGTTGCCGGCTGGTCCTCGGCGGCCTATTACTGGGATTCAGCTTCTTTTTTCGCTTCCAGATGGCTTTTGCGCTGCTGGGACTGGCGGGCTGGCTGCTGTATTACCGGAAGCTGAACGTAGCCGATTGGGCCTGGTTGATACTAGGAGGCATACTGGCGCTGGCGGCCGGTGTTTGTGCCGATTTCTGGCTCTACGGTAACTGGGCGCCGACGGCCTTCAACTACTTCCGGGCCAACATTGTTGAAAATAAGGCCGCTAACTGGGGCACTGCGCCGTGGTGGTTTTATTTTCGGGAAATACTGCTGTCGGGACTGCCGCCGCTCAGTTTGCTGCTGCTTGTGCTGGCCTTCTGGGGGGGCTGGAAAAACCGGCAACACGCGTTTGTCTGGATCCTGCTGCCATTTTTACTCGCTCACCTGCTGGTCGGGCATAAGGAGTTGCGGTTTTTGTTCCCGATGATCGTTCCATTCCTGGCTTTGGCGGCTTTGGCCTGGCCGGATGCGCAAAGCCGGTTCGGACAACGCGGCTGGGCAAAAGCAGTGCTGGGACTAGCGGTTGGTGTAAATTTTCTGGCGCTGCCGCTACGTAGTCTGACCCCGGCCAATGAGGCCCTGCCTTGTTTCCGGTATTTATATCAATATGCTGAAAAGCAACCGGTTACACTGATGGCCATTGAGAAAAACCCCTATAACCTGGTCGGATTAACCGCCCATTTTTACCAGGCGCCCGGCTTGCAGGTGCAGGTGGTTTCCAGTCTGGATACGCTTGCCCAGCTTCCGGCTCAGCCGCTTTATTTATTGCTTTATCCACGACTCCAGCTATCAAAACCTTTACCCGGATTACAAATCGACCGGCTTTACAGTTATTTTCCCGACTGGATTTCGGCTTTTAACCTGAATAACTGGCAAAGCCGCTCCCGTATCTGGAGCATTTACGAAGTGAAATCACGCTAGTGACGATCAATTGACCCTTTCAGCTTTCTTAACCAGCCATAATCATGAAGCAAATTTTTACGAAATCAAAACCCAGGCGAACGGGCATGTTGCTCTTTTTCAGCCTGTTACTCGTCCAGGCGCTCAGCGCGCAGGTGCAGGTCAAAGGCCGCATAACCGACCAGACCGACGGCTCGCCCCTGACCGGCGTAACCCTCATTGAAAAAGGCCAGTCCAACGGGACCATCAGCGACATGGACGGTAATTTCAGTCTCACCGTGCAGGATGCTAATGCCGTGCTGGTGCTGAGTTACACGGGGTATGCGCCCCTGGAAGTGCCTGTAAATGGCCGCACCCAGTTGGAAATCACCCTCGGGGAAGACGAAACCATCCTCGATCAGGTGGTGGTCGTCGGTTATGGCACCCAAAAGAAAAGTGACCTCACCGGCTCGGTAGGCACCCTGCAAGGGGAACGCATCAGAAGCATTGCCACCGTCGACGTAGCGCAGTCATTGCAGGGCAAACTGGCCGGTGTGTACGTGAGTCCCGGTTCCGGAGAACCCGGCGCCGATGCCGTCATTCGTATTCGCGGTACGGGTACGTTGAACAATGCCGATCCCATTTTCGTGATCGACGGCATGATCACGTATGATGCTTCGCTGGTAAATCCCCAGGATGTCGCCTCCGTGGAAGTCCTCAAAGATGCTTCGGCCTGTGCCATTTACGGTGCCCGGGGTTCCAACGGGGTGATCATTATTACCACGAAAAGTGGCGCTAAAGGCGATAAAGCCGCGATTTCGCTGAACACTTACTACGGCACCCAGCAAGTCACGAGGAAAATTGACCTGATGAATGCCACGCAATTTGCGCAGTCGTATAATGAGCTGACCAACAGCCAGTATTTCCCCGATCCGGGAGCGCTGGGGGAAGGCACCGACTGGCAGGACGAAATATTCCGCACCGGCGCGCCCATCAGCAATGTGCAACTGGGTATCAGCGGCGGCTCGGATCGCTACACCTATAACATCAGCGGCAACTATTTCAACCAGTCCGGTATTTTGAAAAACGATGAGTTACGGCGGATCACGGTCCGCCTGAACAACACGTTCCAAGTGAATAACTGGCTCAGTATTGGCAACAACCTGGCATATTCCAACAACAAACGGGACATTGCGCCCGCCGGCGTCATCGGCAGCGCGTATCGGGTATCGCCGACCATTTCGCCCAAAGACGCCAACGGCAACTTCAGCGATCCGACCGCGCCTTTCGGCCTGGCCATCGCCAATCCCGCCGCCGATCTGTTTTATAAAAGCAATAACCAACGCACCAACGACCGCTTTTTCGGTACGGTGTTCGGCGAGATCAAACTGTTCAAATACTTCCGTTTCCGGTCTAATTACGGTTTCGACCTGGATGTGGAGCAGGGCAAGACCTTTACGCCTATTTTCCAGGTCAGCGCTTCCCAGCTCAGCATCGACGACCTGCTCAACGTGCGCCGCAACCAGAAACGCGACTGGATCTGGGAACAAACCCTCACGTTCGACCGCAACTGGGGCGATGATCACCACCTGACCGTTCTGGCCGGATACACATCCGAACAGCGCAGCTTCGAGTATCTGGAAGCCGGCCGCCGCAATTTCCCGGGCAGCGCCAATGACCTGCTCTACCTCTCCGCCGGTAACGATACCACGCAAACTAACAGCAACGGCGCCAATGACGAAGGTCTGGTGTCCTTTCTTTTCCGGACCAATTACACCCTGTTCGAGCGCTATTTGCTAACCGTTTCCGCCCGGGTGGACCAATCTTCACGTTTTGCCGAGGGTAACCGCCGGGGTATTTTTCCTTCCTTTAGTCTGGGCTGGAATGCCGCGCAGGAAGATTTTATCCAGAACCTGGGGTTGTTCGACCGTTTGAAACTGCGTTTCAGCTACGGTATTCTGGGCAACCAAAACAGCATCCGGGACCGGTATTATCCGAGTTTAGGGGTGATCCAATCCAGCTTATACGCCATTTTCGGCTCGGGAGAAAACCTGAACCAGGGCGCTACGCTCGTGGATTACAGCAACCCGGATCTGAAATGGGAAAGCGCACGGCAGACGGACATCGGCGTGGAAATTGGCTTGTTCAGAAACCGGCTGACGGCAGAAGTGGACTGGTATGACCGCGTTACCTACGATATTATTGCCGCCGTACCGATCCCGGACTATGTAGGGTCGGGCAGCGCACCGCTGGTGAACACGGCAAAAGTGCAGAATACCGGCTGGGATATTACCCTCGGCTGGCGGCAGGCCGGCCGGTTCGGCTGGAATCTCGGCGCGGTCTTTTCGCCGGTAAAGAATAAAATTGTCAGCCTGAACGAGCAGAAATCGGAAATTTTCGGTGCAGCTATGCAGGGAGAATTTGCGACGCGCTCTTTTGCGGGCGGTCCGATCGGTGCCTTTTACGGGTATAAAACCAATGGCGTGTTCCAAACGGTGGAAGAAGCCCAGGCCTCCCCGCGTCTCGAAAATGAAACGGCCGGCGACCTGCGTTTTGTCGACGTAAATGGCGACGGCGTCATCACGGCGGACGACCGCACCAACCTGGGCAGTCCGATCCCCACCCTGAGTTATGGATTCAGCACCGGTTTTGAATTCCTCGGTTTCGATTTTTCGGCTGATATGTTCGGTCTGACCGGCAACAAGGTGTACAACGCCAAGAAAACCAACCGCTTCTCCGTGTATAACTGGGAAGCCTCCGATTTCGACGGCCGCTGGACGCCGGAAAACCCAAGTGCCACGAAACCTCGTATAACGAATGGCGGTCATAACTACCGGGTGAGCGACTATTTCCTGGAAGACGGTAGTTTTATCCGCCTGCGGAATGTACTTTTAGGATACACCCTGCCATTACCATGGGTGCAACGGGCCCAAATCAACCGTTTACGCGTCTATGTCAGCGGCACCAACCTGTGGACAAGCCAGAAATACAGTGGCTACTCGCCGGAATTTTCTAACGGCGACAGCCCTTTTGCCGTCGGCATCGATAACGTCAGTTACCCGATTGCCAAAAGCTGGCAAGTGGGTCTGGAAGTAACGTTTTAGAGGGGTTTAGAAAAGGGGTTTAGAGGGTTTAGAGGGGTTTAGTTGATCGTGGGTTGTAACGGTCCGCTCTTTTTTCTAAACCTCTCGAAACCCCTCTAAACCCTAACGATTACCCACAAAATCCCCAAAGCGTTAACCGTAGAGCAATTGGAACGCGGATTAAACGGATTACGCGGATAAAAACGGATTTTTTGCTTTCGTTCCATCCCAAAACGCAAGAAGTTTCCGGAAAT
>JANPIN010000082.1:0-10925 GCA_031425035.1 Saprospirales bacterium | reverse complement strand
AGGACTTAACCAACCAGCCGCAGGCTACGATTGTCGCGAATCCCGGCGATCTGCTCGATTGCACCATCGATGAGATCCTCCTGGCGGGTACGGCGGAAGGCACGACCAATGCCAATACCGTGTGGATCAGCAACGGCATATTTTATGCCTCCGGCACCGTTATTCCGATCACGACATCCGGTTTGTATGAATTTATCATCCTGGACACCTTGTCGTTCTGCCGGGATACGGCGAACATTTTGATCGGTCAGGACCAGGCTTATCCGCCGCTGTTTATTCAGCCGCCGTCTGTACTGACCTGTTCCCAGCCCCTGGCGACCCTCAGTGGTGGCTCGCCATTTCCCGGGATTCAATTCGCCTGGGTAAGTATAATTAATGGCGATACCACGACTTTAGGCGCCGGCACTACCCTGCCGGTGAGCACGGCGGGCACGTATTATCTGATCGGCAGCGACCCGAGTAATCAGTGTTCCAATATTTTAAATACAACTGTGATTGCCAATCAGGCACTGCCGGTGGCCGATGCGGGCGCGCCGTTCAATATTGCCTGTTTTGGGGAAACGGCTACGCTGAATGGTAGCGGCTCTACGGGCGCACCTTCGTTGAATTACCTGTGGTCCACCACGGACGGCAGTTTTGCCTCCGGAAAAACCACGCCGCTCGTGCAGATCAATGAGCCCGGAACCTACTTCCTGCTGGTCACGAACCCCGGCAATGGCTGTACCGATACTGACGAGGTGCTGATCAGTCCGCGCGATCCGATCGCCAAATCCCTGGTCAAACAACCTAATTGTTTTGGCGAAAAAGGCAGTATTCTGGTGGACACGGTGCAGGGCGCCAAACCACCGCTGGTGTACTCTATCAATGGCGGCCAGCAATATACCCCACAGAATTTTTTCAACAACCTGCTACCCGGCACTTACACTATTCAGGTGCTGGATGCCAACGGTTGCGCGACCTCCCTGACGGAAACCATCATTGCCGCCCTGCCTTTTGATATTATTCTCGAGCCAACGGCCCTGATCGCGCTGGGTGACAGTTTTCAGATCGAGCTGGAGATCAACTCGCCGCAGAATGTGATCGCCAGCATCCAGTGGACACCCTCCACGGGCCTGAGCTGCGATACCTGCCTGAACCCGATCGCCAAGCCGCTGAAATCCACCCAGTACAAAGTCGTACTTGTCAATGATAAAGGCTGCACCGACAATGCCGCCCTGCAGTTACGGGTGGACCGCCGCATCGACGTTTACGTGCCCAATATTTTCTCCCCGAACGGCGACAACAGCAATGACGTGTTCCTGATTTTCGCCAATGAACGGTCAGTTCGGAATATTAAGTCGTTCCAGGTGTTCGACCGCTGGGGAGAAATGGTTTTCGAGTACTATAATTTTGTACCCAACAACCCCGCGTATGGCTGGGACGGCAACGTGGGTGGCCAGGCCTTGAATCCGGCCGTCTTTGTGTGGTACGCCGTGATTGAAATGATCGATGGCAGCGAGGTGTTGTACGAGGGGGATGTGACGCTGGAACGGTAGACGAACAAGCATATTTGCCACGAGGTTGTCTCATAAGTAGGGTTTATAAGGTTTATAAGGTTTATAATATGCTGGCATAGCATTGATAATCAATCTTATGCCAGCATATTATAAAACTTATAAACTTAGTCAACTTTTATAAACCTAACTTATGAGACCGCCTCGTATTTTTTACGTGTTTTTCAACAAAATGACCCGTTTGCTGTCCATATAGCCACTATGCGACCAACTGATCTGCTCGACGATTTTGATTTTGGAGACAACCCTTTTCACGAAGAACACGGGGAGGGAGAAGTGGTGGGGAAGTATTTCTCTTCCATGGAGGCGGAAGTGGCCGCTGCCCGGCTGCGGGCGGAGGGAATTCCCTGTTTCCTGGCTAACCACACGGTGCAGTCGATCATGCCGCATTTGCAGGGTATTATCCGGCTGCATACCCGTCCGGCAGATGCCGATTTAGCGCGGGAAATACTCGGTGAAGCGGCGCTGGATACGGTGCAGCCCCGTTCGCAGCCAGGCTTTAACCTGGCGACCGTGGTGCTGGCCATCGTGATCGGTATTATTCTGGCGGCCCTGCTGGTGGCCTCGAAGTATGTTTAGGGCGGCAAAACAGGACGTTATTCCCTGGAGGCGGCCCTAGGGCAGTACGATCTCCCCGAACAGGTCGAATTCTTCCGCGCTGGTGATCCGTACGTTCGCAAAATCGCCCAGCCGGATATAGTTGCCCTTGACCGGCACCAGTACTTCATTATCCACTTCCGGGGAATCGGCTTCCGTGCGGCCGATGTAGTATTTACCTTCCTTGCGGTCGAACAGGGTTTTAAACACCTGCCCGATTTTGGCTTCATTATGCTGCCGTGAAATTTCCGACTGCAGTTCCATGAGCCGGCTGGCCCGTTCCGCTTTCACCTCCGCCGGTATATCGTCGGGGAAGTCATACGCCCGGGTGCTTTCTTCATGTGAATACTGGAACACGCCCACGCGGTCAAACTGCTGCTCGCGTACAAAGTCCAGCAACTGTTCGAAATCTTCCTCGGTTTCGCCGGGGTGACCCACCAGGAAGGTCGTACGCAGCGCAATACCGGGCACTTTTTCACGAATTTTAGCCAGTAACTCAGTGGTTTCCGCGCGGGTGATCTGGCGGCGCATCATTTCGAGTACCGGGTCGCTGGCGTGTTGCAGCGGTATATCCAGGTAGTTGCAGACCTGCGGGCGGGCGGCCATCACGTCGAGTATTTCCAGTGGAAATTTGGACGGGTAGGCGTAGTGCAACCGGATCCATTCAATGCCTTCCACCTCGGACAGGGCGTTCAGGAGCTGCGGTAATTCGCGTTGTTTATACAGATCGAGCCCGTAATAAGTCAGTTCCTGCGCGATGAGTAACAGTTCTTTCACCCCGCGCCGGGCCAGGTTTTTGGCTTCCATCACCAGCTCTTCGATCGGGCGGCTGACGTGTTTTCCGCGCATCAGCGGAATGGCGCAAAACGAACAGGTCCGGTTACAGCCCTCCGCAATCTTGAGATAGGCATAGTGCGGCAGCGTCGTGATCTGGCGTTCGCCTAAAAGTTCATGTTTATAGTCGGCATTCAGGCGGGCCAGCAGGGCGGGCATTTCGAGCGTGCCGAAAAAGGCGTCTACCTCGGGAATTTCCTGTTCCAGGTCGTCCTTATAGCGTTGCGACAGGCATCCGGTGACGTATAACTTCTCAATCTGGCCGGCTTTTTTCTGCGCGGCATGCTCCACAATCGTTTCAATGCTCTCCTGTTTAGCCAGGTCGATGAACCCGCAGGTGTTGATAATCACGACATTAGCTTTGGAATCTTCGCGTTCGTGGCTGACTTCATAGTCATTGCCCCGCAGTTGCGTGATGAGGTTCTCGCTATCCACCAGGTTTTTGGAACAACCCAGGGTAATGACATTTATTTTATCCGGACGAAACGTTCTGGCACGCATATTTTTCTGCTTCTTTTCAAAATCGGCGCAAAGGTCGTTCAATTTAGCTGAAAATTAAGCCATTGGTTTTAGATAGGGTGTCAAACAGGCTGCTACTTTTGTGCCTGCTACCAACTTTCCCCTTTTTCACTTCCTCTATTCGCGTGACTCAGAAAGAACTGCTTGATCAATTGGAATCCGATCTGCGCCAGGTGCTCGATCAGGTGCGGACGCAGATTGTCCCCCTGGAAGCAAATGTGGCTAGTTACCGGCCAGATTCGACCCGCTGGAATGTACTCGAGTGTTTTGCCCACCTCAATGCATTTTCGGAAATGTATTTGTCGCGCATCGAAGCGGGTATTCACAAGGCTAAAGCCCGTAAGTGGATACTGCCGGCGGAAGAAGTGGAATATACGTCTGCCGCCCGCCGCGACCTGCGCCGGATCGAACGCGCCGGTGAGCGTCCCCGTAAAAGCAAAAAACGTAACAACTTTTATCAGCAGCCACTGGGTCCAGAGGTCGTTAAAACCTTCATTATCAATTGTGAGCGTCTTTTGCGCAACCTCCACCTGGCCCGCGAAGTGGATGTGAACCGACCGAAAATTGGCCGCGGGCCTTCGAATTTTTTCCACTACACCCTGGGCAACACATTCGAATGGCTGATCCGGCACGCCGAACTCCACCTGGCGCAGTCGCAAATCTTACTCCAACAAATTAAGCAGCCTTTGTAAATGCCCTTCCAGCCGGCCAAAATGCCGCTTTCGTGCATGTTTTTCAAATTTTGCGCTGGATCGGCAAACTGTTTCCCGGAAATCGTCGTTTGAAAGCCGTTTATTACCAAAAACGCCCCCTTGTATGCGACAATTAACCACAGGCTTGATTTTATTCCTTTTTCCGTTCGCGCTGCTGGCACAAGGTTATGCCGACTGCGGTACGGCGATGAGCATCTGCAAAAAACAAAAATATAGCATTAGCCGGGTGGGCGGAGAAGGCAGCGACCGGGCGGAAGCCGATTTTACAGCCTGTTTTATGAACGGCGAAAATCACGGTCAGGCCGAAGAAAATTCCACCTGGATCAAGTTTGAAGTAGAAAGAGCCGGCTCCCTGGCCTTTACGATCCGGCCCCGTAATGCCGAGGACGATATTGACTTCGTAGTATTTAAGCTTCCCCCCACGGGTGATTGCCGCTACAAACAGATTGTCCGCTGCATGGCGGCCGGAGATAGCCGGTACAATGCCACCAACAGCCCCTGCATGGGCGCTACCGGTCTGCGCGACGGAGAAAAAGATACCAGCGAGGACGCAGGTTGCAGCGATGAAAGCGACAATACCTGGCTGGCCCCGCTGCGGGTGGTCGCCGGTGAAAAATACGTCATTCTGGTAAGCAATGTCTCGGAAGCCGGCCCCGGTTTCGACATCACATTCACGGGATCCTGTAAATTGCCCTGCGATGATGAGCCCATTGTACAGGCGCCCCCGAAAGAGAAACCGGCAAAAAAGCCGATCCCGGTGGTGACTACCCCGGAAAAGCCGACCGCCAGTACGGAACCGACGCCCATTATCGCAGAAAAACCCGCCGCTCCTGCCGCCATTGAAGGCCGCGAAGTGGAAGTACATGAAACCGTAAAAGTCAAAAGCCGCGAAATACGGGTTAAAATCTGGGACAGCCAACTGGAAGACGGCGATATTGTCTCCATTTTCGTCGACGAAAAACGGGTGGTCGACCATATTACCCTGACTAAAAAACCGCGCGAATACAAAATCATCCTGCCGCCCGGTAAAAAGGAATATTTCCTCACCGTTTTTGCCGACAGCTTCGGCCAGTCGGAACCGAACACGGCCCGCGTGGTGATCAATGATGGCGCCCAGGAACAGACGATCGACCTGGTTTCGGGGCGTAAAAAGCAGGAGAGTGTGAAGCTGGTCGCGGAGTAGTTATCGGTGGCATACTTTATTCAGCCACGGGCACGTTTTGTTTTTCTAACGAAACAACTTCCTGCATGCGCCACTATCTGCTTTTATCCGCTTTTTTTCTCGGTACACTACCGGCTGTTTTTTCTCAAAATAAAGCCAAACCCGCGGCCAAAACTGTCACGTATGATCTGGCGGAAGCCCTGGCCAAAAAGCTGGTGGCCCTCGATATTCAGGGAACCGGCGGCCACCAGGGCGAATGCCTGAAGGTCATTTGCCGCAATTTGCGCAGCCAGACTTTATACCTGCGTATTCCCCAGGGCCAGCTGCTGGAACCGGTGGATAGCGGCCAGCAAACCCTCGTCGTGGCGGAGGGCCGCGAATTAGCGGTGAAAGCATCCATCCCCGCCGAAGTACTGCTCTCCGGTTTTTGTACCCAGGCCGGCGACCGATCCCCCACCAGCGGCTCGCCTTTTCTGGTGGGCGCTTTAGCCCCGGAAAACCTGCGTTCCCTCCTGAAATTCATCGTGGAAAAAGGCAAAACCGATAATGCCGACGCCCAGAATGCCGTGTGGTGCGTCACCAACGGCAGCGCGCTGGGCAGCATCAGCGACCCGGATCTGGTGCAGTTTACGGCCAAATTGCTCAATAAAACCCTGCCCGGGTACACCATCAAATACCACACCGCCGCCGCGCAGCCGGGCGAACGCGCCGAACTCGGCAAAGCCCTCGTGGTAGAAGGCAATTACCGCTTCTTACTCGCTAAAGACGATAAAATTTCCCTGAATCTCTACGATGCCGAGGGCAACCTGATCAAAGTACTGCGTAAAGATGAACCCATGAAAGCTGGCGAACACCGCTCCAGCCTGCGCCTGCAAGTCTATAACCTGGATCCGGGACGCTATTTCGTACGGGTGGAAAAACCGAACAAAGAGGTGCTCAAGGAGATCGAGGTAGAATTTTAGGCTTGCCGCCAGTCGCCATTTTATCAAAACAATAAACACGCCCGCTGCCCTTTAAACGATTTGCGCGGCGCGCTGTTTACCCCCTTATGATTGGTTTCCGTTTCTCCGACTATAAGGCCGACCCGAACCAGAGTATGTTCGACCGGCTGTTCAAAATTTTCCAGGAACTCATGCTCTACACGTCCGGTGATGTGTCGGAAGCGCTGTCCTGGCTGAACGAACTCGACCGGGAGTACAAACTCACCAACGACGAGTACGGGATGGGCGATTTCCTGCGCGAACTGGAAGAAAAAGGCTATATCCGCAAGGATGGCGATGGGGAAGGCGGCATGGGTCCGACCTCCAAACTGGAGATCAGCCTGCGCCAGAAAAGCCTCGACGATATTTTCGGGGACCTGAAAAAGGCCAAAAGCGGCAGCCACAACACCACGATCATTGGTCGCGGCGATGAGTTTACCTCCGACGTGAAGCCCTATGAATTCGGCGACAGTCTGGATAATATGGCCGTCACCAACTCGCTGCGCAACGCCTACATCAACCAGGGCATCGACGAGTTCCACATGACCCAGAAAGATATAGAGGTGCATGAGACGTATTACCAGAGCCAGATGTCGTCGGTGCTCATGATCGATATTTCGCACTCCATGATCCTGTACGGCGAAGACCGGATCACGCCGGCCAAGAAAGTAGCGCTGGCCCTGGCGGAGTTTATCAACACCCGTTTCCCGAAGGATACCCTCGATATTATCGTCTTCGGCGACGATGCCTGGCCCATCGAATTGAAAGAAGTGCCGTATTTGCAGGTCGGCCCCTACCACACCAACACGGTGGCCGGACTGGAACTGGCGATGGATATTCTGAAAAAACGCCGCAATCCGAACAAGCAGATCTTCATGATCACCGACGGGAAACCCACCTGCCTGAAAATCGGCAAGAACTACTACAAAAACTCCTTCGGGCTGGATCGCAAAATTGTCAATCGCTGCCTGAACCTCGCTCAGCGCTGCAAAAAAGTGGATATTCCGATCACGACGTTCATGATCGCCCGCGACCCCTATCTGGTGCGTTTCATCGAAGCTTTTACGCAGACCAACGCCGGCAAAGCCTTTTATTCCAGCCTCGACGGACTGGGTTCGTTCGTACTGGAGAATTACAAGCGGAAGAAAAGGAAGTAAACCAGGGATCCATGTGCTGAATGCGGTCCTGCCGAACGATCTTTGCGGCCTGCCCTGAACATTGATCACCTTTTACCGCCACTGGCCACATTTTCAGCCATGTACACCCTGCTCACTACCATCATTATCGGCCTGTTCGTGGCCATGCTCTTCGTCAACCTGTACTTTCGGGCCAAGGTGTTCAAGGTATACGGCTTCCTGGTGCGCAACAAAGTGGAGTTCGGCGCTGTGCATATTTTCAACCGGCAGCGCCTGGAAGCGGAAATACTGCCGCGTTATCCGAAGTTCCGCACCGAAATCGAGTCTTTCATCAGCCATATTCACTACTCCATCCGCATGGCTTCCGTGCTGGTCGCGCTCATCACGGCCTTTGGCGCCGTCCTCATGTACTTCCGAGACTGAGCCGAATGCGGAATGCAGATTACGGATTGCGGAATAGGGGGGCGTGGCTTTTGTTCTTTTTGCTTAATATTCAGGAAGCGGAATATGGAATGCGGAGTACGGATTGCGGAATAGGAGGGCGTGACTTTTGTTTTTTTAATAAATATTCAGGAAGACAAAAGCGGAAGATGTTGATCCAGAACGGTTTACAAAAACTTTGAAGAATATTTCCAGACTAATTCACACCTGAATCCCCTTGAATGCCACATGAAACATCAGGCAAAAAGCACAAAAGTCACTCCCTAACGATTCCACATTCCGTACTCATCATTCCGCATTCAACTCATGCTTCTTGGTTTGCTTGGCGCCGGACACCTCGGCAAAATTCACCTGAAATGTATACTGGCCACTTCCTGCTGGGAGCTGGCCGGTTTTTATGAACCCGATGAAAAAAATGCGGCGGCCGTGATTGCCCAGCATGGGCTGCATCGATTCGACACGGTCGATGAGCTGCTGGCCGCCGTCGACGCCGTGGATATTGTCACGCCCACCCCGACCCATTTTGCCCTGGCCAGCCAGGCTATTCGGGCGGGTAAACACGTTTTTGTGGAAAAACCGGTCACCAACACCGTCGAGGAGGGCCGGCAACTGCTGCTGCTGGTGGCGGAATATGGGGTGAAAGTGCAGGTGGGCCATGTCGAGCGCTTCAACCCTGCTTTTACCGGACTGGCGGGCATGGTGCTGGCGCCCATGTTCATCGAGAGTCACCGGCTGGCGGCTTTTTCGCCGCGCGGCACCGACGTGAGCGTTATTCTCGACCTGATGATCCACGATTTGGATCTGGTGCTGCACCTGGTTAATTCGCCGGTGCTCCACGTGAGTGCCAGCGGCGTGGCGGTGCTCAGTGATACGCCCGACATTGCCAACGTGCGCGTGGAATTTGAGAACGGCTGCGTGGCCAACCTCACGGCCAGCCGCATTTCCATGAAACAAATGCGGAAAATGCGCCTGTTCCAGCCCGACCACTATATCAGCCTTGATTTTTTGCAAAAAAACGCGCAGATCGTGCGGCTCTTCGCCCAGGATGCCACCGACTTACCGGACGTGGAAAACCTGATGGAATTTGAAACCAATGCCGGCAAAAAATGGCTGCAAATGCAAATGCCTGAAAGCGCGCCGGTGAACGCCATTCAACGGGAACTGGAAACTTTTCACGACAGTATTGTGGAAGACAAAGACCCGGTGGTCACGCTGCACGACGGCTTCCGGGCGCTGGAACTGGCGCACCGGATCCTGGAAGAAATAGAGGAAAGGAAAGCGAAACTGGTGTAAATAGTAATAAAAATGGAGTCATCCCTAATTTTTTAAGGACAAAAAAGGCCTCGGAGAGGCCCAACGTTTGTAGCACTAGCATCAAAAAATACACCCGACCTCGGAGAGGTCGAACGTGTACCCATAGATTGCACCGCGATATTGAAGGTTTGACCTCTCCGAGGTCGGGCGGGTTATGTTATAATATATAGGCTACAAACGTTTAACCTCTCCGAGGTTTCAGAAAGCAAAATTCGGGATGACTCATTTTAAATGATTGATTTTGAACTACTAGAGTGGGAAAAGCAGGCCGGCGCTGATGCCAATGCGGCGGCTCTTGACGGTCACCCGATCCGCTTCTACTGTACCCTCTTCGTCGGGAATCAGGTCGCTTAAACCAAGCATGTACCGGCCATCCAGAAAAATGGTCATCTGGCCCACATGGACGTTGAGCCCGGCGCCGAGGTGCAGATTGAGGTTTGTTTTGGAGACCGGGAAATCATCTGAATTATTCAGTTCATCCGCTTTATAATTGTCTTTCAAAAAGACAGCTTTGGAGGTTTCATTTCCCGACTCATCGAAAATGACGGTGCCATCGGCTGCGGTAGTTTTGAAGGAATATTCCCCTTTACTCTTACCCGAAAGGCCGAAACCGAAGGAAGGGCCCGCCAGCAAGTGAAATTTAAACTCGTCCGAGCCAAATTTGACTTTAGCCAGCAGCGGAATTTCCAGGGTGTTGATCCGGAGATCAACCTTTTCAAAGCCAACGGTTGTCAGGCCGCCCTCTGTATCATTAAACGACTCGTCGATCCGGGTACCATGCATTCCATACATGATCTCGGGCTGGATGGCGAACATGGACCCAAGCCCGATTTCTACCGGAACTGCGATCTGAAAACCGGTAATGCTTTTGTAATCCGGATCGTCGGTATCGGTTGGATCAACATCCAGATTGGCCAGTATAATACCGCCCCGAATACCGACTTTAATTTGCGTGTAAGCCGTCTGGAACAGCAGCAGTCCGCCGAGAACAAGGGCAAAGCGAAGGAATGTTGGTTTCATTTTTATATAGTTTTGGTGATAAAAGTTTTACGCGCTAAAGAAAAAGTAATGTTTACCGGTGTCTGATTCAATGTTATAACTACCCGGTTTTTAACCTATAAGTACCCCGGTTTTACGGATAAGTGTTTGGACAGGAGCTGCATTGACCACTTTTCATCCTAACCTTGTAAGCATGAAAGTTACTCTTTTCCTCGCATTTTATGCATTGGCCATCACCACCCTTGTTGCGCAAAGCGAGGTAGAACAAGCGCCAATTCTGAGCGATACGTTTACGATTTCACAGCCTCCGCAACGCGTAGTGTATAAGATGTTCGATCTTCAAAAACCGCCGGTTTACCCGGGTGGAGAAAAGGAACTCTTGAAATTTTTAGCGGAAAACGTTAGATATCCGCCTCAAAAGCCGGAAAGCAACGCTACTGGTAGCCTTGCCATCAGCTTTGTGATCGAAGCAGACGGCAGCATGTCTACTAAAAAAGTGCTGCGTGGCGGGGAACTGGCGGAATCCTTATTGAAGGTGCTCGATCTCATGCCCCGCTGGTCGCCCGGTATGGTCAATGGTCAGCCGGTAGCAGTGGAGTTTATTTTGCCAGTGCGCATTCATTTGGAATAGTGGTTCGCTGCACTGCTTTTGTAACCCCGACTTTAGTCGGGAAACA
>JANPIN010000081.1:0-23533 GCA_031425035.1 Saprospirales bacterium | reverse complement strand
AATTGAAAATAAAATGAAAGTGCTCCCACGATGGATGTTCGCCGTGCATCTCAGATGAGCTAAACCTAAAACCTAAATCTCATCTAATAGCACCCAAAAAAAACAGCGCGCCCCGAACCCAAGTCCGAAGCGCGCTGCTTATATGCTCCTAGCCAGGTTTACACCTTCTTACTCCACCACTGACTCCATTCCCAGCCTTTCAAATACATGACCGGCAGAATGATCAGCGTGATAAACGTCGCAAAACCGAGGCCGTAAATGATCGTCCAGGACAGCGGTCCCCAGAAAGCTACCGAGTCGCCGCCGAAGAAAATATGCGGCTGGCCGTGGGCAAACAGGGTCTCAAAGTCGATGTTGAAACCGACCGCCAGCGGCAGCAGACCCAAGATGGTCGCCGTAGCCGTCAGCAGCACGGGCGTCATCCGGATGCGGCCTGCCTCGATAATGGCTTCACGGACGGCCATGCCCCGTTGTCGCAGAATATCGGTGAATTCAACCAGCAGAATCCCGTTTCGAACCACAATACCCGCCAGGGCAATGACCCCCACGCCCATCATGATGACCGAGAAGTCCATGTTGGTGAAGTACATACCCAGCAGCACGCCGATGATGGAGAACACCACTTCAGTCATGATAATCAACATTTTACCGAAGGAGTTGAACTGCGCCACCAGGATCAGCAGGATCATACCGAGCGAGAGCATCAGCGAGTTGCCCAGGAAGTTGGCCGCGTCGATGAACTCCGCATCCGCACCGGCAAAACCGACGAACACGCCGTCTTCTTTCGGGAAGCGGTCCACCGCCGCCTTGATCTTGTTGATGATCTCGGTCTGCTTGGGCTGGTACTCGGCGGTAATGTTCGAGGAAATAGTCACCATGCGTTCCTGATCCTTACGGCGAATGCCACCGTAGGTGTTGGTGTATTTCACGTCGGCCAGTGCGGCCATCGGTACCGAGCGCAGTACGCCGCCCATATTCATATCGCGGAAGGTGATGTTCAGGTTTTCCACCGCGTTGATATTCTCGCGCTGATCGGCCTTGAGGCGTACCTGAATGGGGATTTCATCTTCGCCGTCCTTGAATTTGCTGGCTTCCGAACCCAGAATAGCGGTCCGGAACTCCCCACCGATCTGAGCGGTCGAAATGCCTTCCCGGTTGGCGCGTTCGCGGTCGATCTGAATGCTGATCTCCGGTTTGGAGACGATCAAATCGCTGCGCAGCTCTTCCACACCGGGAATGTTTAATGAATCCAGCATGCGTTTCACCGCCGCCGAAGTTTTGGTCAACTGCTCGAAATCATCGCCGCGCACCTCGATCGAGATCGGCTTCGGCGACGGCGGGCCACCCGCTTCCTGGTCCACCACGATCTCCGCACCGGCGATCATGCCCTGCGTAGCCTGGCGGATCTTGTCCATGTATTCCCGCGTATTCACGCCGTTACGCTGGCTGAATTCCACGAAAGCAACGCCGACTTTGGCTTTATGCGAGGTGGAAGAACGATCGAACTGATCCTCGGAAGCACCGAGCGCCACGTTGGTAATGACCGATTCTACAATGGGATTACCAATACCGACGGTTTCGGTGACCTTTTTTTCCAAAATCCGCGTCAGCGAATCGGTGGTGCCGATGGAGGTACCGATCGGCAGGGTCATGTACACGTAAATGAAATTCGGGTCGGCCTTCGGGAACAAGACAATATTGGCCTGGCGCGACAAGGTGAGGGCAAACGAAGCAAACAGCAGCACCGCCATACCGACCAGCATAACATAAGGGTGTTTCAGCACCCGGGTCAGGAAGCGGGCATACAGGTTCTGGAAAGCGGGCCAGGCTTTCACCTGGAACCATTTTACCGCTTTATCCAGCACGAAACGGTAGAGCACGATGAACAGCGCGACCGTCACCATGAAATTACCCATGCCGTAGCTGCCGTTGGCGTAGAAATAAAGGGTCGCCAGGGCAAACAAGGCGTAAGCGCCATAGGTCCGGTTACGTTTCTTTTTCGGGTCGGCTTTCGCGGCCAGCGCGGCATCGCTGCCTTCTTTTTCCATAAACCACACCGCAAAAACCGGGTTGATCAGGTAGGCCACCAGCAACGAAGCCGTCAGTGTAATGATGATCGTAACCGGCAGGAAGTGCATGAATTTACCAAAAATACCACCCCAGAACACCAGTGGAATAAAGGGCGCCAGCGTCGTCGCCGTACCCGATAACACGGGCAGGAACACCTCGCCCGCCGCTTTTTTGGCGGCATCCACAATCGGCAAATGCTCGTCGTGATATATCCGGTGGGTATTTTCGATGACTACGATCGCGTCATCCACCACAATACCCAGCCCGAGGAGGAAGGCGAAAAGCACGATGAAGTTCAGTGTAAAACCAATCAGCGGCAGCACCATGAAGGCAATACACATCGATAGCGGCACGGCAGCGGCCACGAACAGGGCGTTAGTGCCGCCCATGAAGAACATCAGGATAAAGGCCACGAGAATGAAGCCGATTATAATGGTGTTGATCAGGTCATGCAGGGTAACGCGGGTGGCGCGGCTCTGATCGCCGGTGATGACCACGTCCAGGTTCGGCGGAAAATCCGATTTCTTCATTTCTTCCGCGATCTCCTTGATCTGGTCGGAAGCGCTGATCAGGTTCTCGCCGGTCCGCTTGATCACGTTGAGGGTAATCACGTTTTTCTGGTTCAGGCGGCTGTAGCTTTCCTGTTCCTTGTGACCCATCCGCACGTCGGCCACGTCTTTCAGGTATATCTGCGCGCCGGACTGCGAAGAAACAATGATGTTTTTGATTTGCTCCACGTCCTTGAAATCGCCACGGATGGAGACCGAACGGGTCATACCGCCAATATCCACGTTACCCGCTGAAACAGTCAGATTTTCGCCGCCAATGGCATTGGCAATGTCGCGGAAAGTCAAACTGGCCGAGGCCATTTTATACTTGTCCACGTCCACCTGCACCTCTTTTTCCAGGGCGCCGACCAGGTCGACCCGGGTGATCTCGCGCATTTCTTCAATACGGTCCTTCAGGTCATCGGCATATTCCTTCAACTGGTCCAGGCTGAAATCGCCGGACAGGTTGACGTTCATGATCGGGATTTCCGAGATGTCGAACTCCGTCACCGTGGGGTCGGTCAGCAGGTCGGTCGGCAGGTCGCGGGCGGCTTTATCCACCGCATCCTTCACTTTCTGCTTGGACTGCGGCACATCGAGGCTGGTGTTGAATTCGACGATGATGCTGGAAAAGTCCTGGATAGACGAGGAAGTGACTTTTTTGACGCCATTAATACCCTTGAGTTGTTTTTCAATAGGTTTGGTGACGAGTTGCTCCATGTCGGTCGGCGAAGCACCGGGATAGACGGTAGAGACAATAATGGTCGGCACGACCACGTCGGGGAACTGCTCTTTGGGCAGCGCATTATACGACATGATGCCGGCCAGGGTAATGATCACGGTAATAATAAAAATGGCCGTGCGATTTTCGATAGCCCAACTAGTGGGTTTAAATTCTTTCATATCAAGAATAGATTGCGATGGAGTAATTGGTTTTTCAAAGGATTAGAAAGCAATCGTCTCCCCGCTGTTAATTTCCTGGAAACCGGTGGAAATCACGAAGTCGCCTTTTTTCAAGCCGCTTTTGACCTCCACATTTCCGCCGTAATTACCGCCGGTAGTAACGGGCACTTTCTTCGCCATACCGGTTTTCTCACCGGTTTTCTCGGCGATCAGCACAAATTCGCCGGTCTCATCGGTCTGGATCAGGTTCACCGGTATGGTCACGGCATTTGCGCTCTGGTAATCCACGATTTTCAGCACGGCCACCATGTTGGCGCGGTAATCTTTACCCGCCGGCAGCATGCACTCCACGGAGAACGTCCGCGTCGTTGGGTTGATGCTCTTGCTCACGTAGGTCACCTTGGTCGTGATTTCTTTGTCCAGGTCGGGAAAAGACACCACCACCTGGTCGCCCAGATGCACTTTGCTGGCATAGGCTTCGGTCACTTCGCCCTGCACTTTCAAACTGCTCATGTTCAGGATATTACACAGCGGCATGCCGGGCGAAATAGCCTGGCCGATCTTCATGATCACCACATCGACGGTGCCACCGATGGGGGCGTAAATGTAGCTTTGACCCAGTTGCTCCTTCAGCGTGACAATGCGTTGCTCGGCGGCTTCCTTCTGACTTTTGGCCTGGATATACTGCATTTCCGTACCTACTTTCTGGTCCCACAGACCTTTCTGGCGGTTATAAACATCCTCGGCGGTACGCAACTGTAGTTCCAGTTCGGAGAGGCTTTTGGCCAGCACGCTATTATCCTGCTGCGCCAGCAGTTGGCCTTTACGGACGTTATCGCCGTTTTTCACCAGAATACGGGTCAGCACACCCGGCACTTTGGAGGTCACCGGGACATTATCCTTGGCATCAACCCGGCCTTGCAGGTCGATATAATGCCGGAAAGTAGCGCTGTTTACTTCGGTCAGTCCGACCGTTTTGACGCGTTGTGCAGCCGGCTGCGTGGGGCCGACCTGTTTTTCCAGATCAGCGATTTTAGCTTCGATCTTGGATTTTTCATCTTTCAGGGACGCCAGTTCGCTGGCGGGGTCCTTCGTGCTGTTGCCGCAAGCGGAAAACAACAGGGTTGCGAGGATCAGGGTCGTTAATGGAAGAAAGGTTATATGTTTCATGGTTGAATTATATTTTGTTGCTGAAAAAGCGAAAAATGCCCGCCTGTTAATATTGAAAAGGAGTCAACTGCAATTTTACTTCGTACCCGGCATGCTCAGACATTAGCTGAAATATCACGCCCTTAAAATTCCGCACACCGCATTCCCCACTCCGCATTTCTATCGTACGCCCAGTGCTTTTTGCACCGCAGTTTTGGCGCTGAGTTGGTCGTATTGGGACTGCATCAGGTTTTGCTGGGCCGTATAGAGTTGCTGTTCGGCCTGCGTCACTTCGAAGCTGCTACCGACGCCGGCTTTGTATTTGATTTGCGTGTTATCGTAGATCCGTTGGGCGAGAACCAGATTTTTCTGCTGATTCTGGACGCGTTCGGCGGCGTTCAGGTAAGAACGGCGGGCGTTTTCCAGCTCCAGGGTCAGCGAATTTTCCAGGAAGGCCTTTTGCTCGTCGATGGTTTGCAGGGCTATTACCGCGCGTTCTTTGCGGGCTTTGCTACCGCCGCCATCCCAGATCGGGACGTTGATGGACAGGCCAACGACGGCCGAAGGAATGAAAAACCACTTGGTATCATTACCGAAACCCCCTTGAAAACCTGGGGAATACTGCAGGAATCCCGATACGGAGGGCATCCATGGACGACGGTTCAGTTCCACCTGCAGCACGCTCAGTTCGCGACCGCGCAGCAATTGTAAATACTCCGGGCGGTTCATATAATTGATCTCCGCCGTCAGGTCGGTGCCGGCGTATTCGTTCATCAGTTTCTGTACGTCGTCGGCCAGCACGATTTCTTCTTTCACCGGCATACCCAGGAAAAGTTTCAGGGCATTGACCACGATTTCGCGTTGACGGGCCAGGTTCGTCCGTTCGCTGCGCAAGGTGGAAAGCGACAAATCGATGCGGTCGACGTCCAGTTGCTCGGCAAAACCGGCCTGATTGATGGCTTTGGTGTCGGAAAACACTTTTTCCAGGTTGCCGATGTTTTTATCGAGGGTCACCATGTTCTCGGAGATCAGCAGGGCCGGCAGGTAGGCATCGATCACCTGATTGCGCAGGCTTTGTTTCGCCACGGCCAGTTGCTCGTTCACGTACTCGCGGTAGTATTCGGCGGCCCGGACGGCTACCCGGTAGCTGTTACTAAAAAACAACTGGTTGATTGAAATACTGGGGTTCAGGCTATGATTGGCGTTAAAAGCCACCTTCGTATCGCCGCCGCCGGGAAAGCCCAGTGCGCTGGCCGGAATACCCGGACGCTGGATGAAATACTGGTAGCCAATACTGGCCGAAACCTGCGGCAAACCGGTCGCCTTGTTCTCCTTGATCCGCCATTCGGCATCGTTTATCTGGAGTTGGGCGATCTTGATATTCGGGTTTTTATCGAGCGCATACTGGATGGCATCGCTCAGGCTCATCGGGGTAGACTGGGCCTGCAGGCTGGAAAAATTCAGCGCTAATACGCTGACCAATAACAATTTAAGCAATATTTTTGACGACATACTAAGTTAGTTTTGCGGTAAGAAGTTCACGCCCCCGGTCGGAGGCAATAGCGTGCAGGTAGTAAAGCAGGTATTCTCGAAAGACCACTTCGAGGGGATATTCACTACGGGGGAAAAATGATTCGTCCAGCAGTACGAAAGACTCGGCGACGTGGAGTTTGGCAATAATATCGATGTCGAAATCGGAGCGGTAAAGCCCTTCCTGAATACCCCGTTCCAGGTTTGCGCGGACCATCTGGTGCATGTGCCCCCGCTGATAGTTCTGCATGAACTCCCAGGCGCTGCGATGATATTTCTGCAGATCGAAAACGATGTTGGATTTAATGCGCTGCAAGTCTTTCTGCGCGTTTTTGATCACGCCGAGAATTTCCTCAATGGCGTTGTCAGCATCCCGGTGCCAGCATTGACTGACTTCCTTTTCCTCTTCAATATGGCGTTGCATGACCTGCATGACCAGATCGTCTTTACTTTCTACAAACTGGTACAGGGTTTTTTTGGAAATGCCAAGTTCGCGGGCCACATCATCCATCGTGATGCTCTTTATGCCGTAACGCATAAATAGATCCTCCGTGCGGCGCAGCCATTTCTCTTGTTGTTCGTTAAACATGGTGCAAAGATAAACACTGGAAACGTTTATCGAGCAAATCGTTTCCTAAGTTTATTTTGTTTTTCGACGAACGGCAAATTAAATTCCACGAGCGCCCAAATAGAGGCTGGCTAACAGAACAAAAAAAGCCGCCGCATGCTCCAACGGCATCCGGCGGCTATAGGTTCCTGTTGAAACAGGAAAATGTTAATCAAGTAAAATTTTGTTCGGTCAAAATACAGACGAAACCCGGACCTCAACGCAGATTGAAAAACCGCATTTTATAGTCGGTACTGATCTTTCCCACGCGGACATCTTCCAGTTTGCGTTGAATCAGGCGCTTTTTCAAGGGCTTTAGTCGCTCGGTAAAAAGCACGCCTTGAATATGATCGTATTCATGCTGGATCACCCGTGCATTAATACCGGTGAAAGTGGCTTCGTGGGGATCAAAATGTTCATCCAGCCAGTGCACGTGAATAGTAGGGGCACGTTCCACATCGCCGCGAATACGCGGAATACTCAGGCAGCCTTCCTCATAATTCCAGAGATTTCCGGTCTCTTCCAGGATGCGGGCATTGATAAATACCCGCTTAAAACCCGCGTCGGTCGGTGATTTCTCCTGCTCCTTCCGCTCGATTTCCAGCGTGTCGATAACGAAGAGGCGCAGCGACAAGCCTATTTGCGGCGCAGCCAGGCCTACGCCGTCGGCGAAATACATGGTTTCCCACATATTGGCGATCAGTACATCCAGGCCCGGGTATTCAGGCGGCACGTCGGTGGCTACTTTTTTCAGCACCGGCTGTCCGTAAGCGTAAATTGGTAAAATCATTGACGGAGTGATGTAGGTTGATGGGGTTGATAAGGGTTTATAAGGGTTGATAAGGTTTATAAAAAGGCGGCGAATTATTAGTCACCAAGGGTCTTAATAAACCTTATCAACCTCATTTACCTCATAAGCCCTTCCAATAATTATCGAGCATGTATTGTTCTAAAATAAGCGCGGCGGCGACCTTGTCCACCAGGTTTTTATCCCGGCGTTTCTGCTTTTTAGCGCCGCTTTGCAAAATGATCTGTTTGGCTTGCACGGACGTATAGCGTTCATCCTGGCGCTGCACGTCTTTATCCGGGAACAACTGGCGTAAACGTTCGGCGAAAGCATCGGCTTGCGGGGCGATCTGGGCCGGATTACCATCCGGATGCAGGGGCAAACCCACCACGAGACACTCTACCTCTTCTTCCGTACAGTACTTCTTTAAAAAGTCCAGCACCTCCGCCGTCGGCAGGGTCGTTAGCCCGCTGGCGATGATTTTGAGCGGGTCGGTGACGGCAATTCCGGTACGTTTTAAACCGAAGTCAATAGCGAGGATGCGGGACATGGCGACCGCAAAGGTAGACTTTTAGGCTAATTTTTCAAAAAAGGCAGGTGGTCAGCCGGAAAAAGTCGGGGCAGGCCGTTCATCACAATTTAATTTCCGGGTAATTCAAACGTTTACGCACGGCCGCCACGGAACGCAGCATGTTTGTCCGGGCGGTGGGCGACATGCCCTGGAAAAGATCGGGATTTTTCTCCAGCAGGGCCACCGGCAGGGTGTAAAACGTCGATTTGCCCGCCACAGATTTATGAATATACCGCCAGACGGGGATCATGCCGTGCTGCCCCAGCCGGACCTGCGGGGAACCTTTGGTTTTCAATAAATCCACCTGAAAAAGCAGTCCGCCGTCGGTGTTCGGCTGCTGCTGGTTGGAGATGAAGTTGCCGAGCGAATACACCACGACGGCCTCTTTGCGGCTCCCGTCGGGCATGGTCACGGTTTCCGTACGGATGGGCTGCACCACGTGCGGGTGCATGCCGATGACCATATCGGCGCCATTGCGGATCAGGAAACGGGCCAGCCGGCGTTGTTCCGCGTTCTCCTGGAGCTGATACTCGATGCCCCAGTGCATGACCACGATGATGAAGTGCGGTTTGCGGGCGCGAGCCTCCGCCAGATCGGCGCCGATCTGCACCGTATCGATGCGGTTGACGATGGTGGGCGCCTCGGTGGGCACGCCATTGGTATCGTAGGTATAATTCAAAAAAGCGAGTTTGAACCCGTTTTTATAGACCATCAGCGGGTAAAAAGCCGAGCGGTCGCGCTGATTTTTAAAGGTACCGGTTTGTAAAAATCCCAGATCGTTGAGGGTGTTGATGGTATGGGTGACGCCCAGTCCATGGCTGTCATTCGCGTGGTTATTGGCCGTCATGAGAATATCGAAACCGGCATCTTTGAGCGCGGTGGCCAGCTCATCGGGACTGCGGAACATGGGATAACCCGTGTAAGGCGGCGCGCCGGGCAGGGTCAGTTCGAGGTTACCAATGGCCAGATCGGCCTGTTTCAGCACCGGCTGGATGTACTCGAAACAGGGGTGATAATCGTACTTCTTATTTTTAATGAGCTGCGCACTGCTGATCTGCGGGGAATGCCCCATAATATCGCCGGTGAACAGGAGCCGCAGCGTGTCGGTTTGCGCGGCTAAAAAAACGGGACATACAAGCGTCAGGAAAAGTACGCTCCGTAAGCCCAGGAATCGGTTTCTGGATAACATGGCTGCAATTTTTTGGCAAAGAACGGCTAAGCGGTCTATATCCAAAAACTTCCGCAACTTTGAACCCGTCAATCCGCTCAAACCATGACCAGATCCCTCACGCAAATTATCCTGCTGCTCGCCGTATTTGCCCTTGGCGGATGGTTGAGTTACCGTTATTTCGCTCCCAACCAACCCAGGGAAGATGCGACCGTACTGCTGGAAAAAATTCAGGCGGTGAGCAAGCTGATCACCGTGGAGGGCCAGTTTTCTGAAATTTACAATTACAGCGAGTATCAGGGGTATTTTTCCATGTTATTCGATAAAAAAGTACTGGTGCGCGTCCGGGCCACCGTTTCGGCGGGTTATGACCTGAACCTGCTGACTATGACGGCCGATCCGCTCACCCACACCATTCGGGTGAGCGCGCTGCCGCAACCGCAAATCCTGAGTATAGACCACACCATCGATTACTACGATATTTCCGAAGGCCTGTTCACTTCTTTTACCCCGGAAGATTATAACCGGATCAATCAGCGCGCCAAAGACCTCATCCGCGACCAGGCCCTGAAAAGTAATTTGTTGCCCTCGGCCAGCGAACAGGCCAATAAAATGTTCGACCTCATGCGTTTCATGGCCGAAAGCGCCGGCTGGAAACTGGAAGTCGGGGGAGCGCCGGGGTTGGGGCAGTAAGAGGAGACAGGAGACAGGAGACAGGAGACAGGAGACAGGAGACAGGGGATTACCTTCTGTTTCCTGAGCAATTCCGCAGGCGGAGCAACAAAGCCCTCCTGCATAAAAAACAAAATTTGCCAACGAATAGCGGTAGACCGCAGATGACAACCGACAAACTTTCTTATTTTTGGCCCACCTTTCACAACAACTACTACGACGCATGAAGCAGGCACTTGCCATTTTGCTCCTGGCCTTTTTGAACCTTGTTCCCCTGGCAGCTCAATCGAACCAGCCGGCTAGCCAGCCCGCGAAAGTCGCCGTCACGGACCCCCAAGCGGTGCGCGCCACGGAAGCACTGACGACCAAATACACCCTGACCGCCGACCAGGCGAAGCAGATGTACCAGATCCAGGTCCGCAAACTGCGCAATGAGTCAGAACTAACGGCGCTGAAAACCGCCGATCCGGCACGCTACCTGACCAAAATGGAACACCTCCAAACCGGTACCCTGGGCAGTATTAAGCGCATCCTGCAGACCAAGCAACAACTGCAGGTCTACCAGAAAACGCAAACAGAGGTACGTACGCAGCGCGCTGCCAAACAGAAGGAACTGCTCATGCAAAACACGCCAAAAGCTGCGGTAGACGCCGCGCTGCTGGATATTTACGCCGAATAAAACCCAGCCATGCTCATTTTTGCCGTCCGGCTCATTCTCGAAGATGGGCCGAAAATGCTGTTTTTGCGTCAGACCAAGCGCAATGGCGGACGCATTACGCTGATCGGTGGCAATGTGGAAGAACGTGAATTTGCACGGGAAGCCCTCGCCCGGGAAGCGCTGGAAGAAGCCGGTATTCTGGTCGACCCCAGCGATCTGACGCTGGTCCATGTGCTGCACCGGCATAAACTGCAAAAAGACCAGACCCTGCTGGTGCTTTACTTCAAAGCCGCCCGTTTCCGGGGTATACCGGCTTCGCTCGAGCCGAAAAAATTTGAGGATGTCCAGTGGCACCACCTCGACCAGCTGCCCAAAGACGTCAGCAAACCCACCCTCCACGTATTACAGTGCATACAACAGGGACAAATCTATTCGGAGTTCCCCACCCGGAGTAAAGTGCTGGCTTTCTGGCAGCAGTTCGGTGACCGCTGGGCCGGTTTCTCCGACTTTTAAAAAGACAAATTCCGACATTTAAGCGTTAAAAAAAACCTGGTCGTTTGTACGATAGCAGGTTTTGCTGATCTTCGTACCAGCACAGTTACTTATGCACGCTGCGCGACATTTTTCATGCCTGGTCGTCTACCTAAATCATTCTACCAGCGCCTGTCATAAACGTACGCATCGCCCTTCAAATGGCCTTTATTTTAATCCAATTGCCACTATTTTAACCGATTACATCTAACGACCACTTTTCTCCCATGAAAAGGTTGATTCTCTTATTTGCTTCCCTGGGGAACAAGGCTACCTTTTTTGGTGGCATATCCGGCATTCCATCCATCACTTACTGTCATTTATACCTTCCGGCAACGCTTGCCCGCTCTACTATGCCCGGAGCCCTGCGGCAAAAGCGGTAGCTACATGGATGCACACTTATCATTGGTCGACTGATCAATGCCCCCCGATCAACCCATTCTTTTGGTTCAGATGTCTTATGCTTCTAGGCGAGAACCCCGGTTTCGAAAAGTCGAAGCCGGGTTTTTTTATGCCTGAACCCTCCCTCCGTCTTATAGAATCCGCCATTCGTCTAAGCTAAGCTGCTCTTCGCCCATTGCGTGCAGCCTTACTGTAACCTCTTTGTCCTTCTCCGGGTCTGAGGATTTAACTGTTGCGACAAATCTCATTTCCCATTCACAAAACCGCTTTGTCGGTCAAATGCTACATTTCATAGAATAGAACCCGGTATAAGTAGGTTCTATGCTTTGCAAACTAACTCATGACCACATCTTTGCCGCACACCTTTTGACATTGCAATACGTAAATCACAGAACTACTTTTGATTATGAAATCTTCCTTGCTTTTCATTTTTAGCTTTCTTTTGTTGACGGCATCCTTGTCAGCGCAAAAAATAAGTGGCAGTGTGGAACAAAGCGGCTCCGTACCGGCCGAATTTGCCACGGTTACCCTGTTACAAGCCCTTGATTCCGCCCTGGTAAAAGGCACGGTTACCGGCACGGACGGCGCTTTTGAGCTCCGTAATGTGCCCGCCGGCCGCTACCTGCTGAAGGCCACTTTGATCGGCGCCGGGGAAATGATGCTGCCTGCCTTCGACTATGACGGCAGCGATTGGACGGCAGATAAAATCATCCTGATGACCGATGCTACCGCCCTGGCCCAGGTAACAGTTGTCGCCCGCCGCCGCGCCGTAGAAGTGCAGGCCGACAAAACCATTCTCAACGTCGAGGGCACGGTGAACTCCACGGGCCTGAGCGCCTTGGAACTGCTGCGCAAAGCACCGGGCGTGACTGTCGATAACAACGAGAACGTCAATATTAAAGGTAAAAACCAGGTAAAAGTGATGATCGATGGCCGCGACGTGCCCCTCGACGGCAAAGATCTGGCCGCCCTGTTAAAAGGGACGCAGGCCGCCGACATCAACAGCATCGAGATAATCAGCAACCCTTCCGCCAAGTATGATGCCGCCGGAAATGCCGGTATTATCAATATCCGCCTCAAGAAAAACCGGGCGCTCGGCACCAACGGCAACTTCGGGGTGGAAGGCATTTACGGTAAAACCCTGAAAGGCGGCGCAAACCTCAGCCTGAACCACCGCGGCAAGTCCGTCAATATTTTCGGCTCCTATAACAACCACTACGGCGACTGGCATAATGAAAACAATTTTATTCGCGAGCAAAACGGCACGGTGTTCAACCAAAAAGCCCTGCAAACCAGCGTCTCCCGTTGGAACAGCGGCCGGGTTGGTGCGGATTGGTCCATCAACGATAAAAATACCGTGGGCATCCTGCTGAACGGCAGCTATAATCCCGGCGACTGGATCAGCACTAGCCGGGCCACGATCAGCCAGATTGCCAACCGGCAGCAAATTGACTCCGTACTGATCGCCTCCAATTTTTCCGACGGGAATAACCACGATTTCAACGGCAACCTGAATTACCGCTTCGCCGATACCAGCGGCCATAGCCTGAACGTGGATTTCGACCGCGGCATGTACCAGTTGCGTAACCGGAGTTTCCAGCCGAATTACTACCGCGCAGCCGACGGCGGCGAACTGCTGAACGCCAAAATTTATCGCAACAACACCCCGACCGACATCCATATTACCACCGGTAAAGCCGACTACGAACAACGTCTGTTCAAAGGCAATTTGGGCCTCGGCGCTAAAATATCGAACGTAAAAACCGACAACACCTTCGATTTTTTCAACGTCATCGACGGGAAGGATGTGCTGGACCCAAATACCAGTAACCGGTTTATTTATGAAGAACGCACCACTGCCGGTTACGTGAACTACAACCGGGGCTTCGGTAAAATGGTCAAGTTCCAGGGCGGCCTGCGGCTGGAGAATACCGACTATACCGGCGATCTGAAGACGATGAACGACCAGGACAGTACGATCAGCCAGAACTACACGGAACTCTTTCCCAGCGGTGCGCTGACCTTTACGTTCACCCCGAAAATGGGCCTGAACATGACCTACAGCCGCCGCATTGACCGGCCCAGCTACCAGGACCTGAACCCCTTCGAGAATAAGCTGGATGAATTGACTTTCCAAAAAGGCAATCCACGGCTTCGCCCGCAGTTCACCAACAGCTTTGAAATTGCGCCGACGTACAACGGTTACCCGGTCGTATCGGTTGGCTATAGCCACACGAAGGACGTATTTACCCAGGTGCTCGACGTCGATCCCGATAACCCCAACGCCACGTTCATGACCAATGAAAACCTGGCCGACCAGAAGAACTACACCCTCAGCCTGAATGCGCCCACCCCTATTGCTAAATGGTGGACCGGTTTCGTCAGCCTGACCGGTTTCAAAAGCCACTTTAATGCGAAGTTCCGCGAAGGTTTTACTGCCGAACAAAGCTACACGGCCTTCAATGCCTACAGCGAACAGACGATCAAGCTGCCCTATAAATTCAGCGTGCAACTGTCCGGCTGGTATAATTCGGCGGCTTTCTGGGGCACCTTACGCAGCAGCCAGCAGGGCGCGATGGACCTGGGCATTCAGAAAAAAATACTCGATGATAAAGGAGAACTGCGCCTGCGTTTCGGCGATATCCTTCATACGGCCGGGTGGAAAGGGGAAAACGTGTTTACCCCGGGGCTGAAAATGCTGGCCAGCGGCAACTGGGAAAGCCGGACTGTCACGCTCAATTTCTCTTACCGCTTCGGCAGCACGGAAATTAAAGACGCCCGCCAGCGTAAAACCGGTCTGGAAGACGAGAAGAACCGGGTGAAATCGGGCCACTAGTACCGGAAAGTCCAAAGCCTTTCCCACCCACTAAGAGTTTAAGTTTTTATGAAAGTTTGATTTGGTTTTTCGGAGAAATTAGGCCCCGCAGGTGCAATACCAGCGGGGCCTTTTCGTACCGTACGGTGGACTTTTAGTCCGCCTTTTTGTGTATCATATTCATCCCGAATTTTATGAAGCATATTTAGAACAATGGTAACGCGGATAAAACGGATTTGGCGGATTTCCACGGATTTTAAATCCGTGAAAATCCGTTTTTATCCGCTAAATCCGCGTTGCCATCGTTCTACGTGTGCGTGTTCTCCGGAGATCTGCGCCAATTTCAACTAGCGCCAGGCTTTGTAGAGTAAATTATCTAAAATCCGGGATGACTTATGTTTGTAAGTGGACACTTAGTCCGTCGAAGCAAGCAAAACTGACGGACTAAAAGTCCGTCGTACGTCAGGTACACTTAAAAGTCCGTCTTACGTTAGAAGGTATAACCCACCGTCAAATTAAACCGATACCCTGGCATCAGCAGACCGGGGGTACGCACTTTCACTTCGTCCCCCTCAATTTGGGCGGCCAGTTTGGAACCGATGATCGGAATATCTTCCACTTTCGCCTGCACTTTATCGCGGAAAGCGGCGATGTCATTTTGCGGATCGGTGGTGGAATACCGCAGCGTACCGCGTAACACTTTGAAATCCAGTCCGATAAAGGTCGCGTCCAGGGTAAAATGATCGCCTAATTTGAATTGCGCCCCCACGGCGCCACCCAGTCCCAGTCCACCAATGCCGCCTTTAATGATCGTCTGGCCGCTGTTCTCGGGGTTGGTGGTCGTTCGGGTAATGCCGAAGTGGTTATACCGCAGATAAGGCGCCAGGTACAGTCCGCCCGGCGCCCGGTGGCCCAGGTAAAACCGGTTTTCGACAATCAGTCCGTACGACGTGTAGCGGTTTTTAACGAGTTCCGCATCATCTGCGGCTATATCGATCTGGTTGACAATACCGCCCGGCACTTTGGTGGGGCGCGGTACACCGACAATGACCGATATGGATTTGTTGTCGGCATAGGCCCATTCGCCGCGCAGGTTGACTTTGCCGCTGTTCAGCAGCAGGCTGAAAGGGGCGAGTCCTATAGTGAAGGATTGGTCGGTGTTGCTTTGCGTCTGACGGGCCGGCGTGCGGCGATATTGCGCAGTGGCCGGCATCGCGGAGGCCAGCAAACAAAATAAAAGCAGGAAAGTGGCCGGCGAAAAAAGGCGAAAACGGCAGGTAGTTGGTGTCATAGTGCGTAAAGTTTGGCCCAAAACGGGCGGAAGGGAGTAGTCATTGCGACCGGCTGCGTTAAGTACAAGCTAATGTTTGCCGGTAAAAAGCCATTTTAGTTAAGGGAGCGGATGAGTAGTTAATGATGCTAACACTTAACAGGTGGAAATACATGCGTACTTAAAAATCTGGGCCAGCTTGGGGGCCCTGTGAAAACCGGGTTTCATATTTTTACGCTAAACTGACGGCCTTTGCCTAGACTTGCCCTAACCTTGCGGCATAAAACACTCTATATGCGTCTGATTCTCCTTCTTATTTGCTGCGTGTTTGCGGCCACCTTATTCGCTCAAAACCCAACGCCCGCTGTGCCAACCGCTGGAATGCCGGAAAAACACCTCCGCAACATCCGGAAAATGACCTTTGGCGGCGATAATGCCGAAGCCTACTGGAGCCCGAACAGCAAATGGCTGACTTTTCAAAGCAACAATAAAAAGTGGGGATTGCAATGCGACCAGATCTTTGCCATGCAGGTAAAAAAGGCCGCCAGCGACAGCACTTATCGCCCCACGCCCATCAGCAATGGCAAAGGACGCACCACCTGCTCCTACTTCATGCCGGATGGCAAACATATACTGTACGCCAGCACCCACGCGGCAGCCGACACCTGTCCACCCACCGGTGACCTGCAAAAAGGGGGTAAATACCTGTGGCCGGTGTATGCTACTTTCGACATTTATGTGGCTGATTTAAAAGGCAATATCACCAAACAACTGACCAATAAGGCCGGTTATGACGCCGAAGCGGTATTGAGCCCGAAAGGTGATAAAATCCTGTTTACCAGTGACCGCAGCGGCGATCTGGAACTGTGGACCATGAACCTCGACGGCAGTTTCCCTAAACAGCTCACCAACACGCTGGGCTATGACGGCGGCGCATTTTTCAGTGCGGACGGCAGCAAAATCGTGTACCGTGCCAGCCGCCCAAGCACGGAAGCGGAGATTAAGGACTATAAAGACTTACTCAGCCAGCACCTGGTAGCGCCGACGAACATGGAGATTTTCGTGTGTAATGCGGACGGTTCCAACCAGCATCAGGTGACGCATCTCGGCAAGGCCAACTGGGCGCCCTTCTTTCACCCGAGTGGAAAAAAGATCATTTTTTCCAGCAACCACGCGTCCACCAGAGGCTATGATTTTCAGTTATACATGATTAACGAGGATGGCACGGGATTGGAACAAATTACGTCCTCCAGTATTTTCAACGCGTTCCCCATGTTTTCGCCGAACGGCAAAATGATCGCCTGGAGTTCGAACCGCAATAATGGCGGCGGCCGCGACACAAACGTGTTCATCGCCGATTGGGTGGATTAACCCCCTATCAACCTCATCAACCTCATAAACCTTATCAACCTCATCAACCTCATAAACTTACCTAACCCCCTACCCCATGCAGTTCTCCGATCTCGGAAATTTTTTGGTGAAAAAGCAGCGCCGGCAGGCTTTTTCCATCAAGATGCTGTATGCGTTCGTGTACCCGTTTAACAGTGGAATTGTTATTTACGCCGGCTTAATGACGTTTTCGGTGGTGCTCACCAATGTTACCGGACTGTTGCCGCAAATTGCGAAAGACCTCTATGAAGGACGCATCAACACGGCTGGTTCCATTTTCCTGTGGCTCTTCGCTTTTTTCCTCGGTGGTTTTGTGGCCGGCTGGTGCGTGGAACGCGAAAAACTGCGCAAATGGCGGTATTTTCACCTGCTACCGCTGCTGATTGTCGCCAGCATTTTCTTCCTGGTCGGCAACTCCGGCGAGCGGGCCGAAAGTTTACACCTCATCGTTTTTCCGGGCCTGATTCTGTTCTCGATCGGCATTCAAAACGCCATGGTCAGCCTGACCACTTCTTCGCTCATCAAGGCCAGTCAGATGACCGGCGTCGTCAACGAACTGGGCGTGGATATTGCCGAAATATTCCATTCGGAAGGGGAAAAACGCCGTTTGATCCAGCGGGAGGCCCTGTTGCGCGTCATCGTCATGGTGAGTTTTTTGCTGGGCGCCATGTTCAGCGTGGCCATGTTCCCCAGCCTGCACACCCATATTTTCTTCTTTCCGGCCGGCATTATCGTGGCCATTATGGCGCATGATGTCTGGCGGTTTTAGGGGGCAGGAGTTAGGTGACAGGAGGCAGGAGGCAGGAGTTAGGAGGCAGGAGATAGGGGGAAGGAGGCAGGAGTTAGGTGTTAGGTGTTAGGTAAAAAGTACTGATGAATATGTCCCGCCATCCTGACTCCTGTCTCCTGTCACCTGTCTCCTAAAACCTAATAGACTACTTTTTCCAGGAACAGTCCCGACGGCGGTGCCGTGAACCGGGCGGGTTCGCGGGAAGGGCGATCCAGGAACATTTCCACGGTTTCGACGGGCATGCGGCCGCGGCCGATTTCCACTAAAATACCGACGATGCGGCGCACCATTTTCCAGAGAAAATGCGAACCGGTGATGTGGATATAAATACGGTCGTCCGTTTCGCGGATCTCGACTTTGGTCAGGTCAACCATCGTGCTTTGGTCGTCTTTTTCAATGTCGCCGAAAGAGCGGAAATCGTGGAAACCCTGTAAAGCCAGGGCGGCCGCGCGCATGGCCGGCAGGTTGAGTTGATCGCGCACCCACCAGACATATTTTTTCCCGAAGGCATCCCGGCGTTTAGAGATCTGGTAGGTATAACTGCGGCTGCGGGCATCGTGGCGGGCATGCCACTTGGGCGCCGCTTTTTCGACCAGCAGGATGTTGACGTCGTGGTTTAATTCATCGTTCATCCGCATCTGGATTTGTTCCGGTTTCAGCAGGGTGTTGGGCACATCCAGATGCGCCACCTGTCCGCGGGCATGCACGCCGGCATCCGTGCGACCGGCCCCATATAGCTCTATGGAGCGGGTATCAAAGACTTTATAGGCCGCGTCCAGCAGTTCGCCCTGCACGGAGCGGTCGTTCTTTTGCAATTGCCAGCCGGCATAACGCGAGCCGTCGTATTCGAGGGTTAGTTTAAACCGCATTTTATAGTTTTAGCATCAAAAATCAACAAACCTGTCAAACCACTCAAACCTCCCTATTCAAACCTGCCTCATATTTCTTCCTCCGCTTCCGCCCCATCCAGCAGCCGCTTAACGCCCGGCACGTACATCGACTCTATTTCTGCTGCAAATTGCTGGGTCAGTACTGTACGGCGAAGTTTCAGCGTCGGGGTGAGCAGCCCGTTTTCGGCGGTCCAAGGTTCAAACAAAAGCCGGAACTGCTGCACTTTTTCTACTTTACCCAGCAGTTCGTCATTGAGGCGCCGAATTTCCTGGCGGTATAATTTTTCCACTTTGGGATTGAGGATCATGTACTGCGGTGCGGTCCAGTGCACCTTGTTTTCCCGGCACCAGGTCTCCAGCTGCGCAAAATTGGGTACGATCAAAGCGCCCACGAAAGGCTGGTTCAGTCCTACGACCATGGCCTGACTGATGAACGGCGACGTGTCCAGTTGCTGCTCGACAAAGGCCGGCGCCACGAATTTGCCCGAAGAAGTTTTGAAAATTTCGCTGCGCCGCCCGGTAATCCGCAGGAACCTTTTATGCTCCATACAGCCGACGTCGCCGGTCTTGAACCAGCCATCGGCCGTAAAACGCTCGGCCGTGTCTTCCGGGCGATTCCAGTAGCCGCGGGTGACGTTGGGGCCTTTCACCTCGATGTCGCCGACACCGGTTTCATCGGGCGCGGCAATGCGCACATCCACGCCCGGCGCCGGAATACCGACCGACCCGAACCGTACGCCGCCCGGTTCGAAGCGGTTAAAAGCGATGACCGGACTGGTTTCGGTGAGCCCATAGCCTTCGCGCACATCCACGCCGGCGGCTGAAAACAAACGGCCCAGACGCGGTTGCAGGGCCGCGGCGCCGACGGCCATGGCCTGCAAACGGCCGCCCATTTTCCTGCGCCAATGCCGAAATACCAGAAAATCGGCCAGCATGCGCTGTAAACGATAAGCCAAAGGCATTTGCCGCGCCCCGGAAAACGGGAACCGTTCCCCCAGGTCTATTGCCCAGTCGAAGACCCGGCGGCGCAGCGGACCCAGGTGGCTGCGTTCTTCCAGCAGGCGCTCGTGCATGCGTTCCAGAATACGCGGCACGGCCGCAAAAAAATGCGGGCGCACTTCCCGCAGCGTCTCCGGCAGGCGCTCGATGGATTCCACGTACCAGATCGGTGCACCGGCCGCCTGATACGCGTAGGTGACCATGCGCTCGAAAATATGGCTCAACGGCAAAAAACTAACCGTCGTCGTGTCGATGCCCACCGGTACGATGGCCAGCACGGACTTCACGTTACTGACAATATTGGCGTGGCTGAGCATCACGCCCTTGGGTATGCCGGTGGTGCCGGAGGTGTACAGCAGGGTCGCCAGGTCGTCGGCGCTGATGCTGTCGCGCAGCGCTTGTAGTTGCGCCTGTTCCGCGGCGTCGGGTTCGCGCAGCAGATCGGTCCAGGCATGTACGCCGACCATGGCTTCGAAGCCCAGCAGGAATTTAGGCGAAATATCGGCCACACGGAGTTTTTCCAGCATGGCGACATTACTCAGCCAGCAGGCCCGCAATGCGGCGTCGCGGGCAATTTCCACCATTTCATCGGGGCGGGCGGTGGTATGCATGGGTACCGGCACCAGCCCGATCTGCAACATGGCCGCATCGGCAATGGCCCACTGCGGACTGCCACCATGCGCCAGCACCCCCACCCGGTCGCCTTTTTGCAGGCCCAGGTACAGTAGCCCCGCGCTCAGACGATCCCGTTCCGCCAGGGCTTCGGCGGTACTCCAGCTGCGCCAGACGCCATTTTCCCGACCGACCAGCGCGGCCCGTTGGGGGTAGCGGCGGTTCTGGTATTCGAGGATTTCGAAGAGGCGGGTGAAGTCCATGGTGCGGGTGGATTGCGGGGGTAATTTTGCAAAAAAAAATTGGAATTCGTGGTCGGACGACTCTAAGTCGTCGGATCACTCCACTACCCGCTATTCGTCGGACGACTTAGAGTCGTCCGACGAATTATTTATTCGCCAACTGCCCGCAGGCCGCATCAATATCCTTACCCCGGCTGCGGCGTATGGTCACCGTTACGCCCTCTTTGGCCAGGTAGGCGCCAAATATATTCAGGCGGTTTTCGTCGGATTTCTCGAAGGTCGTGCCTTCGATCGGGTTGTATTCGATGATGTTCACCCGTACCGGGAAACGGCGGCGGCAGAGTTGTACCAGCCGGGCAGCGTCTTCCAGGCTGTCGTTAAAACCCTCGAAAGCGATGTATTCGTAGGAAATACGGTTTTTCGTTTCCCGGTAAAAATACTCCAGACTCTGCATCAGCGCTTCCAGGTTATTGGATTCGTTGATGGGCATGATCTCGCTGCGTTTCACGTCGTCGGCGGCATGCAAACTCACCGCGAGGTTGCTGCGAAAACCGTCGTCGGCCAGCTTGCGGATCATTTTGGCAATGCCCGCCGTGCTGACGGTAATGCGCCGGGCCGACATGCCCAGCCCTTCCGGAACCGGCGACGTGAGCCGGGCAATGCTTTCCATGGTATTGGCGTAGGTGAGCAGGGGTTCGCCCATGCCCATGTAGACGACGTTGGTCAAATTATGCCCGAACGTGGCCATACTCTGGCGTTGTACGCCCACCACCTGATCGAATATTTCGGCGGCTTCCAGGTTGCGTTTGCGCCCCATCCGGCCCGTCGCGCAGAACTTACAGGTCAGACTGCAACCCACCTGGGTGCTGACGCAAACCGTAAACCGGTCGTCCGCCGGCACCGGAATGAGCACGCTTTCGATGCGGTGACCATCGTAGGTCGCCCAGCGCGATTTGATGGTGCCGTCCTGGCTATGCTGCACATGGTCTTCCCGCAGGATATGAAAAGTGAAATGTTCGTTCAACTTTTCGCGCAGGCTTTTAGAGAGATTGGTCATGGACTCGAAGTCGGTGACGCATTTCACCCACAGCCATTCATAAACCTGTTTGGCGCGGAAACGGGCTTCCCCCCAGGCCGCCAGCGCCTGCTCGATCTGCTTCAGGTTCAGCGAGCGAATATCCTGCTTTTCCGGAATGAATGTTTCCGCTGTATCCACGACGGGAATTTCCCCTATATTTTCCATAAGTTCCATGCTGTATGTTGGCAGTTTATAGGCTGCCGGAAGTTCGAATATATCCAAAACAGCAGAAATTTACGCTTGTTCGGCCGACAAAGGTACAAAAAATGCCTACTCAGGGCTGGTAAAGCAGGTCATTGCCGGTTCTTTAACGTATAGTCAACACAAAGTGGTTTTGAACGAATCCGGGGTCTAAATGGCTGACGGCCAGCTACTAAACCCGTCTAAACCTTCTAAACCCCTCTCCACCGACTTACGTTTTAAAAAACCGCTCTTACCTGTGCCCGACCCACGTGCACGACCCGGCCTTCCCCCGTCTTCCGGCCTTCGTAATTCAAACTCAACTGCACACTGCGGGAAAGCTGCCGGTCCAGATTCAAACTCCACAGGAAGTTTTTGCCGTTTTGCAAACCTTCCAGCATGGTGAACGCCAGGGCGGTATTGGGCAGTCCGTTGTAATTAATATTGACAAAATTAACCTTGGCCCGCAGGGAAGTCGCCGGCTGAAAACCCTGGCCGTTTTTCTTCGCCTGTGGGTTCCAGGTGATCTCCGTGAGGAAGTCGGTTTGCACAGCTTTTTCATTCCCGGGCGGCGCATTCTGGCTGTTTTTCCAGTTCAGTTGCAGGACCGTCCGGAAGGTACGCGCCGGCAGCCAGGTCAATTTCGGACCGGCTTCCCAGCTGTTTATCAGGTAGTTACGACTACTAAAAGCCTCGTTGGCGCTGCTTTTTTCCCCGCGCACCACATCGCCTTCCGCGCTCCAGGCCTTGCCCAGATTCAGCCGGCCGTGCAACGTCCAGTCGGTCGTCCGCCGCCGCTCAAAACCGGTGGTCAATGCTACCTGGCTGCGGTTATCGCCCTGGCCCAGCGAGGCATCCCAGACCGGATTGGCACGATTGACAAACAGCACCTGCCGGGTGGCCGCGCTGACCGTCACCAGCGCCGTATCCGCCACGGACAGCTGAAAGGGATTCCAGGCGTCCACGGGGGCATCGGCATAGGTTCGGCGGTTAATTTGCAGGGTGCTTTGCGTGGAAAAACGGCTGAGGGCCCGCCGCCAGCCCCGCCGGTTGGCCCAGACCAGGCGTGGATCGAGGCGTAAACTCTGGTTGAGCAGCACGTTGTTGGTGCGCACATAGTCGGTGGTGGTAACGGCAATACGCACGTAATTCGCCTGGTCCTGAAAGACGGCTATTTCCATTTCGTCCACTTGCAGAATGCTGTCGCGGTTGCGGTCCACCCAGGTAAACTGGCCTTCGCCGGGATTGACCGCCACGTAGTTGAACTCCGTTTTTGGGCTTTGACCGGAGCCCAGTTCATAACCGGTGGTAAAGCCTGCTGCGCCTTTCCAGGCTGTAATATTATAGTCCACCCGGCCCAGATAAGTACTTTGCGGGGTCTGTATAGTCAGTTCCGCCTTCAGAATACGCAGGTCACGATAGGTGAAATTCCAGGCCAGGTTCTGGTTAATATTCCGGCGTTCGCCATTACGGCCCAGGGCCGGCGGCTGCCATTTTCCGTTGATATTGGCTTCATCGGCCACGGTATTTCTGCGTAAAAAAGCGCCCACCGGTGCATGATCCGTCCGTCGGTACACGAAACCGCCGTACTGCCAAACGCCTTCGCTTTCCGGGGTTTGAAAATACAAGCGGTAGAGATCGTACCAAAAACTGGCGGCACTCAAACTATCGG
>JANPIN010000080.1:0-25472 GCA_031425035.1 Saprospirales bacterium | reverse complement strand
CGAGGCAGTTAGCGACAGCACAAAGTTTGGTGGTCCACCCCAGTCGGCCGAAGCCGGCTTTACGCTGCGTTTATCCTGTGATCCCCACCCCCGAGACAGGAGGGTATGGCTGCCAAATTTCATCACCTCACAAGTTAGCATTCATTAAACACCGCTCTTTTGCGTTTCTAATAGTTCAAAGGTAAATGGATTAGCCTTTTTATTGCAAATTATACAACGTTTATTTTAAAAATTTGCATTATCATTAAAATTTAGGTAATTACAATACAGTATTTTTAAAATTAGTTTCTAAATGCGCTTAAAAATTAACAACTTGGCAACGTCGATTTCCCGGCATATTTGTTTCCTCCATTAAGTCGTTCCAATTCTATGTCTTTTCCCGAACCATTTCCTGAATTTCTGGCCCAACGCCTGGCGCAGCCCCTGCCCGGCCAGGAGGCCCAATATAAAATGGCCAGTATGCGCCGCATGGAAGAACTGGGCCTTCGGGCCACGCCGCCGCCCGATGTTAAAATTGCAGCCGTGTTACTGCTGCTGTTCACACAAAACCGGCAATGGCACCTGAGTCTTATTCAACGCAGCGTCAATCTGAATGACCGGCACAGCGGGCAGATAAGTTTCCCCGGCGGTCGATATGAAGAGCAGGACGGTACGCTTGCTAATGCTGCCCTGCGCGAAGCCCACGAAGAACTGGGCATTATTCCCCATCGGGTGCAGATGATCGGGCCGCTCACCCAGCTATATGTACCGGTGAGTAATTTCGTGGTGCACCCATTTGTAGGCGTGCTGCACGATGGTCAGCCCCCCGATTTTATCCCGCAGCCCGGCGAAGTGGCCAGCATTCTGACGCCACCACTGAGTTTATTTTTAAAAAAGGAGAACCGGAAAATGACTGATATGACCATCGGCGAGGGCGTTATGCTGAAAAATGTACCTTATTTTGAAGTCGAAGGTCGCGTACTGTGGGGCGCGACGGCCATGATGCTGAATGAATTCCTGGAAGTACTACGGTAAAATGCTATCCTGCCGCATCAGGTCGATGTAGTGCAGACTGCCCTTTTTATTCGGGTGCATATAGTCGCCAAAATCGCTGGGGTCGGTCAGCGCCTGCCGATAGTCGTGCACAGGGAGTCCGGTGGCTTGTTCCACTGCGGTTTTTAAGGCATCCAGGTTGCTTACGTTTTTATCGAAACCCGGGAAATACGGACTGATCACCAGTTGTACCGTCACGCCTTTGGCCTGGGCGGCCTGCACGGCCGCCCGTAGTTGCGCTATTAAGTGCGGATGAATTTCGAGGGGGTAATTATGACTGGCGGCCTCCGCAACAAGTTTGGCCGGAATGACCCGATCGAGCAGCCAGCCTTTATCGCTATTTTTCCGGTGAAACAGCGCGCGTTGAAAAATCTCGTTGTTGTACCGAGTCAGGTGCGAAAGCTGGTTGCCACCCCACATTTTCGGCAGGCTGTCACGCACCAAAGCATCCAGGCGGGGCGAATAAGGCGCGTAGGTCGAGAATCCGGCCAGCAGCTCATTATTCGACCGGTCGCACATGGTCAGGTCGAGCAGCAGGGTGCGCGGCGCCGGATAGCGGTCGAGGTAGTCCTGGAGCAGCGCGTTGGCTACATCCATCGACAGGCCGTTATAACTCAGGTTAAAGGTGCTTTTCCCGGTAATTTCTTCGATATAAGGCTCGTAGAACGTCAGTCCGCGGGAGTTGCCCAGCAGCAGCAACTCCGCCCCCGCTTGTCCGCTATACATACGGGAATACCGGAACTGGCTGCCCATGGTCTGCCGTTGCAGCAGCCACCCCGCCAGGCGATCGCCGGTAAAAAGCAGGGCTAAAAAGGCCGCGTACCAGAGCAGGTGTTTCATGTTTTATGCTCAGAATTGAAAGTAAATGAAGGCATTAGCGCCAAAAGTGCCAAAAAAGGCGAGCAGCCAGAGCAGTGTAGCAAAGGCCGCCATGCGCAAAACGGGGTGGATCACCTGTTGCACATTCCAGCGCCAGCGGAAGTTGGTAATTTCCGCGGCCAGTAAAATAACGATCAGCAAGAAGCCTTTGATCACCTGAAATTTATTGATCACCGCGCCAAAATGGAATCCTTCGCCACCCAAAATGCCGCCGAGTACCTGGTTGGCTATCGCAAAACTGGCGTGCCCCAAACTGCCGGCCCGGAAGTAAACCCAGGCGACCAAAGTCAGCGCGTATACGGTTAATATAGACATGCCGTCGTCCACAAAACGCGGCAAACGCAGCAAGCGGACGATGCTGCGCCAGATCGGGCTGGCCAGCCGCTGCAAAATCAGGTAAAGCCCGTGCAGAAAGCCCCAGAACACAAAGGCCCAGTTGGCGCCATGCCACAAACCGCCGAGCAGCATGGTGATCATGTTGTTGCGATAAGTCTGGAAAGTGCCGTGCCGGTTGCCGCCGAGCGGAATATAGAGGTAGTCGCGTAACCAGGAAGACAGTGAAATATGCCAGCGCGTCCAGAATTCGGAGAAGCTCCGGGAGAAATAAGGCGTGCGGAAGTTCTCCGGGAAACGAAAGCCCATCATGCGCGCCAGCCCGATCGCAATGTCCGAATAACCGGAAAAATCGCAGTAGATCTGGAAAGAATAGAAGATCACCCCGATAAGCAGGTGCAGCGAGCCGAAGGTTTCGGGGGCGCCGAAAACCTGATCCACAAAGGGCGCCAGCGAATCGGCAATGGCTACTTTTTTGAAAAATCCCCATAAAACGCGGCCCAGTCCGGAGTTCCAGCGGTTCCACTCGAATTTTTTATCCTCGCTCATTTGCGGCAGCAAATCATAGGCGCGCACTATCGGGCCGGCCATTAACTGCGGGAACAGGCTGACAAAGGCCGCAAACTTGATAAAATCCCGCTCGACCGGCAGCTTTCGCCGGTACACGTCGACGGTATACGACAGACTTTGAAAAGTGTAAAAGGAAATGCCGACCGGCAAAATGATATTCAGCGTGGTCCACGAAGGTTCCATGCCCAGGTCGCGTATCAGGCTGGCCAGCGAGTCGGCAAAGAAGTTGAAATACTTAAAGAAGCCCAGGAATGCGAGGTTCATGACAATGCTGGCCACTACGCCCGCACGGCGTTGTTTCTGGTTTTCAGTTCCGTCGATGTACAAACCGAGGGAAAAATCCATCACTGTTGTAAAAGCGATCAGGCTGAGAAACCGCCAGTCCCACCAGCCATAAAAAACATAACCGGCCACCAGGATCAGCCACATCCTGATTCGCCCCTGCACCTGAAAGTACAACAGGAAAAAGAGGGTGGCAAAGACCAGGAACGGCAGGCTGTTAAAAATCATTTTGGGTAAATGCGGTTATCGAAGCGGTTAGATCAAAGTTGGGCCAGCGTATTGTGTGTTAATGAGTTACGTATGGTGCTACCTGTTGTTTCCAGACCTGGTACCCCGCTCCGTTGAGGTGTAGACCATCGAGCGTAAATTGTTGGGCCAGATTACCTTCGGCATCGGTCAGCAAGCGGTAAATATCTACAAAAGGCAGGTTATTGTCCCGGGCAATTTGCGCAATACGGGCATTCAGCGCCTGAATTTTGGCGTTTGACTGACCCGTATTTTTTATGTGGTTATTCACCGGCAGCACCGTTTGTAAAATCAGCAAAGTTGCCGGCAGTGCTGTCCGTATTTCCGTTACTAAAGCGCGGTAATCGGGTTCGATCTCCTCTGGACTTTTTCCGAACAGCAAATCATTGACACCCACCAGCAAAAAAATTTTGGCCGGCTGGTGCCGCACTATTTCTTCCAGGCGTTGCTGTATACCACCCACATGATCGGCCACAATACCCCGATTCAGAATGGGTAAATCCAGGCCAAATAACTCCCGCCATTCGCATAAGGCTGTCTGGCTGTCACCCAGAAAAATAATGGCGCCGTTCTGCAGCGGCATTTGTCCGAATAACTGCCGCCGATGCTCATATAAGGGCGCTTCCCTATGTTGCCACCGCTGCATTAAAAACCGCCAACCGCCCAGACGCTGCACCGCCAACAGACCAATCGTTAGCGCTAACGCATTGATCAGCAAGGAAATAACTAACCAGCGTCTCATGCCAGACTGGGTGTTTTAGCGGTAAAAATCCCTACCCACCATCGACTTACTTCCTCAAAAACCCGCCCGGCAATCAGGGCCAGGGGTACGTATAACAGCACCTGCCACCACTGCGGGACCGTGGAAAATAGCCGTAAATAAACATCCAGCACCAGCACGTGAATTAGATAAAGCGAGAAGGAAAAGCCGTTCAGCCACAGGAAAAAATGCTTCAAAGGAGGCCATAAATGCTCCCCCAGGAAGTATAAAAACAGGCTGAGTGAGGTGTAACCCAGCAAGGCCGGCAGGTCGTTGAAGATCCGCCCGGCCGGCCCCATTTTCAGGATCATCATAATCATCAAACCGGTGCATAACAGGCCCAGAGGCAGAAAAAACCACCAGTTCTGTCGGGCCTGAGCGATCGGTTTATGTATCCGGGATTCCGGGTTTCGTACTTCTTCAGCCAGGACCATGCCCAGCGCAAATTCCCATAAAAACTGTAAAAAACAACTATTCCAGCTCCGCAGAGATCCCTTATCATAAAGAAACACAACAACCCACCAGGCCATCGATATAGCCAGCGTTACCAGGAAAAATTGCCGGTTATCGGCCATATCCGCCTGTATTTTTTTCAAAAAAGGGAAGACCAGATAAAATTGCACGATCGTACTAATGAACCAGAAATGTCCGCCAAAACTGTGAATATACGGTTCATAAAACATTTGATACAGTCCTACACCCGCTAGCCAGGCGCCCCAGCGATCTGGGAAAAGGTGGAATGCAAATGCGGCTAACAGACTGATACTCAAAACCAGTACATAAGGCAGCCAGACCTTCGTGAGTCGCCGGCTATAAAATTGTCCGGGCGTAAGCAGGCTTCTTGACCAGGCCAGCCCGAAGCCGGAAAGGAGAAAAAAGAGGTGCACGCCGGTGCCGCCGAAAATAATGGCCTGCTGAAGCAAAGGCGATAAATCTACCCGCTGCAAAGCATGGTAAAGCACGATGGTGAAGATCGCATACCCTTTCGCAAAATCCACATAGTTTATTTTTTCGGGTTGGGTGTTGCTCACGGCTTATCCAATATTTCATCGACGGACACATATTTCCGGTGCTCGGTATGCTGGAAATTCTTGTTGGGGTCACGCATACGAAGTAAGCCCAGCACCTGTCGCCAGACAAATTTCGGGACCTGCCAGAGGGCAGCCCAAACGGACGGCGGGGCATTATCCAGTCGAAGCGTCCAGAGGATATTAAGGGCAAAAATGCCGACGGCGAGGACTAAAGCCAGGGTCCACCAGGGCGCTATAAACAAGCCCAGCATAGCCAAAGCCAGCGCCGCTCCCAGTTGAATAAACATGGGCAAAACCAGCGTAACGAAACCGAAATACACCTGGTTCCAGCTCCCATGCGTGAGCCCGCGCAGTAGTAAACCGGAGGAATTCGGCAGGTTTTGAAAATAGGAAAACAGCCAGCGACTGCGTTGGGTAGCCACCGCTGCACCGGTTTCCACTTTTTCATCATATACTTTGGCCTGACGCGCATAAGCGATCCGGTGGTTCTGTCGCAGCAGGAAATTTTGCAGGATCTTGTCTTCCTGCAGCATTTTTTTCCATTGATTCTGGCCCTGCTGGATCTCCGGAGCGGCCAGATAGGCAGCATATACGTCCGTACGGGTAGCCATGCCGGAACCTGAAATGACCGCTGATCCACCCAGTAGGTACGGCACGTAGCGCTCCAGATAGTTCTTATAATGTTCGCCCAGCGAGTCGAGCGCCGCATAAGATGTGTCCAGGTTTTTTGCGGTACGCTGCCCTTGTATGCATACATAACCCGCACGCGCATAGCGGTTAATTTCCGTCAGGAACTGGGGGTGTGCCAGGTTATCGGCATCAAAAACGACCGTGTAATCGTGCGGACGGCGATAATTAGCCATGGCGTGCAGAATACTCTTGGCTTTCAAACGCAACGGGTCGGACGGGCGCAGCAGTACGAAACGTTCATCTGCAATGCCGAAATCAAAATCCGGGCATTCGTCAGCGACTACATATATAATAAGGTGTGGGTAGTCCTGCCGCAGCAGTGATTCTACCAAAGGTTTAGCGATGGCGCTGTTTCGGTAGGCGGTCACGATGCAGGCATAGTCGAAATTCGGGGTTATGGTTGCCGGCGGTGCGGGCAAGCGTTCTTGCCCAAAAAGCCGGGCGGCCAGCACCGTCACGAAGGGATACAGCAGTTGAATCACCACCAGGGCAGCCAGAACACTGAAAATGCCGAACAAAATGGCCATATAGTAGTAGGTAAAAGGTCAGGCGTTAAAATGCTTTTTCCGTAAAGCGACTGGGGCAGCGGATGGTATTTCCCAGGCATTCTGCTGGTGGCCGAAATGCCAGCACACGCCCGCTATAAATGCCCGCAAATTATCCCATTCAGCTTTGAAAATCAGGGTGACGATATTTTTAGGCACCACAACCAAAAGCAGATACACGTAAAAAAGGGCCAGTTTCCAGCCCCCGTAATTCCGTCGCATAAAGTAAATGCGATTGCGATGGAGATAATAAGTCTTTAAAGCGCCGAGTGTTTTTACGGTCAGGCTTTCCTTATGGTACACCCGGGCGCGCGGCTCGATCCAAACTGAATAACCGGCACGTCGGATGCGCTCGCACCAATCCAGTTCCTCATAATATAAAAAGAAGCTGGTCGACATGGGGCCGACCTGATCCACGATCTTCCGGGGAACCATCATCGCTGCGCCATGGGCATAAGCCGTTGGCAGGGGCTGGTTATATTGGCCATGATCCGTTTCCAGGTGGCCGATCAGGCGGTTTCGGGCCGTAATGGCATGGACGGCCGTCATACCGGCATACTGTATGATCTCCGTTTTTTGTCCGGGCGGCGGGAAGTAACAGATAAGCGGACTGACTACGCCGGCGTCGGGTTTTTGCCTCAGCAGGTCAACCAATCGGGTCACGCATCCTGCCGTGATTTCAGCGTCATTATTAACAAAAAATAAAAATTCACCGGTCGTTTCCTGCAAGCCCAGGTTATTACCACCGGCAAAACCCAGGTTCGTTTCACTGCGCACATACCGTATTTCCGGGTAGCGGGTGGTCAGCAGGGATTCCGGGTCATCCTGACTGCCATTATCGACCACAATTATTTCGACAGCCTGGTAATCCTGCCGCCGGATGCTTTCCAGCAGGGCGCAGGTTACTTCAGTCTGGTTGAAATTAACCGTAATAATGGAAACGAGTGGCTTCGGCATTGCCGGGAAAATGGGCGGGGGGTGAGAACAGTCATTAATGGGTTCGGATCAGACGTTTTCTTTTTGCACGATGGCGTTGAAAGTCTTGAAAATAATGCCCATGTCCTTCAGTAGGGAGTAGTCTTTGGAATATTCAATATCCAGGTTAATCCGCTCCTCGGCCCGCATGTTGTTCTGGCCGCGTTTCGTTACCTGCCATAAACCGGTCAGACCGGCTGGCGCCAGAAAACGCGCACTCCATTCATTTCCGGTCAGCATTTCAGCTTCATAGGCAGGTAGCGGGCGGTTTCCAACCAGCGACATATCACCCGTCAGCACATTAATCAGTTGCGGCAGTTCATCGATGCTGTATTTGCGAATGAACCGGCCAACCGTAGTTACCCTGGGGTCTTGATTGAGTTTTAAGAAAATGGGTTTTCCCGGGCCGTTCTGGTATTGATTCATGTGCGACAGCTCGGTTAACCGGTTGTCGGCGCCTATCCGCATGGAACGGAATTTCAAAAAGTTGAAAACATGATAACCAGCGCCCACCCGCTGTGACTTATAAAGAATAGGACCTTTAGATTCCAATTTGATCGCGATCGCAGTCAAGATCCAGATGGGCGAAGAGAGTAGAATGCCCAGCACGGCGCCGATAACGTCAAAAATTCTTTTACCCAACGGCACCCGGAATTTGAATTTTTCCTGCACCACGCGTGTGCCTTGCTGGATCAGGGAAGATTTATGGCGTTCCAGGTAGTCAATACGTGCTTCCAGCCTGCGCCATTCCACCGGTATGTCATAGCAGTCATCTATACCATTCTGACGCATAAGTGCCGCATCAATATGCTCTCCTTTACTGGCCATGGCCACAATCGGCAATTGAAAAAGGACCGGGTGGGCCGCAATTTGCCGGCTGAACCAAAAGTTGTCCTTTTTAAGCCAGGACAATTTGCAAAATATAGCGAAGGGCAGCGCATAGCTGTCCAGGCTTTCCAACCAATCTAAGGTTTGGTCAGCGTGATCGGCAGTTTTGCATGCCAGGTCTTCCGAGTCATGTGGGAAATTCAGAATGTGGGCCTCAAAATCAGCTTCGAAGCCCATGAACAGCATGTTCCGCTTGGTAATACTGCATTGCGTAATCGTGTAATCGTGAGTCATGGGAAAAAAGCGTAGTTTCTTGTGAAATACTATGGGGGGGTATAGCCAAGGAAGTTTTATCTCCAACTTTGGAGATAACGCTCTAAAATGTCGTCAACCAATAAGTTGAAAAATTCGGTTCTGAAGGACGACTGGATTAAAAGGCTTCCGGAAATAATCTACTGCACCGGAGTCGCGAAATGCTTGTTCTTCCTCTTCTGTATCTGAGTTGCCAATAACAACCACGGGAATGGAACCAAACATACCACTGCATGCCAGATGTGATAAAAATTGCAGGCCATCATTGGTGGAGGCGCCTTTTCCATTCACGATAATATCAGGAATGAAACCATTGTGTAAACAAACCATGGCTTCAAAACCATTATGTACCGCTACAGCTTCGAATTTTTTGCTTAAAAAACTGTTAAGTAAATTCCGAAGGCTGTCATTTTCTTCAATAATGAGTGCCTTTTTGCGCATGTGTAATCGGTTTAGGGTGTACAGCAACTATAAAAAATATCATACCGCTGCACACAGTATGATTGTGTGAAAGGCAATTAGTAAGCCAGACATTATACAGTTATGTTAAAAATTTGCATTAATTGCTCGCAACAATGTTAACCCATCCCCCCATTTTGGGAAATAGATTGCACTGTAAAAGGAAGGCGACGGGAAAAGCCGTCAACAAAAGGCACATGGATTAAAGGGACCAAGAGGAAGATGCGGTCAGATAACTAGTGCTTATGCCGAGCGATATGCGCGCTTTTGTTGTTACAAAGTTAGGAGACAACCTACAGATTTCAAAACCCCTTAAACCCCTCATAGTAATACATTTACGATACTATCTATACCTCTGAAAACTACTATGTGTAGCATTTACATTGAAATCAATGGTTTGTAAATACAATTTGTTTGTCATGTAAGGCATATTAATTATTAACTCCATTAAATTATTTTTATAATAACTACATGTTTTGTCGGATTTGACCACACCTCCACTGATTTCACCCATTTTTCCTGATCAGAAATTTCTAACTCAATCGGCCTACTTTTGCCGATTCTATGCTCATCCTCCATAGTAAGTTTACATCCATGCTCACTGCACTCACTTTTCTCTTCTGGTTCGGGCTTTGCACGGTCATTTATGCCTATTTGGGCTATGCACTGCTGTTGTTAGTGTTAATTCAGTTCAGAAAAAAGCGACCTGTAATCAACGAATATGCCGAAACCTGGCCGGAAGTGACGTTTGTTGTTTGCGCATATAACGAGGCCAGGTGGATCCCGCATAAGATCGCGAACTCCCTGGCCCTCGATTATCCGCGCGATCGAGTCCGGTTCATTTTTGTGACGGACGGGTCCGATGATGATACGCCGGAGCTGGTGCGTAATTATGATTATCCACCCGATGTGCGCTGGGAGTTATTGCATCAGCCGGAAAGGCAGGGTAAAATCGCCGCTTTCCAACGGGCAATGCGGGTTATTTCCACGCCCTTCGTAGTCAGTACCGATGCCAACACCCTGGTAAATCCGGATGCGCTGCATCGCCTGATCCGGCACTTCGCTGATCCGCAGGTGGGCGCGGTTGCCGGGGAGAAACGGATTTCCCTGGGGGAAAAAGACGATGCTACCAGTGCTGGGGAGGGTATTTACTGGAAGTATGAGAGCGCTTTAAAACGCTGGGATGCACAGCTTTGGACGGTCGTAGGTGCTGCGGGGGAACTCTTCGCTTTCCGTCGGGATGCTTACCAGGATGTTCCGTCCGATACCATCGTCGAGGATTTTTATTTGACCATGCGCATTGCCCAAAAGGGCTATCGGGTACAGTATGAACCGGGTGCTTTTGCCGTGGAGAGTTCTTCGGCTTCTGTACAGGAGGAATTGAAACGCAAGATCCGGATCGCCGCCGGTAGCTGGCAGGCGATTATCCGACTGGCGCCTTTACTCAATATTTTTCGCTACGGCACCCTGTCGTTTCAATATTTATCGCACCGGGTACTGCGCTGGACGCTGGCCCCCGTTATGCTGCCGGTCATTTTTATCAGCAACTGTTATCTGGCCAGGCGGGGCGACGTATATCTGGGCCTGCTGCTGGCTCAGATCCTGTTTTATGTGGCCGCACTGGCCGGTTACGCCCTGGAACAACGCAAGCTGCGGTTCAAGGTCTTATTTGTGCCGTACTATTTTTGTATGATGAACTACGCGCAATATGCCGGCCTGCTGCGCTATATGCGTGGCCGGCAGTCTGTGCTCTGGGAAAGGGTACAGCGGGCAGAATGAATAAGTGCAGGAATTTTTAAAAACTAATCAGGCTTCTTCTTCACCGTGCAGCCCACTGCGCGCGTGTAGTCGGGGTTGGGGCGATCACCATGCAGCAACGCGTTCACCGCGTCTTCCACCCAGTTGCGCTTGATGTCGCCTTGTGATTCGGGGTTGTCATCGATGGCGCCAATATACCGCACGATCATCGCGGAATCGAGGACGAAAACATGCGGCGTACGGGTTGCTCCGAACCGCGGGTACACCGTCTGTGCTTCGTCAAATAAGTAGGGAAAGGGGTATTTTTTTGATTTTGCCCTCTTTTGCATTTCCTCAAAACTATCTTCCCAAACCACTTCCGGGCTATTCGGGTTAATAGCGATCAGGGGGAAACCTTTGGGCGCATACTTTTTACTGAGGTCGATGACCCGCTGTTCATATAATTGGGCAAAAGGGCAGTGGTTACAGGTAAAAACGATGATATAACCTTTCACATTTTTAAAATCGGACAGGGAAAGCATGTTCCCGTCTACATTTTTCAGCGAAAAATCCTCCGCCTGGTCACCAACTGCATAGGCAGTTTTATGGGTAGCATTTAAAAAAAACAGGCTTGTACCTGCCAGGAGAATTACCAAAAAGGACAGCTTTTTCATGGATAAAAGAAATATTAAAAATAATCGGAATAGGAAAAAAGAGACTACGGATTGGAGGCCGTGGTCCTAAATCAGTTTTATAGCTTAGTTCTTTGAAGGTACCAATCCTGGGGTTGGTGCATCGATAACACCTAGAAAAGGTTGTACGAATGTTTCCAGTTCGTCGTAGGACTCAAACTTACCGGTATGAAACATTTTTGTGCTGCCACGCAGCACGATTGTAGCGGGGATGGCGCCATCCCAGGCCTCATGAATACGGGGTATCCAGGTGTTTGCATCTTGGTCGGCAAACAAAATTACTTCGGATTCCAGCTGGTGTAAGCGCAGGAATGGAATAAAACCGGTGCGAAGTTTGCTTTTGAAATCCAGGCTTACCAATAATACTTCTACGTTCTGGTCGGCGTAGCGCTTACTAAGTTCGTCAAAAGAAGGTAATTCTTCTACGCAGGGTTTGCACCAGGTGGCCCAGAAATTGATGACCAGGGTGGTGTTTGCGTCGTTTTGACGAACGCGCTCTTGTAACTGCGGCAGGCTGTCATACACAGTGAAGGACTGTGCGAAACCGACTATATGGCTTAGCAGGAACGAAAGAAAAATGAGCAGTAGGCGTAACCGATACGGGAACATGGGCGCGGCGTTGAACTATATATATTAAAAGAACAATGCAAGAAACGGAGATACTATGAAAGGTGGAATACTTTTAACAAAATTTCCGACGAAAAACTATGAAATACCTGAAAAATCACTAAAAAGGCCTCCCGGAACGCTATATTCCGGGAGGCCTTGACAAGATTTAATATAGTCTTAACAGCTTACGCTTCTACCACAGACTCGGGATAGGCAATCGAGTTGTCTACCAGTACCCGTCCACAGTGTTCGCAGGCCAGAATTTTTTTGTGCAGGCCAATTTCCAGCTGTACCTGAGGCGGCACGTTATTGAAGCAACCTCCGCAGGAATTCCGCTCGACCGGTACCACCGAAAGTCCGTTGCGATAAGTACGACGGGTCTTGTCATACGCTTTCAGCAAACGCTCTTCAATACCCTGACGGGCTTTTTCACTTTGGCTACGCAGTTTGTTTTCTTCCTGCTCCGTTTTTTCGATAATGCTTTGAAGCTCTACTTTCTTCGCGTCCAGTTCCCCTTGTTTCGCTTCAAAACGTGCTTCGGCTATGGTCACGCTGTCCTTTTTCAAGTCCAGCTGCGCCTTGGCTTCTTTCACCTTCTTATCCATCAACTGAATATCCAGTTTCGCCAGTTCGATTTCCTTCTGCAGTACTTCGTACTCCCGGTTGTTCTTCACCTCATCCAGCTGCTTCATGTAGCGTTTGATGTTGGCGTCAGCCTCTTTGCTGGTAGTCTGCATCTTGCTGATCTCCTGCTCGCTTTCTTTCAGGTTGACCTTCAATTTTTTGATGCGGGTATCCAGACCGGCAATTTCATCCTCCAGGTCGGCAACTTCCATCGGAAGCTCACCTTTCAGGATTTGAATCTCGTCCAGTTGAGAATCAATTTGCTGTAAATTCCACAGCATTTGTAGTTTTTCGGCAACGGATGCTTCGACAGGCATTCTATATCGGTAAGTGAATGAATGAATGAGTGATTGGTCAGGCGGTTTTTGGGGGTATTTAAACGTAAAAAACCGGATTGGTGTTCAAATCCGTGCAATGGAGTGCAAAAGTAGGGAATTTTTCCCTGACAATATCATATAGCAAGCCGATGGTGAACTGTTCGGACTCAAAATGTCCGACATCGGCAATGAGGATCTGGCCATCCGCATCAAAAAACTCATGGTATTTGAAATCTGCGGTGAGAAAAACATCGGCCCTGGAACGTCGTGCTTCCGCAAGCAGGAAACTGCCGCTGCCGCCGCAAACGGCCACTTTTTGTACTGGTCTGCCCAGCAGCGCCGTATGCCGTATACAGCCGGCCTGGAGTTGGCTTTTCGCCATTTCCAGAAAATGTTTTTCCGTAACCGGCGCCGGCAATTCTCCCACTAAGCCGGCCCCTATATCTTCTGTGCCGGCCCGTGGCGCCAGCACCCGGGTGTTTTGTAAGCCCAGTTTCTCCGCAATTTTCGAGTTCACGCCCTGCCGGTGCACATTATCGAGGTTGGTATGAATAGCATAAATGGCTATTTCGGCCTGAATTGCGCGAATGACCGTACGTTCCACGTAGTTACTGCCGTTAAATCTTTTTAAACCCCGGAATACTATAGGGTGGTGGGCCACAATCAGATTACAACCTTTTCGAATCGCTTCCTCCACGATGGCCTCCGTAGAATCGAGGCAAAACAATACCCCGGTGACTTTAGTTTGGCTTTGGCCAACCAAAAGGCCGGCGTTGTCGTATGTTTCCTGGAGCTGCGGCGGCGCTACCTGTTCCAGCACGGCAATGATGTCTTGGATCAGCATAAAATCTTGATGCAATGGAGCATCCATTTTTAGTAAAATTGTTCTCACTGCTACCTTTTAACGGAAGGGCAGCCGTAACTTTGCCGGGTATTTCCGGTCTAATTTCAAAACTTGTTGAGAGTGGCCGGTTTTCGGCCGGTTTTTTCTACAATTTCAAACATTGAGAATTATGACACACACACTTCTTCTTTTCAACATGAGCGGTGGCGAAATGGGCGTGGTCTTCCTGATCGTGCTATTACTGTTCGGAGGTAATAAAGTGCCGGAACTTATGCGTGGCCTGGGTAAAGGCATCCGGGAATTTAACAACGCGAAAAATTCGGTTGAAGACGAAATCCGCGAAGGCATGCGCGATGCGGAAAAGAAACCGATCGAAAAATAAGTTGCTTCCAGTCTGCCTGCGGACTATAAACAGCGGCGGCGAACCATATCTGGTCCGCCGCCGTTTTTTATTTCTTGACTCCGGTGACCTTTTCGCATTCGGCCAGCAAATACTCCGCTTTGCCACGATGACGAAAGTTGGGGTCGGTCTCTTTGAATTTGCGCAGTAAAAACGCTTTCAGTTCGACCGTTGCTTCCACGTACTTTTTGGCATGGAACAAACAGTCGCCTTTCTGCAAACGGGCCAGCCAGTAAATCGGTTGCAGCGGGATCGAGAGCCGCACGCAATTGTTGAAATCCAGCACGGCACTTTCCCATTCATTTTTCAACATCCTTACTTTCCCACGTCCATAATATGGCTCCGGGTTGTTCGGGTAGATATCGATGCTCTTGGAAAAGTCGTATAGCGCATCGTTGAAATTTTTCAACTTATAATTCATGTAGCCCCGGCGCTCATAGGCCAAAGCATGGCTGGCATAACGGGAAATTGCCCGGTTCAGGGCTTCCGCCGCTTCCATTTCCATACCGCCCTGCTGCATCAGCGCGCAGCCCCGGTGGTATTCGGACACGGCTACTTTATCGGAATGCGGTTCGATCTTGAATTCAGCGAGTACCTGACCGCTATCCACGCACCAGGCGCCGACACTGCCCATAATCGCATACTGCGCTATTTCCTGTAAGAGCGACGTCGTGCTGCGCCAGTGCTTTTCGCTGCTCATCAGTGTCTGGGAAGGAACCGTCAGCGAGTACTCTTCCATATTGAACACTTGTTCGGCCGTGAACAGCACATCCCCTTTAAAATAGTTGTCCACCCGGGTCTGCCAGTGCTGGAGAACCATGTTGAAGGTGCGCTCGGTGCCAAAATCGAGACGCCCGCGGAAAATCAGTTTAAGCTGCGTTTGCGTAGTCATTCTGCCTGCTGTTTATTAACCGTAATGAAAAGGGCCTTTGGGCGATCGAATGAAAAAACGCACCATTTTGTGTAGCTGCCAACTCATTGATCCGTCGGCAGCCAGTTTGGGAATAAGACAGATCGTAAACCGTAAAACGTGCAAAAAGGAGTCCAAAGAATCCTGATTGACCGCTTGTCGAATGCTGTCAATGTTCTAAAACCACGAAAACGTTGCTATTAAGTTCTGTCATGAGAGTTCCCGAAATCAAACTTAATTTCAGAAAGTGCAGAACGCTTTTCCACAAGAATTACAAAGTTAAAAAAGCGCGTCCAGCTTGACAACTATAAGTTACAGTTTTTAAAAAAAAATTATTTGTTTTAAATTACTATTTAATCGTCAATTTGTTTATATTGGTCATTCGCAAATATTTGTTTGGTTATCAGGGTGTTATGTCTGTTAATTCTTTAATTTTTTGGAACTATTAAGAATTTTTGAATTTGTAAGCCCTGTGTAAAAATTACTCCGGGACGCCAGTGAATTGTAAGCGCAAAATAATTTCGAACGAAAGCGGATTTGAATAACCAACTCCTCCAACCAGCAAACACATTTATTGCCTCGGTCGAATTCTGGTGAGTGGCAACACCTGGGGTATCCATTTTTCCACGCCGCGTACATTTACGCCATTGCGTTTCGCCGCCTCCAATACTTGTTTGGCACTGGTGGTATCGCCTTTCTGTAAATTGGCTTCTACGGCAACTTCGTAGGCTACCCGGTTTTTTGGATCGTTTTTGATCGCCGTTTCGGCATGGTTCAAGGCTTTCTCCGGCTGGCCCAGCGCCAGGTTAGACTGTGCAGCCTGGTTATGCAGTTGGGGATCCCGGGGTTTTTGAGAGACCAGTTTTTCCTCCTGCACGAGTTGCTTTTCGATCACCTTAGTCGATTCCGCTGCGGCTTGTTCCAGGTTTTTCAGCCAAACCTTTTGATTGGGTATTTTTTTGCGGAGCGTCTTGATATCCTGGGTGGCTTTGGCCGGCTGGCCGCTTTTTACCGATGATTCCGCCCTGATCTTCAACACGCTCTGATCGGCCGATTCGGCGTCCGGAGCCGCTACTTCCAGATCGGCGGCGGCGGCGGCAAATTCACCCTGCTGATAAAGCAGACCTCCGCGCATCCGGCGGGCAGTCTTTTGTACCGGATAAGCATCCAGGATCTGATCGTAAATAGCCTGGGCCTGTGCGGTTTCATTTTTGATCAAATGGCTGCGGGCAATAGCCAGCAAAGCCGTGGTGTCGGGCGCCTGCATACTCGAATCCTGCATAGCCACTTTCGCGGTCGAGGTTTCCAGTAAATTACTCGCAATGGGGACATTAGCCCAGTTGGCCAGGACAATGTAGAGCAAGCGCGTGGCCGCATCCACATCCCGGGTCAGGTTGCCGAAATCATTCATTTTCAGCAGGTTGCTGAGCGTTGTGTCGCCCGTTGTCGCTGTATTTCCGTCGAGCAGCTTATACCGGATGTCCAGCTTATAACCTTCCGCGCTGCTTTCATTGATTTTCCCCCAAACGATCATTTGCACCCCGCAGTCCTGCGCCGTCGTCGTGGCTTCGGTCAGGCTGGGGTAGTTCGCATCGATGTCATACTTTTCGTTGACATCCGCTTCGGCATTGTTTTTTAAATTCCCAGTTTTGCTGAAAAGCACGTTCAAACCGTCGGAAATATCAATGGCCGGATCGCTGGACTTTTTTTCACCGGTTTGCTTAAAAGGCAGGATCATGACCCTATAGCGAATTTTAGTATCGAACTGCGGACAGGTAGACACTACCGGGGCAGGCGGAACATAATAAACAAAACGCCAGATCAGCAAAGCGGCCAGTAGCGCGACCACGCCGCCAATGGCGTAGTAACGCCAGGCCTGCGATCGGATAGGTTTGGGGGCTTCGTCCCGAAAAGTAAGCTTGCCGGCCTCCAGTCGTTGAATGATCTGCAAAGCATTGTCGCTCACCTGGTTGTTGGAAAGCTGCGCGGCTTCCGGAGTGATCGTACCTCGGATCGACTGGGATTTCGTCTGATAGAATTCTCCCTGATTCACCCGGGCGATCTGCGCCAGTTCGCTGTACTGGGGGTCACTATCAAGCAACGTTACCAGATGTACCAGTGCGGTTTCAATATTCCCTTCCCCGATCAGGGTTTTGATGGCAGGCAGTGCTTTTGGCAGGTCCATATTAAATGGTATTAAAAAATTGGCGGCATAACGCCGACATGCGCAGATAACGCGGGCAAACGCAGAAGAATTATGTAATGCACTGTTAGCGAGGACTTAAAATGCCCGGGTAACAGGTTAAATACGATTAATTTTAACCGCCGGTTTGTAATAATGGCTGGAGCACGCGCCAAACATTCTCCGCGACGATCTTTTGCCCGGTCGGATTCGGGTGAATGCCGTCCGCCAGGTTCAAGGCCGCTATACCGCCTACATTTTCCAGGAGGAAAGGAATGAGGGCGGCCTGATTGCGCTGCGCCAGTTCGCTGTACATGCCTTGAAAAGCTTTCGTGTACGTATTTCCCAGATTAGGAGGCGCCAGCATTCCGGCAATAACCATCTTGCATTCCGGATAACGCGTATGCACGCTATCGGCAATGGCCTGCAGATTCACTTTGGACTGCGCCATGGGCAAACCGCGCAAAGCGTCATTGGCGCCCAGCTCGAGTACGAAAATGTCCATCGGCTGCTGGAGTACCCAGCCGATCCTGCTTTTCCCATCGGCGGTCGTTTCTCCACTGATGCCGGCATTTACGCAGCGATAGGGCAGGCCCAGGCTATCGATGCGCCGCTGAATAATGGCCACGAAACCCTGTTCCGGAGGAAGCTGATAAGCCGCAGTGAGGCTGTTGCCAAAGAAAACGATGTTCTTACGGACGGCGGGCGCAGTGGGCGCCGAGGTTGCCGTCGGCGTGGTTACCGGCCTGTTTTTCGGCTCGGATTGGCAGGCAACGAGGGTCAGCAGGCCGAAAAAAGGCCAGAGTAGTCGGTTCATTTTCAGATTTTTAGAGCAAAACAACCACTGCGAAGGAATGTTTTTCCGTAAAAATAAGCACCAGATCAGCCCATGAAAATAAAAAACAGCAACGCCGGCTACCCGCGTACCGGAAACGAGGAGTGAAATGTACTGCCGGCGCTGCTGTTTTTTGTAAAAACGCGGCACTACTGCTCTGCCGCGATCATTTGTGCGGTGAGGGCGGGTACATCTTCCTGCAATTTGGTTTCAATAGCTTTAAGGGCTGATTTCAACGCTTCCAGGTTCGCTTTTCGAATAGCGTTCGCGTTGTTATAGCCATAGTACAAGGCTATGGTGGCTTTTCCCTGGCCGGGAGCGGTGTAGGTGACGATGGTTTTGCCCCGGCTATCGGCAATTTCCAGCTGAAGACTCAGTTCGCAGCGTATGGTGCCTGCCGGCAGCCCCAGTAAGTTTACCGTCCAGAGGGTGGCAACCGAAGGAATGGAATAGCCCCAGCCTGCATTACGCCGGTCGTAATAAAGCAGTTTGAAACGGGCCTGACCGGCTTGCGGGCCACTGTTCAGTACCACGTTATCCGCCAATTCTCTTTGGAACAAGTGGGTAACGTCCAGCAGGGCGCCGTTGGTTACCTCATAGCCCATCCATGGATTCGTACCCGGACCTTCGCGGTATAAGGCAGCCTCGAAAGCCTGACCGAAACTGGCTTGATGGATCAGTAAACGTAAGGGCGGAAGGCGCTCCGGAAGGGCCGGACTGGTGCGGAAATCAGCGGAGCGCAGGCTGCGGCACTGGCAAAACAGCAGGGCGCAGCAAGCGAAGAGGAAGATTGTTTTTTGCATGGCGATTAATTTTTGCTGCAAGATGGCAGGACACAATGGCCCCTGCAACAGTCTGATCGCCAGTCAGACCCACTTAACTTAGTTTAACCTTCGTAAAACTGCTAGTGAATTATTTTTAACTAAAAATGTATTGAAAGCCAGCCGTATACATTTTAGTTAAAATAAAAATACATTAACCCTTAAAAAACTTTAATGCCTCAGACTTCCGGATGGGGACGAAAGCGTAAAAAGCAGCAACAGGCAATATCTTTGCACCATGCGTCGCCCCCTGCCCTCCGTAGAAGAAATTGTATCCGGTATTCAAGCCGGTAACCGGGTTGCCTTAGCCAGGGCCATTACCCTGGTGGAGAGTGCACGACCTGATCATCAGGAAGTAGCGCAGCTGGTGATTGCCCAGTTGCTGGCCGCTGCGCCGGCAAAGTCCGACACGTTGCGCGTTGGGATTACCGGCGCGCCGGGCGTTGGCAAGAGCACCCTCATCGAAACATTGGGTATGCACCTGCTGGAACAAGGCCATCGCGTTGCCGTGCTGGCCATCGATCCGACAAGCCAGATCAGCCGGGGCAGTATTATGGGCGACAAAACGCGGATGGATCGTCTGTCCGTGGCCGAGGGGGCTTTTATCCGGCCTTCACCGTCCGGCGACTCTCTGGGCGGCGTCGCCCGCAAAACCCGCGAAACCATCCTGCTCGTGGAAGCAGCCGGCTACAACACGGTACTGGTAGAAACGGTGGGCGTCGGCCAGTCGGAAACGGCGGTGCAGCGGATGACCGACGTCTTTCTGCTGCTGCTGCTGCCCGGTGCCGGCGATGAACTACAGGGCATCAAACGGGGTATTGTGGAAATGGCCGACCTGCTGGCCGTGAATAAGGCCGACGGCGAACGGCTCGACCTGGCCCGGCAGGCCCAGCGCCATTACAGCAACGCCGTGCATTTATTGCCCGCCCGCCCCAGTGGCTGGACGCCGAAAGTGCTGACTTGCAGCGCCGAACAGGGGAGTGGGGTGGACGCTTTATGGGCAGCGATCACGGACTATCGCCAACAGGTAGAAAAAAATAATTTTTTCCGGGAAAATCGGCGGCGGCAGGCGCAATACTGGCTGGAAGAAGCGCTGCAGGCCGGTTTAGAGGCACTATTTCAGGCTAATACCGACACCCAACTGCTGTTAAAAAAACTGGAACCGGAGGTGCTGGCCGGACGGCTTTCCCCTTTCGCAGCGGCGGAAGAAGTGCTGCAAACCTTCCAAAAAGAAAAAAAGCCATCGAACTTTCGTCCGATGACTTAACCCCAAAAAACCAAATGAAAACAATCTTCCTTTCTTATATAATTTCCAGCCCGGAGGCTTATTGTCTCAATTACACTATATTATACGCTAAGGTGAATCACAAGTCACCTGTCAACCAAAAAAAAACTGAAAAATTTTTCAAAGGCGCTTTCCCCCGCGTAGGCTGGGCCAGAGTTTCTACATTTGCTGCCTCTTCACTTTCAACTCAAACTGACATGCTGTACTCAATACTCAAGGAACTCCACGCGTACAACCGCTATTTCATTCTCCTGGCACTGGTGTTCGTCCTCTTTCGCGCTTACTCCGGATGGCTCAGCAACCGACGCTTTGAAAAACCCGACAATATTGGTGCCGCCGCCCTTTTAGGTCTATGCCACTTACAATTGCTGGTCGGTTTACTGTTGTTCTGGCTCAGTCCTTATGGCATGTCTGCGATGTCTAATGGTGCAGCCAGCCAACCCGGTTCCTGGGCGCGTTACTTTTCTATGGAACACCTGGGCGCCATGATTGTTGCCATCGCACTGGTCCAAACCGGCAGAATCGTGTCTAAAAAGGCCAATGACGATGTTAAAAAGCACCGCACGCTAGCCATTTACGTCACCATCGCCACCCTGCTCATCATCGGTACGCTGGCCCATAAAGGCCTGGTTTTGGGTCGCCTTGCCGACGCTGCAATCGGGCAATGAACTTTATCACTGCCGCCTGCTCTTACTACTATACGTAGAAAAGATCAATCCGGATGTGTCAGCCTGCGCTATTCTCATCGATCTGACGCATTTATTGCAAACCAACCTGCCTAACAGCCTGTACGCAGATGATTAGGTAAAATCCTTTCTTTTCCGGTCTGCGGATTCATCCGTTGCCGGCAGTCAGTATGACTATGCAGAAACCCAGTATTCCTGAAGGGACCCGCGATTTTGGCCCGGAACAGGTGCGTAAGCGCAGCTATATTTTTGATACCATTCGCTCGGTGTTCGTGAAGTTCGGTTTTCAACCGCTCGAAACGCCGGCCATGGAGAATCTGTCCACCCTCACCGGCAAATATGGCGACGAAGGCGATAAACTGCTGTTCAAGATCCTCAACAATGGTGATTTCCTGAAAGATGCCAATGCGGACGTACTGGCTAGCCGCGAATCGACGCTGTTGATCCGCGATATAGCCAAACGCGGATTGCGCTACGATCTCACCGTACCGTTCGCACGGTACGTGGCCATGAACCGCGGACAGTTGACGTTTCCCTTTAAACGCTACCAGATCCAGCCCGTGTGGCGGGCCGACCGGCCGCAGCGGGGGCGTTACCGCGAGTTTTTTCAGTGCGACGCCGACGTGATCGGGTCCGACAGCCTACAGTTTGAGGCGGAACTGGTACAGATCTACGACGAGGCATTTGCACAGCTGGGCGTACCGGTAACGATTAAACTGAACAACCGCAAAGTGCTGTTCGGTATAGCGGAAGCGGCGGGTATTCCCGACCAGTTCATGCACATGACGGTCGCCATCGATAAGCTGGATAAGATCGGCCTGGGGGGCGTACGGACCGAGCTGGCCGCCAGGGGTATTCCTGTCGAGGCCATCGAGACGATTCAACACATTCTGGAAGTCCCCGATCGGGAGGCGTTGCGTGCGTTGTTCGCGAACAGCCCAACCGGTTTGAGCGGACTCGACGAACTGGAGCAGGTGTTCCGTTTGCTGGCGCCGACGCCGATGAAAAACGCCCTGCAATTCGACATTACCCTGGCCCGTGGCCTGAGCTACTATACCGGTTGTATTCTGGAGGTAGCGGCGGTGGGCATCGCCATGGGCAGCATCGGCGGCGGCGGTCGTTATGCCGATCTGACCGGCGTGTTCGGCGTGCCGGGATTATCGGGGGTGGGCATTTCGTTCGGCGCCGACCGCATTTATGACGTGATGGAAGAAATGGGCGTTTTCCCGGAAGTACTGGGGCAGGGCGTGCAGATCCTGCTGGCCGCCTTCGACGAGAAGACCCATGCCTATGCTTTCACCTGCGCCGCCCAATTGCGGGCGGCGGGCCTGGCCGTTGAATTGTATCCGGAGCCGGGAAAATTGAAAAAGCAGTTTGAATACGCCGCCAAACGCAAGGTGGCTTTCGTAGCCATTGTGGGCGAAACGGAAATGCAGACCAACACCCTGACGATCAAAAACCAGGAAAGCGGCGAGCAGCAAACGTTGCAGGTGGAGGAAGTAGCGGCGGTGGTCATACGCAAATAAGCGGGCGTCCACCCGGATCTTGTGGTGGACGCGTAGCAGGATGGTAACGCGGATTTTATGGATACAACGGATTTTCGCGGATTTTAAAATCCGCGAAAATCAGCCAAATCCGTAGTATCCGCGTTGCCATCCTGCTACGTATATAGCCTTGCCACTTTCCTACAACGCCAGGCGTTGCAGCGGAAATCAGCTAAAAATTTCACCGCAAAATTTTAAGTAAAAAGGGATCGACGTCCGGTACTCTAAGGCACCCAAGCCAAAATACCGGCCCGGTCATTGTTCCATTGTTCGAAGAAATCCGGCACACAGACCCGGCCCAATGGGGAGCAGGCGTTAAAGAGCATGCACACCGCAATGCCGTCGCGGCGATTCAGCGCGATTTCGGCCCGGAAGCCATTGACGGAGCCACTGTGATAAAGAATAGTATCGCCTCCATGTTCCAGCACCCGCCAGCCCAGGGCGTAAGACGCTTCATCGCGGGCAATCCAGTTGGGAAAGATCTGGCGCTCCCGGCCGGTTTTTATCACCGGGCTGAACACCTTATCCAGCGTGGCCGCAGAAACCACCTCGGGCCGATGACCCAGCAGCACTTTCAGCCATTGGCCCATGTCTTTGATGCTGGCATTCACGCCGCCGGCAGCCGTTGCATTGTAGTAGTGATCCGTAATAACATCGGCCCGCCATGCACCGCCGCGGATCGGAATATTCGGCAGGGCCTTATCCGTCGTCCGGCAAATGGATTCAAAGTCGCAGGAAGCACTCAGCATGTTGGCCGGGCGAAAAATTTTCTCGTTCAATAAGGCCTGGTAGGTCTCGCCGGTGGCTGCCTTCATCATTTCTTCCACCACGCAGAACACGGCATTCTGATAGCTATACGTGCTGCCTTCTTTCCAGGCCAATGGCACATTCGGGAAACGGGAACGCATGAGTGACGGTATGTCCCAGCCTTGTTCGATCAGGTGGGTATAGGCGTGGTAGGGCAGACCGGTCGTATGGGAAAGCAAGTGCCAGAGTTGAATTCGCTCGGTCTGGGTTTTGTCGCGCAACTGAAAGCCCGGCACCAGTTGCTTTACGGGTTCATCCCACTGCATGACGCCCTGCGAAACCAGGATGCCACTGAGTACGCCGGCAAAGCCCTTCGACAGGGAACCGACCCGAAATACGGTGTTGAGGTCTACGGAATCCGGCGCGCCGGCCGCCCGCAGGCCATAACCACGCTCGAAGACGACCTGACTATCTTTTACGATGACCATAGCGGCGCCGGGGGTTCCGGTGCTGGCCATTTGATCCGCAAAATAGCGATCATATTTTGCGATAAATTCTTCCAGATGCGGATTGGCCGAGGCATTAATATGCTCCGGCACAAACACAGGCGCTACCGAAGTGATGGGAGCGGCAGGCATTTGCGTACAGGTAGAGGTCAGCAACGCGGCTGAAACTACGAGGCTAAGCGCGGCGATTATGGCGGGGACTGAAAAACGATTCATAGACGAGGCCAAACGCAGGTCAAGTTGTCAAAATTGTATGTGCAATTGTTTGATTTCACTGACAAAGATAGCTTTTTGTTCTAAATAAAGCGTTGCAATAAATTGATAGACAATGAATTACATTGTATTTTTCAGACCTTCTGAATTCAAATAGAAATATTATAACAATATAAATAGGTGCTGCGCAATTCCTGTTTGCCCAATTTCATTTATTCAATATACTGTTTGGTAAACGCTTTTTTTTGTGCCAGGTAGTCCTGATCGTTTTTAGCCAGAAACCAGTACTGCCGAAAAATATTTGCTGCCCGCGCTTTTTCGTTGGTCAGTGCATCGGTATCCTGCGGCAGCACCTCATTTTTTTTATGGGAGCTGCCCTGGAAGTAAGGATAAACATCTGCCGCTTCATCGCCAGGGGCAGTCGCGTATTTTTTGCCGCTTTGGTGGTTGGCATACCGTCGGGCACGCGTGAAACCCATCTGTAAAAATTTACGCGCCATATCAGCGCCAACAAATTCACCGGTTTCCAGGTAGTGCTGGAACATGCCGTATATTTTCTCTGCCGATGCCTGGGCCAGGACTTCGTTTTTGAAACGCCAGTGTGGCAGGAGTTCAGACTTGTACGGTTCGACCAAAAGCACACCTTGTTCGCCTTTACCCACCCGGTACAGTTCGGGGTGTTGACGAAAATCGAGGTTTTTGAAATCCAGCTGGTAATCGAAAGCAGTCGATTTTTTCATAAAATAAACTTCCCCTTTACTTCCAGGCATATTGGCTCAGCATATTTTTAACCAGGATTTCATCGGGCGTGAGCAGGCTCTGTGCTTCCACAGCCGTCGAATCAGCGGTGAGATATTTGAAAAAATCGCCTTTTTCATAGGCCGTCAGCATGGCCGGATGAATATAGTACTTGCGACAAACGGTCCGGGTGTTGCCCAGATCCGAGGCTACCTGATCGATCGTTTTGAGGATATTCGCTTTCATTTCGCTAGCCGTGGTGGCCGGTCCCTGTGCGCGAAAAGAACGGAAAGCCGTCAGCGTACCGGCCCAGGTCCGAAAGTCCTTCGCGGTGAAATCCATGCCCGATATTTCTTTCAAATAGCCGTTCACGTCGCCGGAGCCGATGGAGCGGTGGTTGCCCTGTCCATCATAGTATTGAAAAAGTTCCTTACCCGGTATATCCCGGCTTTGCTGGATCAGCCGGGCCAGTTTGCGGCTTTTTACATGCAGGGTATGCGGTACGCCTTTTTTGCCCTTGAATTGGAACCTGACCTGATCGCCGGTTACTTGCACGTGTTTATCCTGCAGGGTCGTCAGGCCAAAGGAACCGTATAGCTTTTTATACTCTTCATTGCCGACCCGGATATTGGTCTGCTCCATGATGCGCACCGCCAGGGCCAGCACTTTTTCGTAGGGGAAACCAGGTTTTTTCAAATCCTGTTCCAGCCGCGCGCGGATCAGGGGCAGCGCCTCGGCAAATTGAGGCAAACGAAAGTACTTCGTCTGGCTGCGAATACTGTTCCACTCCGGGTGATAACGGTACTGTTTGCGCCCTTTAGCGTCGAGCCCGGTCGCCTG
>JANPIN010000079.1:0-38031 GCA_031425035.1 Saprospirales bacterium | reverse complement strand
TATCGCTAAACCAAACGTATGAACCAGCCTCCTGATTTATGGCGTTCTCATCGCCAGCGGCCAATTATTTCTTAACCAAACTACGCAGTACCGTTTCATCCACTTTTACCGGATAGGCTTTGCGTAGTTCATCGATCCACTGTTTTTCCAGGTAGTCCTGATAGTCGGCAACGGCATAACCGCGCGCTTCCTGCAGGGTCTTGGCCGTGGGTGGCTGCACTTTTTCGATCTTCAGAAAAGTAGCCGTTTTTGTCCCGGCATCCACCTTTACCGGCGTCATGCCGCCCGCTGTCCATAAAGTACCGAGGTCCTTGTTTTTACCTTTCTCATAGTACTTGTCCAGAATAGATACGACCTCGGATTTGCCCGCTTTGTTGAATTTCTTCAGTACGTCCGCGGCCGGTTTTTTGGCGGCATAAACGCGTACTTTTTCCACCACCTTGGGATCATCCGATTTGATCGTGTAGATGCTGACGTCGGCGCGTTCATCCCATTTATACTTCTGGCTTAGTGTGGATTTAAAATACTGTTCCAGTCCGACCGAGTCCGTATTTGCCCGGTCCCAGACGTTTTGTTTCAGGGCTTCGAACAACAAAATACCTTCTTCATACTCGCGCATCAGCGACTTGAATTCCGGGTATTTTTTATCCAGTTGTTTTTCCTCGAATTGCATAGTCACCTCTTCCGTCCAGGCGGTATATAATTTTTGGATCGTTTCACTTAATGGATAACCGCTGCCCCGCATCCGTTCGCGGCTGGCACGGGCATTATATTCTTCAAAATCGGCTACGGTATACGTTTTATCTTTTCCAAAACGCATCAGTACGGTTTGCGGCTTGGCTGGATCCGGTTTCCACCGAAAAGTAAGGAACACCGAATCCTGCTGCATGGCCGACCATTTTTTGAGGGCATCCGGATACTCCTCAAAGGACCCTTCCCGCTTGATGCGGGCGATCATGCTCTGGCGCGCCACTTCGTTCCGGCTGTCGCGTTTCACCCGGTCACTCAGACCGCGTTTGATGGTTTCGTATGACCCGACCGGACGCTGGCTGACGCGTTTGATAATATGCCAGCCGATGGTCGATTCCACCGGAGCGGAAATGTCGCCGTCCTTTTTCAAGTTAAAAGCGGCATCTTCAAAATTTTTCTGGTAATGGTTGATGCCAAAGAAACCGATGTAACCGCCTTTACCAGCCGTCGCTTTATCATCCGTATACCTGGTCACCAGATCTTCCCATTTAGCGCCGGCCTGCAGGACTTTGTATACGCTGTCAGCGCGCATTTTGATGCCGGTATTTTGTTCTTCATTGGTGCCCTTACGAAACAGGATCTGGCTTACTTCCATTTCACCACGCGCCGGTCGGATGGCATTTACGCGCACCACGTGGTATCCGCTCGTCGTACGGACCGGCCCAACAACAGAGCCAGCTTTGGCGCTGTAAATTGCTTTTTCCATGGCGTAATAACCGTCGGGTAACATAGCCGTCACATAGCCCAGGCTCCCCTTATTATCCTTAACCGATTTCTCTTCCGAACTATCAACCGCCACCTTTTCAAAAGGGGTACCGGCATTGATCTTACGCAGTATGTTCATCGCCCGGTTATAGGCGCGTAAAGTATCGGCGGGCTTTGCGTTGCGATCGCAGAGAACGACAATGTGGCTGATATCCACATCCTGTAGCATACGGTCATACGTCTCCCGGATCATTTTGTCGGTTACTTCCCGGTCGACGAGGTAGGAATTAGCCAGTTGGCGGCGGTAGCCATCCAGTTCGCTGCGCAGGGAGGAAATGGTATCCAGACGCATGTCGCGAGCACGCTGAACTTTCAATTTAAACTTGGTGTACAAGTCCAGGTATTCACGCAGGGAGGCTTCCGAAAAATCGGCTTTGTCCTGATTGGTCTTGCTATAAATATAGGTAAACTCGGAAGCCGTGACCGGCGTGCCCTGCACCGTGAACAGGACGGGGTCGGGAGTTTGTGCGGCAATGGTGACTGAAAAAGCCAGCCACAGGCAAAGGGGCACTAGGACGTATTTGACCATAGTATGCTTGAAAAGGAGATTTGATTTTTAAGTTAAAAAGCGCTAAAAAGCGGGCAAAGTTAGAAATGAGCGGTCAAAACGCGTGGTCGCTATTCGTATTTTATTATCGTTAACAGCAAAGGGCTGAAACGGGCATACGCGTAGTCGAAATGCTTTTCCTAAAAAAAGGAATATCAAAATCCAGCGGTGGAACGTACTTTTTACGGGCGAAAATCCCGGGCCTGCAAAGTCAGGCTCCGTTCCCCGCGCCACTGCTCTTCCCGCAGCGTAAATGCAATGTCGAAAGGCCGGCCCTGTACCTGCTCAAATACATCTCCCAGACCGAAACCAATACCGGAAAAAATTGCCTTCCCGTCCGGATGACGCAAAGAAAGCCGGACATGATTATTGTCCAACCGACGGCTTTGTCCGGTGTCTACTACGTTTTCGGCCCAGAATACCGGATTTCGATTCGTCGGCCCGAAAGGCTCGAATTGCCGCAACGTTCGCCAGAACCGGGTGTTCAGGTCGTCCAGACGCACCTTGGCACAAATATCTACGATGGGCCTTTCCTGTTCCAGCGTGAGCCTTTCCTGGACAATTTGCTCGAATCGGTCCGTAAAGGCAGCCACGTTTTCAACTGGCATCTGCATGCCTGCCGCATGGGCATGACCGCCGTAGGTATGAAAAAGGTCTTCGCAAGATTGCAGGGCGGTATATAAGTCGAATCCGCGTACCGAGCGTGCCGAGCCGACCGCCCGGTCACCGCTCTGCATCAGTACAATGGTCGGACGATGGAAGGTTTCCACCAGCCGGCTGGCCGAAATACCGATGACGCCTTTATGCCAGGAAGCGTCGAACAGCACTATACTTTTTCGCCCCTCCCAATCCGGCAGCGCCCGGAAACGCTGTTCCGCTTCCGCTGCCATGGACTGATCGATGCTACGCCGTTCCCGGTTGCGCTGGGTGAGCCGGCCGGCACTTTCGATGGCCGCGGCCTTATCAACGGACAGCATCAAGCTGACGGCATCCCGGGCATCGCCCAGCCGCCCCGCCGCATTGATCAGCGGTCCGACGCCGAAAACAACGTCGGTAATGGTGATTGGAGCGGGCCTGTTCACCCGGCTCAACAGGGCCCACAACCCCAGCCGGGGCGATTGATTGAGTCGTTTCAGACCAAAATAGGCCAGCGTACGGTTTTCTCCGTTGATGGGTACGATATCGCAGGCAATACTGATGGCCACCAGATCGAGCAGATCGTCCAACTCCGCCACCGGCATATTATGCTGTATGGCATAGGCCTGGGCAAGTTTAAAAGCCAGACCGCAACCGCTCAGTTCGCCATAAGGATAATGACAGTCGGCACGTTTTGGGTCGAGATTAGCCACCGCAGCGGGGAGCCCGCCCTCGGGCAGGTGGTGATCGCAAACGATGAAATCAATACCATAACTTTTAGCCAGATCAACCGCTGCATGGGCTTTAATGCCGCAGTCCATGGCGACCACGAGGGTACAGCCGGTTTCATGCGCATATTCCACACCGGCCAGGCTTACCCCATACCCTTCCTTTTCCCGGTCGGGCAGGTAGTAGTCGAGCGGATCATGAAAACGTGACAGGAAAGCATACATCAAGGCCACGCTGGTGGTGCCGTCCACATCGTAGTCGCCGTACAGCAGAATGCGTTCCTTGTTTTTAACCGCCTGATCCAGCCGGTCGACGGCCGCCTGCATGTCGCACATATCGAAAGGATTATGCAGATCATCCAGACTGGGGCGAAAGAATTGCCGCGCCTCTTCATAAGTCGTGATGCCGCGTTGGACCAGCAGGTGACAGAAAATGCGGTCAATGCCCAACGCTTCCTGCAGGTTCTGCACAGTCGTTTCATCGGTTGAAAGCAATTGCCAATGGGGGTTGAGCATAATGCTAGAGGGTTTTATCCAGCGAAGGTAAACTTTCCGGGCAACAATCCTTTTTTCAGGCTCCGGAAGGGCTGTAATGAGCCCAAATGACCTGAACTGCTTTTTTACAGGGCTGGATGGTGGCCAAATAGCGGACGGTCGTACTTTTGCCGGCGCAAATCAACCAGATTCTACCGACTATGATCCAACGTATTCAATCCATTTTCCTGCTGCTGGCTTCCGGCGCCATTTTCGGGCAGTTTGCCCTGCCTTACCTGGAAACTTCCCCGAACGATCCTTCGCGTACGGTTGCCGTACTGGCCGACGGCGTTTTCAACCCTTTTGACAATATTGGTCTGCTGGGCCTGACCATACTCAGCGGTTTAGCCTCGTTTCTGGCCATTTTGCTTTTTAAAAATCGCGGGTTGCAGGGACGTTTCACCATTGGCGCTATCCTGGCTTCCGGTTTGCTTTTGGCTTTAGCCGGATTTACGGCGTATAATACGTTGCAATCCCTACCGCCGGGTGGAAACGCCCACTATCAGGCTGGTCTGGCCATGCCTGTGATCGCCCTGGTGTTTCAATGGCTGGCGGGCCGCTCGATCTCGAAAGACGAAAAACTGGTGCGGTCGATGGACCGCTTGCGCTAAGGGTTAAGACTGTTCAAGAATAAAGGCTGCATCAATTTTCAATACGGAGTAGAGCCGTTTTGCTAAGTCCATATTTACTTTTCGCTTACCCTGCATAACTTCGGAAAGTCGGGTCGCGGAGATGCCAAGTAACTCTGCCAGTTCCTTTTGTTTGAGTTTGAGCTCGTACATTTTGAGTTCGAGCATCTCGGTCAAAGTTTTTGGATGACGGATAGGCATAAGTGGCACTCCATCTTCCCATGTTTCTGCTAACATAGACAGATGACGAAGTTCTTCTTTTTCCTGAGCAGTTAACGTATAGCCACCTCCTTGTGTAGTCGATTGCCTTAAGTAGGTTTCTACACGTTCCATGATCTCACGGTACTCTTCTTCAGAATTAATTTTGTATTGCATAGTATTCAAATAGTGGTTACATCTACTTTATCATACTCCGCATGAGTACCAATATTCAAAGCATCAACAACGTCCGGGTGAACTAAACCAAAGTCGCGTAGTAGAGATTTGCTAATGATTACCATCTTAGCTGCAAGATACAGAATAAAATTACACAATTCAAAATAAAATATTAAAAAACGGCTGCCCGCTTGATGCGTGCAGCCGTTCTACGAATATCAAACCTGATGAATTAGGCAATTGTCAAATCCTACATGCCGAAATCCGTCCGGATCTTATTCAAGGCGCTACCGGCCCGGACCCACTCGATTTGCTGCTCGTTGTAAGTATGGTTCACGAAAAATGTTTCCGAAGTACCGTCCGTGTGATCCAGGCGAATTTGCAACTGTTTGCCGGGTGCGAACTGGTCGAAACCCAGGATACTCACCGCATCGTCCTGCCGCACTTTATCATAGTCGCTGGAATTGGCAAACGTCAGCGCCAGCATACCCTGTTTTTTCAGGTTGGTCTGGTGGATCCGCGCAAAACTTTTAACCACCACAGCTTTCACGCCGAGATAGCGCGGTTCCATAGCAGCATGTTCGCGGCTGCTGCCTTCACCCAGGTTTTCTTCTCCGAAAATGATGGTCCCAACGCCTTTTTTCTGGTAAGCACGGGCCGAAGCAGGCACTTCCATATACTGGCCGTTCAAAAGGTTCAGCACCTTATTGCGTTCGTCATTGAAGGCATTAACGGCGCCGATATAACAGTTGTTGGAAATATTTTCCAGGTGACCGCGGTATTTCAACCAGGGGCCGGCCATCGAAATGTGGTCCGTGGTGCATTTACCTTTCGCCTTGATCAGCACCCGCATGTTCTGGATCTGGTCGTTGATGATCGGTGTAAATGGTTTCAGCAATTGTAAACGGTCGGAATCCTTGGACACCGCTATTTTAATAGCGCCTTTGGCCGGGGCAATAAAACCCGGGTCTTTGACATCATAGCCATTTTTCGGCGTTTCAATGCCTTTCGGTGGATCCAGTTTGACCATTTGGCCATCCCGGTTCATCAATGTGCCTTTGACCGGGTTGAAGGTCAGGTCGCCGGCAATGGCGAAGGCCGTGACGATTTCCGGACTGGCTACAAAAGCGTGGGTGTTCGGATTGCCATCATTGCGGCCGGTAAAGTTCCGGTTGAACGAGGTCATGATCGAGTTCGGACGTTTTTCGTCGTCGATGTGCCGGCTCCACTGCCCAATGCACGGGCCGCAGGCATTGGCCAGCACGAGGCCGCCGATGTTCGAGAAATCGTCCAGCAGTCCGTCGCGCTCGGCGGTAAAACGAACCAGTTCCGAACCCGGCGTAATGGTAAATTCTGCCCGGGTTTCCAGATTCTTTTCTTTAGCCTGGCGGGCAATGGAGGCCGCACGAGTTAAGTCTTCATAGGAAGAGTTGGTGCAGGAACCGATCAGGCCCACTTCCAGGCGAACCGGGTAGTTGTTTGTGCGCACTGCTTCCGCAAATTTGGACAGCGGCCAGGCCAGATCCGGCGTAAATGGGCCGTTAATATGCGGCTCCAGTTTGGACAGATCGATTTCGATGACCTGATCGAAGTATTTTTCCGGTTCGGCATAACATTCGGCATCGCCGGTCAGGTAGTCGCTGGCGCTGTTACACATCCGGGCTACTTTGGCGCGGCCGGTCGCTTTCAGGTAACGGGCCATACTTTTATCGTAGCCGAACACCGAAGTGGTAGCCCCGATTTCAGCGCCCATGTTACAAATAGTGCCTTTGCCGGTAGCGCTCATGCTTTGGGCGCCCGGACCGAAATATTCAACTATAGCGCCGGTGCCGCCTTTTACGGTCAAAATACCGGCTACTTTCAGGATCACGTCTTTCGGAGCCGTCCAGCCACGCAGTTTACCGGTCAGTTTTACGCCGATCAGCTTGGGCATTTGCAGCTCCCAGGCCATGCCGCTCATGGCGTCCACAGCATCAGCGCCGCCGACGCCAATGGCGACCATACCGAGACCGCCCGCGTTCACCGTATGCGAATCGGTACCGATCATCAGACCGCCGGGAAAACCGTAGTTTTCAAGCAGGATCTGGTGAATGATGCCCGAACCGGGTTTCCAGAAACCAATACCATATTTTTGACTGACCGTGCTCAGAAAATCGAACACCTCTTTGTTTTTGCTGAGCGAAGCCACCATGTCCTGATCTGCACCGGTTTCCGCCACGATCAGGTGATCGCAGTGCACCGTACTCGGTACCGCTACTTTTTTACGGCCACAGGTCATGAATTGCAGCAGCGCCATCTGCGCGGTTGCATCCTGCATGGCTACCCGGTCGACCTGAAAAAACACGTAGTCGGAACCGCGCTGATATTCGCGCAGCGGATTATCGGGGTGCAGGTGGGAGTACAGAATTTTTTCAGCGAGGGTAAGGGGCCGCTTCAATTGGGCTTTGGCGGCATCCACGCGGGCGGGGAACTGTTCATAGAACGCCCGCAGCATTTTCAGGTCAAAAATCATCGTGCTGTAATAATATATGATGAATCAGGAATTTGGGACGCCCGTGATTTCAACTTGGCGGTCATTCGTTCTAAATTCAGCAGGTGGAATAAATTTTTAAAAAGGTGGGCAAATGTATGGATTTCACCCACTAGTTTGGAACGGCCAGGGTAGCAAAAAGTTAGTGATTTTTGCAGAAAAACATGCTTTCTGCGCAATTTCGCCGCCAGATGCCCTGCGCACTGCCTACCTTGTGGCAGCTATACTGCTTACATTTAAATATTTTGTTATTTGTCCGCCATGCAAGTAGTCGTTTACGGCAAACAATATAAAGACAAGGACCTGCCTTACATCCAGGCGGTTTTCGATGCGCTGTATGCGGAAGGGGTTACGACTTATGTCTACGCCCCTTATTTACAGGACATCGAGGCAACGGTCAAATTTCCCGGCCCATATGCTCCATTCGACGATTACCGCGACTTTCGCGTACATCGTATAGATTTTGTCGTCGTGCTGGGTGGCGATGGAACCATGCTCAACGCGGTCACGCTGGTGCGCGACGCGGGGGTGCCGATGCTGGGCATTAACCTGGGGCGCATGGGTTTTCTGGCGAGTATTGAGAAGGCCCATATTCGCGAGTCGATACAAAAACTCCGGCGCGGGCACTACCTCATTGAGGAGCGGACCATGTTGTACCTGGAAAGCAATCCGCCTCTTTTCGGCGAAATTCCTTTTGCGCTGAACGACTGTACCCTGCTCAAGCGCGATACCTCTTCGATGATCACCGTTCATACTTTTCTCAACGGCGACTATTTGAACTCCTACTGGGCCGACGGCATTATTATCGCCACCCCGACCGGCAGCACGGGTTATTCGCTGAGTTGCGGCGGGCCGGTCATTTTTCCCGATTCTTCCAATTTCATCATTACCCCGGTGGCGCCGCATAACCTCAACGTACGGCCCATTGTACTCTCCGACGATTCGGTTATTTCTTTTGAGATCGAAGGGCGCGGCGATAATTTTATCTGCACCCTGGATTCCCGTTTCGAACTTATTCACGCCGATCACCAGTTGGCGGTACGGCGCAACGACTTTCCGACCAAACTGGTTCAATTACAGGACATTACGTTTTTGAAAACCATCCGGGAAAAACTGGGTTGGGGAGAGGACGTGCGGAATTAATTCATTAGGCCGTTTTTTCGCCAAAAGCCAGGTCGCCCGCATCCCCCAGACCCGGCACGATGTAGGCCTTGGCCGTCAGCTCATCATCCAGGGCCGCCATCCATACATGGGCCTGCGGATGACGGCGGCGCACCGCTTCCAGTCCCGCAACACTGGCAATCACTGTGGCAATATGCACCTGCTCCGGTTGGCCGAAACGTTCCATTTGCTGGAGCGCCAGGTTGATCGAGGCGCCGGTAGCCAGCATGGGGTCGCAAAGAATAAGCACCGCATCCGTCAGGTCCGGCGCAGTCAGGTAGTCCATTTGAATATCGAATGTGCCGTCCTTATGGTGGCGGCGACAAGCGGCGATGAAGACGTTATCAGCCTGATCGAAATAGTGCAGCATGCCGGTATGCATTGGCAGGCCGGCCCGCAGGATGGTGGCCAGCACGATCCGCTGCGCCGGCAGTTTGGTCATCGCCGTACCCAGTGGCGTTTCAATTTCGAAAGACTCGTACTCCAGCGTTTTCGAAATTTCATAGGCCAGAATACTGCCCAGCCGCTCCAGATTATGCCGGAACCGCAGCCGGTCCTGCTGAATGTCGACATCGCGCAGTTCGGCGACGAAACGATTGGCAACGGATTTCTTTTCGCTCAGGTTGGTAGTCGTCATAGATGTTCTATTGTAGGTGGTAATTTTTTAAGCAGAAAAAAACGGGCTAAATATTGGCGCTACAGGCCCAGCGTTACATTTTTAGCTTCGGTGAAAAACCGCAGGGCTTCCCAGCCGCCTTCGCGCCCCACGCCGGAATTTTTCACGCCCCCGAACGGTGTCCGCAGATCACGCAGCATCCAGGTGTTGATCCACACGATGCCGCAGTGTAGATCTGCCGCCAGCCGGTGCGCACGTTCCAGATTTCCGGTCCAAACGGTGGCACTGAGTCCGTATGAAGTACTGTTGGCATCGTTCAGTACTTCCTGTTCCGAATCGAAGGGTTGAATGGTCACCACCGGGCCGAATATTTCTTCCTGATTGGTCCGGCAACCGGCCGTCAGGCCTTCGATAATGGTCGGGGCAATATACCAGCCATTGGCCAGGGGTTCCGGCAAATGCACCGCTTCGCCGCCGCATATCACCTGGCCGCCTTCTTCCTGCGCCAGGCGAATACAGGCCATTACTTTATCGAAATGCAATTTAGAGACCACCGCTCCCAACTGACTGTTTTCATCGCTGGGATCGCCCAGGCGAAGGGCCCCGGCCCGTGCCACAAAGTCGGCCTTAAACCGTTCATAAATGGGTCTTTCCACGTAAATCCGCGAGCCGCACAGGCAAATCTGGCCCTGGTTGTTGAACGAAGAGCGCACCGTCGTAGACAGCATCTTTTCGTAATCGCAGTCGGCAAAAATAAGGTTGGGGTTTTTACCCCCCAGTTCGAGACTGAGTTTTTTAAACATGGGCGCGGCTACGGCGGCAATGGCGGCGCCGGCGCGGGTACTGCCGGTAAAAGAAATCGCTTTTACCGCCGGGTGACGCACAATCGCCTCTCCGGTCCGCGGTCCGGTGCCCTGTACAATATTGAGCACACCCGGCGGCAACCCAGCGGCATCGCAAACTTCGCCCAGCAAATATGCGGTCAGCGGCGTCACTTCCGAAGGCTTTCCAATGACGCAGTTACCCGCAGCCAGGGCCGGCGCAATCTTCCAGCTAAATAAATACAGCGGCAGGTTCCAGGGAGAAATGCAGCCCACCACGCCAATCGGCTGCCGCAGGGTGTAACTGAGCGCCTGCCCCGGCAAGTGATGGCTTTCGGAGGAAAAATGCAGTAAGGCGGTAGCGAAAAACTGGAAATTCAAGGCCGCGCGTGGAATATCGATCGTCCGGGCAGTCGTGATGGTTTTGCCGGAATCCAGGCTTTCCGCTGCGGCAAATTCATCGAGGCGCGCCATTATACCGTCGGCTATGGCCTGTAATATGGTGTACCGTTTTTCCGGCGGGCACCTGGACCAGGCTGGAAAAGCGGCCGAGGCGGCTTGCACGGCAGCGTCTACGTCTTCCGGACCTGAATCGGGCAACTGACTGAAAATCTGGCCCGTAGCAGGATTATAGTTGTCCAGATAAAGCCCGGCCTGGGGTGGTACGAATTTTCCCCCGATGTAATTATAGATGGTTTGCATAGTTTGGTCGGCTGTCTTGGTCAGAAAACGGTTGTGTAAGTATCTTTCTGCCGAAAAAAGATTTTACCGCGCACAAACGTACCGACTTTTCGCCTGCTAAAAATTAAGTCATGATCTTATCTATACAAGACGTAGTCAAATCGTACGGAAATTACCAGGCCGTGAACCATGTCAGTTTCGATGTGCCGAAAGGCAGCGTATTCGGACTACTGGGCCCCAACGGCGCCGGCAAGACCTCCCTGATCCGCATGATCACCACGATTACCGGTCCCGACAGCGGCGCCATTTACCTCGACGGGGAGAAACTCAACGACCGTTCCCCGGAAAAAATCGGTTACATGCCCGAAGAACGGGGTTTGTACAAAAAAATGAAGGTCGGCGAACACATGCTCTACCTGGCGCAGTTAAAAGGCCTGACGGCTGCGCAGGCCCGTAAAGCGGTCGATCACTGGTTCACAAAATTCGATATTAAGGACTGGTCAGAAAAGCGCGTCGAAGAGCTTTCCAAGGGGATGCAACAGAAAATCCAGTTCATCGCGACCATTATTCACAGTCCGCGCTTACTGATCCTGGATGAACCCTTTACCGGCCTCGACCCCATCAACACCAACCTCATCAAAGATGAAATCCGGCAGCTCAACGAAGCCGGCACGAGCATCATCTTCAGTACCCACCGCATGGAACAGGTGGAAGAAATGTGCGACTATATTGTGCTGATCAACCAGGGGAGAAACGTGTTACAGGGCGAAGTACAGGCGATCAAAAGCGAATATAAACAGCATTTGTTCCGGGTGGAAGTGCAGGGCGAGTGGCCGGCGGATCTGTCCGATAAGTTTCAAATAGTGCGGCAGGACCGCAGCGTGGCGACCATCCAATTGACCGATGATAACCAAAGCAACGAATTGCTGCGTCAACTCATGCAAAAGGGCCTGCGTATCGTGCATTTTGAAGAAATCCTGCCCACCTTCAACGAAATTTTCATCCGCACCGTCCAGGAAACCCCCGCCCCCTAACCCCCTGTCTCCTGCCTCCTGTCTCCTGCCCCCTATCTCCTGCCCCCCTATCTCCTAACACACCTAACTCCTGTCTCCTACCATGAGCCGTCTTTCTCTCATTATCAAGCGCGAATACCTGGCGCGGGTGCGTAAAAAATCATTCATCATTGCCACTTTACTGGCGCCGGTCGGCATTTTAGTATACATGCTGGTCATCGTCGGGCTGTCGAGTTATCAGGGCAACGACGAACTCAAAATAGCGGTGCTGGACGAAGCGAACATGATACAGCAGCTTCCTGATGCCAAGGGCGTACGGTTTATCCCGGCGGGCGCCCGATCGTTGGAGCAGCTCAAGGACGAGGTCAGTAACCATGAGTTGAGTGGCATCCTGCGTATTCCGCAACTGGGCACCTTTCAGAAAAAGAACCATACGGTTTTTTATTATTCCGATGAAAAACTGGCGCCGGAAAAAAGTAGCCTGATCGAGGAAAAACTGGCTGAAAAAATCCGGGACTTCAAGATCGATTCGCTGCATCTCAGCCGAACCAGCCTCAGTATGCTCGACACCGATATTTCGATTGATCCGGAAAGTATTTCCGGGCAGGATACCGGCGAGAGCAAATACACGGCCGGCGTGGGCCTGGCGGTGGGCGGCATTATGACCTTTCTGATGTTCTTCATGGTCATGTTATACGGCCAGATGGTAATGCGTTCGGTGATGGAAGAAAAAACCAACCGCATTGTCGAAGTCATGATGTCGAGCGTTCGGCCATTCGACTTAATGATGGGTAAAATTATTGGCACCGGCGCGGTTGGCCTGACCCAAATGGTGGCCTGGGTGGTGTTGAGCCTGGCCGTCACGTTTGCCCTGCCTTTCATCCTCAACATCGATCCGGCGCAAATGCAGTCCATGAGTTCGACTCCCGGTATGGCCCAACCCGAAATTGGGCAGGACGATGCACTGCGGATTTTCGCCGAACTCGGCAAACAGAACTGGCCGCTGATCATTGGATCGTTTATCATTTTTTTCCTGGGTGGCTACTTTATTTATGCCTCCATGTTCGCCGCCATCGGTTCCGCGATGGGCGACGATATGGGCGAAGGCCAGTCGCTGACTTTGCCGGCCACCATCCCCATTATTCTGGCTTTTTACATCGTTTCCATGGCCGGATGGCGCAATCCCGACAGTGGCCTGATGGTTTTCGCCTCCCTGTTCCCGCTCTTTTCGCCGATTGTTATGCCCTTCCGCATGGCCTTTAATCCGCCCTGGTGGCAGGTGGCGCTTTCCCTGGTCCTGGTGGTGGGTACCGCTATATTTTTCGTGTGGATGGCCGGGCGAATTTACCGGGTGGGTATTCTGCTATACGGTAAAAAAGGTTCGTTCAAGGAAATCAGTAAGTGGCTGTTTTACAAAGGGTAAAGCAAACAGGGCCGATCGCAAAAAGCGACCGGCCCTGTTTCGTCAGTTGACGTTTAAAAACTATTGTTTTTCGCCGATGAAAACACCGATGTTGGCAGCCGTAGTGGTGCCGATGGAGTCCACACTGAAGCGCAGCTGAACGCCGTTTAATTCGCCTTTACCTTGTACCGAGCCGCCCAAATAGGTCTGGTTGGTAAACAGAATAACCTGGCCGTTCTTGGTAGCCGTAAGTACCTGCGGCGTCTGACCCAGCACTTCCAAAGACATCGACCAGTCGGTAGAAGAGTTTTCTGTCACGACCACAAGTGCCGGCTTTGAAACGAGGGTTGCATCAATCGAACCCGTAGAGAACTCGCCTTTATACGTGGTAACCGTGTTGGTCGGGCTGTCGGGCTGGTTTTCCTTGGTACAGTTAGTCAGGAAAAGGGGCAGGGCAATCAAGAGAAGGATTAGTTTTTTCATAAAACGGTGGTGGTTTGAATTGAATGAGAGTGAGATAGAAGACAAAGATGCAGCCATCTTGGCAGAACGTATTACATTTTAGGGTAAGTGTAAAAAACAGTCTAATTCTTTTGGGCCATCCAACCCAGCCAGTCTTCCTCCGTGTCCACGTCGGTCAGCAGGGGGAGCAGCAGGCAGGTTTTACCGGCCAGGGCCATGCGTTCCATGGTTACAGCGCGTACCGTATCCGTACTCCAGGCAATATTTTGGAAAAAGGAGGCGTCAAAAGAGCGCATCCCCAGCAGATAATAACCGCCATCCGGCACCGGGCCAAGCACGCAGTCGGACGTCTCCAGCGCATTGAAAGCCTGTTCTAATATGTTCCCGCTCAGGTCCGGACAATCGCTACCAATAATCACCACCTGGCCTGCGCCGGCAGCAAAAGCCGCCTGAAAAGCCTGTGCCATTCGTTCACCCAGATCACCGGAGGCCTGAAGCATTTTTTGAAAATTATCGGCAGTCCAGGCATCCGTTTGATCCACAAAATCGCTGTATAATAACCAGCGATCGGCCAGTACCTCCAACGCAGCCTGCCGGGTTTTATCCAGTAAAATTTGATAAATACGCAGGGCCTCCGCATCACCAACGGTGCGGGCCAGGCGGGTTTTAACTTTCCCAAGTTCCGGGTTACGAATGAATATGAGCAGGGTACGATTCAAACGAGCGGTGTTTAATGCCTAACAAAGGTATAAAAAGCGACTCTTCCGACCAAGCGAATTTCAAATGACGGATAAACGAACAAAACCGCCCAAACTACCCGCTGTATCCCTGTTGTTACCTGTAAATTTGTCGCCCCAACCAGCGTGTTAATGTCAAAATGGCTACCAAAATCCACTTTAACTGCCATTTTTTCCCAAAAAACACCGACCTGTTTCTTTGGAGGTAAATTTGCTGCTCCACCGGTATAACTCAGATAACTATGACCTACGATAACTTCACTATTAAGGCCCAAGAAGCCATCCTGCAGGCCCAGCAAATTGCCGCCGGATACGAACAACAAAGCGTTGACACGGGACACCTCCTGAAAGGCATGTTGCAGGTGGACGACAGCGTTACCGATTTTTTACTTAAAAAAGCCGGCGTAAGCCTCCCGCAATTCACCGAAGCGCTGGATAAACTGGTCTGGGAAACGCCAAAAGTACAGGGCGCGGACAAGCAGTACCTGACGAATGAAGCCAATAAATCTATTGCAGCCGCCAAAACCCTGCTGAAAGATTTCGGTGACGAATATATTTCGCTGGAACTGCTTTTACTGGGCATTGTCATGGGTAATGATAAGGCCGCGCGCCTGATGCGCGAACACGGCGCTACCAAGGAAGTGCTCACCACCGCCGTCAAAGAACTGCGGAAAGGCCGCAAAGTGACCGATCAGGCCGCCGAGCAAACCTATAACGCCCTGCAGAAATACGCGATCAACCTCACCGAACAGGCTGAACGCGGCAAACTCGATCCGGTCATCGGCCGGGATGAGGAAATTCGCCGCGTGCTGCATATTCTGAGCCGTCGTAAAAAGAATAATCCGATCGTCATCGGCGACCCTGGCGTGGGTAAAACAGCTATTGTCGAAGGTCTCGCCTGGCGAATTGTGCAGCACGACGTGCCGGAAAACCTGGCTTCCAAGAAGATTTTTTCGCTTGATATGGCTTCGCTGATCGCCGGCGCCAAGTACAAAGGCGAATTCGAGGAACGTCTCAAAGCCGTCATCAAGGAAGTGGTCGACAGCAATGAACAGGTCATTCTGTTCATCGACGAGATCCATACGCTGGTGGGTGCGGGGGGCGGACAAGGCTCCATGGATGCTGCTAACATTTTGAAACCGGCCCTGGCCCGCGGGGAACTACGCACCATCGGCGCCACCACGCTGGACGAATACCAGAAATATTTCGAATCTGATAAGGCCCTCGAACGCCGCTTTCAGGCCGTGTATGTCGATGAGCCGAGTCTGGAAGATACCATCAGTATTCTGCGCGGTATTCGGGAGAAATACGAGAACTACCATAAAGTCCAGATCCTCGACGAGTCCCTCATTGCCGCGGCCGAGCTTTCGCACCGCTATATTTCGGAGCGCAAGCTGCCGGATAAAGCCATCGATCTGATTGATGAAGCGGCGGCTAAACTGCGGCTGGAGCTGGATTCCGTGCCGGAAGAAGTGGATAAACTGGACCGGCAGGTCCGGCAGCTGGAAATTGAGCGCGAGGCCATCAAACGTGAAAAAGACGAGCGCAAACTCGACGCCATGAACAAACAGATCGGTGATCTGCGCGAACGGGTGGATTCTTTACGCGCCAAATGGCAGTCGGAAAAGGAAATTGTAGAGTCCATCCAGCTCAGTAAACAGCGTATGGAAGAACTGCAGCTGCAGTATCAGCGCAGCGAGCGGGAAGGCAACCTGGAACAGGCCTCGAAGATCAAATTCGAAGACATTCCCAAGCAGGAAGCCTTTTTGAAAGTGGCCGAAGAAAAACTGGCCGCGCTGGATCCGGAAAATCGCATGACCACCCAGACGGTTACCGCCAACGATATTGCCGAAGTGGTGGCCCGCTGGACCGGCATTCCGGTATCAAAAATGATGAAGGGCGAACGCGAGCGGCTGCTGCACCTCGAAACGGAACTGCACCAGCGCGTTATTGGTCAAAATGAAGCCGTGGAAGCTGTTTCGGATGCTATTCGCCGCAATCGCGCCGGTTTGAGCGACCCGGATAAACCGATCGGTTCGTTCATTTTCTGCGGACCGACCGGCGTGGGTAAAACCGAACTGGCGAAAGGCCTGGCGGACGTGCTGTTCGACGATGAAAAGGCGATTACCCGCATCGATATGAGCGAATACCAGGAGAAACACAGCGTCAGCCGGCTGGTGGGCGCCCCTCCGGGTTATGTAGGATATGACGAAGGCGGTCAGTTGACGGAAGCGGTACGCCGCCGGCCGTACTCAATCGTGCTGCTGGACGAAATTGAAAAAGCCCACCCCGATACGTTCAATATTCTGCTGCAGGTGCTCGATGACGGGCGTTTGACCGACAATAAAGGCCGGACCGCGAATTTCAAAAACACCATCATTATCATGACCAGCAACATGGGCAGCGATCGCATTCGGGATGCTTTTGAAGATTTCGATACGATGCCGGAAAAACGCCAGCATGAAATATTTGACCTGGCAAAAAGCGAAGTGATGGATGCGCTGAAATCGACTCTACGGCCGGAATTCCTGAACCGCATCGATGAAGTGATCGTGTTCCACCCGCTGCAAAAAAGCCAGATCCGTCAGATCCTGACCCTGCTCACCGCCGACATTCAGGTGATGCTCGACCGGCAGGAACTGCACCTGGAAATCACCGAAGAAGCGGCCAAAATGCTGACCGATCATGGCTTCGATCCGCAATTCGGCGCCCGCCCACTCAAAAGGACGCTGCAACGCGAACTCATCAACGAACTGGCCAAACACGTGCTGGCCGGCAATTACTCGAAAGGCGATTCCGTGCTGATCGATGCCGATGGAGCCGGACTGCTTTTTGGAAGGAAGTCAACGATGAATGGGAAAGAGGTAGTGACGAAGCAGTTGGCGGAGGTGTAAAATGGGTGAAAAATAACTTTGCAATTACCGGAAGGCCTGTTGCAGGATGAAATGGTCTTGCATGGTTACCTGGACACCCGTTTCGAGCACCTGGCAGCTTTGGTCAATCCGACCGCCATGGTGCATAAATAAAGCACCCAACGCATTTTCTTTAGGAAGCAGACCGCCCGGGATCTATCGATTACCGGGCGGTTTTTTTGTCGTAGTCCTTCAAAAAAAGCAGAAGGTCGGCCAGACTGCCTTCCAGCAACGGACTCGTCTCCGTGGCTTCATGGAGGGCTTTAGTCAGTACTTTGCTGCGCCGGGTGCCAGGATACAACCATACATACAGTGTCGGTTTTGAACCCGGATATACACGAAGATTCATGCGTACAAATGCACTGTCCGGCGACCACTCGACGCTATCCGCCGACCATAAAGCGGGCGCATCAAAAAGCACTTCTTTCGTCGCGCTCACCAGCAAAGTCGGATATTCGATCCAGTGCGACATGCGTATTTCATAGCAACCCAGCGTCAGCATATAGGCGCCATCCGGGGAAGGATAATCAGAATTCATCAGGTTTGTCAGTTAAAGGTGGAATAGAAGGCCGCAGACATGGTAGGATTCTTTTAAGGAGCAACCTACCATTTCTTCTTATTTTGGCCCAAAATAACGCACTATGTTTCGCTTTTTACCCCCCGTTCTGCTTTTTTGCTTTGGCCTTGGCCTTTTGTTGTCCAACCAGAGTTGCAGCGACAATGATATTCCGGCACGCATTCTGGTTTTTTCAAAAACGGAAGGTTACCGCCACGACTGTATTCCCGTGGGCATCGCGGCAATGCGCCAGCTATGTGCCGAAAACGGCATTGCCATGGATACCAGCGAAGATGCCGCTGATTTTAATGAAAAAAACCTGCAACGATATTCTTCCGTGGTGTTCCTCTGTACGACAGGCGATGTCCTGAACCCCTTGCAGGAAACCGCCTTTGAACGTTATATTCAGGCCGGCGGCGGATACGTAGGCGTGCACTCGGCTACCGACACGGAGTATGGCTGGCACTGGTACGGCGGTCTGGTCGGCGCTTATTTCCAGAGCCACCCGGAACAACAGGAAGCCACGCTGCGCGTAAAAACCCACGACCACCCGGCCACCAAAGCGCTGCCCGACGCCTGGAAGCGCAAGGATGAATGGTATAATTTCAAAGAATTAAATCCGAACGTGACGGTTCTGCTCGATATTGATGAAAGCAGTTATCAGGGCGGCACCAACGGGGCAAACCATCCCATGGCCTGGAGCCAGGAATACGACGGCGGACGGGCGTTTTACACCGCACTGGGCCATACCAAAGAATCGTGGTCCGAACCGCTGTTCCTGCAACACCTGCTGGGCGGACTTCAATACGCCATCGGCAAAAAAAAGCGGCTTGACTATTCCGCCGCCCGCACGCCCGAGACGCCAGATCCCACCCGTTTTGTTAAAACCGTACTGGCCAGCGAACTCACCGAGCCCATGCAACTGGGCATGTTTCCCGACGGGCAGGTCATTTTCATCGAACGCCGGGGCGCCATTAAGTTGTATAACCCGAGTACAGGCCTGGTCAGCGTAGCGTATAAACTGCCGGTGTATTCCGAAGAAGAAGACGGATTGATGGGTATGGCCATCGACCCGAATTATACCAGAAACCACTGGATTTACCTGTATTATTCTCCGGTTGGCAACCAGTCCGTCAATCAGTTGTCGCGTTTTGTTTTTGAAAATAACACCCTGAACATGGCCTCCGAAAAGGTCATTCTGAAGGTCGACGTCCAGCGCCTGGAATGCTGCCATACGGGCGGTTGCATCCGCATCACCGACGATGGCACGCTCTACCTTTCCACCGGCGACAACTCCAATCCTTTTGCCTCGGAAGGTTATGACCCCATCGACGAACGCCCCGGCCGCAGCCCCTGGGACGCCCAAAAATCGTCGGCCAATACCAATGACTTAAGGGGTAAAATCCTGCGTATCAAACCCCTGGACGACGGCAGCTACCTGTGTCCGGCGGGCAATTTATTTACCGATAAAGAAGTACACATTACCACGCCCGAATCGCCCGGACCCGGCATTGACCGGCCGGAAATTTACGTAATGGGCTGCCGCAATCCCTACCGTATTTCCGTCGATACGCGGCGCAAACTGCTGTTCTGGGGCGAAGTAGGCCCCGATGCCGGCGAACCCGATACCGCCCGGGGCCCCGCCGGTCATGACGAGGTCAACCGGGCCCGCGCTGCCGGTTTCTTCGGCTGGCCCTATTTTGTCGGCGACAACAAACCCTACCGCAACTACGATTTTAAAACCGGGAAACCCGGCCCATATTTCGATCCCCTGCACCCCTACAATGAAAGCCCATACAACACCGGCAGCCGCAATTTGCCGCCGGCACAGCCCGCTTTCATCTGGTATCCGTACGGTAATTCGCCCGAATTCCCCCTGGTCGGTAAAGGCGGCCGTAATGCCATGGCCGGTCCGACGTACTACTGTGATCAGTACCCCGAAAAAACCCGTTTCCCGGAGTATTATAACGGCAAACTCATCACCTACGACTGGATGCGCGGCTGGATGATGGCCGTGACCATGGATAGCCTGGGGAATTTCAGCCGCATGGAAACCTTCGGCGATTCGGTGACGCTCAGCCGCCCGATGGATATGATGGTCGACAAAAACGGTTCCTTCTGGGTGCTGGAGTACGGTACGCAGTGGTTCTCCTCCAACGTGGATGCCCGTCTGAGCCGCATCGACTATGTGCGCGGCAACCGGCCGCCGATGCCGGTGCTGCAAGCCGATAAAACCGCCGATGCGACGCCTTGCACCGTCGTTTTTTCTGCCGCCAAAACCCGCGACTATGACGGCGAACGGCTGCAGTACGAAATTAATTTTGACGACGGCAGCCCGGTATTGCAGTTCGAAGGCCGCTTTCCGCAAGCGCAGTCCGGACTTTACGGCAACCCTAAGTCTTTGAAAAAGAATCCTTTAGATAGCATTGAACACGTTTATACTAACGCCGGCGTGTACGAAGTCGCTTTAAAAGTAACGGACGAATCGGGCGAGACCCGTACGGCCAAACAGAAGATCAGCGTCGGCAATGCGCCCCCGGTCGTGCACTGGGATTTTGGCGGCCAGAACCGCAGTTACTATATGCCCGGTAGCGTGCTGCGTTACCGGCTCCTGGTCACCGATCCGGAGGATGGCTCGCTGGAAAAAGGCACGATCATGCCCACCACCATAGCCACGACCATCGACTATTTAGCCACCGGTTTTGATATAACCAGTATTGCACAGGGCCACCAGGCCGCTATGCAGCAGGCCGAATACGCCAAGGGCAAGGGCCTCATCGACCGGTCGGATTGTAAGACCTGCCATGCCGTGGACCGGCAGGTCAATGGACCGTCTTTTCAGGCCGTGGCCGCGCGGTATAAAGGCAGCGAATTTGCCGTACGGAATTTATCCAAAAAGATCATTACCGGCGGCGCCGGGAACTGGGGCCAGGTGGTCATGAGCGCCCACCCACAGGTATCCGAAGAGGATGCCGGGGACATGGTGCGCTGGATCATGACGCTTGGCGAGCCCGCAAAAGCCAAGCAGGCCTTTCCCTTAATGGGTGAATACCCGCTGGTGGTGCAGGCCAATCCGGAAAAGGGCAAAAAAGCATATCCCGGCACGTATATTTTAAAAGCCACCTATCGCGACCGGGGGAGCGGCAGCCAGGCCCCGCTGGAAGATGGAGAGACGATCGCTTTGCGGCCGGCTTTTCAGCAGGCCGAACAAGCCGACAGTATGTCCAAGAGCATCGACACGTACCGGCCTTACCGTGGAGATACCGTAGTGCTGACCGAGATGAAGCACCGCACTTTCTTTGTCTTTAAACGCTCCGATCTGACGGGCGTAAGCACCATCGACCTGGGCATCGGCACGGGTGACCGGCAACAGCAGTTCAGTGGCGGCTGGCTGGAATTACACCTGGATCATCCCAATGGTCCGCTGGCCGGCCGGGTGCAGGTGCCCGAGAAAAATGCGGTGGATAAAATGGAGTTTTATGAACTCATTCTGCCTGTAACACGGCCGCCTGACGGCAAATTCCACGATTTATACTTTGTCGTGAAAAATGAGAACAATCCCTCCAGGCCGGTCATGGCGGTGGATTGGCTGCGTTTTAATTTGTGACGCTACTTTGGCCGGTTTGCTTACGAGCCGAAAGCCGCCATACACACCAGCCATAAATTAATAGCGACATACACCGGCACCACCGTCCAGAATACCCGCCGGTCGAAGCGTTGTGACTGCTCCGGACTTTTCGCTTTCCAGATACGGAGCGATATGACCGAAAGAATGATGCAAAGCAGCAGGAAGAAGTACGTCAGAATATGCAGCTTATCCACCAGCGTAAACGTGGTGGACTGCGGTAAAATGGAATCGACGATATACTTGTTCCCGACGGCGGCAAACAAACCGCCGACGGAAAGTCCAAAGCGCGGATCCACCTGATCGGCATCGATCCAGAAAACCAGCGAGGAAATGAAAAAGGCCACGTATAACCCGGTAAATAAAGACCAGAACAGCAGCCACTGACTTTTCCGGGCAATAGTAATATTCAGGGAGGCATGTGGATAAACGCTGTTACCGGATAAGCTGGGGTCGCCGTAGGTCGTGTTATAGGTTTTTGTACCGGTGGAAAAATCAAAGTGCGTGACCTGCCAGTTGGTTAGCGACAGACGCGGGTCCAGCTTGGTATTGGTGGTATCGGCCTGGTAAAGCATGCGTTTAGCGTCATTATTACTATCCTCCAGCTCGATTTGCAGCGCTTGTTCATCGAAGGGAAAATGGCGGATATTCCAGTCCTTTTTCATAATGGCGCGGATCTTTTTGCTTGCCCAAATGCCCTGTGCGCCGGCCGCTTCCGTAAAACCCAGGTCGGATTCCACTTCCTTGGCATTCGGAATTTCCAACGTGGCCAGCGGGCGCAGCGTATCATCCGAGCGCAGGGCCAGCGAATCGTAGTTGAACCAAACCCAAAACTGCACCGAAAAACTTTTATCGCTCAGATTAACGTCGTAAATATCGTTGATGTACGCTCCGACCCTGACCACATCGGGCGCCGGGGTTTGGGCCGGCAGGTGTAAGCCAAAGACTAAAAGAAGCAACACGTAGTACAGGCGGCGGGTATAAAACTCTATCATATGTACTTACAAGCCGTATTTATCCAGTAAGTAAATGAGCGCGGTCATACTGGCCGTGCCTAGTTCCAGCTCGCGTTTATTGACCTTATCGAAGGTATCCTCTGCCGTGTGGTGAATATCGAAGTAGCGCTGCGAATCCGGCGAATAGCCGCTCAACAGTCCTTTCATGCCGCGTAAATGACCCACGTCGGAGCCGGACCCGCCTTCGCTGATCGTCAGGCCATAGGGCTCGAACAAAGGTCGGAACACCTTGACTTTATCAAAAAACGCCGGAAAAACCGTCTTGTCACCCTCGAAAGTAAAGCCCCTGGGCGTAAAGCCGCCGGCATCGCTTTCAATAGCGCAAAGCGGAAATTCGCCTTTTCTTTCGGCTTCCTCCGCGTATTTAGCGCCACCCCGGCCGCCATTTTCTTCATTCATAAACAACACGCAGCGAATAGTATGGCGGGGGCGATAACCCAGGCGGCGCAGCGTGCGTAAAACGTCCATGCTTTGCACCACACCGGTGCCGTCGTCGTGAGCGCCCTGACCAACGTCCCAGCTATCGAGATGTCCGCCGACAAGCAACACATCGTTCGGTTTTTCCGTACCCCGGATTTCGCCGATCACGTTATAAGAAGGTTCGTCCGGCAGGGTCTGGCAGTTGAGGCGCATCGATACGTTCACCATCGGCTCGCTTTTCAACAACTTACTCAGGCGCTCCGCATCTTTAGTACTGATGGCTACGGCCGGAATCCGCAGCGTGGTCGAATCATAGATCAAGGTGCCGGTATGGGGTACATCGTCCAGCGCCAGGGTCATCGAACGGACCAGCACAGCGGTGGCCCCGTATTTGGCGGCCCGCGATGCACCATATACCCGCTGATCGACTGCGCCCCCGTAAGCCTCGAAAGTGCGGACGCGGGTGGGGTCCATCGGGCGGTTATAAAACACGATTTTGCCCTGCAGCTTATGCTGTTTACCCAGGGAATCCAGTTCCGGCCAGGTTTTTATTTCCACGACATTGCCCCGCAGACCCGGCCCCGAGGTGCCTACCGAGCCGCCTAGTGCCAGCACATGCAGATCGAAGGGACCCGCTTTGGCATCCACCACGCGGACTTGTTCGGCAGCGCCCCGCACCCAATGCGGTACCATGCAGGGTTGCAGCCACACCGTATCCAGCCCCAGCGTATCGAGCACCGCGCGCGTCCAGGTAACTGCCTTGGCGGCGTTCGGACTACCACTCAACCGGTGCCCTACGCCTGAAGTCAAACTTTCCAGCCATGGATAACAGCGTCCATCCGTGAGTACCTGATTGTATATTTTTCGCAGCATGGCGGCATCAACCGCTTGATCGGGTGTTTGCGCAAATACGTTGATTGGAAGTGTACAAATGACAATAAGCACCCCGTAGAATAAGGATGTATAAGTCGGCAAGCAGGCAGAAATTTTCATATTTGCAAAAGTATAAAATTATGTTTTTAAATGCAGGTTGAGGATTACAAGTGATCAGAATATCATTTCATGGCATTTTATATTTAAAAAATGAGGCTTACCCAAATTTTTATTATGACAAAAACCAAAATTTGACACATTGTTTCTTTTCCTAAAAAATGCAAAAAAATCTTTCGCTTGTTGTAGGTTTTACACCAAGCGCACTTTACCTTTGTAACAAGAAAGCAATTCAACGCAAGAATAATTTGGTTTTATTTGGTTAGGGCTGAGGTAGTGCTGTGGTGGCACTGCCTCATTTTTTTTGCCCCTATACCAACTTAATACCTCACAAAAATAGGCCTTCCGGCCTTATTCCCTCCCAACTCAACTTCGTTATTGACCGTTCGTGGACTTGCGCCGGTCGAATCATCGACCCGACGACACCAAACTCTGGCCGGAGGTTTTACTTTTGCGGGCCTTTATGCAAACAGGCCTGGTATGAAAAAACTACTTCTTTCCCTGCTTCTCCTCCTTCCCCTTTCCATTTTTGCCCAGCAGAATATTTCGATGGCGGATGCCATTTCGAAGGGACGTACCGTTTTAGCGCCTTCAAACTTGCGGCAACTTCAATGGATTCCCGGTACGGCAAAATTCAGTCATGTGGTCAATAATAAACTGGTCCGCGTGAATGCTGCCGATCTAATGGTCGATACGCTGGATCTGCTGCCCAAACTGAACGAGGCTTTTAAAAGCCAGAATAAAGTAGCCCAGGAGGGTCTGCCGGCGCTGACCTGGCTCGATGTGGACCAGCTGTGGTTCCAAACCGACCGGGACATTTACACCTACTCGCTGAAAAACGGGCTGAAACTGCAAAACTCGCGCCCGGCAGAAGCCGAAAACCTGGACATTCAAACCAAGAATTTCGCCGCCGCCTACACGCTGGGGAAGAAGTTAATGGTGAATGTGGGCGGTAAAGATCTGCCCGTTGCCGAAAGCGAAAAAGAAGGCATTGTGTACGGTAAAAGCGTGCACCGCGACGAGTTCGGCATCACGAAAGGCACGTTCTGGAGTACCTCGGGGCGTTATCTGGCCTACTACCGCATGGATGAAAGCATGGTGACCCAGTACCCGATCTATATACTCGATTCCATGCCGGCGCAGGTGCGTTTCATCCGGTACCCCTACGCCGGTGCAAAAAGCCACCACGTAACCGTCGGCGTATTTGATACCCAAACCGGCCAGAAATTATACCTGCAGACCGGAGAGCCGGCAGAACAATACCTGACTAATATTTCCTGGTCGCCCGATGACAAATATATCCTCCTCGCCGTGGTCAATCGCGAGCAGAACCACATGTGGCTCAAGCAGTTCGATGCACAGACCGGCGCTTTCATCAAAACCCTTTTTGAGGAAACCAATGATAAATACGTAGAACCCGAGCAGCCCGCCCGTTTTGTGCCCGGCAGTCTTACGCAGTTTATCTGGCAAAGCGAACGCGATGGGTATAACCAGTTATACCTGTATGATTTAACGGGCAAAATGATTCGCCAACTGAGTCAGGGCGCCACGCCGGTGCTGAGTTTCTACGGCTTTTCCGAAAACGGGGAAAAATGCTTTTACCAGGTCGCCGACGAGACCGCTATGAACCGCTACGTGCAAACGACCAGCCTCAAAACCGGCGTTACTATCCGCCTGAACCAGGAACCCGGCACGCACAACGGTCTGGTCAATTCCAATGGCCAATGGGCGCTGGATGTGTTCGCTAACCAGACCACGCCACGGGTGGTGTATGTGCAATCCGTCGATAGACCGGTCAACCGCAAAATTATCTTCTCTTCCCCCAATCCCGTGGCCGGCTACCAGCTCGGCGAAACCCGTTTGATCACCCTGCCTTCCCCCGGCGGTCCGCTGCTGAACGGGCGTTTGATCCTGCCCACGAACTTCGACCCTGCTAAACGCTATCCGGTGATCCTCAATGTTTACAATGGTCCGCACGTCCAAATGGTCGCCAACACCTGGCTGGGCGCCGGCGAACTCTGGATGCACCACCTGGCGGAAAAAGGCTACATCATTTTTTCAATCGACGGCCGCGGCTCCGCTAACCGGGGTTTCGCTTTTGAAAGCGCCATCCACCGCCAGGTAGGAGATGCCGAAATAGCGGATCAACTGGCCGGTATAAATTATTTGAAAACACAGCCTTTCGTGGATTCGACCCGCCTGGGCGTGTACGGGTGGAGTTACGGTGGCTTCATGACCACATCGCTCATGACCCGGCCCGAAGCTAAAGGCGTGTTTAAATGCGGCATTGCCGGCGGACCGGTGCTCGACTGGCGCATGTACGAGATCATGTATGGCGAACGCTATATGGATACGCCTCAGGAAAACCCCGACGGCTACCAGAAAAGCAGCCTGTTCACCTACATCGATAACCTGACCGGCCGGCTGATGATCATCCACGACTCGTCGGACGACACGGTGCTCTGGCAGCATTCGCTGCGTTATATCCGCGAATGCGTGCGGAAAGGCAAGATGATCGACTATTTCGTGTATCCCGAGCATCCGCATAATGTGCAGGGCCGCGACCGCATTAACCTGTTCGAGAAGATTGAGCAGTACTTTCAAGACAACCTCTAGCTTATGTCCGAGAATATTCAGATCCGCGATTTGCACTTCATTCCTTTTCTGGCTGCAAGCGAGGTACAGGGCCGGGTGCAGGCTATAGGGGCCGCTTTGACGAAAGAGTATGCCGGTAAAAACCCCCTGTTTATCAGCATTTTAAGTGGCGCATTTGTCTTTGCCTCCGACCTGATCCGCGCTTTCGAAGGCAACTGCGAAGTGGGTTTCGTGAAATTATCCTCCTATACCGGCACCCGGTCTACGGGCGACGTACAAACCGTGATGGGTCTGGAAAAAGATCTGCTGGACCGTCATATCATCGTAGTGGAAGACATTGTAGACACCGGCCGGACGCTGCATTTCTTTCTCGACTACCTGCAACAGAAGCAGCCGGCCTCCATTGCGACGGTCGCTTTTTTAAGAAAACCGGAGGCCGCCCAGTTTGACGTGCCGGTGGAACATGTCGGTTTCGACATTGAAGACCGCTTCGTGGTGGGTTACGGCCTCGATTACGACGGCTGGGGCCGCAATTTGCCCGGCGTTTTTGTAATGCAGCCGCTGTAGGTTTAATTTTGCATTGGTTATGGAAAATACAAGTTCAAAAGTCCCGCTGCGCAATTTATACAACCGCGTGAACCGCCGGGAACTGAAAGCGCGGATGCAGCAAAGCACCGAGCCCCGGATGACCCTGTCTTATTATAAATACGTTACGCTGCCCAACCCGCAGCTGTTTCGCGATCACCTGTTCAGCCTCTACCATCACTTGGGCGTGCTGGGTCGTATTTACGTCGCGCAGGAAGGGGTAAATGCCCAGCTATCGTTGCCGGAAGCCAATTTCGAGGCTTTTCAGCAGGCGATGGACAGCATTGATTTTTTCCAAAACATGCGCTTGAACATCGCCCGGGAAGACGACGGCAAGAGCTTCTTTGCCCTGAATATCAAGGTGCGGCCGAAGATCGTCGCCGACGGCATCGATGATCCCAACTTTGATCCTGGCCAGACCGGCACCCACCTGCCGGCCGAAGAATGGAACCGGCTTTCCGATGATCCGGAGGCCATTGTGGTCGATATGCGCAACCACTACGAAAGCGAAGTGGGTCGTTTTGAAAATGCCCTCACGCCCGACGTCGCTACTTTCCGGGAGGAATTGCCGCTGGTGGCCGATATGCTGGCCGACAAAAAAGACCGTAAAATCCTGATGTATTGCACCGGCGGTATTCGCTGCGAAAAAGCCAGTGCGTACCTGCGCTACCGGGGTTTCGAACAGGTGTTCCAGCTGGAAGGCGGCATTATCGAATATGCCCGCCAGGTGCAGGCGAAGGGCTTGAAAAACAAGTTCTTAGGTAAAAATTTCGTCTTTGATGAACGCCTGGGCGAGCGCATTAGTCCGGACGTAATTGCCCACTGCCACCAGTGCGGCGCGGCCAGCGATGATCATACCAACTGTGCGAACGAGCACTGCCATATTCTGTTCATTCAGTGTGCGGAGTGCCGGGCGCGCTATGCCGGCTGTTGTTCCGATCTGTGCCGCGATTTTAGTCAGTTGCCGGCCGGGGAGCAAAAGGAAAGGGCCCCCACGCTGACGTTTAACGGTTCTTCTTTCGGTAAAGGCACATACAAGGCCTTCCGGCGTTCGGGCAAAAATTTGCTCTAATTTTAAAAAAACGGCGATTCAAAGTCCGCAAGATCCGGGTTGGGCGCCTGCGCTGCTGCCGGTACTTTTGTGCCAAAATCAAGCATTATGAGCGTCGAACAACATCCGGATTATCAGCGCATTGAACAGTCCATTCATTTTTTGCAAGCCAATTTCGACCGCCAGCCCGACCTCGACGAGGTAGCCCGCCAGGTGTATTTGAGTCCTTTCCATTTCCAGCGCTTATTCAGCGAATGGGCCGGCATCAGCCCGAAACGTTTTTTACAAACCCTGACGGCCGATTACCTTAAAAGTCGGTTGCATGAAACGCGCAACCTGCTGGAGGCGGCCGAGCTCGCGGGCATGTCCACATCCTCACGGGTCCACGATCTGTTCGTGACACTCGAAGCGGTTACCCCGCAGGAATACCGCAGCGGCGGATCGGGACTGGAAATTCACTATGGATTCGGCATTTCCCCTTTCGGTGAATGCCTGCTGGCCACCACCGCACGCGGCCTTTGCTGGCTGGCTTTTGTGCCGGCCGGCAAACACGAAACTGCTTTAGCCGAACTACAGACAGCCTGGCCGGCCGCCCGGTTGCAGGAAGACCAGCCAGCTATCACGACCCTGATCCAATCGATATTTCAGGCGGATGGCCCGGACCGCAGGTTTCATTTGCTGGTCAAAGGCACTAATTTTCAGGTAAAAGTCTGGAACGCGCTGCTCCGCATTCCGCCGGGCGGCGTGGCGTCTTATCAGGCTTTGGCCCAGGCCGTCGGTGTGCCCGGCGCCGCACGGTCCGTGGGTTCCGCCATTGGCGCCAATCACCTGGCCTACCTGATTCCCTGCCACCGGGTGATCCGTCAAAGCGGCATTATTGGCGAATACCGCTGGTATGGCCCGAAAAAAGCGATGTTGCTGGGCTGGGAAATGAATCGCCCTGCCGCCGAAGCGATTTGACCATCACCGACTGATGATGGTCAAATCACCGGTTAAAAGCTGCGTCGTGCCGTCGATGAGGCGTATTTTCAAATAATAAACATACACGCCTACCTCCGCTTTGCTGCCGCTGAACCGACCATCCCAACCCGGCCATAAGTCTGCCGGTACGGGTTCATCCCAGTTGTACACCATCTCTCCCCAGCGGTCGAACACCCGGAATTCCGATAATTCGAGCACGGAACCATCGAAACCGATCAGCAAAAGATCGTTCACGCCGTCGCCATTGGGGGAGAAAATATTGGGCACGAAAACATGTATTTCCCGGTTGACCCGTACCTGTATGGAGGTCGTCGCAGCACATCCGAACGTATCCACAATAGTGACCGAGTAACGCTGAGAAACCAGGGGCGTCCAGGTTTGCAGCAGGCAATTGACACAGCTGCTATCAGGAGCCATCGGCTGCCAGGTCAATGTATTCCAAACACTCAGGTTGGTTTCCGCTTCAATGGTCAGGGTCTGACCAAATTGTACGATTGTATCGGCCGGTAAAAACAACGACGGCGCGAGCGGTAAACTGACCGTCAGCGTTGTATCGGCCGTGCAGCCATTATCGTCGGTAATTTGCACCGTATGCGTCCCTACCGGTATGGGTACACCCAAGCCGGGTACCTGGTTTCCGTCTACAGCGGCGCTATAACCGCCTGCACCACCGGAGGCAAAAACAGCACCCGTGGCAAAAACATCCCCGCAATGGGTGGCGGCCAGTTGTAAATTGAAAGCCAGCGGCTCCGGTGCAGTCACAATGACGGTGGCCTGGGCCGTACAGCCGTTTTTGTCCGTGGCCGTCACCTGGTATGAACCGGCGGCGAGGCTGTCGATAGACGCCGTGGTTTCGCCATTATCCCACAAGAACTGATAGGGCGCCGTTCCGCCGGACAGGGTAGTTTGCGCACTGCCATCGGAGGAATTTGTGCAACTCAGGGCAAATCCGTTAAATGCTATAATAGCGCTGGCCTGTAGGTTGATGGCGGTTGGCGCCGTGACATTAGCCGTCAAAACAGTACTGTTGCCGACTGCCGGGGTGATGGTTACTGAAAATAGCCCGGCGGCCAGACCAGTGATGGTAACCGGCAGGTTCAAGCTGTTGACCTGGCCGGTGCCTGTCTGGCCGGCTCCGTCCTGCCACTTATACGTCAGCGGCGCCTGTCCTGCCAGCACCGTGATGCTGGCTTGTCCATCCGTCATGTTGGTACATTTTACGCTCGTCGTACTGATCACGGCGGTCGTTCCGCAAAGTGTGGGATCGATGACCGTGTTGGTAATGACCAGCGAATCGCAGCCATTCGTACCCGTCAGCAGGTTTTGTACACTGCCCACTTGCGTTGGGTCACAGGTCGTTGCCGTCACCGTCGTCGTGCTGCCGGGCAGTAAAGTCGTAATGACAATGACCAGCGAATCGCAGCCATCCACGCCGCTGAGCAGGTTTTGCACGCTGCCGACCTGGGTAAGATCACAGCTTGTTTTGGTCAAAATGGTCGTATCCACCGCCGCCGGATCAAAGGTGACAACGGTCGTGACGGTTGAATCGCAGCCGAACTGATTGGTCAGCACTTGCATAAAGGTGCCCGCATTGGCCGGATTACACGTCTTGGTCGCCAGGTTGGTTGTGTTGCTCGGCAGTAAAGTCGTGTTCGTAATGACCAGCGAATCGCAGCCGTCCACGCCGGTCAACAGGTTTTGCACACTACCGACCTGCATAGGATCACAACTCGTTTTTGCCAGAATGGTCGTATCCACTGCCGCCGGATCAAAGGTCACCACGGTTATGACCGTCGAGTCACAGCCGAACTGGTTGACCAGCACTTGCATAAAGGTGCCCGCATTGGCCGGATTACAGGTCTTGCCCGTCAGGTTGATAGTGCTACTCGGCAGTAAAGTCGTGTTCGTAATGACCAGCGAATCGCAGCCGTCTACGCCGCTAAGCAGGTTTTGCACACTGCCCACCTGCATGGGATCGCAACTCGTTTTGGCCAAAATAGTCGTATCGATGGCCGCCGGATCAAAGGTTATTACCGTTGTAATGGTCGAATCGCAGCCAAACTGGTTCATCAGGGTCTGCGTAAACGTGCCGGCATTGGCCGGATTACAGGTCTTGCCGGTCAGGTTGGTCGTGCTGCTCGGCAGTAAAGTCGTAATAGTCGTAACGGTAGAATCACAGCCTAGCTGGTTGAGCAAAGTTTGGGTCGTAGTACCCACCTGCATAGGGTTGCAACTGGTTTTTAACAGCGTTGTACCACTGGTATTATTCACCGTGACGATGGCCGTGGCGCTGGCTGTACAACCGGCGGTATTCGTGGTTACTACAGAATACGTCGTGTTGGACGGCGGCATCACCGTAATGGCAGCGGTCATTGCGCCGGTACTCCACACATAGGTCCCCCCCCCGCTGGCGGTCAGCGTCGTGCTGTTTCCGCTGCAAATCGTTTGATTGCCGGAAATGCTGGCGGTGGGAACGGGATTTACGGTGATCGTAAAACTTGCCGGCGTGCCCGTGCAGGTGCCCAGTTCCGGGGTAATGGTGATGGTGGCTACCTGTTGTACCCCAACGCTAGCCGCGGGGAAATTCAGACTACCAGTCCCACTGGCCGGCAAACCAATGGCCGGGTTGCTGTTCGTCCAACTGAACTGGGCACCCGCCGTGCCGCTGAAAGGAATATTGACCGTACCGCCACTACAAGCCGACGTGTTGGACGGCTGCGTCACCGTAGGAGCGGTAACGACGCTAATACTAAAGGTATCCGGTATGCCCGGACAAATGCCGCCGCTCGGGGTGACTATGATGATACCGGTTTGTGCCGCCATCAGGTTAGCCGCGACAAAATTGATGCTTCCGGTGCCGGTCGCACCCAGGCCGATCGCCGTATTACTATTGGTCCAGCTGATCGTGGGCGCTCCCGTACCCGTCAGGGGTACACTGATCGTTTGACCGCCGCAAGCCGATAAATCTGCCGTGGCATCGACCGTTGGCGCCGGGTTTACGGTGATGGTAAACGTTTTGGGCAGACCCGGGCAAGTGCCGGCTTGCGGCGTTACCGTAATCGTCGCTATTTCCTGAACGCCAACTAAAGCACTGATCGTGTTGATGTTACCACTGCCGGAGGCTGGTAAACCGATGGCCGTATTGTTATTCGTCCAATTAAACGTCGCCCCGGCGCTACCGGCAAAGCTGGCCTGCATGGCCGCCCCGCTGCATAAAATTAAATTGGCCGGCTGATTCACCAGCGGGGCCGGATTGACCGTGATGGTAAAGGTTTTGGGCAGGCCCATACAGCCGTTCAGGCTGGGCGTCACCGTGATGGTACCGGTTTGCACAGTAGCCACGTTACCGGCCGTAAAACTCAGGTCACCGGTCCCGGAAGCGCCCAGACCAATCGCCGTGTTGCTGTTCGTCCAGGAAAAAACAGGGTTACCCGTACCGGAAAAAGTTGCCGCAACGGTCGCATTGGCACAAACAACCTGGTTGGGCGGAACCAGCACCGTCGGTGGTGGATTGACCGTAATAGTAAACGTCTCGGCCGGACCGGGACAGGCGCCGGTGGGCGTTACCGTGATAGTGCCCACTTGAGTTGTCGCCACAGTGGCGGCATTGAAATTCAAATTGCCGGTACCGGAAGCGCCCAGACCGATGCCTGTATTGCTGTTCGTCCAGCTGAACGTTGGCGAACTCCCGCTGAAAATCACACTGACCGGCATGCCGCCACAGGCTACTTCATCCGCGGGAGCAGTGACCGAACTGGCCGGGTTGATGGTGATGGTAAATGTCTTTGGCAAGCCGGCACAACTGCCGTTTTGTGGGGTAACCGTAATGGTCGCCACCTGTTGGGTAACCACGGCCGCACTGAAAAAATTGATGCTCCCCGTACCGGCAGCAGCTAAACCAATGGCGGTATTGCTGTTCGTCCAGGAAAAAGTCGGCACGCCAGTTCCCGTAAAATTAACCACCACCTGGTTGCCGCCGCAGACTGCCACACTGGCCGGTTGGGTCACCGTGGGCTGCGGACTAACGGTGATGGTGAAGGTTTGCGCCGGTCCAGGACAAGGACCGGTCGGCGTAACGGTGATGGTAGCGGTTTGGGTAATCGCCACTGATGCCGCATTAAAGTTCAGGTTGCCGGCACCGGAAGCCCCCAGGCCAATGGCCGGATTACTGTTCGTCCAGTTGAATGTCGGCGCCGTACCGGTGAAATTTACACTGATCGGATCCCCCCCGCAGACGCCTACATCGGCTGGATCATCCACCACACTGGGCGGGTTAATCGTGATGGTAAACGTTTTGGGCAGGCCGGGACAAGTGCCGTTATCCGGTGTGACCGTAATAGTCGCTACTTCCTGACTACCTGATACGGCGCTGGTAAAACTGATGTTGCCGGTTCCGGAAGCCGCCAGACCAATCGCCGGATTGCTGTTGGTCCAGGTAAAAGCCGGACTGCCCGTACCGGTAAAATTCACGTTTACGGGATTGCCGCCGCAACCAACCACATTGGCCGGCTGGGTGACCGTTGGTAATGGGCTGACCATAATGGTAAAGGTTTGCGCCGGACCCGGACAAGGACCGGTCGGCGTAACGGTAATTGTGCCCGTTTGGGTTGTAGCAACCAACGCGGCATTGAAATTCAAATCGCCGAAACCGGAAGCACTTAAACCGATCGCCGGGTTGCTGTTCGTCCACGAAAAAGTGGGCGAACTACCCGTAAAAGTGACGCTGACCGGGTCGCCGCCGCAAACGGCCAGGTCGGACGGATCATCCACCAGGCTGTTAGGGTTGATGGTGATGGTAAACGTTTTAGGTACGCCCGGGCAAGGACCATTCGCCGGTGTGACCGTAATCGTGGCCACTTGCTGGCTGCTGACGGCCGCACTGGTAAAGCTGATGTTGCCATTTCCGGAAGCGCCCAGACCAATAGCTGGATTATCGTTCGTCCAGGAAAATGTGGCGCCGCCGCTACCGGTGAAATTGGCGTTGATCGTCGCTCCGCCGCAACCCACCACGTTAGCCGGTTGGTTCACGATCGGCAGGGGACTGACCATAATGGTGAACGTTTGCGCGGGTCCGGGGCAGGTACCGGTCGGCGTAACCGTAATGGTCGCCGTTTGGGCCGTCACCACGGCGGCCGCGTTAAAATTCAAATTACCCGTACCGGAAGCCCCCAGGCCGATGGCCGGATTGCTGTTGGTCCAGGAAAAAGTCGGCGAACTGCCGGTGAAAGTGACGCTGACCGGGTCGCCGCCGCAAACGGCGAGGTTGGCCGGATCATCGACCAGGCTGTTGGGGTTGATGGTAATGGTGAAGGTTTTTGGGACGCCCGGGCAAGGACCATTCGCGGGTGTGACCGTAATGGTGGCCACTTGCTGACTGGTGACGGCCGCACTGGAAAAACTGATGTTGCCATTTCCGGAAGCGCCCAGACCAATAGCTGGATTATCGTTCGTCCAGGAAAAAGTGGCGCCGCCGGTGCCCGTAAAATTAGAAGTAACCGTTGCGCCGCCGCAAACCACTACGTTGGCCGGTTGATTGACCGTCGGCAACGGGCTGACCGTAATCGTGAACGTTTGCGCGGGCCCGGGGCAGGTACCGGTCGGCGTGACGGTAATGGTGCCGGTTTGGGTTGCCGCTACGCTGGCGGCGTTAAAATTCAAATTGCCCGTACCGGAAGCCCCCAGGCCGATGGCCGGATTGCTGTTGGTCCAGAAAAAAGTCGGCGAACTGCCCGTAAAAGCAACACTGATCGGGTCGCCGCCGCAAACGGCGAGGTCGGCCGGATCATCCACCAGGCTGTTGGGGTTGATGGTGATGGTAAAGGTTTTGGGCACCCCCGGGCAAGGCCCGTTCGCCGGCGTGACCGTTATAGTGGCCACTTCCTGACTGCTGACGGCCGCACTGGAAAAACTGATGTTGCCATTTCCCGAAGCACCCAGCCCAATCGCCGGGTTATCATTGGTCCAGGAAAACGTAGCCCCACCGGTTCCGGTAAAATTAGAAGTAACCATTGCGCCGCCGCAGACCGCTACGTTAGCCGGTTGATTAACCGTCGGTAACGGACTAACCGTAATAGTAAACATTTGCGCTGGCCCGGGACAAGGGCCGGTCGGCGTGACGGTGATGGTGCCGGTTTGAGTCGTCGCTACGCTGGCAGCGTTAAAATTTAAATTCCCCGTACCCGAAGCACCCAGGCCGATGGCCACATTCGTGTTGGTCCAGGAAAAAGTGGGCGAACTGCCGGAGAAAATTACCCCAATCGGATCACCGCCACAGACGGCCACATCGGAGGGGTCGTCCACTAAGCTATTGGTATTCAGCGTAATGGTAAAGGTCTTCGGTACGCCCGGACACATGCCGTTTTGCGGCGTAACCGTGATCGTGGCGACTTCCTGGCTGGCGACATTGCTACTGGTAAAACTGATATTCCCGGTCCCGGATGCCCCCAAACCAATGGCGGGATTATCATTGGTCCAGGAGTACGTGGGGGAACCGGTGCCGGTAAAATTGGCCGTCACCTGGGCACCGCCGCAAAGCACCACGTTCGCCGGTTGAGTCACGGTCGGCAACGGATTGACGGTAATGGTAAACATTTTAGCTAAACCCGGGCAGTTACTGGCTGTTGGCGTGACGGTAATCGTGCCGGTTTGCGTGGTAGCCACGTTGGCGGCCGTAAAGTTCAAATCTCCGCTACCGGAAGCGCCCAGACCGATCGCAATGTTGGTGTTGGTCCAGGTGAAGGTCGGCGAACCAGTACCTGCAAAAGGCACGTTAATAGCATCTCCGGCACAAACGGTCACATTCGGCGGCTGGTTAATGGTCGGTGGGGCCGGAGCCGGAGAAGAGGGCGGTACAAAACAACCGCCACTACCGTAACTATCGGATACCGGTAAATAATAAGCGCCGTTCGCATTGGCCAGCAGAGCGCGATTGTAAACAAAAATCTGTGAGCAACCACCAGCTGAGAATTCCGTAGTTCTTGTGCCTGCACCGAAATTCGTAAAACCTCCCGCCGTACGGGTGCAGGAACTGGAAATTACGTACACACACTGCCCGCTGCCACATAAGCTGGCAAAATTGGTAACGCCGGCCGCAGCACCTACGCTGGTTTGCAAAATAACGATGGCATTGGCAGGAATGTCAAAACCCGAACCGACCGCGATCACATTCGAACAACCGGTTACAGCCGCCGCATTTCCGGTGGTCAGGCCACAGGGCGTGCCCGGCGCTACGTTACCATTGTTGGTATTGATGTCGTTATTCTGAATCGACACAATGTTATTGTTGACATCAAAATCCAGCATAATGGTCGACGTATTGAAGCCGCCGCCGGAGTTGATGACCAAAAATTCGTTCGATTGCTCGGTGCCACAAGCATCGATCATAACTGCCTCCACCTGCGGACACTGCGCGCGCAACATGTTTATGGTAAATAGAAAAATAAGGAGGGAAAATAGCGGACGTAAACATCGAACCATGTGAGAGTCAGGATGGTAGGGTGACAATGGATAGAGAAAACCACACGGGCAGGCAAATGGATTAGTTAAAAACTGCGCAAAGGTAACTTGTCCGGCTGGTCGGAATCCCCCTGGTTATTGTTAATTAAAGGTAACTTTCAATACGATCACGGCAGCGAGCATACTCTTTTCATTAACATTTCGCATAAATCGCGGTACTTTTGCCGCCCAATTTCAACACACTATGCTCGACAAGCTACCCGCCATCCGCGATAAATATATTCACCTGGAAGAACAACTCTCCGACCCGGGAATTGTCGCCGATATGGCGAAATCCAAAAAGGTCAACCAGGAATACAAGAAACTGCAACCGATCATGCAGGCTTTCGGCCGGTATGAAAAGGTGCTCTCCGACCTGGAAAGCGCCCGGCGCATGATGGCCGCGGAAACCGACCCGGAAATGCGCGACATGGCCCACGACGAAATAATGACGCTGGAACCTGAACGCGCTACCCTCGAAGAGCAACTGAAAACCCTGCTCACCCCGAAGGATCCGGAAGACGAGAAGGACGTCATCTTCGAAATCCGGTCCGGAACCGGCGGCGATGAAGCCGCCCTTTTCGCCGGCGATCTTTACCGCATGTATGGGCGTTATTTTTCCAATCAGGGCTGGGAAGTGGAAATGATCGACGAAACGCCGGGTACCGTGGGCGGCTATGGCAAACTGGTGCTGGAAATCACCGGCGAGAATGTCTACGGCAAACTAAAATTTGAATCCGGCGCCCACCGCGTGCAGCGCATTCCCGATACGGAAGCCAAAGGCCGGGTGCACACGTCGGCAGCGACGGTCGTGGTCCTGCCCAAACTGGAAATGGAAGACATCAATGTGCGCAAGGAGGACATCAAAACGGACACCTTTAGGGCGAGTGGCGCGGGTGGCCAGCACGTGAACAAAACGGAATCCGGGGTGCGTTTCACCCACTTACCCACCGGTACGGTAGCGGAAAGTACGGAAAGCCGCTCCCAGCATAAAAACCGCGATATCGCCATGGGCCGTCTGCTGCTGCAAATTAAAGATGCCCAAATCCTGCAGCACCAGTCGTCCATCGCTTCGGCCCGGCGCTCTCTGGTGGGTTCCGGCGACCGCTCCGAAAAAATACGCACTTACAACTGGCCGCAAAACCGGGTCACCGATCACCGGCTGGAAGGCGATAACAAAAATTTCAACCTGGATAAAATTCTGGAAGGCGGCCTGGACGACCTCATCGAGGCGCTGGTCATTGCCGATAACGCAGCGAAATTGCAGGAAGGCTAGCTCTAAGTTCGACTTTAGCCAAATAAGCCCAAGAGAGAACTCCCCGGAAGTGCTTAAATTTGAGATCACGACAAATCAAATTTATGCTTACACTACCGAAGGAGTTCTGCCGTCAAATATCGGTATTTGCGCCGTTATTCAGC
>JANPIN010000078.1:0-16575 GCA_031425035.1 Saprospirales bacterium | reverse complement strand
ACGTGCCGATTGGCGAGACCTATTTTTTGCTCCATTAGGCAAGAGAAGGGCGAAATGCGGGACATTTTAACCGACGAATAACGAAATGGAGCGAAAAATTGGGCCGCAAATGGGTGCGTTATTCCCTGGACGTGGCACTAGTTACAAACGCCCCGGCTGACCTTTCAAAAATCCGATCCAACGATTCATGCGGCCATACGGGAAATATATACATAAATCACAATCACCCATACGCAGCGCACGACGACGCATACGCGGTGACCAACTACGCAACGGAGCAGACAGATAAGGCAACGGAAAGTGAAAACTACGCTCCGGAAAGTATAAACGACTCTCCGGATTTTATAAATGTCTCTCCGGAACGGATTAACCTCGCTGCGGAACTTGCCGACGGCTTTAAAAAAAGCCTGCACCTGGTCGCGGCCGTGCCCGACGGCTCTGCGGAAAGTATGGACAACTCCACATTTCGCCGGCTTCACTCCGCAGAACGACCGGACGTATTTGCGGAAACCTGCGACGTCTCCGCGGATTTTATAACGTCTTCGCGGACGGATGGGAGGCCCCTGCAAAGGCCAGGCGCTTGTTTGCGTTACCAAGGTTTATTTCGCCAAACAAGTGATTCGCGAATTTTTTCAGGAAAATAGAAAAAATTCAAAAAATGTATGTTACTAAAAAATGACTTACGCGTATAAACACTATGCCTGCAAAGAAGTGAACAAAAACAACTTCGAGTCGGGCATCTCCGGGCACCGGGCGGGCAGATGGGCGCCCTCTTTCCTTTCCGGCGGAGTTCGTTTTTCGTTTTTGTTTTTCTTCCGTTTACTTCTTTGGAAGGACGCGGGTTTCTTTCATCCTCATTTTTTTACATTATGAATTACCTACAGGACAACAAGTTGTCCATGTACTTGGCGGTACAGAAAAATTGCCAAACCAACGCCACCCAGTGGAACACCAATCCCATCGCCACCCAGACCTTTGCGGACTTTGAGCAATGCATTTCGGGCATCCAACAGGGTCTTCGACAGCAGGAGCGTCCGGTGACCGGGGTGTCGCTCGACAAGGCGGGTACCCGCCATTTCATGACCCAGAAGGCCTATGTGATTGCCCAGGCACTGGTCACCTACGGCCACTTTGTAAATAACCACGAACTGGTGCACCTGGTCGAGCACAAGCCTTCGGTCTGGGACCGTTTCCCTTCCAACCTGGCCAAAGAAAAAGTGGAGCAGGTGCTGCAGGCCGCCCAACTGCGCAGCGCCGAACTGACGAACTACGGCATTCAAAGCGAGCACCTGAGCGAACTGGAAAGTCTGCTGCAGGCTTACTCGGAAAAAGTCGGCGCTCCCCGGCGGATGATCAATGAACGCCGTAATGCCACCCAGACGCTCGAAGCCTGTTTCAAAAAAGCGGATTTCCTGTTGAAACAACTGGATAACCTGCTGCTGCAGTACCAGGATAAAGCGTTCTACACCACCTATAAAATTGCCCGGAAAGTGGTGAAATACCGTCCGCGCGGGGAAAAAGCCGCGCCGGTGGTCACGCAGAATTAAGGGAATAAGTAAGTGTTATATCCGGTTATCGGCCCTGGGGTCGGTAGCCGGATTTTTTTGGAGGGCGGAATTTATTCCGCCTAAAAACAGAGCCACATCCCCCAGCGGAATAAATTCCGCCGTCCTTTTGCTTGCGAAAAATCTGGCCTCGGCGCACATGCGTTTTAATCGGCTGGAAAGGATGGGATTTGGTTAGGTTTGCAGATGTGACTTAAGTTCTACTGTTAAAACTAAATTATGAAAACACTTATATTCTTACAATTGATTACGGTTTCCCTCAACGCCCAAAATCACGACTTCCACTGGTACTTAGGTTATGCCAATGGCAATTCCGATCCTAAACTTGGCGGCATGACAATCAACTTTAATAGTATTCCGCCGCAAGTTTCTCCTGAAAAGAAGGAAATAGATTTCGAAGCATATACTGCGGTGTGCAGTGACTCTAGCGGACAATATGTAATGTTTTCTACGAACGGCATTTCTATTCGTAATGCGTTACACCATCGCATGCAGAATGGCGACACCATTAATCCCGGCGATGTCTGGGAAAGCAATAAAAACGGCTCATACCCTGATGCTTCCGAGTTGTGCTTTTTCCCCGCCCCAGGCCTTCCTAACCAGTATTATTTAATTCACCTGGCTATACGAGTTAACACGCTTAGTGCAGAACCAATAGCCCGTAAGCCGCTATATTATACCTTGATAGATATGAATGCCAATAATGGTCTAGGGCGTGTGGTCAAAAAAAATCAAGTGCTATTAGATAGTACGCTCCAAAATATAGGCATTACCGGCCCCGCTGCAGTCAAACACGGGAACGGCAGGGACTGGTGGCTCGTGACCGGGCGCTTTAATACCGATGAATTTCTGGTTTTTCTATTTTCCCCGACGGGGATTAGTGGGCCTTTCATTCAGCATATTGGGCCACCTTACCCGCAGGAAGAAGGGCGTGGTAATCCTTTGTTTACCCCGGACGGTAATACCTATATTCGTAGCGATGGCCGCAATGGCCCCCGCATTTACGACTTTGACCGATGTACGGGTCAATTAAGTAACCTGCGAATCGTACCTTTTACGGAACCCTCGTTTGGATATGAATATGCCGTATCACCGAACTCTAGATATTTGTATAGCAATACAGTGGAAGCAGTAGTGCAATTTGACCTACAGGCCGAAGATATAGGCGCTTCTGCAGATACCGTTGCTATTTATGACGGCTTCTGCTCTCCTTTCCCGCCATGGGAGACCGCTTTTTTTCTTTCCGGACTGCAACCGGACGGAAAAATTTATTTTGCCAATAGCACGAGTACTACTGCGCTTAATGTTATTAATCGACCTAATCTACCTGGTTTGTCCTGTGACATGCAACAACATAGTGTTATTTTGCCCAAATTCAACCAGTGGACGGTTCCCCACAACCCCAACTTTCGTCTGGGCGAACTCGATACCTCTCCCTGCGATACCCTCAACGCCCAGCAGCCCGGCAACAGCTTCGTCAGCAACCCTTACCATCCCAGTACTTTTCCACCGGACACGACTTATCACCTCTGTACCCCAGTGCCGGATAAAACCCAGTCGCCGGATATTTACTTTCGCCGCGCGCAGGTGGCTGAGCCACCTATCCCTTCCAGCTTCCGTTATATGCCTGGCGGCCTCATCCAGGAAGTACATCAAGACTGGCTTCCATTTTACCAAAATAAACACTGACCCATGCGCCGTTCCGTCCTGGTCTTCCTGCTCTTTGCTTCCACCCTGCATACTGGTTTTGCCCAATCCATACCGGTCCTGGTCGCCGGTGCGCATGATTTTCCGGACAGCGTGCCGGGGTTTAATAACGTACTGCTGCGTTTTGAAGGCGGTGGCATGCAGGTCTTTTCCACCGATCTGCACATGGACTTCGAGTCTACCTCGGCGGCCATTGCTGACGAGCAGGGCCAGGTACTTTTCTACACCAATGGTTGCACGGTCGCCAATAATGCCGGTGACACCTTATTCAATGGTGCAGGCCTCAATCCCGGGGAGATCGCCGACATCGCTTGTCCGCAAACCGGTTATCTCTGTCCCAAAGGCGCCATGATCCTGCCCTGGCCGGGTGATCCGGGCCGCTACTGCCTGCTGCACCTGGGCGCCCGGTATGCGACCAGCCGTAAACTGACTTACGGTCCGTTATACTATTCCGTGGTGGACATGGATGCCCAAAGTGGCGCTGGTGCCGTCACCAGCAAGAACAATCCGCTGTTCGACGGCGATCTGGAACCCTTCACGGTCGTCCGTCACGGCAACGGCCGCGACTGGTGGATCGTGATGCCGGTGTACGGCACGAACCAGCACCACTTGTACCTGCTGTCCCCGCAAGGTATTACCGCTTTGCCGGTCCAGTCCGTTGGACCTATTATGTCCTGCAAACGCATCGGCAGTTCAGCCTTTTCACCTAATGGTCTGCGCTACGGACGGCAACAGAATTGCCGAACCGTGGTGATGGATTTCGACCGCTGCACCGGAGTATTCTCCGGGCCGATTACCTTATCCACGCCTGCTTACTCGTTTGGCGGTGGCGGCATCGGTTTCTCGCCGGACGGTCGCCGGATCTTTACGACCAACCACGTGACGGTCCTGACCGCCGATCTGACGCAGCCCAGCCCAGCCTTTGACACGTTGGTACATACCTACAACTATACGAATTGGGGTCCCACAATGAGCCTGATCCAGCAAACCGCCGATAACGAACTGCTGATCAGCAACATGGCGCGGCAGAATTATATGGGTCGCATCGTCATGCCTACGCCCGACGGCGCGACGGCCACGTATGAATATAAAGGCGTACCGCTGCCGGATTTCATCATGCGCACCACGCCCAACGAACCGAATCGCCGGCTGGGGGATTGGTCGGGCAGTCCCTGCGATACGCTGGGCATTAATCCGACTACGGAAACTGTGCCAGCCGGTCGGCCGCGCGTAGCCCTGGAACCCAATCCCGCGCACGATCAATTTATGCTGCACGATTATTCCCCGGAAGTGGGCACCGAGCGCCAGCTATACCTCTATTCCGTAACAGGCGCTTTGCTTTTGCAACAGGTGGTGCCGGCCGGCAGTCCGGAACGGACGGTGGCCATTCCCGGTTTTTTGCCGGGGCTTTATTTCTGGGAGCTGCGCTGGAATGATGGGAATAGGGTAGCGGGGAGGTTGCTGGTGGAGTAACGGAGGGCGGAATTTATTCCGCCTAAAAACGCAGGTGCAGTAGCAGCGGAATAAATTCCGCCCTCCCTTTAACTGGTTTGCTTCTAAACACCAAATTTATCCCCCACGGACTACTTTATTTTCCCGATAATGTCGGACTTTTGTTCACCCAATCAAAATGCCAGCCGCCTCCGTCGTGCCTGGCATTTTTTTTAAGGTTTTTTAAAATGCATATTGTTAACGCAACCTTCCGCTTCCAGACCAGTTCATATAGCGGGTGAACAGGTAATATTTCATCCCGCTATTCAGTAAAATCACTTTTCAACGCGCATTTTTTTCTAATGGGAAATCTGAAATCGAAATACGACCCGGCTGTTTTGCAGCAGTTGCCGGCCATCGTCAAGGCCTACCAACTCCCCGACACGAAGAAGGCTGTCATCCAAATGTTCAACTCGTTCCTGCCCTTCGTCGCCATCTGGGTAGCCATGTACTTACTGCTCGACGTGTCCATCTGGCTCACGCTGGGTCTGGCCGTAGTCAACGGTTTCTTCCTGGTCCGCATTTTCATTATTCAGCATGATTGCGGCCACCAGTCCTTCACTAAAAATCGCCGGGCGAACGATATTATCGGCGAGATCTGCAGCCTGATCAGTTTCATGCCCTACCGCTACTGGGCGAAAAGCCATAACTACCACCACGGCCACAACGGCCTGCTGCACGAACACCGCGACATCGGCGACATCGAGCTGCTGACCGTGCAGGAGTTTAAAGTGCTGAGCCGCTGGCAAAAGGTTCGTTACCTGTTGTTCCGTAGCTTTCCCGTCCTGTTCGTCATCGGACCGGCCTGGTACCTGCTGATCCAGAACCGGCTGCCGCTGATCAACCTGAAAGGCTGGGAACATGCCCGCCGCTCGCTGATCAAACATAACCTGCTGCTGGTCGGCCTGCACGTCGGTCTGGTGCTGCTGCTGGGTTACAAGGCTTTCCTGTTCGTGCACCTGCCTATATTATTGGTGTTCGCACTGGTGGCCGTCTGGTTTTTTTACGTACAACACCAGCACGAAACCGCCTACAAACAGTGGAAAGACAAGTGGGACTATATCCGCTCGGCCGTACAAGGCAGCACCTATTATACCCTGCCGCGCATTTTCCACTGGCTGACGGGTAATATTGGTTACCACCATATTCACCACCTGAATCCGCTGGTGCCCAACTACCAGCTGGCGCGCTGTCACCACGAAAACCCGGTGCTCGACAAGGTGGCGAACAAGATCACGTTCATCCAGAGCCTGCAGTGCATTTACAACAAACTCTGGGACGAAGACACGCAACGCATGATTTCCTACCGGGAATACCTGCGCCGCCGCCGGGCCGAACGTAAAATGGGCCAGCAATAACCGCCAACATGAACTTCGATCTTCCCCGCCTGAAGCATACCGATTCCGGTAATTTCTTCCTGATCGCCGGCCCCTGTGCCATCGAAGGCGAGCAAATGGCCTATGATATAGCCGGACGGATCCAGGAGATCTGCACCCGCCTGGCTATACCATATATATTTAAAGGCTCGTACCGCAAGGCCAATCGCAGCAAACGCGATTCCTTCACCGGCATCGGCGACGAAAAAGCCCTGGGCATTCTGAAAGCCGTGGGCGAGCACTACGATGTACCGACCACCACCGACATCCATACCGACGTAGAGGCAGCCCTAGCGGCTAACTTCGTGGACGTACTGCAAATTCCCGCTTTTTTATGCCGGCAAACCAGTCTGCTGACGGCTGCGGCCTTAACCGGCAAAGTGGTCAACATTAAAAAAGGCCAGTTCGTGAGTCCGGAGTCCATGCGTTTTGCCATGGAAAAGGTGCAGGAAGAGGGCAATGAGCGCGTCATCCTGACGGAGCGCGGCAGCATGTTCGGTTATCAGGATCTGGTCGTGGATTTTCGCGGGCTGCCGGTCATGCAGTCCTTTGGCGCGCCGGTAGTGCTGGACTGCACCCATTCCCTGCAGCAGCCCAATCAGAGCAGCGGCGTGACCGGTGGGCGCCCGGCTTTGATCGAGACTATTGCCCGCGCGGGTATAGCGGTGGGCGCCGACGGATTGTTCATCGAGACCCATCCGCGACCGGCCGAGGCCAAATCCGATGGGGCGAATATGTTGCCGCTGGACCGGCTGGAAGAACTGCTGGAACGGCTGGTCAGGATCAGACAAGCCATTCGATAAAAATGGAAAAAGGGCAGCGCTTGACGGCGCTGCCCTTTTTTTATTGGGTCTGGAGCAACCGAATAGGCGTCTTACCCGTCCTTATAGGGCTTTAAATGTAAATTTTGCCAAAAAATGTTTGCTTTTCGGCCATCAAAAGAATAATTGTTGGTTATTGCACCATTAAATTAATGATGAAATTTATTGGCGTTCGTTGGAAATTGTGGGGCTTACCCTATTTTTACCGCCGTTAAATCATCTCTTTAACGTTGGGAATCCATTTTTTCTTACCGTGTTCAAAAAAATTTGACGTCCCGCCCACCACTATCTTATTCGACTGCATCTTCCGTGTAGTGGAAAGAATTTGGTGGGGAGGACAAAATTTCAGCGGTGCGGTAAAATAGTGGATGACCTTCGTCCCGGAGTTTTGTTAAACCTACATCTTTCTTTCATCTAAAACTTCTTACGCAGCATGACAGCAGCAAAAACTACCCCAACAGCAAAGCAAGATCAACCTAAATCCGGGTTGTTGTTCACTATCATCGCGATGGCCGCCTGCTTTGTAGCATCCACATTAGTATTCCTTTTTGTTTTTGGTGCCCCCAGCCACTTTATTGACGGCGACAACACCAAAGACCCCCTACCGGGCGATTACCTCGGAACTATTTACAAAGGCGGTTTCGTTGTGCCATTGCTTTTGGGCCTGCTCTTTGTCGTTATTGTTTTTGTGATCGAGCGTTTCATTACGCTGAACAAAGCTTCCGGCGGCGGTAATGTCGACGGCTTTATCCGCAACATCCGCGGTATGCTGGATCGGGGGGACGTTAGTTCCGCCATTGCAGCCTGCGATCGTCAAAAAGGTTCGGTGGCCAATGTGGTCCGCGCCGGTCTGACTAAATACGGTGAAATGCAAAATACCCCGAACATGGATAAAGATCAGAAGCTCCTGGCCATCCAGAAAGAAGTAGAAGAAGCCACAACGCTGGAACTGCCGATGCTGGAAAGCAACCTGAGCATCCTGGCCACCATTGCTTCGATCGCTACCCTGTTGGGCCTGTTCGGTACGGTGTTGGGTATGATCCGGTCGTTCGCGGCACTGGCAAATGCCGGCGCTCCGGACTCGACTGCACTTGCAACCGGTATTTCCGAGGCCCTGATCAACACGGCACTGGGTATTGGTACGTCGGCCATTGCAATTATTGCTTACAACTTCTTTACCGGCCGTATTGACGCGCTGACTTACCGGATCGATGAAGCCGGCTACAGCCTGACCCAGACGTTCGCTTCGAAGAATAGCTAAGTTTAACTTTGTTAAAAATAAATTATGCCAAAAGTCAAACCGCATCGGAAAGCGCCCTCCATTGATATGACGGCCATGTGCGACGTGGCATTTCTGCTGCTTACTTTTTTCATGCTGACCGCGAAAGCGAAACCCATGGAAATCGTGCAGGTAGATACGCCTTCGTCCATTTCCGAGACCAAATTGCCCGACGTTGGTACCCTCACTATTCTGGTGGGTAATGACGGCAAAGTGTATCTGGATATGGCCGGCTCACACACGCGCCGGGAGCTGATCGAGCAAATGAACAGCCAGTATCCAATGGGTCTGAATGAGAAGGAAATGATCCAGTTTGCCAATTCCGGCGCCTTCGGGGTACCGCGTGGCAGGCTGAAAAACTGGCTGGACACGGAACCTTCGCAGCGCGCCAAATTCGTCAGCGAAGGCATTCCGTCTGATACTGTCAATAATGAACTGGCGCCCTGGGTGCATAACGCCCGTCTGGCACAGTTCAAAATGAAACAGGAAGGCAAGGTGAAAGAAGAGTATGTCATCGTGGTGAAAGCCGACGCCGACACGCCTTACGACGCTATTCAGAAAGTGATCAACACGCTGACGGACATCAACGTCAATAAGTTCAACCTGATCACCAGTACGGAAGGCGACCCCAATAAAAAACCGGGGGGCGCCGGCGGCAGCAAATAGCCAGCCCAATTACCATTTTTCATTTTTTTAAAAACAGATTGCTATGGCTGAAATACAAACCAAAGACAGCGGAGGCGGCAAGGGGAAACCCAAGAAAATGTCGACCCGAGTCGATCTGACGCCCATGGTGGACCTCGGCTTTTTGCTGATCACGTTCTTCATGCTGACGACTACGCTGTCCAAGCCGCAAATTATGGCGCTGGTCATGCCGGATAAAGACGCCCCGAAAGATGTGCAAGAGCCGGTAAAGGAAAGTAAAGTACTGACCCTGCTGCTCGGCGCCGATGATAAAGTCTATTATTATGAAGGCATTACCGATGCCAAGCTGGACTCGACGGACTATTCCGCTGAAGGCCTGCGCAAGGTGATCCTGAATAAAATGGACAAAGTAGCCGGTATACATGGTGTGGAGACTTACACCGACGTCAAAACCAAGGAGGAAAAGAAGGGATCTTTTATCACCGTCATTATCAAACCGACGAAGGATTCCCGCTACAAGAACCTGGTGGATGCCCTGGATGAAATGGCCATTACCCATGTCCGTTACTACGTGATTCTGGACGTTTCCGAACTGGAGGAAAAATTCATTAAAAATCCGGCCGCCGGTCTGAACTTCTCTCCGGAAGCACAGGCGGATGCCGCTTCGGGCAAATAGTAACTGCGCAACGTAACAGATTACCGTTCAAAAAATTAAAACCTAAATAATGGTAGAAGAAAAAGGCAGTGCCTCCTTTCGGGATATGCTGGACATCATCTTCGCAAGCCGCAACAAGACCTACGGTGCGTATCAATTACGGCGTTCTTACCCGACCTACGTAACACGCGCCCTCTTGATTGGCTTGCTGCTGATCACCTTCCTGTTCCTGTTACCGGCTATCCTGAGTACTCTTGCGGATATAACGAAGAGTGACAAGCCGATCGATGTGGTTGCCGAACTCGGCCCACCACCCGATATTGACCCGAACAATCCACCGCCGCCACCGCCGCCGCCGCCGCCTACTCCGCCGCCGCCCACGCGTTCAACGGTGAAATTCGTGCCTCCCATCATCAAAAAAGATGAAGAGGTGCAGGATGAAAAGCCGCCGGCAGTGGAAGAACTGATCGAGAAGAAGGAAGACATCGGTACCGAAGACAAAAAAGGGAATGATGAAGCCGCTCCCACGATCGAGGAGAACCCTTCCGAACTGGCCGTGGTAGAAGCGCCAAAAGTGGTAGAAGACAAGACCTACGAGATGTTCGATATCCAGAAACCGCCGAGTTTTCCCGGTGGTGAAAAGGAACTGCTGAAGTTCCTGGCTGAGAACATCAAGTATCCACCCCTCGCCCGGGAGAATAATATCCAGGGCAACGTTGCACTGACCTTCGTGGTCAACAAGAATGGTAGCGTCAGTGACGTCACCATCCTGCGCGACATTGGTGGTGGTTGCGGCAAGGAAGCCGTTCGCGTGGTGAACTCCATGCCGAAATGGAATCCCGGCGAAGCCAATGGTAACCCGGTGAAAGTTCGTTTCACCTTACCCGTTCGTTTCAAACTCGAGTAATCATTCCTGTTCCGCCTTGTTTTTGGCGGAATTCGCTTGCTGAAAGCGGTACTGACCCTGTGGTCGGTACCGCTTTTTTTGTGTTTAAAGCGATTGGCCAATACATTTTTCAGGTAAGGCTTTGATATGCAGCAACTTTTCATCCGGTTTTGACTATTTTAGGCTACAATACCCCGAAAATGTTTTACTGGCTACGGATAAGCAGCAATATCTTTCCGTGCTGCATCATACAAGTACTTTCTGATTTTTATTTCCACTAACCGGCCATTGTCAATTATGAAATCACTTTTTACTACACCACTTCCATTTTCCGGTAAAACCTTTATTTTTTTAATCGCTTTTTTTTCGATCAAGACCTTACCGGCTCAAAATCAGTTGATTCTAACGACCATTCCCACCAATGCCAATTGCCAGGCCTGCAACGGCGCTATTGATCTGATCGTAAATGGCGGAAACGCATCCTATACATACAAATGGTCAAACGGTGTTACGACCCAGGACCTGAGCAATATATGCGCCGGTACGTACTGCGTTACCGTCACAGGTCCCAACGGACAGACGGACACCAGCTGCACCTACGTGTCCGCATTGTACTCTGTGCTGGATCTGAGTACCTGTGTCACCAATACCAGCTGTTTTGGCAGCAACAACGGCGCCATTGACCTGAGCGTGACAGGTGGTAATGCGCCATATACCTATTCCTGGAGCGGAAGTAATGGTTTTAGCGCGAATACCCAGGACCTGGCCAGCTTGGCGCCGGGTGTTTTTACCGTCACGGTTACGGATAGTTATGGTTGTACTGAAGTCGCTTCCGCCACGGTGACCCAGCCGCCGGCATTTGTAACTTCCGCTGTTGTAACCGGCAGCAATGCGGGTACCAACGCTTATGCCATTGATTTATCCGTCATCGGAGCAACGCCTCCTTACACGTATAACTGGTCGAATGGTAGTTCCAACGAGGACCTGACGGAGATCGGATTCGGCGTTTACACCGTTACCATTGTGGATGTCAATGGTTGCTCTACGCAGGTGTCCGTACTGGTAAACGATAACTCGGGTGGCCCAGGTAATAACAACCCGATGAGTCTGTCCGGACTGGTCACCAACTCCGGCTGCGGACTACAGCAGTGTTCCGGCGCCATTAATATCAGTGTGACCGGCGGTATTCAGGGTGGCTTTACTTTTTTATGGAGCACGGGCAGTACAACGAAGAATTTGACCAACGTGTGCGCAGGCAACTACTGTTTGACCGTCACCAATATAGAAGGCATTACCGTTACCGGTTGTTATACCGTGGGACAGGGACAATCCCAGCAGGTAAATATTCAATCCACCAATGCGGCTTTTTGCAACTTCGATCCCAACGGCAGTTTACCGGTTTGTGAAAAAGTATGCCCGCATAGCGCGGTGACTTATTTTGTGGAGTTACCGGCCAACTGCAACGCGCCGGTAAGTCTACAGAACGTCACCTGGACGATCACCGGCGCAGATAGCTACGTGATCAAACCCAACCGGACCGAAGTCAGCGTGATCTGGGGCGCTGCGGGCGCCGGCCTGATCACGCTGGAAGGGACGGGGAGCACGCTTTGTTTTCAAAGTTCCCGCTGTATCACGATAGTGGAAGAACCGGAGGCGAAATTTACCAGCATACCGGCTGCGGCGCCGAATACAATGCTGCAGGTTTGCAAAGGGCAGACTGTGCAGTTCCAGAACCAGAGCCTGCATGCCGATGTGCTGGAATGGACGTTCGGCGACAACCTGTCCGTAGTGACCGAGGAAAACCCGGAGCACACCTTTCTCATGCCTGGCATTTTCCAGGTCACGCTGGTTGGCCGCAGCAACTGCCTGTGCGCCGATACGACGACGCTGGCGGTGGAAGTGCTGAACACCGAGCCGCCGTTGCTCGACTGTGTAGGTTCGATCTGCCCGGGAGAAGCGGTTACGTACTCGACTTCCAGCAGTTGCAGCGCATACACCTGGGTGGTATCGCCCAATGGCCTCGTGCAAAGCGGGGGACAGAGTACAGACAACAGCATTACGATCCAGTGGAATGATGGTGCGCAGGGTAGTATTGCGCTGAGTGCGCTGAACTGCAGTGGCGCGACCTGCCCGCAGGCCAGCGTATTTAACATCCCCATCATTTCCGACGTCGCCGATATCCGGGGCCCCGAAGTGGTTTGTTTCGGCAGCGAAGAAATTTACCAGATCGAGCCTTTCGACGGTACGGATTTCCAGTGGACGCTGTCCAGCGGCGGCAACATCATCGACGGACTCGGCACGAATAAAATTACCGTTATCTGGACCGCGCCGGCGGATGCGGGTACTACCCATTGGCTTTCGGTAAAATACGATAACTGTTATCTCGGTTGCGGGGGGCAGGACAGTATACCGGTTAAAATTCTCTCCCCTTTTAATCTTACGGGTCCGGTGGAAATCTGCGCGGATAATGCGGCCAGCTTTAGTGCCCAATTCACGGCATATGCGGGTAGCGTCGTCTGTAACTGGCAGGTAGTGGCGCCCGATGGCAGTACGGCCTGGACCTCGCCCTCCCCTACCGCCACTATTTCCTTTACCCCCGGCCAGGGCGCCGGCAGTTACCGGATTTTTGCTTTACCCGCTACGCCTGCGCAAACCTGTTCGGTCGGTGCGGATTTTACCTTGAAAGTGGCTGCCCGTCCGCCTAAAGTCGTTGGGATTGCCGGCCCGGCCCTGATTTGTCCCGGTACGCCATATACCTATACGTCGGCGGCCAACAGCGCTTACAGTTTGCAATGGCAGGTTAAAAATGGCGCTGCTGCGGTAGCGACCCAAGGCGGGGAAGCGCTCAACGTGACCTGGGCCCTGGCGAATCCGCGCTGGATTTCCCTGGCCCAGCTCTCTACCGACGGGCTGGGTTGCCTGTCCGATACGTTTCAGTTGCTGGTGCAGGCTTTACCGGCACCTCTGCTGACCGGCGATGCCCAGCGCTGTGTCGGCGATCTGGGCCAGTATGCCACGGCCGGGTTTCCGAACCTGGATTTTCAGTGGGAAATTGTGCCGGCCAGTGCCGGAACGATCAAAACAGGGCAGGGGAAAAATGCAGTGGAAATTTTCTGGCAGGTAGCGGGAAACCACACGGTAAAACTTACCCGCTGCGGACAGGTGGTTAATTATCCGGTCGTCGTGCATGACAGCCCGGCGCCGATTCCGGTTTATCCAGCCGGTATTTGCCCGGGTGATACCGGTACGATCCTGGTGAGCAGCGCCTTTACCAGTTATATCTGGAAAGATGCCGCCGGGAGCGTCCTGGGTTTGGCTTCTTCTATTGACCTGATACCCGGAACGTATGCCCTGGCCGTTACCGATGTGTATGGCTGTGCGGGCTCCACGGAATTTACGATAAAATCCTATCCAACGCCCAACGTAACCGTGACCACTGCGGACCCCACCGGATTTTGCATGAATTCGCGTTTTGTCTCTATGACCGCGCTGGTGCCGGACGACGGCAATTTTGATTATGAATGGTTTCATGATGGCGTCGCGCTGGGGGTGAATGCGCCGGTGTATGCGACCAATCAGTATGGAGCGTATTCGGTCCGGGTGACCAATGAATATGGATGTACCGCCAGCGACGGCAATGTGGTGCTTTTCGAGTACTGTGGTGGCGGCGGGGGGTACTTTCCAGCCCAGGGGGCCAGCTGCCAGCCGGGTGATGTGCTGATCAATTATGACCTGACGCCGCGTTGCGATTCTTTTCAATTTCACCTGATCAATGGCGGTACTTATCAGACTGGTTCGGCCAGCTGGCTCTTCGCAGAATCCGGGGGCAGTACCCTGGGTACTGCGAGCGGAGAGAATCCGGGCTTTCAATTTCCCAATGCCGGTAAATACATCGTGGTGTTATACGCGAACCTGACCTCCGGAGCCACCTGTTTCGTAGTGGATTCGGTCGACGTGGAGGTTGCCGCGCAATTTTCCACCGTGACGGCCTGTCCCGGTGATTCTACCCGGTTTACGGATGAAAGTACCCGTTTGCCCGAGGCTGGTTTAGCCGCCTGGCTATGGGATTTCGGCGAAGCCGCCGCGATCAGCGCACAGGCCTCTCCTGCGTATCCATATACCAGCGGGGGCAACTATACGGCGACGCTGACGGTCACGTCCAGTTCGGGTTGCACGTCGAGTTATTCGGAAAATGTGTTCATACCGGCTTTGCCGACCCCCAATTTTGTTCCACCGGTCGCCAATTGTACCGGCAATGCCGCAGAATTTATACCGGCGCCGGCAGCCGATATTACGCAGGTGCAGTGGAATTTCGGCGATCCGGCTTCGGCCAGCCTGAACACTTCCGAGGCCGAAAAAGCCTACCATAATTTCAGTCCGGCCGGCAGTTACCTGGTCGCGCTGACGGCAACGAACACCTATGGTTGTACCGCTACTTTCACGCAGCCGGTCTTGATTACGTCCAATCCGTTCAGCGGTTTGATTACGCCAGGCGGAACCAGCAGCATTTGTGCGGGTAAAACGATCGATCTCGCAGCCCCTGCCGCCGCTTCGGCCAGCTATGCTTGGTCCAATGGCGCTTTAACGCCAAGCATCACCGTCAGCCAGGAAGGCGTGTACGATGTCACGTTGACGAATGCCAACGGTTGTTCTTATTCGCCGCCGGCCAAAACGGTGGAGGTAAATCCTGCGCCGGTCGGCATTATTAAAGCTTTGGAAATCAACGATTTGGGCCAGGTGATAGGTGTTGTTTCCCCTAGCCTGTCGGTCTGCGCGGGTGACGACGTGACGCTGGAAATCTTCGACGACGGCAATTATTTCACCCAGTGGAGCGGAGGCAACGGTACAAATACGGTGCTCAGTTTTACGGAAGACCGCGGCAATCCGCTGAGTGTGGGCAATTACACCTATACCGTGACGCTGACCAATTTCCTGACTGGTTGCACCGCCACGACAACGCCTTTTGATGTCGCGGTGAATGCCTTACCCGCTGGTTTTACGGTGGCGACCAGCAGTGTTTGTGCCGGCAGCCCCAATGTGATTAACTACCTCGGGCCCATGAATCCCAACTGGAATATTTTATGGAATACGGGCGAAAGCGGCCCCAACCCGATCACGACGGAGAGTGCCGGGCAGTATTTCGTGCGGGTGGTCAATGAATATGGCTGCGTTACAAAAAGCAACACGGTAGTTATTTATCCCGGGCCGAATGTGTCCGCACTCCCGGCGGGTTGTCATGCCCGTTGTTCACCCGATACTTTATGCCTGCCGGCTTTGACCGGGGTGGTGAGCTGGCAGTGGTACTTCGGCGGTGCGCCGATTGCCGGGGCGACGAGCAGTAATTTTGTGGCCCAGCAAAGTGGTACTTACTGGGCAGCGCTGACGGATGTGAATGGTTGTGCTGCCCAAAGCGCCGAACTGACCCTGGAGTTGTACCAGGGCAGCGGCAATATTTTGGGACAGGTGTGGTCGGATGTAAACCATAACGGACTGATCGATGCGGCGGACACCCTTTTGTCGGGCATCACGGTCAGGCTGTTGCAAAACAATGCGCAGGTGGCGACCAACCAATCGGCGGCCAATGGGACTTTTGATTTCCTGCAAGTGCCGTCTACGAATTATCAGGTGGAAATTGATACCGCTGCTTTGACTGGTCTCTGGCAGGTGGTCATCGGCCAGGATCCGGTGACGCTCGTGGGTTGCGCGGCACAAGGTTTTGCCGATCTGTTGCTCAACTTTAATTGCGTGGCTTCCTCCTCTGTACTGCAATTTTCCGCTTGTCAGGGCACCACGGTGGCTTACGGCGGACAGACCATTGCGGCCGGACAAAGTGCTGTTTTTAACCTGGTTAACACCCTCGGCTGCGATTCGATACTGACCGTGACGGTGGCCGCGCTGCCGGTTTCCAGTTCCAGCTTAAACGTTAGTACCTGTCCGGGAACGCTGTTTACTTATGCCGGCGTGGATCTGGCGGTCGGCCAAAGCCAGCAATTTACCCTGCAAAATGCCCTTGGCTGCGATTCGGTGGTGACCGTGACGGTGGCTGCGCTGCCGGTTTCCAGTTCCAGCTTGGCCGTTAAAACCTGCCCGGGAACGCTGTATAATTATGCCGGCGTGGATCTGGCGGTGGGGCAAAGCCAAAATTTCACC
>JANPIN010000077.1:0-120853 GCA_031425035.1 Saprospirales bacterium | reverse complement strand
CCCTCCCCGCCGTCTGACGACTTTTTTGTCGTCCGACCGCTCCCTATGCTTGTCATCCCTCCCCACCGTCTGACGACTTTTTTGTCGTCCGACGGCTCCCTATGTTCAACCGAAAACCTATTAGCCCTTGCTCAAAGGTAGCAAAGCATCCAGTTCGGCAAGCATGTCACGGAGTTGGCGTTGGAGATCAGCACGAATACGTCGCCATAGCTCGATAGCCATCTTATCCGGTTGTTCTGAACTTTCATGCAGAACAACATGCTTATTTATCCTTTCGATAGTTTCCAACGTATGAAAAATTGGAATGTGCCGACTTTCAATTTGTCCCATCGCTAAAATTTAACTGAATGAAGCCCGGATCTAAATTATTACCCCTTCCGATTCTTCAACTCCGCCATGAACCTTGTCAGTTCATCCATGCTGTAAAAGAGCACTTCCCGGGGTTTGGAACCTTCCGCCGGACCGACAATGCCCAGACCTTCGAGCTGATCCATAATCCGCCCCGCCCGGTTATAACCCAGTTTCATCCGCCGCTGGATCATACTCGTGGAACCATGCTGGGTTTCCACCACCAGTTTGGCGGCGTCTTCCAGCATATCGTCCATTTCGGAGAGGCGGAATTCCTTGGTTTCGGCGCTGCCGCCTTCGCCGTCCGCATGAAATTCGGGCAGGAAAAACGGCTCCGCAAAGCCCTGCTGGTTGGCAATGAATTCGATCACTTTTTCCACTTCGGGCGTATCCACAAAGGCACTCTGCAAACGGATAATATCGCCGCCGACGGATAGCAGCATGTCGCCGCGACCGGTTAACTGCTCGGCGCCGCCCGCATCCAGGATGGTACGGGAGTCGACCTTGGAAGCCACTTTAAAGGCAATCCGCGCCGGGAAGTTGGCTTTGATCACCCCGGTAATAATGTTGACGGAAGGTCGCTGGGTCGCAATGATCAGGTGAATACCCACGGCACGCGCCAGTTGGGCCAGACGGCCGATCGGCAGTTCGATCTCCTTGCCCGCCGTCATGATCAGGTCGGCGAATTCGTCGATAATGAGCACGATATACGGCAGGAAACGGTGGCCCTTGTTGGGATTCAGTCGACGCGCCACAAACTTGTCGTTATACTCCGAAATGTTGCGCACCTCGGCTTTTTTCAGCAGGTCGTAACGCGTTTCCATTTCGATGATCAGGGAGTTCAGCGTGTGCACCACCTTCGTCGTGTCGGTCACGATGGGTTCCAGTTGATCGGGCAGGAAGCCCAGGAAGTGGTTATCCAGCCGCGAATACGGGAAGAGCTCCACCTTTTTCGGGTCGATCAGGATCAGTTTAACCTGGGAGGGGTGCTTTTTGTACAGCAGCGACATCAGCACCACGTTAATGCCCACGGATTTACCCTGACCGGTAGCGCCGGCGATCAGCAAGTGCGGCATTTTAGTCAGATCGGCCACAAACACCTCGTTCTGAATGGTTTTGCCCAGCGCAATCGGCAGGTCCATTTTGGCCCGTTTGAAACGGTCGTTGAGCAGCACTTCGCGCATCCCCACGATCTGGCGGTTTTTATTCGGCACCTCAATACCGATCGTGCCCTTGCCGGGAATAGGCGCAATGATCCGTATACCCAGGGCGGAAAGGCTCAGGGCGATGTCGTCTTCCAGGTTTTTGATCTTGGAAATACGAATGCCTTTGGCCGGAATAATTTCGTACAGCGTCACCGTCGGGCCGATGGTGGCCCGTATTTTCTCGATCTCAATTTTGAAATTGAGCAGCGTCTGAATGATCAGGTTCTTATTGGTTTCCAGCTCTTCGCGGTCAATTTCCAGGGTTTGATCGGGGTGATCGATCAGCAGTTGCAGGTGCGGAAATTCGTAGTGCGACAGATCCAGCGTGGGGTCGTAGGGCTCGGAAAGATTGGGATTATCTTCCTGCACGATAGCGACCGGGGCTTTATAAACATCCGCTTCTTCCGGCGAGGTGATCACCGGTGGTGCGGCGATAATCTCAAAATCATCGGAGTTCGGTTGCAGACTCGTACTTGGCCGCGGCGTTTCCTGTTTAGGCACGTCGGCAAAAAGCGCGCTGCGTTGACTGAGGTCCAGCGCCAGTTGCGGGGCGGGCGGCGGCGGCGGCACATTATTCACCGTTTCCATGCCCGGGATGGAGTCGCCGGGCGGCACCGGCACGTCGGCCCGGACGGTTCGCGGCGCCCGGAGCGGCATTTCCCGCTGGCGTTTGGCAAAGTTACCGGATAGCAGATCCTGCCAGGCCATTTTGGTTTCTTCCCAGAGTTTCGGCCAGGTGAATTCTTCCAGGTTCGGGTTATTCGACCACACGAAGGTGGCAATAATGGCAAATAACATGAGGGCCAGCGTACCGATGCCGCCCACCAGATTCTGAATATATTCACTAATACCCTGTCCGAAAACGCCGCCCCAGGGGAATTGAAATTTCTGGAAAAAAAACGAAGTAACGATCGACACGATGACCATGTAGATGACCGTACGCTGTAACGTGCCGTACATCGAGCCGGCAGGGGTACGGCGCACGAAGGCCATGCCATATTTGTACAGCAAATACACAAATCCGAAGGACGCCACCCCGAAGCCCCAGTAAATGATACTGTCGGAGAGAAATGCGCCGAGCCGTCCCAGCCAGTTGTCCACCTGAACATCGGCCAGAAACATATCCCAGGAAAAATGGAATACTACGTCGTGGTCGTTCTGCCAGGTAAACAGGTAGGAGACGAACGCGACGAAACAATAAAATGAAAGGAACAAACAGAAGATCCCGAAGAGTTTCGAGACCCGTTCGCCGTCGAAATTTAGTCCGAGTTGTCCGCTTTTGCGCTTTGCCATGCCGTGCGGTTTGGGTTCGTTGTGTGGGGCGGTTTGAGTGTTAAATGCGGCGAAGATAGGCGGTAAAGCGGTTTTTTATGCCAGAAAACGGTAGTTAAAAAGCCGCTTTTTTATCCACAATTTATTTGCGGATGAAATACACCGCCAGGACCAGAAAACCGAAGCCGACCAGGTGATTCCATTTCAGGCTGTGTTTAAAGGCGCAAATATATCCCTGTGTACTACGTTTTGAGGCCTGACGGCTACCTTTGCCCCCTACTTCTGCACCAAACTTTCCAGCTTCATGCGCTTTCTGCTGCTTTTCCTATCTGTTTCTTTTCTATTTTATAACTGCCAAAACCGGTCGCAAACTGCGAATGTACCCGAAGAAACGGCCACTTTACCAGCGGATGCCGACTTGCCGGCCGATTTCCTGGAATTTTATAAACGTTTTCACGATGACAGCCTGTACCAAATGAGCCATATTAGCTGGCCACTGCAAGGGGATGCCAGCGAACAGATCGACAGCACCCACTACCGGCCGAAAAAATTTACCTGGACCCCGGAAACCTGGCGCATGATGCGACTCGGATTCAGTACGAAAGACTACCTGATCGAAACCCAGATGCTGGGCGATATGATGGTCATCGAACGTATTCGCGCCCGCTCGGTGAGTTTCGGACTGGAGCGCCGGTTCGCCAAACAGACCAACGGTGAATGGGAATTGATTTACTACTCCGACGTCCAGGAACGCGGGAAATAATGTAGCCTGCTGCCTTTCATTTTAAATTTCCTGATAAAAACGGGACACAAAACCTTATGCCACAATTAGTTGAACTCATAGTCCTTCCTGGCGAACAGCAGGATGAAGCCCGCCTCCGGCAAAAAGCCGCGCAGCAGACCGGTCTCCGCCCCGAGCAGATCAGCCACCTCGAAATCCTGAAATCCTCGCTGGATGCCCGGGCGCGCCAGCCTTTGTTCCGCCTGCGCGCCGAGGTATATGGCCCCGGCGAAATCTTCGTGCCGGAAGCGCCGCTGCTGGCCAACCTGCGGCACGTGGCCCCCAAAGTGAAACGCGTAATTATCGTCGGCGCCGGTCCCGGTGGCTACTTCGCCGCCCTGGAACTGCTCGAACACGGCATTCAACCCATCGTACTGGACCGTGGCAAAGACGTGCAGGCCCGCCGCCGCGACCTCAAGGCCATCCAGCAGCATGACGAAGTGAACCCGCATTCCAATTACTGTTTCGGCGAAGGCGGCGCCGGCACGTACTCCGATGGCAAATTATACACCCGCTCGGCCAAACGGGGCAGCATCCAGAAGGCCCTGCGCCTGCTGGTGGAACACGGCGCCAAAAGCGATATCCTGGTGGAAGCCCACCCGCATATTGGTTCCAATAAACTGCCCGGCGTGGTGCAGAACATCCGCGAGACCATCATTCAGCATGGCGGCGAAATCCATTTCGGGCAGTTTGTCACGGATTTCATTTTAAAGGAAGGCCGGATTTTGGGAGTTACTACGACCACCACCGGGGAATTGGCCACCAATAACGAGCATTTTGCCGACGCGGTCATCCTCGCCACCGGCCACTCCGCCCGCGATATTTACCGCCTGCTGCACCGCCGCAACATCCGTATTGAGGCCAAACCCTTTGCCCTCGGCGTACGTGTGGAACATCCGCAGCCGCTGATCGACAGTATTCAGTACCGGCAAAGGGATCGCGATGAGCACCTGCCGGCCGCGAGTTACAGTCTGGTGGCGCAGGTGCGGGGACGTGGTGTTTTTTCCTTTTGCATGTGTCCGGGCGGCCTGATCGTGCCGGCGGCTACCCGGCCCGGTGAGATCGTGGTCAACGGCATGAGTATGAGCCGCCGCGATTCTCCTTTCGCCAATTCCGGCATGGTGACCGCCGTAGAACCCGAGGACCTGGCGCCCTGGGCCAAACACGGCGTTTTTGCGGCCATGGAATTTCAGGCCGAAGTGGAGCAGCGCCTGTTCGCAGCGGGCGACGGCAGCCAGAAGGGGCCGGCCTTGCGCCTGCCCGACTTCATTAACGGCAAGATGTCCAGGAACATGCCCGCTTCGTCCTACATCCCCGGTTTGTACGCGGCCCCGCTGTTCGACCTGCTGCCCCGCTTCATTTACCAGCGCGTGCGGGAAGGACTGGCGGAATTCGGCAAACAAATGCGCGGTTTTCATACGGAAGAAGCCACCGTGGTCGGTACCGAAAGCCGCACGAGTTCGCCTATTCGAATTCCCCGCGACGCGATGACGCTGATGCACCCGGAAGTAAAGGGTTTGTTCCCCTGCGGCGAAGGAGCGGGTTATGCGGGCGGTATTTTATCGGCGGCGATGGATGGGCAGAATGTGGCGGGGGGAGTGGCGAGGTTTTTGGAAGGGTAGATTACCGCGCCAGCGGCAACTCCACCACCTCCAGCAGCCGCCCCACCGGATACACGCGGTGCGTCGGCTCGTACCAGGGTGATTGGCGGTACACCCAGTCCAGTTGCAGCGCGGCATCGGCGGCGAAAGCGGGTTCTGCCGTTTTTTTGGCTTCCAGATTGGCGCGGACGTCCGGGTTTGCCTTCAAAAATTCCGCCGCCAGGTCTTCGAACACATAGGCCGAGAAATACTCCTTTTGCATCAGCACCGGCTCGAAAAAATTCCAGGCAAACCAGGAATCGGGCGCGTTCGGTTCCAGCGTCTCCAGCAGGTAGCGGTTGGCGTTCTGGTTGGGGAAAATCACGTAATCACCCTGGTGGTAAGCCTGTTTCTGCGTTTTTTTCGTCAGTTCCACCCCGTGGTGGTAGTAGTGGCCTTCCCAGGCATTTCGGGTTTTGAACTCGCCAATGGTATAGGTTTCCACTTCTACTTCCACGTCCTGGGCCAGTCGGTGTAGCTCCACGCCGTTCAATTCCAGGCGTTCGATCACGTTTTCCCAGGCTTGGGGAAGCAGATAAGCCAGCGGTTTTTCGACCGTCACCGAGGGTTTGAAATAGTTATAGTAGGGAATGGGCCGCTCGTAAGGCGCGCTGCGGTCATACCACAGGCGCGGCAGGCCGGACACTTCAGACGGCTTGTATTTTGCTTCGAAACCCTTGAAAGTCAAGGTGTCGCGTTTGGTGGTGTCCATCACATAGTCCAGCACGAAGGTCCGTTTCGAGCGGGTCGTTTCGAAGGCTGCCGCCCGGGCTTTACCGATTTCCGCATGGTGAGAGGCGGTGAATTTAATCACCTCTTCCATGAAGGCGTAAGTACTCCACAAACGATCCGCGAAGGGCTTGAGCATGTGGGTTTCGGGCATGAACCCGATGGTGTTCCACATGGCCGCGTAACCGGTGGAAAAACGGCCATAATCGCAGAAGCCCACGATGCCGCTGTCGGGTGTGTCGCCGGGACTATCCACGTACGGGATCATTTCCCAGTTACGGTTTTTCATGCCGGCGTACAGTTCCGGCAGCATGGTTTCCTGTAAAAACTGACCCAGCGGCGCTTCCAGTTTATTATGCTGGGTGGCGATCAGGGTCATGGTGTATTGATAATCTGCGCCGTTGGACGTGTGGTTATCCACAAAAATATCGGGCTGCCAGGTCTGAAAAACCTGGTTGAACGTGCGGGCGTTGCGCGAATCGCATTTCACGAAATCGCGGTTGAGGTCGTAGTTGCGGGCATTGCCCCGGAAGCCGTACGATTCCGGTCCGTCCTGATTAGCGCGGCTGAAGCTGTTGCGGTTCAGGCAGCCGTCGATGTTGTACACGGGAATGATGACGATGACCAGGTTTTCCAGCGTCGCCTGCAATTCCGGTTTGGTCAAATAGTTACGCAGCAGCAGGATCGTGGCGTCGATGCCTTCCGGTTCGCCGGGGTGTATGCCGTTGTTGATCAGCAGAATACGTTTGCCGGAACGGCGAATTCTGGCAGGATCGAACTCCCCGTTTTTGGACAAAATGGCCACGTGGATCGGTTCGCCGCTATCGGTGCTGCCAACGGTTTGCAGGCGAAGTACACCCGGATGGGCGGCTGCCATTTTTTCGTAACACGTGATTACTTCGCGGTAGGTCAGCGTCTGGTTGGGGTTGGTCTCGAAGGGGATGGTAAAATCAGCCATAGCAGTTGGATGAATTTGGCGGGTACAGGCCGTACAAAGCAGGACGCCGATGAGTAAGTTTTTGAACATTTAGTCAGGTTTGAGTGGTTTGAATGGTTTGCTGGTTTGAATATTTGGTATCGGTCATTTGACATCCGACTTAGTTCAAATCCACTTTGTTTTGACTATATGTTTGTATTTCAGCCGCGAAAATCCGCTTTTTTAGTCGAAATCCGGGTAAATAGTACCGGCATTTGCAAAAAGAAACGAAAAGAAAAGGGCCCACCCACCGTCTGGTGGATAAGCCCTTGCTAATGTTTGTTTATTGGAACTATTGTTTCGGCGCCGTTGGCGTTGCTGGTTTAGCCGCGGCTTTTTTGTGGTGTTTACGGTGTTTTACCGCTGGTTTAGCCGTGGTGCTGCCTTTAGTCGTGGCAGTTGTGCTTTTGGCCGCCGGTGCAGTGGTTGGTTTGCCGGCCGGTGCCTGCGTTGGCTTGGCGGTCATCGTGGCAGCGGCTGGTTTAGCGGTCGTAGTCGTAGCGGCCTTAGCGCTGGTAGCCGGCATTGATTTGGATACGGGGGTCGTCGTTGTGATTGGTTTGGCGGCTGGTTTAGCCGTGCTGGTCTGGGCAAAAGCACCGACTGCAAACAGGGAGCAAGCGGCGACGATGAGCATCTTTTTCATAAATCGAAAAATGATAGGGTTGTGAAAATGAAGTTTGGATAAGCGCCATCTCAGATGACTGGACAAATGTAGAACCCCCGCCCGCCCGGCAGCAATGCGTAGTGTTACGAACCGGGCAAAGCAGCTGCCGAAACAGGCAGCTACAGGTCTTCCACAATCAAACTTTCGCCCGTCATTTCCTTTCCTTTTTCTATACCCATTAAATGCAAAAGCGTCGGGGCGACATCCGCCAGCCGGCCCTCGCGCAGGTGTGTGCCTTCCGCCAGTTGTTTGGTCACCAGAATACAGGGCACTGGGTTCATCGTATGGGCCGTGTTCGGCGTACCGTCTTCATTGATCATATAGTCGGAGTTGCCGTGGTCGGCAATCACGATACAGGAATAGTCGTAGGCCAGCGCAAACGGAATGATCTGGCTCAGGCATTGATCCACGGTTTCGGCAGCCTGTATAGCGGCGGAAAAAACGCCCGTATGGCCCACCATGTCGGTGTTGGCGAAATTCAGGCAGATGAAATCCGGCTGATTGGCCTCTATATCACCGATGATGGCGTTGCGAATACCGTAAGCGCTCATTTCCGGCTGGAGATCGTAGGTGGCCACTTTCGGCGATGGGATCATCAGGCGCCGTTCGCCCTGAAAGGCATCTTCGCGGCCGCCGGAAAAGAAGAAAGTTACGTGCGGATATTTTTCGGTTTCGGCAATGCGCACCTGGGATTTGCCGGCTTTTTCAATGATCTCCCCCATCGTCATCACCACGTCGTCCTTTTCATACAGCACGTGGATATTTTTAAAACTATGGTCGTAACGTGTCATCGTGACGTAGTACAGCGACAGGGCGTACATGCCTTGTTCGGGCATCGACTGCTGGGTCAGCACTTCAGTGATTTCCCGGCAGCGGTCGGTGCGAAAGTTGAAACAAATGACCACGTCGTCGGCCTGGATCGTGGTGATCGGCGCCAGGCCATCGACCAGGGGCTGCTGCACGCGCATGGGTTTCAGGAACTCGTCGGTGACGCCCTCCGCATAGGATTTTTGCAGTGCTGCCACCGGGTCGGATATGGTTTCGCCCTGGCCGTTTACCAGCAGATCATAGGCCAGTTTCACCCGTTCCCAGCGTTTGTCGCGGTCCATGGCGTAGTAGCGGCCAACGATGGAAGCCAGCGCAACCGGCTTATTCGCAAGGTGTTGCTGTAAATCGGCCAGGAAACCCGCGCCGCTTTTGGGATCGCAGTCGCGCCCGTCGGTAAACGCCTGAATATACGTGCGCGGGCAGCCGCGTTCCACCGCGATGTCGCACAGGGCTTTCAGGTGGTTAATATGCGAGTGCACGCCGCCGTCGGAAACCAGTCCCATCAGGTGCACCGTTTTATTATGCAGTTTGGCATGGTCGAGGGCCGCCAGCAGGGTCGAGTTTTCGTGCAGTTCCCGTTCGCGCACCGCCTTATTGATGCGCGCCAGTTCCTGCCATACGATGCGGCCCGCGCCGATGTTGAGGTGACCGACTTCGGAGTTGCCCATCTGGCCTTCCGGCAAACCCACGTCTTCGCCGAAAGTGACCAGCGTGCTATGCGGATACTGCGCCAGCAGGCTATCGAAATAGGGCGTTTCAGCCTGATAAATGGCATCGGCCTCGTGTTTTGGGCCGAAACCCCAGCCGTCGAGAATGAGTAAGAATGCGCGGGAAGGTACTTGCATGGGTGACAGGTTTGCGTGTTTGGTATTTACGCCGCGAAGGTAGCCAACCGGAGGGCTGCGGCATTTAATTTTTACGCTAAATAAACGCGCGCTAAACGGAGAAAACCGAATTTTGCCCGCTGAAAAACAAGCCTATGAGTAACCAAATTTTAAAAGTCGGGCAAAGCAAAGAAAAAGCCCAGCTGACTAAATCGCAGAAAGAATTTAACCGCCTGACCGCGCGGATCGAGAAAATACGCGCTGAAATCAGGCAAACCGAAGAAGTGACTGATCGGTTGCAGCAGCGCAATCTGAGCGTTTTGGTGCCGCTGCAACAAAAATACGCGCAAGGTCGCGCCGAGCTGGTGTACCTGTTCGACAAGGCCCACCGCAGCGGTGTGTACAAAAACCGGGAGCGCAAAAAACTCGAAGAACTGATCATCAACATGGTCTTCGAGCTTATTACCAATGATGATATGGTGGCGTTGAAGGAAATATATGACCGCTACCATGAGATCAGTTACGATGAAGAAGTGGCCAGGATGCAGGATGAAGCATCGGATGAAGTCAAAGAAATGCTGCAAAACATGTTTGGCCTGAATCTGGACGACGAGGAGGTGGACCTGAGCGATCCGGAAAAAATGCAGGCTTACTTCGAAAAACAAATGGCGGAGGAGGAAAAGAGCGAACAAGAGCGCTGGCAGCAACAGGAAGCCCGACAGGCAAACCGCCCGAAAACCGCCAAACAGCTCGAAAAAGAGCAAAAACAGGCCGAGGAAGAGCGCAAAATCTCCAAATCCGTGCGCGAAGTATATGTAGAACTGGCCAAGGCTTTCCACCCGGACCTGGAGCCGGACGAGCAGGAAAAGCAGCGTAAAACGGAGGTCATGCAGCGCATTGCGCAGGCCTACGAGAATAACGACCTGCTGACGCTGCTGCAGCTACAACTGGAGTTCGAGCAGATCGACCAGGAGCATCTGGAAAACATCGCCGAGGACCGGCTGAAACATTTCACGAAAATACTGCAGCGCCAGGCCGCCGAATTACAAAACGCCCTGTACGAGGCAATGGAAAATCTGGAAGCCGTCGTGGGATTCCCATTTCAAGGCTCAGCGCTGTACATGGAGCAGTTGCTGGAGCGGGAAATCAAGGAAATGAAAAAACACCTGCGGGAACTGGAGAAGGAAATCCAGCACCTTTCCGACCCGGTGTATTTGAAACTCTGGCTGAAAGAGTATGAGATCGGCGAATAAAAAAAGCCCGACCGGTGAGACACCAGCCGGGCTTTACCCAGTACACCTCCCCGTAGGAAGGCCGGGAACGGGTTTTACTTCCCTGCTTTTAGTTCGCCTTTAGCGCCCTTCGTGGCCGGTTTTTTGTCGGCTTTCGGTTTGCCGGATTTGGCGGCGGTTTCTTTAGTTGCCTTCGGAGCCGTTTCTTTCACGGCTTTGGCGGTTTCTTTTGCGGCAGTTTTCTTGGGAGCAACCGGCTCGAGCGTAGCGCCCAGCAAATACACTTCTTCCACGATCTGATCATTCTTCCAGGTGCGGCGAATGACTTCGCTGAAATGCAGCGGCTCGCCCTGCCGGTTGGTGAAATCGAACACAAACTGCGATTCGCTCACGTTTTCGCCGACATTGCTGTCTACCAGTTTGATCTGGTTGTTGCTGGCGATATTGTCGAAAAACCAACGTAAAGCTTCCAGTTTCTGGGCTTTGGAAGTGGTCTTATCATGGTCGTTGGAGCTGGTAACGCAGTAGTCGGCAGCGTACTTCTGGAAAGCGCCAACGATGTCGCCCGAGACTATTTGTGCGTCAAGCGCTGCTACGAGTTGTTGCAATTTCATAATGAAAAATGTGATGGTGATGAAAAATTGTTTCCGCAAAGATAAGGTAAAAATTTTTAACCAAATTAAAAACTGTATCCTAAGCTATTGTTAAGCTATTTCAAAACATAAATTGGTTGATATTTTACCAAATAGCTGATCGCATCTTTAATTTCATAAAATCCTATATTCCTTAAACCATCGGGATTAAAGCAAAATTTTATTTGCCATTCCTTTCCGGTTCCTCATAAGCTATTGTTTTACTGCAGGCAATACAAAGGGCGCTCACCACATAATGATGAGCGCCCTTGCTAAAAAAAACTTTGCTGAATGGATTTAAGCAATCGCTTCCGCTTTCTTTCCAGCCGATTTCACCAGTAAAAACAGCACGAAACCATTGATCAGGAAACTGATGATCGCATTGATAAAACGACCCAGTTGAATGCCGCCGATGATCCTGTCCGGAGCAGCGGGGTCCGGGTTGGGATGCCCGCCAATGACGATGCTGGAAAAATCGGGCTGGCCGCCGATCAGCCCGATGATCGGGGTGATAACGTCCTTCACCATGGAATCGATGACGCCCTGAAAAGCGCCGGCAATCATGACCGCGACCGCCAGGGCCAGCACGTCGCCGCGCAGGATAAATGATTTAAATTCTGACAACATTACGTTTCGTTTTGACGATGATAAGAAAATTGGTGTACAAATGTAGATGAATTCTCTAACATCATACATCCGCATCCATAAACAAATCCATCGCGATGCGATCGGCGAACAAGCGCCCGGCATGGGTTAGCCGATACGTGTTTTCCAGGCGTTCTACCGTTCCCGCCGCCAAATACGGCTGGATCATGGTCTCGAAATGCCGGGTCTGCGCCGCCGTCATCTTTTCCGGTTCCGTACCCCAGACGGTGCGCAGGGAGGTCAGCACGTATTCATTATACCGTTGTGCCGGACTGAGTTGCTCCACTTCAAAAGGCAGATTTCCTTCGGCTAACGCTTTGATATACAAGGCATTATTAGCAACATTTGATTGCCGGGAATGCCCATTGAAAGAGTGCGCCGAGGGCCCTACGCCCAGATAAGGCTGTCCGCGCCAGTAGCTGCTGTTATGCTGCGCGTAGTGCCCCGGTTTGGCAAAATTAGAGATCTCGTACTGCTCGTAGCCCTGCGCGGTAGTGGCCGCCATCAGGTACTCCATCTGGCGGGCGGCCTGTTCTTCATCCATCGGGCGGACCTGCCCTTTACGGACGAATGCACCCAGCGCGGTGCCGTCTTCTACGGTCAGGCAGTAACACGACAGGTGGGGCACGCCCATGCGGAATGCGATGTCCAGGTTGTCCTGCCACACCTGGTCCGAGGTGGTCGGTGCGCCGTAGATCAGGTCGATGGTGAGGTTATCAAAGCCCGTCGTGAGCGCAGCATCCAGGCAGGCGAAGGCATGTTTGGCCGAGTGGGCACGGTTCATCCAGCGTAAATCCGCCTCGTGGAAAGACTGAATACCGATGCTCAGCCGGTTGACGGGCGTGTAGTTCCGCAGATCGCGCAGCAGCTCTGGGCTGAGGTCGTCGGGATTGGCTTCCAGCGTGATTTCCGCCTGTGGGTGCAGGCGGTGCAGGCTGTTTATTTTAGAAAAAATTTGTTCTAATTCCCTGATTTCCAGCAGAGAGGGGGTACCGCCGCCGAAATATATGGAGCTCAGTTCCGCCCATTCCAAATAGTCTTTTTGCAGCTCCAGTTCCTGCAAAAGCGCGGTGACCATAGCCGGTTTGGCCCGCAGCGAGGTGGAAAAGTGGAAGTTGCAATAGTGACAAGCCTGTTTGCAGAAAGGAATATGGAGGTAGAGACCGGCCAAGGGAGGAGAAGATGAAGTGATTTGAAATCAATATTCCAGGCTTATAACCACTAGGATGTTCACATAATTACCGGGGTCTTTACCCACCCCCAATCTCCCCCAGCAACCCCTTAAACGCCGGCTCCAGCCGCCCGTACGCCGCCGCATCCAAGGCCTGATTCCCGTACCAGACTTCCTCGAAAGCCAGGGTCGCCTGCCGGAAAGGTTCGGCCAGGCGGTGACTGCGCATTTCCCGCTGGTAGTCGCGGTTGGTCTTTTCACGCGACCAGCGAATGGCATTTTTAGCCGATAAATCCTTGATCACCTGCAAGTAATACAGCCGGATGGCCAGCGAATAATTGCCCTGCGCGATGGCCTCGCGTAAAAACTTTTCCAAGTCGGTTTCATGGATGTACTGGTCCAGGTTATCCACCGTGATCTCCACCCCGTCGCGGGAAATGATCCGGTTACGCGGCGCCTGCAGCATGCGGTAAACACCCCAGCCAATAAGTCCGATGGCGAGTAAAATGGCCACCACCTGCAGCACCGTGCCCAGCGCTTTGGTAGCAGCCGTCCAGCCCGTAAAATCGGGATTAAAGCTACTGCGCGGCTTTTCTTCCTTCGAGGGCTTCGGCTGGTCTTTGCTGTAATCCAGTCCTTCGGTGGCCTTCTTCCAACGCTCGGCGGGCACCGTATGCATCACAACGCGGGCGTGAGCAGGCTGCCCGTTTTCCACGGTCGGGTCCGTTTCATCGGGTTGTTGGAACAATTGTACGGGCTCGTCCGTGCCCGGCTCCTCACTTTGAGCGGCCAGGGCCAGGGGTAGAAACAACCAGAGCAACAATAGATATCGCATTCAGTGTGAGCGTATTGGAAATAATGCGATGAATAACAGCGAGCAAATATTAAAGTTTTTATCCAAAACCCGCGCCCGGCTGATCCATTTTCTTTCCCGGGCTACGTGCAAATTACGATCTTTGGCCATGGGTGTAAGCTAAACTTCCAGTCCCGAAACCTGCTTCCCCTTCCTTTTTCATCAAAAACGATTTACATGAAAAAATTTTCCATGCTGGCGTTACTCTTCGCCATCGCCTCCCCCGCCTTCTCGCAAACTAAAGCGCAGCCTTCCTCGGACGGCAAGACTTATACCCCGGAACAACTACGCGTACAATGGCCCGGTAAAGCCGCCGTGCCCGCAGTAGAAAATCCGTTTGGCGCACCGCCGGCTACGCACCAGCCGCTGCCGGCGCTGCAACCGGTGGCAGCCGGCGCCCCGAATGTCCGCATTACCCGCGATGAAAACGGGATGCCTATTTTGTTTCAGGGCAAGACCGCCGCATCCGGCAGCAATGGCGATGCCAAACCCGTGGCCGAACGCGCCCTGGACTACTGCACCAGCCTGCAACCAACCGGCATCAAGCAACCCGCCGCGGAGTTCGTGGCCGGCGCAACCACCACCGACGATCAGGGGAACAGCCACGTGCGCCTGCAGCAGGTGTTCCAAGGCGTACCTGTGTACGGCGGCGAAGTGATCGCCCACAGCAAAAACGGCGCCTTCGAGTTGCTGAACGGCCGCTACTACCCGACGCCCAAACTGGCTTCGGTGACGCCGGTCCTGACCGCTGAAACCGCCATGCAACAGGTGAAAGCGACCATCGGCCTGGATAAGATCAAGACCAACTGGACCGCGGATGAACTGCGGCTCATCGACGGTCCGCCTTTCGAGGCGACTTTGATGGTGTATCACCCCAAACGCGACCTGCATACGGAACGCCTGGCCTGGGTCGTAACCGCCCGCCCGAATATCCTGACCCGCACGGTGTATTTCCTGGATGCCAACACGGGCGAAATGATCCACCACTTCGACCATATTTGTAAAATAGACGGTGGTCTGCTGCACCACGAAGGACATAATCACGCCACTGTAAACCTGGAAAACGAAGCGCCCGCCACGCCGGTCACTGCTGCGCCCTGGGTCGTCGACGGCCCGGTTTCGGCCAACGGTCAGGATCTGTTCAATGTGAACCACACGTTCGGCGCCTATCAGATTGGCAGCCAGATCATTATGGAAGACGCCAGCAAATCCATGTTCAACGCCGGCGCTTCGAATATGCCGAATGACCCGGTGGGCGCTTTGGTCGTGTTGAATGCAAAAAACACCTCGCCCAGCGTAAGCCAGACGTTCGACTATGATTTCACGATTTCCGCGACCACTACTTTCAGCGACAAAAACGCCGTGAGTACGCTGTGGAACAGCAGCACGAGTTTCGACTACTATAAAAACACCTTCGGCCGCAGTTCGATCGACGGTACAGGCGGCAACATCCTCGCCTTTTACAACGTCAGCGAAGACGACGGTTCTTCCATGGAGAATGCCTTCTGGAACGGCGAGGCTATGTGGTATGGTAACGGCGGCCCAACCTTCAAACAACTGGCCCGCGGACTGGACGTAGGTGGCCACGAACTGACCCACGGCGTGGTGGAAAAAACTGCCAACCTGGAGTACCAGGACGAAAGCGGCGCCCTCAACGAAAGCATGGCCGACATCTTCGGCACTATGATCGACCGCGACGACTGGCAAATCGGGGAAGACGTTATGCAGGCTGGTCAAAGCCCTTCCGGCGCGCTGCGCAGCCTGTCCGATCCGCATAATGGCAGCAGCTCCAACAGTGAATTCTGGCAGCCCCGTGTGGTCAGCGAAAAATACAATGGCAACGAAGACAATGGCGGCGTACACATCAACAGCGGTATTCCGAACTGGGCTTTTTATAAATTCGCCACCAACGCGGCCGTCGGTAAAGACAAGGCGGAACAGGTGTATTACAAGGCTTTACGCGATTATTTAGTGAAATCCAGCCAGTTCGTGGATGCCCGTATTGCGGTTATTCAGGCCGCTACCGACCTGTATGGAGCGGCGGTGGCCACGGCAGCGGCCGATGCGTTTACCGCCGTCGGTATTACCGGCAGCCAGCCGGGTGGCAATTACCTCGGCCAGTTGCAGGTCAACCCGGGTACCGATTTCATCCTGTGCACCGACCCGACACTGACCAATCTGGATCTGGCTTTGGGGAACGGCACCGTGCTGGGCACCTTGTACGATCAGGGTTTGATCAGCCGCCCCAGCGTGACCGATGACGGCAAACAGGTTGTGTTTGTCAACGACGCCAAGGAAATTATCGGCATCGATTTCAACTACATTCAACCGATCCAGTATGGGGCCAGCGTGTTGAGCTCGGACCCAGTATGGCGCAATGTGGCCATCTCCAAAGACGGCCGTTATCTGGCTGCTGTGACGGACAACACCGATAACCGCGTGTATATTTTCGATCTGAACGATCCATTCGGCAGTTTCCAGACGTTTTTCCTGTATAACCCTACGTATACCGAGGGGCAAATTACCGGCGACGTACAGTACGCGGACGTCATGGAATTTGATTATTCCGGCGATTTCCTGATGTACGATGCCTTCAATAAATTACAGGATCAGAGCGGCCAGTCGATCGAATACTGGGATATCAGTTTTCTGCAGTTCCGGGAAAACGGCCAGTTTGCCAACGGCACCAACGCCTTCATTTCCAAGCTTTTCAGCGGTATTCCGGAAAACACCAGCATCGGCAATCCGGCTTTTGCCAAGAACTCGCCCTTCATCATCGCCTTCGATTACATCGACGAATACAACGATCAATATGATGTGTACGGGGCCAATGTGGAAACCGGCGATTATAACGTGATCGTCAGCAATAACGGTGACCTTGGCTGGCCGTCTTATAACCGGCTGGATAATGCGGTGCTGTTCCAGGGATCGACTTCGACCACCACCAATCTGTATGTGCAAGGCGTGAAAGCCAATAAAATTGAAGCCCAGGGCACGGAAACCAAGTTGATCAATGACCACGCTTGGGGTGTCTGGTACGGCAATGGCGTACGAAGCCTGCTGGTAGGCACGGATGAGCAAACGGCCGCTGCCCTGCAACTGACCGCCAGTCCGAACCCAACCACGGATGCCGTGCGGGTGACGTTCACGACGGCCAGCGCAACCGCCGTACAGTTGAGCCTGACGAATTTACTGGGCCAGACCCTACAAAACCGCCAGGTGGAATCTGCCAGCGGCGCTAACAGTTTTGACCTGAATCTGCAGGGTTTACCGACCGGCACTTACCTGGTGCGCATTCAAACCGGCGCAACCGGCGCATTGGTGAAAGTGGTGAAGCAGTAGGGAGGGTTAGGGGACAGGAGTTAGGAGTTAGGAGACAGGAGTTAGGGGACAGGAGTTAGGGACAGGGGATTGGTAAGGGTTTATAGGGTTGATTATCAACCTTATAAACCCTTTTTTTATCAACTTTATAAACCCTCCTTCACAGCTCCCTCGTCAGAATATAAAAGTTCTTATCCACCTCGAAATCCTTCTTTTTCAGGCCGGGCACCACCGTGATTTTCGTTTTAGTGGTCGGGTAAAGGAAGGTGTACTTCCCGGAAGCCAGTCGAACTTTTACCGGCATATCGAAGCCAGCGACACAGTTGGTCCAGCGGTAGGTAATGGCCTGTTTTTGAATACCATATTCCAGCGTCGGCACATCGACGGTCCGCAAATACTGATCGAAGACCTTTTGCAGGTTTTTGCCCGATTTATTACTCAGATACTTTTCTATTTGCGCTCCGTCCACGACCTGGTGATAAAAATCGCGATTCATCCCACGCAGGATCGACAGCCACAGGGCGTCATTATCGACGATCTGGCGAATGGTATGCAGCATGTTGCCGCTCTTGTAGTACATATCGGTCGACCCTTCCGAATTGACGCCATAGGTGCCGATGATGGGCCGGCGGTTCTCGATGTTTTCGCGGCAACCGCGCACGTAGGCGGCGCCGGCTTCCTTGCCGTAGTAGTACTCCGTGTACAGGCTTTCGCTATAGTTGGTGAAGCCTTCGTGCACCCACATATCCGCAATGTCGCGGTAGGTGATGTTGTTGGCAAACCACTCGTGGCCCGACTCGTGAATAATGATGAAATCCCATTTTAGCCCCCAGCCGGTACCGGACAGATCGCGGCCGAGGTAACCGTTTTTATACTGATTGCCGTAGGTGACCGAACTCTGGTGTTCCATGCCGAGGTAGGGTACTTCGACCAGCTTGTAGCCGTCTTCATAAAAAGGGTAGGGGCCGAACCAGTGCTCGAAAGCGCGCAGCATCCCTTTCGCCTGCTGGAAATGCACCTTTGCTTTTTCCAGGTTTTCTGGCAGCACGTAGTAGTCCAGCGTGAGTACCCCTTTTTCACCCTGCAGGGTATCGGCAAAATGGCTGTAGTTGGCGATGTTCGCATTGACGCCGTAGTTATTCAACGGATTCACCACAAACCAGTCGAACGTGCGCGTGCCGTCGGGGTTCTCCACCGTGCGCCGCAGCCGGCCGTTGGAAACATCCATCAGTCCCGCAGGCACCGTGATGGAAATAGCTTGCGAATCGGGTTCATCGTACATGTGGTCTTTACACGGCCACCAGACGCTGGCGCCCAGTCCCTGGCAGGAAGTAGCGACGAAGGGGTGCCCCGCAGCGTCCTTCGACCAGCTGAAGCCGCCGTCCCAGGGGGCGTGTTTGGCTTGCTGGGGCTGGCCGGAGTACCAGACGGTGAGACTTTGCAGCGAACCCAGCGGTTGTGGTTTTTGCAGTCGGATGAAATAGGCGTTACGTCCCTGGCGATCCATGGTCAGCGGCTGGCCGTCCTGCTCCACCCGGTCGATTTGCAGGGGCGGCTGCAGATCAATTTGCAGTATCTGGTTGGCCTGTAGCACTTTATAGCGGATTTCGTTGCTGCCGGTAATGGTTTTTGTAGCCGGATCGACTTTAATTTTCAGGTTATAAAAATTCAGATCCCACCAGGCGCGCTCGGGCGTGATGCTGCCCCGCAGCGTATCGTCATGCGTAAAAACAGGGGCCTGGGCGAAAATGCTGCCGGCAAAACAGCATACAAGGAGGGGGAACAAATAGAATTTCATGCGGTGGATTTTTATCTAAAGGGAGGACTTTTTTGAAAAATGAAAGGGCATTATAAGACCGGGTGCATTTATTTGCGGCTTTTCGACGGCTTAATTACCGCATATTGAAGTCCACTTGTCCGGCCAAAGACATCTCCTTCTAAAACGATTGGCCGCTTTGACTGTTTTGCTCGTATATCTCATTTCGAGTAAAAATCAACCGAACCATGTTTCAAAAACTTGTTTTTCCTTTTGCAGCGGCCGTGGTGCTGCTCATTTCCTGCAATGCTTCTTCCGGCAAGGTCAACAACCCGGTCGCCAAGGCCGTCAGTGAACCCCTGCCCATGGAAGCCGTCACCTATGGCCCGCTGGACACCGCTACGTTTGCCGCCGGCTGCTTCTGGTGCGAAGAAGCCATTTTTGAAAGCCTGACCGGCGTCAAAGAGGCCGTCTCGGGCTACTCGGGCGGACATACCAAAAATCCGACGTACGAAGAAGTAGGCGGCCACACCACCGGCCATACGGAAACGGTGCAGGTCTATTATGATCCGAAAATGATTACGTACCAAACGCTGTTGGAAGTGTATTTTGCTTCGCAGGATCCCACGCAGGTGAACGGCCAGGGACCTGACCACGGCGATTCCTACCGCTCGGTCATTTTTTACCATAATTCTAGCGAGCGTGATTTAGCCGAGGCGTATAAAAAACAACTGGATGCTTCGGGTAAATATTCTAAACCCATTGCGGTCATTATACAGCCGCTGGAGGCCTTTTACATGGCGGAGGACTACCACCAGAATTATGAAAAACTGCACCCGGAGAACGGTTACGTGCGGAATGTCTCTGTACCGCGTATCAATAAGATGAAAAAGCAGTTTCCGCAGTTGCTGAAGAAGACGCATAACGAGTAAGCCCTTAATCATCCCGGATTTTAGACGATTACGCTACAAAACCTGGTGCTGAATGAAATTGGCGCAGCTCTCAGGTGAGAGCGCACACGTAGTAGGATGGTAACGCGGATGCAACGGATGCAACTGATTTTTAAATCCGTGAAAATCCGTTGCATCCGAGTTACCATCTTGCAAAGAGTGCATCACAAAAATCCGGGATGATTCCTGACTAATAAAAATGGGCTGATCAATCCACAATCATCGCTGCCCGGTCCAGTTGCTGCTGGGCCATACCGGCTGGTAATTCGCGGAAATCGTACTGCTGGTTGCGTAAACGCGGGGTGAACCCGGCCTCCCGAATGGCCTGCTGAATACCATCCGCCGTGAAGCGGAAACGGGCGCCGGCGGCAGAGACCACGTTCTCTTCGATCATAATGCTGCCGAAATCATTGGCGCCGGCATGCAGGCAAACCTGTGCTACCTGTTTACCCACCGTCAGCCACGAGGCCTGAATATTCTTGATGTTGGGCAGCATAATGCGGCTCATGGCGATCATGCGCACGTATTCGTCCCCGGAAACCGCGTTTCGGGCGCGTTTTATCTTTTTCAAAATGGTGTCTTCATCCTGGAACGGCCAGGGAATGAAGGCCAGAAAACCTTTGGCATCAGCGGGTTTTTCACTCTGCACCTGGCGCAGGGCCGCAAAGTGCTCCATTCGTTCCAGGTTAGTTTCGATGTGGCCGAACATCATGGTAGCCGAGGTCGTCAGGTGGAGTTTGTGGGCGGCGCGCATGACGTCGAGCCATTCCTGACCACCGCATTTACCTTTGGAAATCAGGCGGCGCACCCGGTCGTCCAGGATTTCCGCGCCAGCGCCCGGCAGGGAATCCAGTCCGGCGGCCTGCAGTTCTTTCAACACGTCATAATGGCTCATGCCCTCCAGTTTAGCCACGTGGGCAATTTCCGGCGGTCCGAGGGCATGCAGCTTCAGGGTCGGATACAGTTCTTTCAGTTGCCGGAACAGATCGGCATAAAAGCGCAGGCCCAGATCGGGGTGGTGACCGCCCTGCAGCAGCAGTTGTTCGCCGCCCAGCCGGAAGGTTTCCTCGATTTTCTGTTTATACTCTTCGATGCTGGTTATGTAAGATTCCTCGTGGCCCGGGCGCCGGTAAAAGTTGCAGAATTTGCAGTTGGCGATGCAGACATTGGTCGTGTTCGAGTTGCGGTCGATGATCCAGGTAACCACGTCGCCGGGCACATGTTGCTGGCGCATGGCGTTGCCCACGTACATCAGTTCCGTAGTGGCGGCATTTTCGAAGAGAAAAACCCCTTCTTCCGGGGTAAGCCATTCATAGCGCAGGGCGCGTTGTAGGAGTTCGCTGACGTGCATGGACGTGAAGTTTCAATTTTTATTGAAAACAGAAAATTTGGGGAAAGGTTGGTGATGGGCATTAAATTGGCAGGTAAGATCGTCAAAAAAACGGATCGCCTAACTTTCGGATTTATTTGCCCAACCGGAACTTCTTTCCTTGTTAGCTCGTTAAAACCAACTTTCCCACACAAAAGGTGTCTTTTACACTTTTTGTCCACTCCTAATCATGCTTACCACTTCCGAAACACCCTTCCAGCGCATCCGCCGCGTCCTGCGCCAGGCCATTAACGGCGAGGAGCAGGACTTTACCACCGGCAGCATCGACCGGGCCATTGTGCTGCTGGCCATTCCGATGATCCTGGAAATGGCCATGGAATCGCTTTTTGCGGTGGTGGATGCCTTTTTCGTTTCCAGGATCAGCGTGCAGGCGGTGGCTACGGTCGGGCTCACGGAATCGGTCATGGCATTGGTGTATTCGATCGCTATCGGGCTGAGTTCGGCCGCTACGGCGGTGGTGGCGCGACGCATCGGGGAAGGCAATCCCCAAGCCGCTTCCCGGGCCGGCGCGCAGGTCATGCTGATCGGACTGGGGATTTCGGTGTTTATCGCCGTGCCGGGTTATTTTTTTGCCGAGCGTATTCTGCATATTATGAGCAGCGATCCGACCCTGGCGGCGAACGGCAAGTTATTTACCCGGCTGATGCTGACGGCCAACTTACCCGTTCTTTTCCTCTGGATGCTCAACGGCGTTTTTCGGGGCGCGGGCGATGCAGCGACGGCCATGCGTGCCCTTTGGCTGGCCAATCTGGTCAACATCGTGCTCTGTCCTCTTTTCATTTTCGGTTTCGGCCCCATTCCGGCTTTCGGACTGATCGGTTCGGCCATAGCGACCATTATCGGGCGGTCCATCGGCGTGCTGTATCAGCTCTGGAAACTCTTCGGGGTGGGCAAAATACTGCATTTGAAACTGGCTTATTTACGTCCTGACCGGCGCATCATCTGGCGGCAGATCGTCATCGCGGCGGGCAGTACCGGCCAGTACCTGATCGCTTCGGCCAGCTGGATCTTCCTGGCTTCTATCCTGGGGCAGATCAGCACGGCCGTGACCGCCGGGTACACCATTGCTATCCGGCTGATCATTTTCGCTATTTTACCCTCTTGGGGCATGGCCAATGCGGCGGCCACGCTGGTCGGCCAGAACCTGGGCGCCGGCCATCCCGACCGTGCCGAACGTTCCGCCTGGCGGGCCGGACATATTAACTTCATTTTCATGGTCTTTATCGCTGTACTGTACGTGAGTTCGGCGCCGATGCTGGTAAGGCTTTTCACCCAGGACCCCGATGCTGTCGCCGCCGGCTCTTTTGCCCTGCGCATCATTGCCGGTGGTTATGTGTTTTACGGCTACGGCATGATCCTCGCGCAGGCCATCAACGGCGCCGGCGATACGCGCACGCCCACCATCCTGAATTTCATCTGTTTCTGGCTGCTGGAAATGCCGCTGGCCTGGCTGCTGGCGCTGCATTTCGGCTGGGGGCAAACGGGGGTGTACACCTCCGTGGTCATTGCCGAAAGCTGTCTGGCCCTGGGCGCCATCTGGTTTTTCAAACGCGGACACTGGAAGCTGGCTAAGGTGTAGCGAGCCCAAAATTTTTACCTTTGTCAGGAATCCACCTTCCGTTTTCAAACATCAATTTTCGGCTATTTTGAAAATCTCCTGCGTTCTTCCCAAAATCCTGGTTCCAATGGCCCTAATCTGCCTGTTTTTTCTATCCGCCTGCCAGCAGCCCGCTACGGAAAACCGCCTGGAACAAATTGCGAAAGGCTGCTGTGAATGCACCAGCCAGTTGGTAAAACTGAACGAGCAGGCCGCTAAATCGCCGGCAGAGGCCGATTTTAAAGCCCTGGAAGACGAATACAAAAAAACGAAAGACTGCCTGAGCACGGTCACCAACCACCTGGGCGGCCGGCTGAAGGCGGAAGAACTCAAGGAACTGGAGAAACAATTACAACTGAAATGCCCCCCACTCGGCACGCAACACGAACTGCTGCGCGAGTTACTGGGCGAATAATTTTCCGATAAAAGCGACCTATTTTTCACCTAGTACACCTTTATCAAATGGCTCAAATTGCCCTGGAAGGCATGCACTTCCACGCATTTCATGGCGTTCACGAAGCGGAACAAATCATTGGCTCAGCCTACATCGTCGATGTATTTATACAGGCAGGCATTGTCAAAGCGGCCATGACCGATAGTGTGGAGTTTACCATCAATTATGAAACGGTGTATCAGGTGTGCCGGCTGGAAATGGAGAAACCCAAACGGCTGCTGGAAACCGTGGTCATGGGGATTATCGGGCGCATGAAGCACCAGTTCAGCGACATGTACGGACTGCGGGTACGGGTGCGCAAACTAAATCCGCCCATGGGTGGCCGCATTGCGGAAAGCTGGGTGGAAGAAGAAATGTCTTTCCTGAGCGACTGCCCGCGCTGCAAACGAAAATTCATTCTCTACGAACCCGGCGACTGCTGGACACATTTTCCGAACCTGCATCCTGCCACCCGCGAAACCCTGGAGCGCCAGTTCGGCGGACGCTGCCTCTGCTCCGACTGTCTGAATTATTACGCCGGCTAAAAAACGCCCACCATTCAGGGCCGTTTTTCTACCATTCATTTTGCCCATTATTCCACCCAACGCATTCCGCTTGGGGTATTTGCTCCGAGTTCGCAGGTTTGCAGCATCGAAAACAGTTTTTCACAAAAACGAAAATGATGCAAACCTTCCGCTTACTCCTGCTCGCCGCTTTGGCTGCTTTACCGCTTTTACTGCAAAGTCAAACCTCCACCCTGCATGGCCGGGTACGCGACCAGCAATCCGAAACGCCGCTCATCGGCGCTACAGTACAAATTCTTGACCTTGAACCGGTTATCGGCGCCATGTCCGATGCGGACGGGTTTTTTACCCTCAAAAATGTACCCGTCGGCCGGCAAACGCTGCGGATCAGTTACCTCGGGTACGAACCCCAAACCGTACAAAACGTGCTGATCACGGCCGGTAAAGAAGTCCAGCTGGACATCCGGCTGGAGGAAACTTTTACCAGCGTGAACGAGGTCGTCATTACGGCCCAGGTCGATAAAGACAAGCCTGCCAACGAGTTGGCGACCATTTCCGCACGGCAGTTCAATACCGAAGAAGTGCAGCGTTATTCCGGCGGTCGCAGCGACGTTTCGCGTCTGGTGGCCAATTTTGCCGGCGTGGCGACCTCCAATGATTCGCGCAACGACATTGTGATCCGCGGCAATTCCCCCACCGGTGTGCTGTGGCGTATGGAAGGTGTGCCGATTCCCAATCCCAACCATTTCTCGACTTTAGGCACGACGGGCGGTCCGGTGTCGGCCCTGAACCCGAACGTGATCGCAAATTCCGATTTCCTCACCGGCGCTTTTCCGGCCGAATACGGGAATGCATTGGCCGGCGTGTTCGATATTAACCTGCGGACCGGCAATAAAGACCGCTACGAATACACGGCGCAGCTCGGCGCTTTTTCCGGCCTCGAAGCCATGGCCGAAGGACCGCTGGGTAAGAAGAACGGCTCTTTCGTCGTCGCTTATCGCCAGTCATTCGTCCAGCTGGCTTCCGCTGCCGGACTGAGCGTGGGTACGACGGCTACACCTAAATACAATGACCTGACCTTCAACCTGGATTTTGGAAATTCTAAAACCGGTAAATGGTCGGTGTTCGGTATTGGCGCCACCAGTTCGATTGATTTTCTGGGCGCTGAAATCGATTCGACCGACCTGTTTGCAAACCCGAATGAGAACGCCTATAACGTGTCGGGATTTGGCGTTTTCGGCATAAAAAACAACTTGCTGCTCAATGACCATGCCTATGTGCGTACCGTTTTGAGCACTTCCTACACCAGTAACACCTTCACCAGCGACGATCTTTCCATGACGGAAGATGATGGCCAGTTACTGCAGTTGAATGATGTAAGTGACCAGATGATCACGTATCGCCTGAACTCGTTTTACAACAATAAAATCAACCGGCGCCTCACAGTTCGCACCGGACTGCTCGTGCAGCAGCAGCAACTGGACACCCGCGTGGATACCCGGGAAGGCCAGGCCGATCTGGACAATGACGGCCGCCCCGACCGGGTTACACAACGCGATTTCGACGGTGGGTTCAATCTCCTGGAAGCCTATGCGCAGGGGCAGTACCGGCTCACCGAAAAACTTACGCTGAATGCCGGTCTGCACGGCCAGCATTTTATTAAGACGAGCGCTTCTTCGGAAAAAAACGGGAAAGACTTTGCTCTCGAGCCGCGGGCTGCGCTGAACTGGCAGCTAAGCCCGAAACAGCGCTTCAGCCTGGGCTACGGTCTGCACAGCCAGTCGCAGCCGCTGCCGGTATTCTTATTACGCGAACGGCAAGCGGATGGCAGCACGATCAATAAAAACGGCGACCTGGGTTTCACCCATAACCAGCACCTCGTACTGGCCTATGATTTCAAGCCGGCCACTACCTGGCGGGTAAAAGCCGAGGCCTACTACCAGTGGCTGAACGACGTGCCGGTGGAAGCTACGCCAACGAGTTTCTCCATCCTCAATGCCGGCGCCGACTTCGTTTTCCCGGACAAAGGCAACCTGTTGAACACCGGAACGGGTACCAACCAAGGCGTGGAACTGACGGTGGAAAAGTTTTTCAGCCGGGGCTGGTATAGTCTGGTGACAGTCAGCCTGTTCGATTCGCGCTACAAAGGCTCCGACGGCATCGAGCGCGAAACGGCTTTTAACGGCAAATACGTGGTGAATATGCTGGCCGGCAAGGAGTTCCAGCTGGGTTCGACCGGCCGCCGTTTCCTGACCCTGGATACCAAATTGACCACAGCCGGCGGTCGCCCCTATACGCCGGTGAACCTGGATGCCAGCCGCCTGGCGGGACGGGAAGTGCTGTACGAAGACCGCGCCTTTACCGAGCGGCTGGACAATTATTTCCGGCTGGATTTCAAGGTGGGTATGCGGTTGAACAGCGCCAAACGCAAACTCTCGCAGACGTTTTTCCTGGATTTCCAGAATGTGACGAACCACGCCAATATTTTCGCTTTACAGTATAATGAAGTGAAGGGCAATGTGGGCCGAATAGACCAAATCGGCTTTTTTCCGGACATTTTGTACCGGATTGAATTTTGAGTACTATGTTTGGAGCACGTAATTCAGATGTTGCGTGCTCCAAACATTTTACCCTTAAAACCCTTTTTATGGAATTGACCACCAAAAAACGAATTCATGATCTTTCTTATCAAATTGTCGGCGCTGCCATCGAGGTGCATAGGATGCTGGGCCCGGGTTTGTTAGAAAAAGTTTATCAGCCGGCTATGTTATACGAACTGACCCTTCGGCGTTTAAAAGTGACTCAGCAGCGGCCCATTATCATCCATTACAAAGGTGTCGATCTGGACTGTGATTTGCGTTACGACCTGTTAGTAGAAGATCTGGTTGTGTGTGAATTAAAAGCGGTTACCGAAATGCATCCTATTTTTGATGCGACCATCATCTCTTATATGAAACACCTGCAGGTGCCGAAGGGGTTATTGCTCAACTTCCACGTCAGGAATCTTTACAAAGACGGCCATAAATCGTTTGTGAACGAGTTTTATACGGCTTTACCGGAGGAGTAGTTTTTTTACCACATCAGCGCACATTAGGACACAGAGAAAAAGAAAAAAGCAGATGCTTTTAATGGGGTCACGACTTGCTCTTTCTACTAGCCTTATCTTATCCTAACCCTTCTTTTCGCTGTGTCCTTATTTATTCTAATGTGACCTAATGTGCCCTAATGTGGTTAAACCCTTCTTTTCCTCTTTGCAGTAAAAACAAAAATTGATACATGAATCCATATACCCTGCTCGGTGCGGGCGGCTCCATTGGTAGTCCGCTGGCGCAAATGCTGCTCGACCAAAAAAAGCCCGTTCGCCTCCTCTCCCGTTCCGGAGCGGCCTTACCCGGCGCCGAATCGCGCAAAACCGACGTCTACGACCTGGCTGATTTAAGCGAAGCCGTGCGTGGTTCCCACGTGGTGTACCTGCTGATCGGGATAGATTATAACACCAAAACCTGGCAGGAAAAATGGCCGGTGGTAATGCAAAACACCATCCGCGCCTGTGCCGACACCGGCGTGCCGCTCATTTTCTTCGATAACGTCTATATGTACGGACCGGTGGAGGGTAAAATGACCGAAGAAACCCCCTTCCGGCCCAGCAGTAAAAAGGGGGAAGTACGCGCCATCATCGCCCGCCAATTAATAGACGCCAGCCAGCGCGGCGACCTGCGCGCCGGCATTGCACGGTCGGCCGATTTTTATGGCCCCTGGGGCGATACAAAGAGTGTTTTTTACCAGACGGTGCTTAAAAATTTAGCCGCCGGCAAAAAACCGCAATGGCTCGGAAACCCGGCCATGCCGCACTCCATGTCGTACACCCTGGACTGTGCCCGCGCGCTGATCACCCTGGCCGACGACCCGACATCCTTCCACCAGACCTGGCATGTACCGACCTACAACCCGCCGCCGGTGCCGACCGATCTGATCCAAATAGCCGCCGATGAAATGGGGGTGCCCTATAAAGGCGTACAGGCCGCCTCGAAAAACGTGGTGCGGCTGCTGGGCCTGTTCGTACCCATTATGCGGGAAATGGTGGAAATGATTTATCAAACCGAGCGGCCGTACTGGTTCGATTCTACTAAATTTGAGCAGCATTACGGTGTGCAGCCGACTTCCTATGCCCAAGGTATTCGGGACACCGTCGACTTTTACAAGCTGAAAAAGTAAACCATGCAGCGTCCCTGTTTTGAAGATACCATGGGTTTCAACGACCGCTGGCTCATGGCGATTGGTATTCCACTGGCCAGCCTGATGATCTCTTTGCTGTTGTTTCCCAATGCCTATGAACAGGGTAACTGGTCATTTCTGCTGGTGTGTATCCCCATGTCGTTCGTGTATACCAGCGTTTTCTGGTTTTCGCTGCGCAAAATTTACGAGCGCGTCAAACGCCGCTTTCCGGACCTGAGCGACATTCACCAGCGTATTGCCTGGGTGTTTGGCGCCTTTCTGATCTTGTATTTTGTCGTCCACTTTTCGGTCGATGCCTTTTTTAAATGGTTGCTGCCGGAACATATGGGTCAGGGTGCCCCCAGCAACGTGGTCAGTTTTATTGCTACGCTGATCATGTCGTCGCTGGTCATTACCATTTACGAAGCCCTGTCGTTTTACATTCAGCTGCAGCGCAGCGTGGCCGAAAAAGCCGTGCTGGAACGCCAGAACGTGGAGTCGCAACTCGAAGGCCTGCGCAACCAGGTGAACCCGCATTTCCTGTTCAACAGCCTCAATACGCTCAGCTACCTCATCCCGGAAGATGCCGACAAAGCGGTGCGTTTTGTACAGCAAATGAGTAAAGTGTATCGCTACGTGCTGGAAAGCCGCGACTCCAAAACCATCCTGTTGTCCGAAGAGCTGGCTTTTTTAAAGTCCTATATTTTTCTGCTGAAAGAACGTTTCGGTGAAAATCTGCAAATCGACCTGCGGGATATAGATGGCCGGGAATTCAGTGCCATTGTGCCGTTAACGCTCCAAATGCTGTTTGAAAACGCCATTAAACACAACATCATTTCTACGGAAAAACCGCTGCACATCGAAGTGTTTGCAGAAAATGGCCACCTCGTGGTGCGTAATAATCTGCAGCGCAAAAACCAGGTCATGGACTCCACCGGCGTGGGCCTACAAAACATCAAAGACCGCTACCGTATCCTCACGGACTGCGACGTGGACGTGATCGTTTCGCGGGAATATTTCACGGTAATTCTGCCGGTAATCAATGTTATGGCCGCCTAATTGTAAAGTATGAAAATCCTGCTGATCGAAGACGAACTGCCCGCCGCCAAGCAACTGACCAAAATGCTGCTGGCCCATACGTCCACTTTTCAAGTCATGGAAACCCTGGATTCCGTGGAAAGCGCGGTGCGCTGGTTGCGCCATTTCCCCGTGCCCGACCTGATTTTCATGGACATTCAGATCGCTGACGGACTGAGTTTCGATATTTTCCGGCAGGTCAACGTGACCGCGCCGGTGGTATTTACGACTGCTTTCGATCAGTATGCGGTGCAGGCTTTCAAGGTGAATGCGATCGATTATTTACTCAAGCCGATCGACCCGGACGACCTGGGACGGGCGCTGGAAAAAATAGAGAATCAGCGAATGAAACCTGGAACTTTCGACTACGCTACGGTGGCCAAACTGTTTGTCAAGGAAAATTATAAAGAGCGCTTTCTGGTTAAAATCGGCCAGCAACTGACGTTTGTAGCGACCAGCGACGTGGCTTACTTTCAATCCGCCGACGGACTGACCCAGGCTTTTACAGCGACGGGCAAAAAGTATTTCATAGAAAATACGCTGGAGGAACTGGAACGCCTGCTGGATCCGCGCGACTTTTTTCGCGTCAGCCGGAACCTGACCGTACGGCTCCAGTCCATCCAAAAAATCCTGCCGCACCTCAATGGCCGCCTCAAACTGGAACTGACGCCCGCCGCTCCCGGCGAAGTATTCGTCAGCCGCGAGCGGGTGGGCGAATTCAAATCCTGGCTGGGCGCATGATCAGCTTACTGTAGGAAATCAAAAAAGTGCCCGTAAATCCACTGCATTTTTTCCCAGTTCCAGCGCCAGTCCTTACCATCCCAGGGACCGCCCAGGCTGTTGTACAGGAAAGACAGCCGTACGCTGTAAATCATCAGCACGACCGCCAGCGCCATGATCCCGCCGCGCACTGCCGGCCAGCGGCTTTGGAAGGCCCATTCAAATACTCCGGCCAGCGGCAATGCCAACAGCGCATAGAGTTCTACATACGACCGGTGACCGAATGCGCCGCCAAACCACCAGGCCCACCAACTGGCAAATAAATACGTGGAAATCACGAAGATGAGGAGCATAGCCGGCGCCTGGAATTTTCTTTGTTTTAAACCCAGGAAAATGCCCAGCACCATCAACAGCGCCATGGGCGAATACAGGAACAGGCCGTTTTGTACGTCAAAAAGTACAGCGCCTATTTTCGGCTGTTTCCAGAAAATAAAGCCTTCGTCGGTGTACGAGTAATGGATCCATTTGCCCAGCATTTCGTGCCAATAGAGCATTTGTGGCAGGAAAAACAAAAAAGCCGCCCCTAAAGCGACGCCTATTTGCGGCAGGTGTTGCCGCCAGAAAACCAGGCGCTCCCGAACGGCCGGCCAGGAATACACATCGTATAGCGCGATGAAGATCAGGACGACAAAGTTGGTCGGCCGTATCAGGATGAGCCAGCCCGCAGCACCACCCAGCAGCGCCGCATTTTGCCAGCGCGGATTCTCATAAAAACGCGGGACCTGCCAGACCAGAAAAGCGAACAGACAAAAGGAATACACGTGGGACATACCCATTTCCTTCAACGTGTAATGGAACAGATTGGTGCCGAAGAAAACCGCCATCACCGTCCAGAAAGTGACCCATGGGCTGAAATATCGCAGAAGGCCCAAACGCAGGAAAAACAAGCCCAAAAAGCCGATGCAAAATCCACCAATGGCTATTGCGCGGCAATAATGGCGGTTGAAATAATCATCCGGATCCTGGTTTTTCCATACACAGTATTGCCGGGCGGCCAGAAAAAAAGGCGCCTCGAAAATAGAAACGCCGTATGTGTATTTCAACAGGATCTCGCCTTTTTCATTTTTTACCGGCCATACGCTGCCCTCCGGAATTTTATGAAAATCGCCGATAATGAACAGTCCGGGCAGGTATTTATAATACCCTTCACAGTCCGACCAGATCACCGCCCGGGGATTGACATTGATGCGGTCATACATCACCGGGTAAAGCGCCAGAAATAAAATAAGCAGGTAGTAGCGGGAAATAAAATTTAAAAAAGCAGTTTGAAACCGGGTATAATTATTGATCATGGAGCGCCTGATTTGGTTAGAAGAGAACGCTAACATACTGCAGTTTCGGTATAGCTTAATTTTTTCCCGTTCTTTGCGGCCCACCAGGCAAATCCACCAATCTATATGTACGCTTACCTCAAAGGAGAAATCGCCTACCGCAGTCCCAACTTCATTGTATTGGAAGTCAACGGAGTAGGTTTTCACATCAACATTCCGTTGAGTACGTTTACCGCCATCCAGGGGCAGGAACGGACTACGCTCTACACCCACCTGCAGGTACGCGAAGATGCCCACACGCTTTTCGGGTTCTCGACGCAGACGGAACGCAGTCTATTCGTGCAGCTCATCGGCGTCACCGGCGTCGGGGCAACCACGGCCCAACTGATCCTTTCGGCCATGTCGGTCGATGAAGTGCGGTCAGCGGTGATCGGCGAACAGGCGCATGTCCTGCAACGGGTCAAGGGGATCGGGGCGAAAACGGCTAAGCAAATTATTCTCGATCTGAAGTCCAAACTAACCAAGGATGCCGGCGATTCGCCTGTGTTGTTGCCGGCAGCGGACAATACGGCCCGGGAGGAGGCGTTATCAGCCCTCATTGCGCTTGGATTTACCCGAATTGCCGTCCAAAAAGCCCTCAACACCATTATGCGCGATGACCCGACGGTTCGGAAAGTAGAAGATCTGGTTAAACAGGCCCTGCGCGCACTGGCTGTTTAACCACCTTTAAAGCGACCGGCAAAATTTATTATGCATTGAAGTCGATGTTACAGGCAACCAAATTTTGCCAGCCGACGTCATTACTCAGTTTGTAGCATCATCCATTACCAAATATTTTTACCTGCTTGCTCGAATATGAAGAAGAAGAACACCCTTCTGGCGGTGACCGGCTTGGCCGCGCTCAGTGCGCTGTTTGCTTTTACCTATCCAGCCGTTGTACGGGAACATGTGTTGACGCTGTTTTTTCCGGAAGGGAACCTGCCCGTAGCCCGGGAAACCGCAGTTGTTAAAAATCCGTTCCCGACGACTGCCGCCCGGGATACCAACCCGCCGCTACAGGAGCGTTACGACGATTTTCTGAACAACGCCAATGGCAATATTATTGACCTGAAAGACCCGAAAGCCGTCGATCAGCAGGTAGAATATGACCCGGAAACAAACATGTACATCATTACCGAAAAGATCGGCGATGATTTTTTCCGGGCGCCTACTTACATGACTTTTGAAGAATATACCCGCTGGCGTGACCGCAAGCAGCAGCAGGAATACTTCGACCGCCTGCAGGGGGTGACCTCCGCCGGCGACAAAAGCAGCAGCGGAATCGTAGACCCCATTGCAAAATTTAATATAAAAAATTCGCTGATCGACCGCCTCTTCGGGGGCACCACGGTGGATATTCGTCCACAGGGGAATATTAACCTCACTTTCGGCTACCAGTATCAACGTCGTCAGAATCCGATCCTCACCTTGCGTCAGCAGGGACAGGGGAATTTCGATTTTGACATGGATATTAATATGAGCGCGAATGGTAAGATCGGGGAAAAACTCAACCTGAATTTCAACTACAATACCCAGGCGACTTTCGACTTCGACAACCAGATGAAGTTGAAATACGATACCAAAGGATTTTCGGAAGACGAGATCATCCAGGGTATTGAAGCCGGTAACGTGTCGCTGCCGCTGCGTTCCAACCTGATCAAAGGCGCCCAGAACCTGTTCGGTATTAGAATGGACTTGAAATTCGGTCACCTGCGTACGACCCTGGTGGCCAGTCAGCAGCGGTCCAAACAGCAGAATCTGGCGGTACAGGGCGGTTCGCAGCTCCAGACTTTCCAGAAACCGATTGACGAGTACGACGAAAACCGGCACTTCTTTTTCAGCCAGTGGAACCGCAACGAATTTCAAACCAACCTGCGCTGCCTGCCCGTCCCGCTCTCGCTGTTCACTGTAACCCGGATGGAAGTCTGGATCACCAATGACAAACTGGTCACCGAAAATACCCGGGACATTGTCGCTATTGCCGATCTGGCTGAGCCACATCCCTACCTGGACGGCTTTGATTCCTTGAACCAAACCGTGCTGCCGGATTTTAGGCTGCCCAGCCCCGTGCATGTGGACATTAAAAATCAAGCCCTGCCGGATAACGATAACAATAGACTGTACCCGGATATTAAAACCGGACTGCTGGGTAATGACTCCACCCTGCGTCAGTCGGCTAAAGTTGTAAAAGAACTGACCGGCCCTGATTTCGAATTGAAACAGATCCGGGATTTTGAAAAAGTACGCGCCCGCCTGTTGTCGCCTTCCGAATACACCTTTAATGAGCAACTGGGTTTCGTGAGTCTTAACTTGAACGTACAGCCCGACCAGGTGGTGGGTCTTTCGGTCGAGTACACCTACAACGGGCAGCCGCACCGGATCGGGGAGTTTTCCAGCGACGTGCAAAGCGGCGACTCCCTGAACCAGAACGTGCTGTTTGTCAAGATGTTGAAAAGCACCACGGCCAACGTGAACTATCCCATCTGGGACCTGATGATGAAAAACATCTACGCCATCGGTTCGGCCAACGTAGATCCGCAGGAGTTCCGTTTCGACATTTTTTATGAAGATCCGGGTAAAGGCCAGAAGCGTTTTCTGGACGGCTCCAACATCCCCGACAACGTACGATCCAAGCCTTTACTGCAGGTATTTAACCTGGATATGCTCAATTTGCAGCAAGACCCCGGGCCGGACGGTATTTTCGACTTCGTACCGGGCGTGACCATCAACCTGCGTTCGGGACGCGTGATGTTCCCGGTGCTCGAACCATTCGGTTCTTTCCTGGACAGTATTTTAACCGTCGGCGGGGCGGACGCTGCTGTACGACGAAAGTATATTTACCCGGAGCTTTACGACTCCACGCTCTTCCGGGCCCGGGAATACCAGCAGTACAACCGTTTTACCCTGAGAGGCTCCTATAAATCGGCCACTTCCTCGGAAATTTCCCTGGGTACCTTCAATTTGCCGCAAGGTTCCGTACGGGTGAGTGCCGGCGGCCGCACCCTGGTCGAAGGCCAGGATTACTCGGTGGATTATAATATCGGTAAAGTCCGGATTCTGAACGACGCCATCCTGCAATCGGGGCAAAACGTGAGCGTCAGTTTTGAGGATAACAGCCTCTTCGGTTTTCAAAGCCGATCCATGGTGGGCGCGCGTTTCGACTACGACCTGAGTAAGGACGTGAAACTCGGCGCCACCTACATGAACCTGTTCGAACGACCGCTGACGCAAAAGGTAAACTTCGGCGACGACCCTATTAATAACAAGGTCTACGGAATGGATTTCAGCATTTCCAAAGATGCGCCCTGGATGACCAAGTTTGTCGACTGGCTGCCATTGCTGCAAACCAAAGAAAAATCGAGCATTACGGCCCAGGCCGAGGTGGCCTTGCTGGATCCCGGTCATAACCGGGCCATTAACCAGGGCGCCGACAAAGGCGGTACGGTTTATCTTGATGATTTTGAGGGTAGTACGTCCAGCCTGCGCGTTGATTTTCCAGCCAACTCCTGGGTGCTGTCATCCGTGCCGCAAGGAGGGGAACCCATTTTATTCCCCGAGTCCCAGCTTTCCGATACCCTGCTCCTGGGCGTCAATCGGGCGCGGCTTTCCTGGTATAATGGCGACTCCTACGTGCGCAGTAACAGTGACAATGACAACCCCTACACCATCACGTTCAACCAACAGGAAATTTTCCCGAACCGCCAGTTATCGCCGGCCGAACAAAGCATTTTGCGCGGACTGGACGTCACATATTTCCCGAAGGAACGCGGACCGTATAATTTCGATCTGCCGGGTGGTACGCCTTATTCAGCAGGTTATACAAGCGGTGTAGCGGACGACGGCGAGCCGGAGCTCAACCGGCCCGATACGCGCTGGGCGGGCTTTATGAAAGGCTTGAATACCAATGACTTCGAGGCGGCGAACATTGAGTTCGTAGAATTCTGGATGATGAATCCGTACATGGATCCGGGCAACGGCGAGGTGTCAAAAGCCGGCAACATGTATATCGATCTGGGCTCCGTTTCGGAAGATATTATGCGCGATTCGCGGCAGTTTTTCGAGAACGCCATTCCAACCGGACAAGGGACCGGTAAAACGGTGAACACCCGGCTGGGCCGCATTCCGGTGCTGCCGCCGGTGGTCAATGCCTTCGATAACGACCCGGCTAAACGGGTGCTGCAGGACGTTGGTCTGGATGGCTTGAACGATGACGAGGAAAGAGGTTTTTTCCAGGAATGGGTAACGGCGGTCATGAACTCCTCCCTGGGGCAGAACGCTAAAAACGTGCTGCTGGGCGACCCCTCTGCCGATAACTTCGTCTATTTCAACGACGCCCGTTTCCAGACGGATAACCCCGGCCTGATTGAACGTTACCGCCGGTTTAACAGCCCGGAAGGTAACTCCCCCGCCAATACCGGCAACAATACCAACCAGAACGGCCTGAACCCTTCCTCGACGAACATTCCTGATGGCGAAGACCTGAACCGGGATAACTCGCTGAACGAGAGCGAATCGTATTACCGGTATAAAATTCCGCTCGCCAAAACTTCCATGAACGGCGTGGACGTGCTCGATTTGACCAATGACACCCTGCGCGACATTGTGACCGAACAGGTGGTGGTCAACAAAGGCGGTAAGGAATACATCTGGTACCGTTTCAAAGTGCCACTCGATGCTGTCAACCGCGAGAAGATCGGCGGTATTCAGGATTTCCGTTCCATTCGTTTTATGCGGATGTTGTGGAAAGGTTTCGATGAAAAAACGACTTTCCGTTTTGCTACCCTCGAACTAGGCCGTAACCAATGGCGCCGGTTCACCCAGCCACTGGCTGCGGATAGTGCCGTCTGCGACAATATTCCGATGTACAGCCGCATTCCTTTCGATGTGAATGCCGTGAGTATTGAAGAAAATGCCGCCCGCCAACCTTTCAACTACACCATTCCCTACGGTATTTCCCGGGAGCAGTCGGTGGGCGCCTTCCCGGATATTCAGCAGAATGAGCAGGCTTTATCCCTGAACATTTGTGACCTGAATCCCTGCGATGCCCGGGGTATTTTCAAGCAGTTGAACATGGATTTACGCCAGTTCAAACGGCTCAAAATGTTCGTCCACGCCGAAGGCAAGGGCATGGACCGCGGTGTATTGGATTCGAATGACCTGACCATTTTCCTGCGTTTAGGCTCCGACTTTGTGCGTAACTACTACGAATATGAAATTCACCTGGTTCCTTCCGTAGAAACAAATTTGAATGGGAATCCGGATAGCCGCGATTATAAAGAGGAGGTCTGGAGACCGGAGAACAGTTTCGATTTCCCCATGGAGTTGCTGACGGAAGTCAAAAAACGACGTAACGCCGACCCGAACGCTACTTTTGAAAGGCCGTTTATTATTGCGGACCCCAACAATCCGCGTAACTCCGTCAAAGTAGTGGGTAACCCGAACCTGGGTTATGTGAAAGGCGTGATGGTGGGGGTACGCAACGTTGATAAAAGCGTAGCCCACTGTTTTGAGGTCTGGATCAACGAGTTGCGGCTCAACGGCTTCAATGAGCAGGGCGGTTATGCCGGCCAGGCCCGTGTGGACATGAAACTGGCGGATTTCGGTAATATTTCCATGGCCGGCAACTACTCCAGTATTGGCTGGGGCGGGCTGGAACAGAAACTGATCGAGCGGCAACGGGAGGAAATTATTCAGTACGACATTTCCACCAACCTCGAGCTGGGCAAGTTGCTGCCGGAAAAAAGCGGCATTCGAATTCCGTTTTACGCCCAGTACACGAACGTGACCAAAAACCCGGAGTACGATCCTTATGATCTGGACATCAAGCTGAAAGATAAGATCCGCAATGAAAGCGACCCGGGCAAGAAGCAGGATATCCGCGAGCTGGCCCAGGACGTGACCATCGTGCGCGGTTATAACTTCACCAACGTACGGAAAGAACGGCGCGGCAAGGGCGTACCCCTCCCCTTTGATATTTCCAATTTCAGCTTTACCTACGCCTTCAATCAGCAGCATAAACGCGATCCTTTCATCGTCCGCGATGATCAAAACCGCTATAAAGGCGGCCTGGACTATCAGTATGCCACCGGTATAAAACCCATTCAACCGTTTAAAGGGGTAAACAACAAGTATCTGAAGTTCATCAAAGAGTTCAATTTCAATCCGCTGCCAAATACCTACGGCTTCAACACCGTACTGGAACGTTTTGTGGGGATCCGTACGGATCGCTTTGCGGGTGAAGACCCGGCGCGTAACACCTATTACAACCGGCGTTTCACCTGGGACCGGAACTACGACCTGGGCTGGGATATCAGCAAAGGCCTGCGCTTCAACTTTGGCGCTAATGCCCGGAGCATCATTGACGAACCGGATGCTACGGAGACCAATAGAGAAGTGCGGCGCGATTCTATTTTGAAAAGTATGCGGAACCTGGGTCGCCCGAAATCCTACACCCAAAACGTCGGTCTGAATTACACCCTACCGTTTAAATACTTCCCCTTCCTGGACTTTATCACCATGAAGGCGTCTTATACGGCGGGTTATACCTGGACGGCACAGTCCATAAAGTTGCAAAATCTCGATGCAGGGCAATTTCAAGATCGGGTCAACGAGCGCAACCTCGGCAACACGATCCAGAACAACAACGTACGACAGATCAACGGGGAATTCAACTTCGAAACGCTGTACAATAAGAGCAAATACCTGGGCCGGATCAATAAGCCGGGGCAGGCTGGAAAAGCGGGCGGCAATGGACCGAACGGTCCTGCCGGCACCAATGGCGGTGGAAGGAATCAGCCCAGCAGCCGGAGTGGCGATAACCCTGGCGGTGCACCCGGTGCACCCAGTCCGGGCGGCAAAAATCCAGGCGAACGGGGCCGGCCGAATGACCTGAACACACCGGGCGGCAAGAATCCGACCGATAAAACGAACCGCGATCCAAGCTCCGCAACGCCCGGCGCACCAAGTGGCGCACCAGGCGGCGTACCGGGTACTCCGGGCGCACCGGGCAGTACGCAACCGGGTGTTACTCCGGATCCCAACGACCCGAATGCCCCGGCTGCCGACGGCAAAAAGGGCAAGACGCCGAAAGCGCCGAAACCTAAAAAGGAGCGCCAGCCATCGATGGCCGAGCGCATTGCCATCCGTCCGATCATGCTGGTGCGTCGTGCCCGTTTCACCTACAGCGAGAACTACAGCACCGTGGTGCCGGGCTTTACCCCGGAACCGAAACTGATGGGCCTCAGCGAAGGTTTCCTCGCGCCGGGCTGGGATTTCGTGGCCGGTATTCAGCCCACCAGCAGCTGGCTCGACGAAGCCGCCTCCAAAGGCTGGATCACCCACCGTCCGGAGTTGAACCAGCAGGTCGTGCGTAATTATACCCAGAACCTGGACGCCAGCGTAAGCGTAGAACCTTTCGCCGACTTCAAGATCGATATAACGATGGCTAAACAGTATAGCCGGAACAGTACCGAGTTGTTCAAGGACCAGGATTTCATCGTTGATCCCAATAACGTGAAGTTCGAGCACCGGGCGCAGCGGGACTATGGTAGTTACACCATTTCCTATTTTGCGCTCAATACCTTGTTCGACAACGATATAGACGGACTTTTCACCCGCTTTAAATCCTACCGCCCGATCATTTCGCAGCGGCTGGGGCAACAGGTAGGCAACACCAGCGCGCACAACGAAGACGGTTCCCCATATACGTATGGGTACGGCAAATTCCAGCAGGAAGTGTTGCTGCCGGCGTTTTTGGCCGCTTATACGGAGAAAGATCCGACCACTGCCGGGCTCAATGTATTCCGGACCATGCCGGCCGTCAACTGGAAACTCAATTACGCCGGACTTTCCAAGGTGGGCAAATTGAAAGAGGTGTTCTCCAGCTTTACGCTTACGCATGGTTATAAGAGCAGCCTGACCGTGAATTCTTATAACACCGATATTTTCTACGACCCGTATCAGTCGACCAAAATAGACGAACTGAACTTCAACTACATCGCCCGTTTTGAAATACCGCAGGTGGTGATCAGTGAGCAGTTCCAGCCCTTACTGGGCGTACAGATGAAGATGAAAAACGGCATGTCGCTCAACCTGGACTTTAAAAAATCCCGTACGCTGGCGATGTCCTTTGTGGATTACCAGCTGGCGGAAGGACGGGCAACCGGGTATTCCGGCGAGTTCGGCTACTTAATGAAAAATGTGAACATTCCGTTTTTGATGAGTAAAAAGGCGAAGAAAGCCGCCTCGAAAAGTAAAGCGAAGAATAAGAAAGCGCCGGTTGTTACACCGCCTCCCGGCGCCGGTGGCGGTCAGCAAAGCAACGATATGAACTTCAAGTTCACCTTCGAGTATCGCGATGATATTACCGTTAATCACCAGCTGGACCAGCGCGACGAAGCCATCCCGACCCGCGGTAGTACGACCATCAAGATCAGCCCTTCCGTGGATTATGCGCTCAACAAACGCTTGAGTTTGCGGGTATTCACCGACTATAGCAAGACCGTACCGAAAACCTCGCAATCGTTCCCTATTACCACCATTGCGGCCGGGGTAACGGTACAGTTTAAGTTGAATTAGTAGGGGCACCCCTCGCGGGTGCCCAAAACATTGGATAAAAATTAAGCAGGGTTTAGCGGGTCGGGCTAATTTCAATTATTGTTAAACAATAGCTGGAATCATCCCGATCCTCTAAACCCTTTTTTATAAACCCTTTAAGTTGAACACCCGCGAATGGGGCACCCACGAATGGGCACCCGCGAATAGGGCACCCGCGAGGGGTGCCCGTACGTAACGTTTTAAAAATCCGCTTCAAACGCTGCACGTTTTTCTATTTTTGCGCACCGGAAACATTCGCCGGTTTTCGATTCATCCAACTTCCAAGCGCAGTTTTGTCCACACTCCACGTCATAGTGCCTTGCTACAATCCACCGGCGGATTGGGAGTCGGCATTGGCCTTACGTTTTCAGACTTTTCAGGCGGCGGTAGCGGACAAGAGCAGCCTGACCCGACTGGTCGTGGTGAACGATGGCTCTGCACGGAATGCTACGGAATTGAATTTCAACCGTTTACGGGAAATATTGCCCGATGTACAAATAGTCAGCTATGCCGAAAATCGCGGTAAGGGGTATGCCCTTCGCCAGGGGGTAGCGGCCGGAGAAGCCGACCATTACCTGGTGACCGACACGGATTTCCCCTATACGATTGACAGCATGCGCCGGGTGGTCGACGTGTTGAGTATGCAGGGCGGCATAGCGGCCGGCAACCGGGATACGGCCTATTACGAGCAGGTACCGCCCTTTCGGCGCTGGTTGTCGCAGGCTTTACGCTGGCTGTTACGCAACGTGCTGCGGCAGCCCATCGGCGATTCGCAGTGCGGATTGAAAGCCTTTGACGAGGCCGGACGCCGTATTTTTCTGGAGACCACCATCGACCGGTTTTTATTCGATCTTGAATTTTTGATGCTCGCCAACGGCCGGGTACAGGTGACACCGGTACCCGTGCAACTGCGTGACGGCGTGGTGTTTAGCAAGGTTGGCTGGCGCATCCTGGCAACCGAAGGCCGAAATTTCCTATGGCTTTTATGGCGAAAACGTTAGCCCATATATTCACTTATTCACCATCATAATATGCCACATCCAACGGGCATTAAAGCCGTAGAAGAACAAATCGAGACCACCCTCCATAACCTGGTCCGACCCAAGCGTTCGCATGCTTTCTGGGGTTTCTGGGCCGTGGTGGCGATCGCATTTGGCCTGCTGTGGTTGAAACATGCCGACTGGCTGGCGCAGCCGAACGCCTATATGTTCGGCGAATCGCCCGATGGTTTTAAAAATTACATGACGACTGCGTGGCACGTGCGCCATGATTCCACTTATGTGCACTATGGCGGCATGAATTATCCATACGGCGAACACGTGCTGTTTACCGACAACCAACCCATATTTAGTGCCGGGTTGCAGTGGTGGAGCCGGAACATGGAAAACCTGGGTAATCAGACGGTGGGGGTCATGAATATGTTCGAGTTCCTGTCCCTGCTGCTGGGTGCGGGCATTCTTTTTCTACTGCTGCACCGCCTGCATTTGCCGGTCTGGTACGCCGGTCTGGCCGCCCTCGGCATCCTGTTTTTATCCCCCCAGTACGGTCGCTTCGACGGGCATTTCGGCCTGTCCCATACGTGGATCTTTCCCTTGTTACTATTGCTTTTATACCGCTATGAAGTGCGCCACAGCCGACGGTATCAAAGTCTGCAAATCGGTATACTGGTCTGGCTGGCGGCACAATTACACTTTTACTACTTCGGTTTGTCAGCCTTGTTTCTGGGCTTATACACCATTTTTCAACTGATCAACGAGCCCAGTCTGCGCAATTTCCGGGTGCGTATGAGCCACCTGGTGGTGATGGTGGTACTGCCCTTCATGCTGCTCAACATCTGGATCCACTGGGCCAATTATGCCGCCGACCGCCCGGCCAACCCCTATGGTTTTACGACCTATATTGGTTACTGGGAAGGCATTTTCCTGCCGTACGAACAGTTTCCGCTCTACCAGTGGCTGGATCGGAACATTATAAAAATAAGAAGGGTCGACGGTGAAACCCAGGCCTATATCGGCGCCATCGCTTTTTTATTCACGCTCTGGGCCATCCGGAAACGCTTCCGGATTTTTGATCCGGCCTGGGAAGAAATGGCCCACCACCGGCTGCAGAAGCGGTATTTGTACGGGATTTTTACGGCGGCCCTGTTGCTGTTGCTGTTCTCCTGCGGCTTCCCCTTCGCGATCAAAGGCATGGACTGGATGGTGAAATACATGGGCCCGCTGCGGCAGTTTCGGGGACTCGGGCGGTTCACCTGGTCCTTTTACTATGTCGCTAATGTACTGGCTTTCTATGTGTTATGGCATAAAAGCATGTACTTCAAGGGCTTCCAGGGCGCTCGTTTCCCCTGGTTCCGCTGGGTGATTGTAGCCCTTCCGCTGCTGGTACTCGGTTATGAAGCCTATACTTTTCAGAAAATTAAAAAACTGACGTTAAAGGAAAATTTGGCCCTCCGTGAAGTGTATGCCAAAAGCCCTGACCACTGGCTCAATAAAGTCGATTTCAAACAGTTTCAGGCCTTGTTGCCGCTGCCGTATTACCACGTCGGTTCGGAGAATATCTGGCTGGATTACGATTTCCCGCATTACACGAAAGTGCAGACGACCGCCCTGCATACCGGCGTGCCCGATATGGGCGTGAACATGAGCCGCACCCCCATCGGGGAAATGGTCCGGTCAGTACAACTGGTCACCGCACCCGGCCAAATACCGGAAATTTTAAACGACCTGCCGAACAACCAGCCCATCGCCCTGATGATCGAACCCAGCCGCTGGGACGATGTGCAGCGCCGCTATCGCCATTTACTGGCCCATGCCACGCCGGTATACGATGGCCCGGAACTCAAAATCTACTCCCTGGCGATGGATAGTCTGCGCCTGGCCATCCGCGAATCGACGCAAAAAGTGGCCGGAGAGATAGCGGCAAAAAGCATGACCGGCAACGGAAAATGGCAAAGCGAACGCCCGGCCGGCTGGATGATGTCGCAAACATTTGACTCGCTGACCGGCAGCCCGCATATTTTCCAGGGCAAAGGCGCCTACATGGCCCGGATGTCCGATACTACTACCATTTGGAATAAACACATTCCTAAAGGCGTGTATACTATAAGCCTGTGGGTCTATGCTAAATCCGATATGGGTATGACCGAAGAGATCAAACTAATCGAAAATGACCTGGGTGATGGGCATGAAATCCATTTCCAGCACGAAGGACTGCGGTTTTATTTACAGCAGATTGTCAATGGCTGGGCCCTGTTCGAACTTTCTTTTGAAGTATATGGCGAGCAAACTAAAATGAACATTTTTCTCCAGAAAAAGGGCGTAGATGTACCCTTTTACCTGGATGAAGTGCTTATTAAACGACAGGATAACACGCTCTACCGCCAATCGACGGGCTGGGTCAGCCGCGATAATTTCTGGTTCCAACTATTTGAAAACTAACGACCGTCCATGGATCTGTTGCTGAAAAATGTACGCCTCATATCGGCCACCGAACAGACTGATCTGCAGGATCTGTTGATCCAGGCCGGCCGTATTAACGCCATTGGTCAGCATCTGCCGGTTGAAAAGGCGGAGGTCTGGGACCTGGACGGCGCCTGTGTTTCTCCCGGCTGGCTGGATGTGGGCGTACATGCCGCCGATCCCGGTTTTGAACACCGCGAAGACCTGCACTCCGTGGTCCGGGCCGCGGCGGCAGGCGGATATACCGCCATTGCCTGTTTTCCAAACACCGAACCGGCCTTACAGTCCAAGTCGGAAGTGCTATACGTGCTGAACAAAACGGCAGCGGGTCCAGTGGCGGTATATCCCATCGGCGCCGTGTCGCTGGCCTGTGCCGGAAAGGACCTGGCCGAGTTGATCGACATGCACCATGCCGGCGCCATTGCTTTTTCCGACGGCCGCCAATCGGTACAGGATGCCGGGCTGCTACTGCGGGCCATGCAGTACGCACGCGCTTTCAATGGCTTGATTATCAACGAACCACATCATAAAACTATCGCGGCCGGCGGACAGATGCACGAAGGCGTGGCCAGTACGATGCTGGGCATGAAAGGGTTGCCTGCTTTGGCCGAGGAACTCATGGTGCAGCGCGATCTGCACCTGCTCGAATACGCCAGCGGCCGTTTGCACATCCATTTGATTTCTACTGCGGGGAGCGTGGAAATGGTGCGCGCCGCGAAAGCCGCCGGACTGCCGGTAACTGCTTCGGTGGCAGTGGCCAATTTATGTTTCACCGACGACGTGATCCTGGGGGATGCGACTACTTCGGCCGGCGCCTTCGATTCGAACTGGAAAATACTGCCGCCGCTGCGTCGCGCTGCCGACGTGGAGGCTTTGCGGGTAGGTTTACAGGATGGCACGATCGATTTCATAGCCTCCAACCACACACCCTGGGATGAAGAATCGAAGAACCTGGAATTTACTTATGCTGATTTTGGGATGATCGCTTTGGAAACAGCCTTCGCGCTCTGCCGGACCTATTTAAAGGAGCATTTGACGCTAGTGCAACTTATTGATAAACTGGCCTTTGCGCCACGCCGTGTGCTGGGTTTGGCCCTGCCCGAAATTCGGACGAATGCCCCGGCCGACCTGACCATTTTTTCCCCCGACACAGAATGGACTTTCGGTCCCCAGGATATAGCCTCCAAGTCAAAAAATACGCCGTTTCTGGGTCAGACTTTGCGCGGTAAGGTGCTGGGCATCATTCATCGCGGGCAGGTGGTACGCAATTTTTAAGGTTCCCAAACACCACACACATTTTAAAAACATATTCATGAAAAAATTTGCCAGTCTGATACTGCTATCCGCCTTGTTTTTTGTTCTGCCCGCCTGCGACACCCTGAAAGAGGTGGCCAATAGCGTACTCGCCGAACCCAGCCTGGATGAAATTGGCCGCGGTCTGAAAGAAGCGCTGTCCAAAGGCGCGACCAAGGGCGCCAGTCAACTGTCCGTAACCGATGGTTTTTATAAAAGCATTTATAAGATCCTGTTACCCGACGACGTGCGCAAAGTGACTGAGAAGTTGAAAAATGTGCCCGGATTCACCAACCTGGAAAATGAACTGCTCGAAAAAATGAACCGCGGCGCAGAAGATGCCGCCAAAGAAGCCGGTCCCATCTTTCTGACCGCCATCAAGCAAATGACCATTCAGGATGCCACCAGTATTCTGATGGGCGCCGATAACTCGGCCACCGCCTACTTGCAAAAAACGACCACAACAGAGTTGTACAGCAAGTTCAACCCCAAAATCGTATCTTCTCTGGATAAAATCGGGGCGAATAACCTCTGGAAAAAAGCGGCCGACGCCTATAACAAACTGCCTTTTGTTACGAATATCAATAATGACCTGGGCGACTATGTCACCAACCAGGCTTTGAAAGGCTTATTTGGTAAGGTGTCCGAAGAGGAAAAAAACATCCGGAACAACAAGCTGGCGCGCACGTCGGAACTGCTGAAAAAAGTATTCGCCAAGCAGGATAGCAAGTAAGCACCATGGACTTTTTACTCTATGGCGCGAATGGATACACCGCACAGCTCATGCTGCCGCTGCTCCGTTCTTATGGTTTGAACCCCGTGCTGGCCGGACGTTCTGCGGATAAAATTGAGCCGCTGGCCCGGCAGTACGACCTGCCCTACCGGATTTTTGATCTTGCTAATGCGGAAGCGACCCGCGCCGCCTTGGCCGACGTGCCCCTGGTGCTGCACTGTGCGGGTCCTTTCGTCCATACGGCCCGCCCGATGATGGAGGCCTGCCTGCATAACCGCTGTCACTACCTGGATATTACCGGGGAGATCGGGGTGTTTGAGATGGCCGCCAGACTTGGTGACCGGGCGCGCGAACAAGGCATTACCCTGCTGCCCGGTAGCGGTTTCGACGTAGTCCCGACGGATTGCCTGGCCGCATTCCTGCACCAGCAACTGCCTGACGCGACCCATCTGGCCCTGGCTTTCGCCAATGTCGGCGGCGGCCTGTCGCAGGGAACCGCCCGTACTATGGCGGAAGGTCTGGGCGATGGCGGGGCCATGCGACGCAACGGGAAAATTGTGCCCATGCCGCTCGGTCACCGGGCCATGGAAGTCGATTTTGGCGGTCTGCGCCGCTTCGTCATGACTATTCCCTGGGGCGATGTCGCTACGGCCTTTTACACAACCGGCATTCCCAATATTGAAGTCTTCACGGCCGTGCATCCGCGTACTTACCGGCGTATGCAGTGGCTGAAATATTTCAACTGGTTTTTACGGCTTCCCTGGGTGCGCCACCTGGCCAAACAGCGCATTGCGAAACAAGCTCCGGGACCCTCCGCTGAAAAACGGGCCGCCGCGCAATCCTATATCTGGGGACAGGTACGCAACGCCGCCGATACCGTCGTGGAAGCCCGGCTGCGCACTCCGGATGGCTATACCCTCACCGCGCATTCGGCACTTTTGCTGACGAAAAAAATCCTGGCCGGTGAAGGCAAGCCCGGCTTCTGGACACCGGCCGGACTATTCGGCCCCGACCTGGTGCTGGAAATTCCCGGCAGTGAACGCTTTTACCCGGTTTGAGCCGGATGGAGTCCCGGTTCTTGGCTTTAGAAAGTGGTTTTGAACCAAGCCGGATTTTCAAGCAACTGATAAGCAGTTATTCAAACCAACAAACCTCAACAACCGCTCAAACTTACTTTCAATAATTTACTATGCCGACCACCAATTGGGAACAACTAACGCAGCAGGCGATCCTGGTCGTCAGGGAGACGGCGGTTTTCCTGCGGGCACAACTCGGGCAGGTGCAGCCCGGCCAGATCGAAGAAAAATTCATGAACGGGCTGGTGAGTTACGTCGATCGCCACGCGGAACAAATGCTGGTCGAGGGGCTTTCCAAATTACTGCCCGGCGCGGGTTTTTTAACGGAAGAAGAAACTGTCGAGCAACGCGACGCCGAGTTGCAATGGATCATCGATCCGCTGGATGGGACGACGAATTTCCTACATGGACTGCCGCACTTCTCGATCAGCGTGGCCCTGAAATCCGGTGATGAACTGGTACTGGGCATCGTGCACCATGTACCCAACGACGAGCTGTTTTACGCCTGGCAGGGCGGCGGCGCCTGGTGCGACGGACGCCGCATCCACGTGAGCAACCGGGAGACGCTGCGCCAATCGCTGATCTCCACCGGTTTTCCATACCATGATTTTAAACGGGCGGAGGCCTGGTCGCAGGCTTTCAATCAGTTCATGCAGCAGTGTCGCGGTCTGCGGCGCTTTGGCTCAGCCGCCCTCGATCTGGCTTACGTAGCCTGCGGACGTTTCGACGTATTTTTTGAATACAGCCTCAGCCCCTGGGATGTCGCCGGTGGCGCCGTACTGGTGCGCGAAGCCGGCGGCCAGGTAACTGATTTTAGCGGCGGCGCCGACTTCATGGGTAAACAGGAAATTCTGGCGGGTAATCACCTGGTGTTCGACTCGGCTTTACAGATCGTGCGGGACGCCTTTGATCTTAAGTAATCCCGCAATAAAAAATGAGCCACCCCAAACCTGGAATGGCTCATTTTTATAAGATAAAACGCACATTATCAATGCCCTACGCTGAATTTCTGCGTAGAACTCCGGCCCTGCGCCGGGCTTACTTCCAGGAAATAAAGTCCGTTGGCCATCTCCGCCGGTAAATCCAGCGCCTGCGCCTGTTCGCCGGCCTGCACCGGCTGGGATTTCAACAAACGACCTTGCGCACTGTACATGCGCAACTGTACCTGCTGCCCGGCCCAGTTGGACAGATCGGCATACAGCGTGCCGTCGGTCGGATTCGGGAACAGGCGGAAATCGTCGCCGGCTACCGGGGAAGCCGCGCTGCGATCTGCCGGCCGGCCCTCCGTCACACTCGGATCGTAACCCACTTCACAATAGTAGGTGTTCAGGTGGGCTTCATAGTAAATATTGGGTTCCAGCCGTACCATAACATGGATGTAATTGGGTGAAACCTGCGCAGGCAAGGTGTATTTGAACACATCCGATTCCCCATTTTGCAGACTATCGCTCACCGATGCATACCGGATAGAATAGAACGGCGAGTAGTTCGGGTTACGCACCAGATAGGTAAAGCCCCCCGGAGCGGTATAAATCGAGTTGTTGGCCGGCAGGTCCGCAGTCACCCCGTTCGGCATTTGAATGGCCAGGTAGATCAGGCGGTCCGAGCAGTTATTCGTTGTCCGGATGCGATAGGTCTTGCGTTTTTTCACGTCCTCGGTTATGCTCAGCAACTCGAATTTAATGCAGTTGATCTCCTTGATATCGCAGGGGCTGCTTTCCACCACCGACACGCTGAAGCAGCAGGTGGCCAGGTTGCCGCAACTGTCGATGGCAGCATAACAGTTTTTTGTGCTGCCCACCGGAAAATCGCTGCCGCTGGGCAAACCCTGTTCTAAATGCACATCTATACCGGGGCATGCGCAGTCGCTCGTAGCCATAGGTTGCGCATACGTCACCGGCATAAACAACGCGTTGGTAGTTGCGACGACCGTAATACTTTCGGGGCATTCGATCAGGACTTCGGTTGGATTGTCGGGCGCAAAATGTTGTAAAACATAGGTGGCCAGCGTATCGCAACCCACACTGGCCGGTAGATTCACCACGATGGTCGCCGGCTGGGTATAAATCATACCCTGGAGCTTGATAGAATCGCCGGCGCAAAAATTAATGGTATCCGTTCGGGTTGGTTGCGGTGCGTATTCCAGTATATAGGTGGCCAGCGTATCGCAGCCTGTCACCGCCGGCAGCTGGCTGATGATCGTATCCGGCTCGCTATAGCTCAGTCCGTTAATGGTAACCGAGTCGCCCGGGCAGAACGTAATGGTTTGGGTAAACGCCGGCCGGAGCAGCATTTCCAGTACATAGGTCGCCAGTGTATCGCAACTGCCATTTGTACCGGAAAACGTAAACTGCACGATGCCGGAACCGGTATATAAATGACCGGCAATTTGCACGGTGTCGCCGGCACAAAAAACGATCGTATCGTTCAACAAGACTTGCTGGTTCACCTGGAAAATATAGGTAGCCAGGGTATCACAGCTGCCATTTAGGCCCGGAAGCACCTGGGACAGCGTATCGGAAGCGGTGTACACCATGCCGCCCAGCACCACGGAATCACCGGCACAAAAAGTATAGGTCCGGCTCGTTTGAACAATTGCCAGCACCTGCACCTTGGCCGTACGGACAGCCGATCCACAGGCGTCGCTCACGGTAAGGTTATAGCTGGTCGTGGATGTCGGATTTACGGTAATAGAAGCGGTCGTTGCACCCGTACTCCATTGAAAACTGAGCGGCGGCGCGCCACCCGTAATTATGGGTGTAAGCGTAGCGCTGGAACCACTGCAAATCGTCTGGTCGCCTAAGTCCACGTTCAACTCTACTTTATCTTTTATGGTAAATTTGACCTGGGCCTGGGTACAACTACAGGAGTTATTCACCAGTATAACAATATTTTCATCGCCTTCCGTCAGTTGGTCGCCAAACACGACGACTGGCACGAGCACCTCGGTTTGACCCGCCGGAATAGTGACCGGACTGCTCAAAGGCGCATAATCTATGCCCGCGGTGGCGGTGCTGGCGGTGCTCACCGTAAAAGTGACCGGCAGCGACGAGGTCAGATCGCCGTTACTGCGCGCAAAACGAATGAAACCGGTATCGCAATTTTCGTAGGCAAATGACTGCCCGTTGGGATATTCGGTTTCTGCGGCCACCGAACCGCCTGCCGAAAATGAATTGGCGCGCAGAAATACGGCGGAGTCATAAATGCCATCACCCACGTCGGCTATTTTCAGCTTAATATGGTAGGTCTGGCAGGGCTGTACATCGACCACGGCCGTAAGCTTTTTGGTAAAACCGTCGTATTCTACTTCATTCACCGCCGGGCCAAATGCCGGCACAATCCCACAGTTAATCCCGAAAATAGGCGTGTTATGGGTATAGAGGCTACTGTTCGTCAGGTGATTAATGGTGCTGATGGAAATCGGCGTATTGGCGCCGATCACCGCCAGATTTTTCGTGCCGGTAATGCCCGGTCCGGAAATAAAAAATCCGAAAACGTCATTGAAATTAGAACTTATATACTCGCAATATTCCTCGGAGGCAAACACATATTCAAAGCTGACCTGGCTCGTGGTTGGGGTGAAATCAAATTCAATATTGGCCCGGTCAACGATGGAGCCGCCGGCCAAAGCGTTCAGCTCCGGATCGGGTGTAGGTATGCCGTAACCGGCGGAAGAATTATTCTGGTTGTTAGGTCCGGGCGCCACGCTTATATTACCCGTAGCGAGGATAATCCCGTTACTAAAACCAATGTTGGTTGTGCCGTTGCTAAAAGTGCCGATCTGCCCGGCCTGTCCCGAATAAGTCACGTTGCTCACCCCGTAACAATCTCCGCCAATGAGGTTATTCACAATAAGATCCGTGGCGCTGATGCCGCTAGTGACCTGCAGCACGGCTAGTTCGGCGGCCTGCTGAAGTTTCTCCTGAAAACTGTTTTCGCAACTGGCACAGTATACCGACAAGTACATCGGAATAGAGCTAACGCGCTGTAAAGCAGTCGCCTGCACCGGAATTTCTACGCAAGTTGCCGGAGCGACAAACAGCAGTACGTCTTTTTTCTCCTGCCGGTCAGCCAGATTTTGCCGGCCTGCAACTGGTAAAATTTCAAAGCTCGCCGCCTGTTTTTCGCTCATGGCGATGGCTTTAACCACATAAGTTTCGCCTGGTGTCAAGTCGCAGAGCTGAATGCTGGTTTTGCCGGCCTGCACATCCAGCGGCGCCCGCATGGCATGGCCGGTCAAATGCCCCGCCGGATTATTTTGCGCCAGCAGTGATGGTACCGATAAAAGAAAAATGGCCAGAAAAATTTGGGAGAGGAAGGGCAAACGTGAAGTCATAAGTTGAGTAACATTTGATGAAAATATTTTCTTGTACGTCAACCGGGCAGGGAAAAGAGGATTGGGCTGGCAAAATACGCAAAGCATAGATTATTCGGCATTTATTAAAAAACAAGGGCATTTCGCTCATTCGCGAAATGCCCTTATCCAGCTAATGTTCGGCCCTTTAGTGTTGAATTACAAACCGTTGCCGCCATTTCTGGCCGGTCGCCGACACCACTTCCAGGAAATAAATACCGTTCGGTAAATCAGCGGGTAATTCCACAGCCTGCGCCTCGCGTTCTGCGTGCATTTGCGTAGTCTGCACTATATGTCCCTGGGCACTGAAAACGTGAACACGCACCTGCTGATCGGCCCAGGCCGAGAGGTCGGCAAACAAGGCACCGTTCGTCGGATTCGGATACAGCGCGAAGGTGGCTGCCCCGCTTGACTGGCGGTCGGCCGGCTGGTTATTCGGCTCATACTCAATCGGACAGAAAAAGGTGTTCAGGTGCGCTTCATAAAAAATGCCGGGTTCCAGGCGCACGGTTACGTGCAAATAGTCCGGCTCGGATTGGGCAGGCAGGGTGTATTTGAACACATCCGATTCGCCATTATGAATGCTGTCGCCCAAAGAAGCGAAACGCACCGAATAAAACGGGGAAAAGTTCGGGCTGCGCACCAGGTAAGTACGGCCGCCGGGAGCGGTGTAGGTCGCATTATCCATGGGTTGAACGGCCTGTACGCCGTCCGGCACCTGCACGGCCATATAAATCAGGCGGTTCGCGCAGTTGTTGGTGGTCCGGATGCGGTATGTCTTGCGTTTTTGAGCATCCTCCGTGATACTGAGCAGTTCATATTTGATGCAGTTGATCTCTTTAATGTCGCAGGCGGCTTTTTCTTCCACGGTAACGTTGAAACAGCAGGTGATCGAGGCGCCACAACTATCCCGGGCATTGTAGCAGACCGGCGTTACGCCTTGCGGAAAATTACCACCGCTGGGCAGCCCTTGCTGCTGGCTCAATTGCACGCCCGGACAGGGGCAATCGGTCGTAGCCACCGGCTGGTCGTACACCACCGGCACGGATAACTGACCGGGATCAGCGTCGACGTAAATATCCAGCGGGCAATCCAGGCTAATAACGGTCGGTTGTGCCGGCACCGGATGTTGCAGCGTATAGGTCACCAGGGTATCGCAACCGACCGATGCAGCTTCCAGGATGCTTACGGTACCCGGTTGGGTATAAACAGTGCCGCCAATGGTCACAGTATCCCCCGCGCAGAATTCAATGGTCTGGCTGCGGGTCGGCTGGGGTGCAAATTCCAGCACATAGGTGACCAGGGTGTCACAACCGGTTACCGCCGGAATAATACCCGACACCGTTCCCGGCTGGAAATAAGTAACGCCGTCGATGATCACCGAATCACCCGAACAAAAAGCAAGGGTTTTGCTGAGCGTCGGTGGGGTTAATAACGTCAGGTTATAGGTCGCCAGCGTATCGCAGCCCGTCGCCGCCGGAATTACACCCGACACCGTACCCGGCTGGAAGTAAGCCGTACCGTCGATAATGACTGAATCGCCGGAACAAAAAGCGATCGTTTTCGTGGCCGTCGGCTGGGGTAAATATTCCAGCACATAAGTGGCCAGGGTATCACAACCCGTTGCCGCCGGAATTACGCCCGACACCGTACCGGGCTGGAAATAAGCCTTACCATCGATAGTGACCGAGTCGCCGGAGCAGAATTGAATGTTTTTTGTAATGGCCGGCTGCGGCGCATATTGCAGGTGGACCTGCACCACGGTGTCGCAACCGATGCTGGCGGGCACAATATAATAAACCGAAATGCCGGCTTCCGTATAGGTTAGGCCATTTACCTCCACCGTATCACCGGGACAGAAGGAAACGGTTTGCTGTAGCGTGGGGTTATCGGCACGGACAATATGATAGGTAATAATGCTATCACAGCCGCCAGTGGTAGACGGAATGGTATCCACTACCACCCCTGCTTCGGTATAGACATTGCCGCCGATGGTGATCGAAGTGCCGGGACAAAGTTGCACTGTGTCCGACGTTTCCGGATAGGGGAGTTGAACCAATGTATACCGCGTGGCCACATCACAGTCGCTCATTGGCGTGAGGATAGTGTCAGGCGCGGTGTACCCTATACCGGCGATATAGAACGAATCTTTAGGACAAAGTGGAACCAGCACTTCGGTTGGCGGCGGCTGGTAAGACCGGTAATCGGCATGCGGCAAGCCGATCAGGGCCTTTCCCTGCGTCAGGGTCAACCCGTTTAACACATAATTGCAACCTACACCCGCTACCGAAGGCGACTCGATCACGTCCAGGTAGTTGGAGCCATTATCATAACCATATTCCTTGGCTACGTACATTTTTCCGTTCGGCGCCAGTTGGATGGCGCCGTAACTGTAGTCCGTGGCACTGATCAGGGTAATCCGGGAGTTACTGATGGTTTGCGCATTACCGGAACTCAGGTCGTACTGATAAACCGAAGAAGTAATACCTGATAAACCGTTAATATTTGTAACATACAGTAATTTGCTATCGGCGGAAAATTCCGTCCCGTAAGCAAATCCCACATTATTTAGCGTCACCAATGGCCCTGAAATACTGCCCGTCGTATTATCAAAATTATATAGTTCGACCACGGAATTATTACCTAATTCATCATGTCCAATGGGATGCGCCAGTAATTTTTCGTCGCTCGAAACCCGCAAATAACCGACGTTATTCCAGCTGTAATCCGCCAGGTAAGCGCCCACCGAGTATTTCTGCGGTGGTTGCAGGCCGTTTTCATTCAGCAGGTAGACCCAGAAATTATTGCTGTTGGTTTCGTGCAGGATCAGCCAGAAATCACGGCCATTGCAGTGCCGGGCCAGACCGATTTTTTCCGTGCCGTTTTGCAGGATGAGCGTGTTTTTCGTGGCTGCTTCCACCTCGCCCAGGCCGTTGTTGGCCGCCATGTTTACTATTGAATAATAGTAACTGTCCGACGGGCTCGAGCGCGGAGCGGTAAAAATATAGTAGCGGGAGGAGTCGCCCGGCAGGGGTACGATCACGGCGGACTGTGAGCTGGAATAATCACCCAGCAAACCGAATCCATTGGCCATAACGTTATTGCTGGCATCCCAAACCTGGGTACCATCGCTGTAAAAGAGCAGGGCGCCGGTACTTTGGCTGGAGATGGTTCCCACCCCTTCGCGGGAGTAAACATTACTGGGGAACTGGCTTACCGTGCCGTCAGCGGCAAAATGCAATCCGGCGCCCCAGCCAAAAGTCCAGTTGGCGCCTCCCTGCTGCGCATAGCCGGCAAATCCGCAGGTCATTAAAAAAATGAGGAAGAAAATTTTCTTTTGGTTGGTCATTGAACAGAGGTTGGAAGAAGTAACTGGAAGTGGTGCCAAATTGCCTATAGTCGCATAGCTACCCCTTATTTGCCCACAACTGTTTTACCGAGGATACGGGACTGTCAACCCGCTGAATTTTCGGGCAGAATTAGAGGTGCTGATAAGATGCTCCGGCTCCAATTTTCGAGCCAGATTTGATCCGTATATGCCAGCTGTGGTCCGAACAAAATGGGGGCTGATCAGACTGCTAACTTTTTTGTTCCGGTGTAAATCTAGCCGCTTGCCGGATAAGAGCATTCAATACTTCCAGATGGCGTTCCATGGTAAAGTGGATCCGTATATTCTGTTTGTTAGCGGCCCCCATTTTTTGGGCGAGTGCTACGTCTGCCGCCAGCCTGCCCATGGCTTCCGCAAAACCGTCCAGGTCGTGTTCTTCCACTAAAAAACCCGTTTCTCCCTCGATGATCACGTCCGGAATGCCGGCATGGCGCGTAGCAATGACCGGCAAACCCGCCGCACTCGCTTCCAGAATGACCACGGGTGTTCCCTCCGTATCGCCACTGGGCGCCGTCACGGAATGCTGCACAAAAGCAAAAGCGGTGGCAAACCATTCCTGTACCTGTTGCACGGAAATGGGGCCGGCAAATTCCACTTTATCCGCTATGCCCAGGGTTTGGGCCAATTCCTGGCAGGCGGCCAACTGGGAACCGTCGCCGCCGATGCGTAACCGTACCTCGGAAAAACGCTCCGCCACCCGGGCAAAGGCCCGAATGCTCGTTTGTGGTTCTTTCTTGGGAATCAACCGGCCGACCATGACGAAGGTCTTGGTGGCAAAACCCGGCTGAATATCGAAAAAGGCGGGGTTCGGGCCATAGGTGTTGTAAACCAGTTTTTCCTCGGGCGCACCCAGTTCTTTCAGTTGCGTACACATGTGCCGGGAGACGCCGATGATGAAAGACGCGTAGGCAAACATCTCCCGGTAAGCGCTGGCATAGCGGCGCAAAGTGTCCTGGGCATACGCGTCAAAACCATGGAAATGAACAATCAACGGTACCCCGGCTGCCCGACAGGCGCGGCACACTTTTACCCCCGTAACGCCATATTCCGCCAGCACTACGTCCACCTTTTCCTTTTTGAAAAAATCCGCCATGGTTCGCTCATGCGTGGTCAGCAGGTTGCGGGGCAGAAAAATATTTTCCAGGTTCCGGAAGATGCGGGCAAACAGGTTCTGACCCGTCAGCGCACCGTACTTTTCAGAAAACTGGGGCGCATAACCACCGTATAAATAGCGAATATCCGCATCCAAAAGCTGCCGGTGGGCCTGGATAAAAGTTTCCGAATAGGTGTTCTTGTTGGGAGAAACCAGGGCTACAACCGGCCTTTTCATGGGGTTTTGTTTATTTTTCTGGCCACGACCATAAATACGGAGGCATCGCGGTTATGCAAACTGCCATTATCCAAAATCAATTGAAACAAGGCGAACCAGCCCGTCCATAAAAAACGCAGGGGCTTCGGAATTTTGAAAAACAGACCGTCCTGAAAAATCTGCAGGCCGCTGGCAAAGCGGTTGAAAATGCCCAGCGTTTCTACTATTTCAAAGCCCTCCCGGACAATGATTTTTTCCAGTCCGTCGCGCGTCCAGCGCCAGAAATCGGTGGGATCTGGGTGATAAATCCAGTAGCCGTGCGTGGAGAGGATCAGCAAACCATCCGGCTGAAGCAAACGGTGGGCCTCCTGTAAATAAGTGGCCGGATCAGTCACGTGCTCCAGCACCTGAGTGGAAAGCAGCACGTCGAATTGTTCCTCCGTATCCACCCGGCCGGTCTTACGGTCGATCAAAATATCGGCGCTCTGGTTGAGGTCGATATCGGCGCCCAGGTACCTGCCCACATGCGGATCGAAAAGCGGTTTATACGGTCGGTCGCCGCAGCCGTAGTCCAGCAGCGAAGCCCGGTTTTTATCCTTTAAATAGGTTGCCACCACGTGTTCGTTACATTCCCGCAGCTTTTTGAGGTGATAATAGCGCCCACTAAAAAAGGCGGGGTTCAGACGATCCATGTCAGGCTTTGTTTATCGTTTTAAAAATTTATTGACCAGATTATTGAGGTCCGGCGAGACGTCGAAACCCAGTATAGCCACGCCGAAAAGTAGCGTAAACGTACCGGATTTCACAAAAACAGCCACCCAGGCCTGCGCCGGCATCGGCAGCAGCCAGGTAATACCAAAAGCCAGCCCGGCAAACAGCAAGGCCTTCAATAACTGCATGGAAAAAGGCTGCATGCGAAAGAAATACCAGTTCAGGCCCAGGCTGATGAGGTTATAAAATGAGGTGGCGCATAGGGAAGCAATAGCCGCACCGGTCATGCCCAGCACAGGAACCAGCCAGATGCTGAGGCCAATACTCAGAATGGCCGGCAAGGCAATTTGCAGGTAGGAGTAGCGGAAATACGGGGAGTAATTGAGAATATAATTGTTCAAACCGGTCGCCATATCCACCAGTTTGGCCGTACCCAGCAGCAGAATGACCGGGCGCCCCACTTCCAAAACATCCCCGTTGGCAATGATCTGGAAAAAAGGGGTGACGGAAACCCAGAACGCGCCGAACAGCAGCAGCCCCGCAATGAACATGTTAATAGACACCTGCCGGTACAGCAGCGCAATGGCGTCCATGTTTTTTTCATGGAAGTGCTTGGCAATCAAGGGAATACTAATGGTAATGACCGCCCGCGCCGGCACTTCCATCACATTGGCGATAAAAGCGGAAATGGCGTAAATACCGTTGCTTTTCAGGTTGATATACGTGGTCACAAACCAGCCGTCCAGTTTGGAAACCAGCACGAAACCAATGCCGCCGATCATGCCGAAAGCCGCGTAATCCAGCATTTTACGCACCATGGCCCAATTAAAAAAGTAGAAATCCGGCCGCCAGAACCAGGCGCGCAGGTACACAATATACGTAACGAAACCCGCAGTCACCACCACCATGTACACCACGACCCCGGTCAGCATCAGTTCGAGGGAAATCCAGTGTTGCCAGTAAGCCAGCACCAGCAGCGGTAAAGTCACCTTCTGGGAAAAATCCAGCAGCAGCGAAGGAATGACGATGCGCTTGAAATTAATGGTGTACTGGCTGAAAATGGAATTCAGCAGGGTCAGGAAAGACAAGGGAAACAGCAGCCACAAATACTGCGGAAACAAGACGCTGCGGCCCTTGTAAAATTCAAAAATATACGGCCAGCCAAGCAGGGCCAGCAAGGCAAAAAAAGCGTATCCAGCTACGCCCCACAACAGCAAAACGCCCAGAAAACCATGGTGGCCCCTTTCACTATTTTCAAATTGCGGAAAAAAACGGATCGTCAGCGAGTTGATCCCGATGGATAACAAAGGGAATAACAACATGGAGGTATCCAGCAAAAACCGCATTAAACCGTATTCCTCCAGCGCATGCGGATAAATAAACAGCGTACTGAAAACCCCGATCAGTACCCCGACCCAGTTCATGATGCTGTATTTAATACTTTGCCGTTGTACGAGGCCCATTATGCGCTTTTATTAAGCCATTGTCAACGCCGCCGCCAGATCTTCGATCAGGTCATCCACATCTTCCACCCCGATACTCAGGCGGATCAGCGAGTCGGTGAGCCCCACTTTCAGCCGCGATTCCCGGGGAATACTGGCGTGGGTCATGCTGGCCGGGTGCCCGATGAGCGATTCCACGCCGCCCAGCGATTCGGCCAGGGTAAACAGATGGGTGCCGCTCAACACCCGCGTAGCGGCTTCCAGGGTATTGTCATGCAGATCAAAGGAGACCATACCGCCAAACATCCGCATTTGCTTTTTAGCAATCGCGTGGTTGGGATGGTCGGCAAATCCCGGCCAGAATACCTTGGCCACCTTGGGATGCGCCGCCAGAAATTGCGCCACTTTCTCGGCATTCTGGCAAGCCCGTTCGACCCGCAAATGCAGCGTTTTAATGCCGCGTAATATCAGGAAACAGTCCTGCGGTCCCGGCACGGCGCCACTCGCATTCTGGATAAAATGCAGCCGCTGCCCCAGCTCCGGATCTTTCACGACCAGGCAACCGTGCACCACGTCGGAGTGGCCGCCGAGGTATTTCGTAGCCGAATGCAGCACGATGTCGGCGCCCATATCGAGGGGATTTTGCAGAAATGGCGAAGCGAAGGTGTTGTCGACGCAGGTGAGAATGCCGTGTTTTTTGGCAATGGCACAAACGGCTGCAATATCCACCACATTGAGCATGGGGTTGGTGGGCGTTTCGATCCAGATCAGTTTGGTGTCCGGCCCGATTTCGCGTTCCACATTTTCAGCGGTGTACATATCAACGAAGCGGCTTTTCAGACCCCACTGCCCAAATATACGCACCATCTGGCGGTAACTGCCGCCGTATAAGTCATTGACCGCCAGTATTTCATCGCCGGAAGCGAAGAGCTTGGTCACCGCATCCTGCGCCGCCAGTCCGGAGCCGAAACAAATGGCGTCCACCCCGTTTTCGAGGGCGGCCAGATTGCGCTCCAACACCGTACGGGTGGGATTCTGGGTACGGGCATATTCGTACCCCTGGTGTTCGCCGGGCGCCGATTGTGCATAGGTGGAGGTCTGAAAAATTGGGGTCATCACGGCGCCGGTCGATGGATCCGGCTCGATGCCCGCGTGAATTACTTTTGTCGCGAATTTCATAATGTCAGGTGGTGGATGATTGATTAAAGGCGCGCAAAGGTAGGGCAATGGCCTGCTTTTGGAAGCGGAAATTGTATTCGCCGAAAACTGCCAGTGCAAACTCGCCTACCTTTGCACTATGACGGACGACTCTCTGCAACAGACTACCGATCTTTTACGCGGACCCTTCGAACTGGAAACCGCCGCGCCGCCCACTACGGAAGCGGAACTGCTCGCCCTGCTCGCCGAACGGATCGATCAAATGCTCGAACGCCAGCCCGACTACCTGCTGAGTATGCTTTACCGCCTCGATGTGCTGGAACCCAAGATCAACATCGCCCTGCACCCGGCCTCGCCCGAACCGCCCGCCCTGGCCCTCGCCCGACTGGTGCTGGAACGGCAGCAGCAGCGGGTGCATACCAAAAAAACGGTGAAGCCCATCCCCCTGGAAGGCATGGACGACTGGGCGTGGTAGCGAATCAGCTCCAAAGCATCTTCGTTTTTAAATAAGTTTTTTAAGTATTTAAGAAATTATATTCTGTCAAAATAAGAAAAATGTAACTTCTGTCGCCAGACGCTTAAAAAGTTTGTTTACTTTTGCGGAGGATTTTAAAAGGCCTTTTTCGGTTTGTTTTTTTGAAAAAACGTCCGGGAACGACGACCTGAAAACCGCTCTACTTCAGCAATTTACCTAACCAAAATAAAGGGAAAAATGTCCGAACAAGGAAATGGCGTAGCCACCGCCCAGCCCCGCACCGCCCGCGAAGATCGCTATCAGCACCACGACTACTACGGCGTGGACGACCTGCTCAGCTCCGAACACCTGCTCGCCCGCGATGCCGTGCGCCAATGGGTGAAAAATGAAGTAAGTCCCATTATTGAAGAATATTCCGATAAGTCCAAATGCCCCGTACACCTCTTTAAAGGACTGGCGGAAATCGGCGCTTTCGGTCCTTCCTTACCCGCTGAATACGGCGGCGGCGGTATGGACGAGATCGCTTACGGCATTATTATGCAGGAACTCGAACGCGGCGACTCCGGTATTCGCTCCATGGCTTCCGTGCAGGGCTCGCTGGTCATGTACCCGATCTATAAGTTCGGTTCGGAAGACCATCGCCGGCACTACCTGCCCAAACTGGCCAGCGGAGAAATGATCGGCTGTTTTGGCCTCACGGAACCCGATGCCGGCTCCAATCCTGGAGAAATGACCACCAACCTGCAGGACGATGGCGACCACTGGATCCTCAACGGCGCCAAAATGTGGATCACCAACTCCCCGCTGGCCGATATCGCTGTCGTGTGGGCCAAAGATCCGGAAGGAAAGATCCGCGGCGTGATCGTGGAAAAAGGCATGCCCGGCTTTACCGCGCCGGAAATCCACGGTAAATGGTCGCTGCGCGCCAGCATTACCGGCGAACTGGTATTCCACGATGTACGCGTACCCAAGGCCAACACCCTGCCCGGCGTCGTAGGCCTGCGCGGACCGCTCACCTGCCTCACGAAAGCCCGCTACGGTATTGCCTGGGGTGCTATCGGCGCCGCGCTGGATTGCTACGATTCGGCCCTGCGGTACTCGCAGGAACGGATGCAGTTTGGTAAACCCATTGCCGGCTTCCAGTTAACCCAGAAGAAACTCGCAGAAATGATCACCGAGATCACCAAAGCGCAGTTGCTGGCCTGGCGGCTCGGCACCCTGGCCAACGAAGGCAAGGTGACCGCCGCACAAGTGAGCATGGCCAAACGTAATAACGTACACATGGCCCTGACGATCGCCCGCGAAGCCCGTCAGATCCATGGCGGTATGGGCATCACGAATGAATACCCCGTCATGCGCCACATGATGAACCTCGAAACGGTACTTACCTACGAAGGCACCCACGATATTCACCTGCTGATTACCGGCATGGACGTCACCGGAATCGATGCTTTTAAATAGTAAAAGGGGTAATTTTCTGGATCATTCATTCAAAAAAAACCTCTACGGAAGCGGCCTGCGGCAAAAAGCCGCAGGCCGTTTGCCGTACCAGACCGGTTTTTTACTGTGGTAATTGTTTAATTGATCGTCAAAAGTTCAGAATAAGGCATGAAAACCAGAGTTTCCGGCGTTAATGCACGCAACTCTGTACGAAGGCGGGCAAGGCGGTTTAACGAATGGCATAGCCTTTGCAATTGCCCCGCCACGAATCCTAATCAAAACAGCACACTATGTCTTTTGAAAGTAAAGTTAAAAATGTGGCCTTTTTGCTGGCTTTACCCCTGTTGGCAATTGCCCAAAAAGATACGCCGATCATGCTGGTCAATCCCTCTTTCGAGGATTTACCCCGGGCCGGTCAGCAACCAAATGGTTGGAACGATTGCGGTCCACGCGGGGAGACCCCGCCCGATGTGCAGCCTGGTTGGTTCGGCGTTACCCTGGCTCCCAGCAATGGGCAGTCCTATCTGGGACTGGTCGTGCGGGATAATGAGACCTGGGAAATGGTGGGCCAGCGGCTTAGTCGCCCGCTGGAACAGAATCAGTGTTACGAATTCTCCATCGACCTGTGCCGCTCCCTGGAATACATGAGCCCTACGAAAACTTCGCAGACATTTTCCAGCTACGCCACCCCCGCCCGCCTGATCATCTGGGGTGGGAACAGCCCCTGCGAAAAAGGGGAGCCGCTCTATGAAACTTCCATTATCCAGAACACCCGCTGGCTAACGTCTAATTGCCGGCTGAGCCCCAAAAAGGGTTCCTGGAATTATATTATGCTGGAAGCCTACTACAAAACACCGCTGCTTTTCCCTTATAATGGTAACATTCTGGTGGATAATGCCTCGCCGATTAAGCAAATAAGCTGCGGACCGGAGAAAATGCCGGAAACTCCGGTCATTACGGCGAAAGGAGCCGACAAACCACCGGCACCAAAACCTAAACCGGTACCTAAACCACCTGCTCCGGCGCCAGCACCCGTCAAACTGGATCATACCAAACTCAAAGCCGGCGATATTGTCCGCCTCGATAAAGTTTATTTCGAAGCAAATAAATACGACCTCAAAGAGGAAAGTGTAACGGCATTAAAAGAGTTGCTGAACTTTTTACGCAATAACCCGGACGTGTACGTGGAAATCGGTGGTCATACGAACAATGTTCCCGGCGAACAATTTGCCAACGAACTGTCGACCAACCGCGCTAAGTCCGTAGCGGAATGGCTTACCAGCCAGGGTATTACCGCCGAACGGGTACAGTCCAAAGGTTATGGCAAGAAAAACCCCATTCAACAGAATACCACGCCGGAAGGCCGGCGGGCCAATCAGCGGGTGGAGATAAAAATATTGAAGATCAACGGGCAGTAATGAGTGCGTGCTAACAATAGCCTGGTCGCAGCGCATAGGTGATCACGCACACATAGCCGGATGGGTACGCGGATTTTACGGGTACTACGGATTTTCACGGATTTTTAAATCCGTGAAAATCCGCCAAATCCGTTGCATCCGCGTACCCATCCGGCTCCGTTTGCATCACAAATTCGGAGAGACTTTATCAATTCAATTTTTCCAGATCCCGGATCAGGATGGTGTTGCGGTTGAAATGAATGAGGTTGGATTTGCGCAGTTCATTCAAAATAGCGGTCACTGTCTGGCGACTGGCGCCGACCAGGTTGGCAATATCCTGTTGGGTGAGGCCATGTTTTACGAGCGTTTCAAAACCGACCTGCCGGCCTCTTTCCCCGGCGCTTTCTTTTAAAAATTCGACAATCCGGGTGCGTACATCCTTCAGGATCAGGGACTCCCAATGGCGTTCAGCCCGGCGGAGACGTTCGCCCATATAGAGCAGCATCGCCTGGGCGAGCCGGTAGTTCTGTTGCATCAGGTAGCGGAAATCCTCGGCCCGAATGGCGAAATAGTCTACATCGAGGCTCATAGCGCAGGCAAATTCCGTGCGGGTAGCCTCCCCGGTGAGCCCTAATTCACCAAAGACCGTATAGGGATGCTGAATACTTTTAATGATTTCCCGGCCGTCGGGCGAGTAAATACCAATTTTCACTGCGCCGCTGTACTGTAGGTAAATATGTTCGCTTGGCTCGTCGGCCAGGTATATAAATGAATGGTGCGTAGCAGTTTTTGGCTCGGCCATGTGGGCCAGTCGTTGGAGATCTTCCGGAGACAGTGTAGCAAAAATGGGGAATTTCTGGAAGGCGGCAAGGATGTCTTGTCCAGTCATGCGGGATTGTTTTGGTAGGACTATCGAAGGGGAGGCAAGTTCCGGCTTCCAAAATTGTGCCAAGCAATTTTCCACACAACGACTTTGCGCATTCTTTTGGGATTCCGTTACCTTTCACCCTATTCAGGGTAGAAACCTTCTAACATAATACAGAAGTTAGTCCCTGGTTGAGCGCATTACCGCATTGATTAGTTCGGAAATTAGACTTCAGCACGACCCACATGGCAGCAGTTAAACCCTTTTCTCTCCTCACCGATTTCGACATTTCCCTGTTCCAGGCGGGTAAACATTTCCAGTTGCACCACAAAATGGGGAGCCACCTGGTCGAAGTGGATGGCGAGCCCGGCGTATGTTTTGCCGTTTGGGCGCCCAATGCCAAATCGGTGGCGGTAACCGGGACCTTCAATAACTGGAATCCAACGTCGCATCCGCTCCAACCACGCTGGGATAGCAGCGGTATTTGGGAAGGTTTTATTCCCGGACTAGCCAAGGGCGCCACTTATAAATACCGCATTGCGACGCCGGCCGGTTTGCAGCTCGACAAAGGCGATCCGTTCGCCCTGCGCTGGGAAACGCCACCCCGGACCGCTTCGATCGTGTGGGATAACACCTACCACTGGCAGGACGAGGCCTGGATCGAACAACGCCGCGCCCGCAGCGGCCAGCCGCAACCCTGGTCGGTGTATGAAGTCCACATAGGCTCCTGGAAAAAACTGGCCGACGATGCTAACCGATCCCTCAACTACCGCGAACTGGCCGACGAACTGGTCCCTTATGTGCTGGATATGGGCTTCACCCACGTGGAACTGATGCCCGTCATGGAACACCCCTTTTTCCCTTCCTGGGGCTACCAGGTGACCGGGTATTTTGCGCCTTCCGGCCGGTTCGGTTCGCCGGAAGACCTTATGTACCTCATCGATGCTTTTCACAAAGCCGGTATCGGGGTGCTGCTGGACTGGGTACCTTCCCACTTTCCGGGAGATATTCACGGTTTATACCTCTTCGACGGTACGCATTTGTTCGAATACGCCGATCCGCGCCGGGGCTTTCAACCGGATTGGAACAGCTATGTCTTCGATTACGGACGCCAGGAAGTGCGTTCCTTTTTAGTCAGTAACGCCCTTTTCTGGGTAGAACGTTACCATATAGATGGTCTGCGCGTCGATGCCGTGGCGTCCATCCTGCACCACGATTTTTCCCGTAAAGAAGGCGAGTGGATCCCGAACATCTATGGTGGCCGCGAAAACCTGGAAGCCATTGCCTTTCTCCGCGATTTCAACGAAGCCATGCACAGTTCTTTCCCCGGGGTAGAGACGATCGCCGAAGAAAGCACCGCTTTCCCGAAGGTCACCCATTCCTTGGCGGATGGCGGCCTGGGTTTCGATCAAAAATGGATGATGGGCTGGATGAACGATGCGCTGACTTATTTCAAACGGCCGCTGCCTTTCCGGCGTTTTCACCAGAGCGAGATCACGTTTTCGCTGGTTTATGCTTTTTCGGAAAATTTCATGCTGCCCCTCAGCCACGACGAAGTGGTGCACATGAAATCGTCTTTGCTGTATAAAATGCCGGGCGATGAATGGCAGAAGTTTGCCAACCTGCGCTCCCTGCTGGGTTTCCAGTGGATGCACCCGGGCTCGCATCTCTTATTTATGGGCGGAGAAATCGGCCAGACCAGCGAGTGGAGCCACGATACCGGGGTCGTCTGGAGCCTGCTGGAACATGCCTTCCACCAGGGCGTGCAAAAATGGGTACGCGCCCTCAATCAACTTTATACCCGGCACCCGGCGGCCTGGCGCAAGGCCTTTACGGCGGATGGCTTCGAATGGGTGTCCGGCGACGATACTGCCAACAGCGTGGTCGCTTACCTGCGGAAAGGCGATGCCGGCGATCCGGTGCTGCTGATCGTCTGTCATTTCAACGCCAATGCCATCGAAGAATACCGGCTGGGAGTGCCCACCGCCGGAACGTGGCGTGAACTGCTCAGCAGCGACGACCCGGAATATGGCGGCAGCGGCATCCTGAATGGCGACCGGAAAACGGAAAATGACCCTTCCCACGGACAACAGCAGTCCATCAAAATCCGGCTGGCTCCACTGGCTGTGATGATTTTTGAAGGCGAAAAACCAGCGGTTGTTAATGCGAAAAAATCGGGGGGAAAAAAGGAGACAATGGCCGTAAAGCCGGGGAAAAAAGCAGCAAAAACAACGGCAGCCATCAAGAAGTAAAGGTTGTTGTATGCCCTCGGCGATTTCCATGAAGAATCCGATATTGATTTTTGGTCGTGCTGAAGGATGAGGAGATAGTAACAGGGTTTGGAAATATGAGGCCTGAAACTATGGCTACCGCGTTTCGCCGCAGGCGATGAAAAATCCGTTTAAATCCGCGTAATCCGTTTCATCCGTTGTCCAATCCTGTTTAGTGTGCACACGTAGCAGGATAGCAGAACGGATGAAACGGATTTAAAAGGATTAAAACGGATTTTAGGAACCCCGTGCAGGAATCATGGTGAATTATTATGACCGGCTGTCGAACACGCTCGTACTTTTCTGGCGGTCACAAAAGCCTTTTTTGAGGATAAATAAACAGGAGTCATCCCGAATTTTGGGGTGACTCCTGTTTGTTTTTTTCCTGCTTTGCGGCTGATCCTGGCAAAATATACGTGATCTACGTTCAAACATGTTTTTACCTCGTACAGCTTCCGAACAGCCACCGCTTTGGTGAATAATTCGATCAGGTGGTTATCATGCCGCCGGCGCTATAGCCTACCACCCCGGGACAAAATTCAACCCAAAGGTCCAGCTGCGTTTATCTTTCGCTACCGATAACGGCAGGGCGAAATAAGGCTCCACGACCAGCGCGCCGAACACATTCACCCGCATGGATACACCGGTCGACATAATGGGCTTATGCCGCACCGGATCACGGCCATCCAATGGATCGGGGTCGACGCTTGCTCGCAGGTCACTGGTGTTGAAAAAGCCGATGCCCGCGTCGAAGAACAGGTTGAGGTCGGTGATCAGAAAACCCGATTTAATGAGCGACAACTGACGCGGACCTGTGAAAGGCAACCGCAGTTCAGCGTTGAAAATGCCGATTTTACTACCTGCCATTTGCTCATATAACTCGGGCGCTTTTTCGCTCAATACGCTCGATGTATAACCCCGCACGAAATAGGATTGGCCGGCAAACAGCGGATATACCTCGTTTATATTGTTGGCATTACCGCCAAACCGGCCGTAACCCAAAGCACGAACCGCCAGCGTCACGGGCTTCATATATAAATACCGGCGACCATCGAGCAGCAGGGTGGCGAATTTATAAGCGCCCATGTACTGCTCCACGCCGAGTCGGTACCGATAGCCTTTTAACGGGGCCGTGAGACCGAAGTAGGAATTATCGCCCACCAGAGCCGCATTAATGTTTGCCAGGTTCTGATTGCCGGGCGATGGAATGCGCTCTTTATCCTGGCCCAGCAGCCTCCCCGTTACGTCTATGTAATTCAGGTAGCGATCCACCCGCTGGTGGTAAAATTCATAGGCAGTCCCTATTTCAAAACGCTTGGTGACCGAAAATGGATAGGAGGCAAATACTCCCACCCGCTCCTGGAAAAGACGCTGCAAAACGATCTCGTCCTGGTAACCCAAATACTGCGTTTTGCCGTCCTTCGTCGTTTCTACTTCCGGCTGCACATCCGGATCCTGATAGTAGCGGCCGTAGCGGTTGGGAATATGCGACAGGCTCACCCCCCAGTTGATCCGGTTTTTCTGATTGATGTAAGAAAACTGACCTGCAGCGTCGGCCACTTCCCCATTCATAGCCAGACCGGCGTATAACTGGTTGTTACCCAGGATGTCGCCGAAGAGCATATCCACCCCGCCGGCCAGACCGGTGGACGTTCCGAAACTGCTGTTACCCGTGTTCACGCCAACGCCCGCACTGCCGCCGACATAGTCCAGCTGGAAGTTGGGTTTATAAGGCACCTCTTTCACCTGCGTAATTGCGCCGATGCTTTTGGTGGTAAGATCCAGCAAACGCAGGTTGGTATTCACCACGTCCTTCTTTTTCGGATTGAAAGGCGGCAGGGTAGCCGGCACCATATCGACCGTAGCATTGGTGACGTCTTCGTTTAAAAAGTCCTCCTTTTTGGCCTGATACACGGTGTATTCGCCCTTGGAATAGTACGAATACAAAATGCGATCCCGGTCGTCGGCAATGGTAATGGCCGGGGCATACGGCGTAATACCCGTAATACCGGTCAGCAGTTTGGTCATTTGGAACACCTTTTTACTGCCTGCTTCATAGCGGTACAGGTTGCGGAATCCATCGCGGTCACTGACAAAATAAATGTTGCCCGCGTTATCCAGTTGCGGGTTCATGTTGTCCGCGCCGGGAAAAATATCCAGGTTATCCAGGTTGCCGGAAGCCAGGTCCAGCATGGCCAGGTTCATGGTCCAGGCGCCGTTGGTACGGCCGCGCTCCAGGCTGAGTGCATCGGTGGCAAAGGCCAGCGTTTTGCCGTCGGCACTCCAGGTCGGTTGAATTTCGGAGGCCCGCGAATTGGTCAGCCGGGTCACTTTTTTCGTCTTCAGGTCGTAGGCGTACAGATCCGTCTGGCCATTGACCAGGCCGCTGACCACGATGGTTTTGCCATCGGGACTCCAGGCGGGCATTGAAAAAGCCGGTACGCCGGGCAGATTGATCTTTTCCGTTTTTCCGCCGCCGAATACGTCTTTAATCACCAGCACGCTTTCGCCCTTTTCATATACGTCGAAAGCGAAACGTTTGTCGTCCGGACTCCAGGTGCCGGCGCTTTCAATGAAGTTGAACTGGTCGATGTGCCCGTCGGAAGAAGTACTGGCCACCTTGCGGATGATTTTTCCGGTACGGGCATCCGCCAGGAACAGGTCCAGGGTAAAGATGCTTTTTTCGGACAGGAAGATCACGTATTTACCGTTCGGGCTCAGGACAGGGCAAATATTCATCTTGCCCGTATTCTCTGCCCACAACAGTTTTTTGCCGGGCATATTTTCCTTTTTCCCCTTGGTCACCCAGGGTGCATAGTGCGTGCGCAGGGCAGCGCGCCAGGCTTCCGATAATGAGTCGACCGAGGTATGCAGGGTCATGGGTACTGCCGCTTTAAGGCCATATTTAGCCGTGGAAACGAACAGCGGTTGAATAGCTTCATCGCCGTAGGTACCGGCGACATAGGCCCAAAACGACTGGCCCCAGCGGTAGGGGAAATATTTACCATTATCCAAATCCTTGATTTTCGGCAAATCATCCTGAATAATGGCATCGCGCATCCAGAGCGCCGTCAGGGCATCCACCCGGCCGATCGACAGGTATTCGGCCAGGCCTTCCACCATCCACAGCGGCAAATTGGCGAAGTTGCGCATGCTGGTCGAGTCGCCGTTCAAAATCATGTGGTACTGAAAAGCGTGCACCAGCTCGTGGCCCAGCACGTGATCGGTTTGCTGGTTGGTCATGGCAATGGGGAACACGACACGATTGCGCATCCCTTCCGTGACCCCGCCGGTGCCCACACTAATGTCGCCCTGTATCGTGTTGGTTTGCTGAAAACCCGCATGGCTGTTATAAATAACGACCGGATTTTTTTCTTTAAAAGTATCCAGCAAAACCGCCTGGTGCATGGCGTACCAGGTCTCGGCAGCCGTGGCTAATTCCTGCACCCGTTGGGGATTATCCAGGTAGTTGTACAAGGCAAAGTGGTCGGTCTCGGCCACTTTAAAATCCTGCTGCTGGTAGCGCGGTTTATTGCGCCCGAAGTATTGGGCCTGCAGCTGACCAACCGACACGATAGCCAGCAGGAATAAGCATATTAGTGAACGTTTCATGGTGTATGTAGTTAAAATGGTATGGATTGGTATTTATCTTAACACTTAACAATGCTTAAAAAATCTTACCTTCTTGTTATATGTTGGTTAAAAACAGGCTACATTCCACTATTTTAACCCGGCAATGACAATTCGCCAACATTTTACTGCCCTTTTCGGATTCCTTTGGATTGGCGCCTGCGCATTGGCTTTGGTTTTTCAAACCCGGCTTATGCTCGGTCAGCCCGTTACACCGGATTGGCTGGATGGATTTGTGTTCGGTAGTACCGTGTTTGGGTATTATTGTACCCATCCGACCCAGATGTATCGATGGCTGGCCTGGTTGCTGGCCGGCTGGGCGGTTATTTGTTTTTTCTTACTGGACGCATTTACGCAATTACTGGCCGTCGGGCCGGCTGTCCTCTGGGGTGCTTACTACGGGTTGCAGCGGCCCGGGCGGGGCGGATTACGGGCCCAGCCAATGATCAAGCCCATGGTCATTGCCCTGGCCTGGGCCTGGGTGACCATCTGGTTGCCGGCCAACGACTGGTATTGGCCAATGTTTGCGGCGCGTACGGTTTTTATTTTTGCCCTGGCGCTGGCCTATGACCTGACGGATCTGGCTTACGACCGGCACTACCATTTAACCACCCTGGTGATTATGCTAGGTGAGCGGCGGTCTTACTACTTCATTTATATGGCTTTAGCACTGGCCGGCTTATTTATTGGCCTCGGTTTTTTACAAAAACATTTTTCACTGCCGGTCGCGATCGCGATCTGGACAACTTACCTGACCACCGCTCTTTCCTTACGGCCTGTTCTACGTTCCATGCTGGCCGTAAGCTGGAAAAAAATTGTGATCGATGCCCTGATGGCCCTGCAGGCGCTGCTGGTATGGCTGGCTTTACGATAAATCCCAACGTTCAGTCATACAAATCCTCTTCGCCTGCTGTACTTTTGACCTTTCCTCTTCCCCCTATGTTCTGGATTCTGCTCGGTCTTGCCCTGTATTTTTTGCTTTTACGCGCCGAGCGTGCTTTAATTGGCGTATCACCCCACGATCTGGAGCTGCTCGACGATGATCCGGCGCCCGCTGCCCAACGGGCGGCAGGACTGGTACGGGCAGTTCGTCCGGCACTGGCGGCGCTACTTCTCGCGCGTATTCTTATTTTAGTGCTTACCGTGGTCGGTACCAGCGCTTTAATACTGCAACAGGGCGCTGTGCGCAATTTACAGGCGGGCTACCTGCTATCCGGGTGGCAGGGCACGACCGCCTGGGTGGTGGCTTTATGTACCTGGATCGTCCTGTTGAGTGTGGTATTCTGGGGTTTATACCAGCTTAATTTCCAGCGCATCCGGCCGGCACGTAACCTGAAGACGCTGACGCGGCTAAGCAGTTTCATCGCTTTCTGGCAGAAATTATTTTCCCCTTTTCTACGCGAAGATAAAATAGTAAAACCCGCCCTGGACGATTTGGATCCACCTTCCACCAACACGGAAGTGACCGTAGCCGGTGGCGAAAAACGGGAAATGGAACTGTTGCGCAGCATTGTTAAGTTCGGCGATGTAACGGTAAAACAAGTCATGAAACCCCGCGCCAAAGTCGTCGGCGTAGAATTCAGTACGCGTTTTCATGAGGTGCTGGATGTGGTGCGCAGCTCCGAATTCTCCCGTATGCCGGTGTACGACGACGACCTGGACAATGTGACCGGGATTCTTTTCGTCAAGGATCTGGTGCCGCATCTGGATAAACCCGCCACCTTCGAGTGGCAGCCGCTCATCCGTACCAACGTGCTGCTGGCCCCCGAATCCAAACGCTGCAGCGAATTATTGCAGGAGTTCAAACAGCAGAAAATTCACCTGGCTATTGTGGTGGATGAATATGGAGGCACTTCCGGTATCGTAACCATGGAGGATATTCTGGAAGAAGTGACCGGCGATATTCGCGATGAGTTTGATGAGGAAAGTGATATTCGTTACCGGAAACTGGATGAATGCAACTACCTCTTCGAAGGACAAACTTTGCTCAATGACGTTTGTCGGGTCACCGGACTGGAAAGCGGCACTTTTGATACCGTGCGCGGGAATGCCGACACGCTCGCCGGCCTGGCCCTCGAACTTCGGGGCGATATTCCTAAAATTGGCGCCGAAATCAGCTGGAAAGGGTATTTGATCACCGTGATCGCTGCCGATAACCGCCGCATCGGACAGCTGAAACTGACACTGCCCAGCGGCCGGCCGCCCATAGAAGTAGAAGAGAATTAGTCGCCCAATACCCCGAATCCCTGCTCTTAGCTATTATCAACCCGCCGCATAATGTCCGTTCTTCCACGCTACGCACAACTCCTTACCCAGTACTGCCTGGCCGTTCAGCCCGGCGATCGGGTGTTTATTTCCACGACCCCGCTGGCCGAACCGCTGCTGCGGGAAGTCTATATAGCCGCTTATCAGGCGGGCGCCGCGCTGGTTGATTGTGACCTGGCTTTTCAGGATCGTGACCGGCTGCTGCTCGATTTTGGCAGCGATGCCGCCCTGATAAGGCCCCCGACGCTGTCCAAACTGGCCATGGAAACCTATGACTGCTACCTGAATATTCGGGCGCCTTACTCCCTGCGCGAGCCCAACCCGGTTCATCCGGAACGCATTAAAACCCGTCAGGAAGCGCTGGCTCCGATCAATAAGGCCTATTTTGAACGGACCGCCGACCGCCGGCTGCGCCGAAATCTATGCCAGTATCCCACCCAGGCTTCCGCCGATGAAGCGGGCATGACGCTGCCGGAATATGAGCAATTCGTTTTTAATGCCTGTAAACTGAATACCCCCGATCCGCAGGCCGCCTGGTTACAGGTGCGGGCCAGCCAGCAACGGATAGTCGATCACCTGAACGCCTGCAGCACGGTACGCTACCTGACCGAAGGCACCGATCTGACGTTTTCTACGGCGGGCCGTACCTGGATGAATTCCGACGGCCAGACCAACATGCCTTCCGGGGAAGTGTACACCAGTCCGGTGGAAAACGAGGTGAACGGTACCATACATTTTTCGCTGCCGGGCATTTACCAGGGCAATGAAGTGCAGAACGTCGTGCTATGGGTCAAAGACGGCTGGATCGAAAAATGGGAAGCCCGCGTGGGGCAGGATTTTCTGGACCATATTTTTTCGTTGCCGGGTACGCGCCGTTTCGGGGAAGCCGCCATTGGTACCAACTACGACATCGACCGGATGACTAAAAATATTCTGTTTGACGAAAAAATCGGCGGTACGGTGCACCTGGCTATCGGGCAAAGCTATTTGCAAACCGGCGGTAAAAACGAATCCCTGGTGCATTGGGATATGATCACCGACATGACCCGGGGCGGAGAAATATGGGCCGACGGAGAAAAAATTTATCAGGATGGTAAATTTGTGATTTGAGCAGGAAAGGCGCAACGTCCCTGGCGCATTCAAGTTTCCTGCTATTTTTACCGGAAATTTTGCTGCCTGATGACTCGCTTCCGCTTTTTATTGCTGGTGTTTTTCACCCCCTTTTTGCTCGCCGCTCAACCCCTGTTGCTGAGTTCGCCGAATGGTAAACTTCGTATCTCCGTTCAAACCAACCCGGCCCTCAACTGGCAGTTGTATCGCGGCCAGCAGGCGCTGACCTTGCCCACGCCGATCAGCCTGACCCTCGATGGCGCCGGTATGCTGGGTAAAAATCCAACGGTGCAAAAAACCGAGCGCAACGCCGTCGACCGGGTGCTGCGTCCGCCCGTCCATCAAAAAAATGCTTCCCTGACCGAACGTTATAATGAACTGATCATCCACTGTCAGGGTGACTGGGGTATTACGTTTCGATTGTATGACGACGGGGCGGCCTACCGCTTTTTTACTAAAATGAAAGGGGAAGTAACCGTGCAGGACGAGCAGTATGCTTTCCGGCCGGCCGGCTGCCAAACCGTATTTTTCCCGGAAGAAGAAAGTTTTTATTCCCACAATGAGCGCATTTTCAACCCATTAGCGCCGCAGGAAATAACCGCCAAACGCCTGGCCAGTCTGCCCGTCCTCATCAGTGAAAATGACAGCACCAAAATTTTAATTACCGAAACCGACCTGCAAAACTACCCGGGACTGTGGCTGCACGGCGCCGCCGACCTGCAGGGTACGCTGCTGGATACTTTCCCCCATTACCCGAAATCAACGAAAGAAACCAGCGACCGCGACCTGACCGTCGTAACCCGCGAACCCTTTTTAGCCCGCTGTTCCGGTACGCGCAGTTATCCCTGGCGTGTGTTTATCATAGCCGCCAAAGATGCCGATCTGCTGACCAATCAACTGCCCTGGCTCCTCTCCGAAGCCAGCCGGATCAAAGACACGGAGTGGATCCGGCCGGGTAAAGTCGCCTGGGACTGGTGGAACAACCTTAATATTTCGGGGCCGGACGTCACTTTTCATGCCGGCGTAAATACCGCTACCTACCGCTATTTCGTGGATTTCGCCGCCGAGAACAACCTGGAATACATTGTGCTGGACGAGGGCTGGTACGAAGGCGGCGACCTGCTGAAAATAAACAAGGACCTCGATATGGATGACCTGGCCGCTTATGCCCGCTCGAAAAAAGTGGGCATCATCCTGTGGACGACCTGGACATCCATCGACAAACAGTTTGACGCGCTGCTCCCGCAAATGAAAAAATGGGACATCCGCGGTCTGAAGATCGACTTTATGCAGCGCGACGACCAGCCGGCGGTGGAATTTTACTGGCGCATGGCCGAAAAAGGCGCGACTAACCACCTGCTGCTTGATTTTCACGGCGCCCATAAACCCGCCGGGCTCTACCGGACCTGGCCCAATGTCCTGAGTTTCGAGGGGGTGTTCGGCATGGAAAACGCCAAATGGGACAAGGATAAACGGATCGGCCCGGAGCATGATGTGACCCTGCCTTTTACGCGCCAGGTAGCTGGCCCCATGGATTATACGCCGGGCGCCATGTTGAATTATCAAAAAGATGACTGGTCGCCTTCCTGGAGCCGACCGGCCTCACTGGGAACGCGCTGCCATGAACTGGCCAAATACATCGTGTTTGAAAGCCCCTTACAAATGCTCTGTGATAGCCCGACCAACTATAAAAAGGAGCCGGAATGCCTGCGTTTCATGGCCACGGTCCCCTCTGTATGGGAAAAAACGGTTGCCCTCGACGGCCGGGTGTCCGACTACGTCGCCGTAGCGCGCCAGGCCCAGAACGGGCTGTGGTACATTGGCGTAATGACCGACTGGACGGCCCGGGAACTGCAATTGAACACGGCTTTTCTACCGGCCGGGGAATATGAAATGGAAACCTATGTCGATGGGCTGAATGCCGACCGCAATGCCCAGGACTACCGGCGCAGCGTCAGCCGCTTCAAAAGCGGACAAATTATTCCCGCTAAAATGGGCCCCGGCGGCGGCTATGTGGCGGTGTTGAGGAAGTTGTGATTAATTAAAACGGTATATCCTCATCATTCATTCGCGAGCCCCGGGTGACCACGCTCGGCGTGAACGGGCCGCTTAATGGGGCATTCAGGCCGGTGAAAGCCGGGTCGTTCAGGTTGCCGAACTTGGCAAAGGTGTCGGTGAATTTAAGTTTTACCGTATCCAGAGCGCCGTTCCGGTGTTTGGCGATAATGAACTCCGCAATGCCTTTCAAGCTTTGGCCGGTTTCATCTTCGAGGATCTGATAATATTCTGGTCGATAGATAAATGACACAATATCAGCGTCCTGTTCGATAGAGTTGTGCACGATAATATCATTGGCTATAAAATTATGCGTGCCCGGTACGGTAGCATCATAAACATCTTCTTCGCCTAATGGCGTGATGGACATCACCTCATCCCAATAAATATCCGAGGCGGCAAGCCGTTCTATCGGGTCAAAAGGCAGCAGTTGATACAGCGTGCTCATACGTTTTCGCGAAATGCCCGATTTAAACAATGTGGAGCCACAGTACTGCATTTGTAAACCATCTGCCACTGCGCGCCACGACATTTTTGCCATAGCTTTAGCTGGTTCAATGACCATTTTCCAGGCTTCCTTGGGTATTACATCATTGTTTGGATTAGGCGTAATTGCCGCCAAAGCCAATAGTAAATCCGGAATAATGGCGCCTCGCTGTCCAAAACAGCCTACTGTTTTCAGAAATTTATTTTGATCACCAACTCCGCTAATATGGATTTGATACATCAAACGATAATCTTTCTTTTCTGAAGTCCTAAGCGTGGACCAAATACCCAGCCGTAACAGTAAATGCTGCACCTGTTCCGCCATGACCGGACTGCTGCTGGCATAATAAATGGCGGCGCCGGTTTGGCGACCAGGTTGTTTTTTCCAGCTAATATTTCCATCTGTAGCCCACAAGTGCTTCAAGAATAGCGCAATGTGGGTATCGTCACATTGAAATAGCGCAGCGGGAAAACGTTTTTCGTAAGAACGTACGCGTCCCAATCCCAGCTTTTCATACCAGCGCGTAATGGGATGTTTTACGCCGTGCGTTAATCGAAATGGTGCAGGTAAATACGCATGCATCCAGTTTTTCTGAGGGACGATTCTCGCTTCAATACCGAATAATCGCTTTGCGGTATCCACCACAATTTGCAGATTTTCATCATCGGCAGTGGTATAATGGTAGGGTTGTTTAGGAAGGATACAGCCATCGCCTAATAAATGCGCCAGTAAGATCAGCTCATCCGGCATTAATGGATTCTCCGTATTGCTTACCTGAATGTGGCGAGGCAACGCAATCCGATCACCGATTTCCAACGCATCTAGACGCGACCAGCCATTCAATTTAAAAAACGGATGATTGGCTGTCGCTTTTACCTTGCGACCACTGCGGGTCTGTAGTTCAAAAACTGGCTTTCGACCAGAGTAAAAGACGTTTGAAATGGATTGTGGCGCCAGTTTGAAATCTGTGTCTATCGAATGTGTAGCAAACCAGGACCGTTCAGTCTGCTCGGCTAAATCTTTTATTTTCAAACGTTCGCCGGTTGCTGCATTCACCAGCAGGGTGTCGCCAGTTACGCAGCCAGACTCACGAAGGTCACTCAACTGTGGCCGTTTAGTCCCGCCCCGCGTTTCCACGGCGCGACTAAGCTGGGAAAGCGCGATGACCGGAACGTTTATTTCCTTGGCCAGCGACTTCAGCGCCCGCGAAATACTGGCGATTTCCTGCTCACGGTTGCCGCCGCCCTTGCTGTTCTCCGAAGCGCCCGTCATGAGCTGTAAATAGTCGACGATGACCATCTGAATATCATGCTGCATTTTCAGGCGGCGGCACTTGGCGCGCAGCTCGAAGATGTTGATGGCCGGCGTATCGTCGATGAAAATAGGGACCGTACTCAGCTTTTCCACCGTGCTCTGCAGTTGCTGCCACTCGTAGTCCTCCAGTTTGCCGTTCCGCATTTTGGAGGCCGGTATTTCCGATTCCATGGAAATCAAACGCTGAACGAGCTGGGTATTCGCCATTTCGAGCGAGAACAGGGCAACCCCTTTTCCAAAGTCGCGGGCAGCGTTGAGGGCCATGGCGAGTACGGCACTCGTTTTTCCCATACCCGGCCGGGCCGCAATAATGATCAAATCCGAAGGCTGCCAGCCCGACGTCAGCCGGTCCAGATCGGTAAAGCCCGTGGGAACGCCCGTTAAGCCTTCCGCTTTTCCGGCGACTTCTTCGATCATTTTGAGCACCTTAGAGCTCAGCGTGCCCATCGTTTCAAAGCTTCTGCTTAGGTTGTTCTGGGTAATAGCAAACAGTCCTTTCTCGGCATCGTCGAGCAGCGTGAACACGTCGGTAGTATCTTCGTAGGCATCTTTTATAATGCGCGTACTCACCTGGATGAGTTCCCGCTGAATATGTTTCTGGGCAATAATCCGGGCGTGGTATTCAATATTGGCCGCCGAGGCAATCCGGTTGGTCAGCTCCACGAGGTAGTAGCCGCCGCCGATCTTATCGAGGTCGCCGCTCTTGCGTAGTTCTTCGGTGACGGTCAGCAAATCCACCGGGTTCGACCGCTCGAATAACTTCACGATCGCCCGGTATATATGCTGATGCGCCTCCAGATAGAAACTCTCCGGGCGCAGAATATCCATGACCAAAGGCAGTGCCTCCCGGTCGAGCATCAGGGCGCCCAGCACCACGTCTTCCAGAGAAGTGGCCTGCGGCTGAACTTTTCCAAAAACATAGTTGGATAAGCCTTCATTGCTGCCTCCGTTGCGTTGTGCCTTGCCCCGGTTTGGTTGTTGAGCACGCGAATCTTTATTCTGTTCTTCCATCGTATATAATTGCATAGGCGAGCAGGACAAACGTAGTTAAAAAAGAGGGCTTTCCGGTTTTTCAAACAATCCGTATTGGCCAAAACTGTGGAGAACTCCCGGCTAGACTGTGGAAAAGTGAGCAAAGTTGCTGGTTTATCCACATTGGTTTTGGGTTCTCCACAGTGGTAGGCAGCCAGGTGGACTGCAGCAAGGTTAACACGGTTAGTTAATTTAGCCGATTGAAATGGAAGGGTTTACAAGCTTGGAGTCTTGATATATGACCTGCAAACCCAGGTGGACAGCGCCCATTTCCAGGTTAATTCATCGTTAATTTTCCACAGTGCAAAAGTTTTTTGGACACAATTTTAACACGTAAAATTAAAACAAAAAATTTATAAAAAGGATATTTTCAGGGATGAAATTTAAAACAATTTAATTTATTTTTCTGTGCTCCGGCAATGCGCTTGTTTAAATGGGCAACAGGTTCAGAACCATATTTTTGCATAAAAAAAGCCCCCGTATGGTACACACCAAACGGGGGCTTCTGAAACAAAAAATGGTACTGTGAATTGGGCGGCGTTTAGTTCCTTTCGCTTTCGACATTATTGATCCGGCGCTGGGTTTCATCGATCTGGCGGCGTTGTGCATCCTGATCCACCATGTTCGAATTCTGGTCTTTCTCGTTTTTCACAATATCTTCTTCGGCCTTTTTGATTTTCGCTTTATAGCTTTCAATGGCCTTGTGAAGCTCGTCATTGTCTTTCTGCAGGGCTTTTTGCTTTTTTTCCATATCTGCCAGGATGGACTGCTGTGCTTTCAATTCATCGGCAATAGCTGTACGACGTACATCGAAATACAGCGTTTGTAAGGCGCGGGAAACTTCTTCGGTCCGGCCGCCATTGTCGCGGCGATTCAGGAAGTAAGAGCCCGCATCGAACCACACGGTCAGGTTGGCGCCCTCATTGATTTTTTCCACCGTGGAATAAATGGTAAAGCGGTCATTGCCCATCATCGGCGACTCCAGGTTAGTGGCGGTCCATTCTCCCGATTTTTTGTCTTTTTTCAATTTAGCGCCGAAATTTTTCTTGGCGAAATCGCGCCACATGGTTTCCACCGTGCCGGCATCCGTATTTTTAAACTCGAGACGAAAAGCCGGGCGACTACCGAAAGACATGGTGCGTTCGGTCTCCATCACCACGTTGTACTGGGCGGAAAGCAGGTTGGCCATTACCAGAAATAGGCCCAAGGCAAAAGTAGTTTTGATCGACATAGTTGTTAAAAATTTAAAGTTGGTGAAAATATTGCTGGGAAAAGAAGGTCCTTTAAAGCATAAAAACGTGCAAACACCCACAAGTCACCCCATATTCAAAAATTAAACAAGCTACGGACACTGTAAGTTGGCAAAAGAAAATTTTCTTTGTGGCCCCTCCCAAGTTTCATATTTATTTATTCCCTTACCTTTTACTTGTTGAAAATCCCTTAACAACCGGATGTAAACAGGTGAAAATTAAGTAAAGCTACAGACCCGCACCTGAACATGGCCAAAATACTAGTCGTCGACGACGAAATCCCAATTCGCCGCACCCTGCGGGACATCCTTGAATTTGAAGGTTATGATGTTGACGAAGCCGCCGATGGCTTGGAATGCGTGTCCAAAATTCAAAAGGAAAAATTTGATGTCGTCATTATGGATATCAAAATGCCTAAAATGGACGGCATCGAAGCTCTCGAACGCCTCCAGATCCTCTCCCCGGAAACACCCGTCATCATGGTCAGCGGCCACGGCACCATCGATACCGCCGTGGAAGCCGTAAAAAAAGGGGCTTTCGACTTCATCTCCAAACCGCCGGACCTCAACCGGATGCTCATCACCGTACGTAATGCCCTCGAGCGCGCCGATCTGGTGAACACTACCCAGGTGCTGCGCAAACAGGTGAAAAGCAGCAAGGGCGTGAACATGATCGGGGAAAGCGCGCCCATCCTGGAAATCAAAAGGATGCTGGAACGCGTGGCGCCAACCGATAGCCGCGTACTCATTACCGGCCAGAATGGAACGGGTAAGGAACTTGTCGCCCGCTGGATTCACGAAAAAAGCAACCGCGCCGACGGACCGATCGTGGAAGTCAACTGCGCCGCTATTCCATCCGAGTTGATCGAAAGCGAACTTTTCGGCCATAAAAAAGGCTCCTTCACCGGCGCTATTGCCGACAAACCCGGCAAGTTCGAACAGGCCAGCGGCGGCACTTTGTTCCTCGACGAGATCGGCGACATGAGCCTCGATGCCCAGGCCAAGGTGCTGCGCGCTTTGCAGGAAAGCAAGATCACCCGCGTGGGCGACAGCAAAGAAATTAAGGTGGACGTACGGGTTCTGGCGGCCACCAATAAGGACCTGCGCCAGGAAATTTCCAACGGCCGGTTCCGCGAAGATTTATACCACCGCCTCGCCGTGATCGTGGTGAAAGTGCCGGCCCTCAACGAGCGCCGCGAAGATATTCCGCTGCTGCTCGAGCATTTCAACCGCCGTATCGCCGACGATTACGGCCACGCACCCAAGCACTTTTCGCCCGATGCCATGCAGGCTTTGCAGGACTATAACTGGACCGGCAACATCCGCGAACTGGCCAACGTCGTGGAACGATTGTTCATTCTCAGCGACCATGAGGTGACCGCGCAGGATGTGCAACTCTACGTATATCCGAATAAGTAATCGGCCGTTTTTCTACAAAAAGGAGTCGTCCCGGATTTGCGATGCACACGTAGCAGGTTGGTAACACGGATTTTACGGATTGGGCGGATTTTCGCGGATTTTAAAATCCGCAAAAATCCGTAGTATCCGTAAAATCCGCGTTACCATTCTCCTGCGTGTGATCACCTGAAAGCAGCGTCAGTTTATTTCAGCACCAGGCTTTATTAAGGGAATGAACACAAAATCCGGAAAGACGCAGCATCTCACCGCACCGCACAACGCAGCATTTCCTTCCCCTCGATCCAGCCTTCCAGCACGTCGCCGGGCTGTACCGGGCCTACTCCGGCCGGGGTACCAGTAAAAATATAGTCGCCTTTAAGCAGGGTGAAGTACTTGCTGATGTGACAAATAAGCGTGTCGAAAGTGAAGATCAGGTCGCGGGTATGGCCATCCTGCATGACCTCGCCGTTTTTCTTGAATTGAAAATGAATGTCCTGCACGTTGGGCAGTTCTTCCAGCGGTATAAATGCGCTGATCGGCGCCGAGCCGTCGAAACCCTTCGCAATTTCCCAGGGATGCCCTTTTTTCTTCAGTTGGTCCTGCACGTCGCGGGCCGTAAAGTCGATGCCGAAAGCGACCGCGTCGTAGTAGCGGCTGGCAAATTCCGGTTGCACCGAGCGGCCGTTTTTGGCCACGCGCAGCACAATTTCCCCTTCATAGTGCAGGTCGCGGGTAAAATCCGGGTAGAAAAAAGGCTTATTACTGACCAGCAAAGCCGTCGGCGGTTTCATAAAAATGAGCGGCTCCGTGGGCACGGGATTATTGAGTTCCTTCGCGTGCTCCGTGTAATTACGGCCGATGCAGAATATTTTCATGGGTACTTATTTAGCGTGTGGTTCCTTTTTGTTAGCCAGTAATTTTTCGATCGTACCGGCAATACGCCGTTCCCTGGTCTCCGGCCGTTTGGCTTCCTGTATCCATTGTACGTATTCTTTGCGGTGCGTATAGGCGAGTTTCTCGTATGCCGTGCAGGCTTCCGGCGCTGTTTCGAAAGCGATAGCCAAATCTGCCGGCATGTCCACCACCCGTTCTTCCAGGTCTTTTTCCAGCCGGATATGTACGGTATCCCCGATTTCCTTACCGATCCGGGCTTTCAATGCCTTGGTAATACCCAGAAAATGACAGGGGCCGCCCCGGTTGGTCAGCAGCCCGCGGTGTGGCACGTCATCGTACATGATTTTCACCTTGACATTGCCGTTGGTGCCGAATAATTCCTTCGCATTGAAAGGGAAGTCCACGCTGGCCGAATGACCGCCTTCCACTTTTTTTAAAATGGCCGTAAACTCGATTACCTGGCTCATATTCAAAGCATTAAATCGGTCGGGTAAATTTTTTCCAGGCCAGCTCACCCAGTTGACCCGTCAGATTTTCCACATAATAACTGCCCGCAGCGGGATCGGCAACCTGATCGAGGCCGCTTTCCATTTTCAATAAATGCTGCACATTACGCGCCACACGCCGCCCGAATGCCGGCGGATATCCGCCTTCCGTTTCCCGGCCGGCAGCATAAGGGCGCACGCTCAGGGTGTTTACGCCCCCCATACAGGCGGACATCGCCATCGTGGTCGCCCGCACCATATTCGTATACACATCCTCACCATACGCTTCGGGCGCAAACACAGCCGACAACTGCGGATAGTCCAAAGGCAGTTCCCAGCCTTTTAACACGTTCAGCCACAGTATTTTAAACGCCCTTATTTTAGCAATTTCCAGGAAATAGCTTTTGCCGATGTGGAGTTTGAAATGCAGGGTTTTGGCCACCGTTTCCGCAGAAAGGCCGCGTTCGGTCAGTTTCTGCACATAAAAATTTCCCCGATGCAGCAACTGGGTCATCTCTTCCACCGGCTCCGCAGTCAGCCCCTGATCGGCCAAAACGAGCAGCCGAAAGCCGGGGAACGATTCCGCGGCAAAAGCGAGCAGATCGGCCAGGTACCGCCAATCCACCAAAGCCGAGGTGCTGACCGGATCATAGGCCAGCGTACCCCGCAGTTGAGTAGTCGCCACGCCTTGTTCGGTCGCCACTTGCTGCAACGCCGCCAGCATGGCTCCGGGGTTCTTTGCTACGGCCGCTCCGTCGAAATGCAGGGCAACGAAATCGAGATATACACCCTGCAGCAGTTGTCCCAAAAAAGCCGCACCCACTGTTTCCGGCAGGTGAAAAAGCAAGGCTTCCGCTCCGAATTCCAGGGCCTGTATCGCCTGCCGGTTGGCGGCTTCCGGATCCTGCGCATCCACTTCCTCGCAAATTTCCCAGGCATTGGGCTTTTGCGTTAAAGGCCGCGCCGCAGCAGGAAAGTCGTCGGCATGCACAAACGGGGAAACGACCAGCGCCTCCTCGGGCTGCCAGTACAGGCTTTCCAGGGGCTTATCTTTTAAATCCTTCGCCACCTGAGCCAGCCAGGCAGCTTTACTAACGGGCGGGAATTCTGAAAAATCTACGGGCATGATCTAAGCGGTGCGGATGGTAGAACCAGTCATTTTTACCAGGAGCAAACCTACGCAAAACCTGCGTTTGCACTCCTATACCGATCACTAAAGCTGGACAATTCGGCGTTCCTGCCGGCATTTTTCCTTAAAAATTGCCAAAAGAAGCACGAACCTTTTCCTGGACAACGTGTTATCTTTGCGTTTCAATTCAATCTAAATAAAGATGGAAAAGCGTCGGCTCATATACCTCGATAACAATTCGACTACCCCCTGCGATCCCCGCGTAGTGGACACGATGGTCCCTTATTTCTATGAAAAACACGGCAATGCCGCCAGTCGCAGCCACCAGTTCGGCTGGGAAGCGGAAGATGCCGTGGACTATGCCCGCGAACAAATTGCGCAATTGCTGAACGTAGAAGACAAAGAAGTGATCTTCACTTCGGGCGCTACGGAAAGCAATAACCTGGCGCTGAAAGGGGTGTTCGAGATGTATGCCAAAAAAGGCAACCACATCATCACCCTCGATACGGAGCATAAAGCCATTCTCGATACCTGCAAACACCTGGAAAAAGCAGGTGCGGAAATCACCTATCTGAAGGTACAGGAAGACGGTCTGGTCAGCCTGGCCGATCTGGAAGCAGCCATTACCCCGAAAACGATTTTGATTTCCATCATGTGGGCCAATAACGAAACGGGCGTGATCCAGCCGATGGCCGCAATTGGCCAGCTTTGTGAAAAACACGGCGTGTTGTTCCACAGCGATGCCACGCAGGCGGTTGGTAAAATCATAACCCATCCCCGCGAAATTGGCGTGCATTTGATGTCTTTCACGGCCCACAAAATGTACGGCCCGAAAGGCGTTGGCGGATTATACGTCAGCCGCAAAAATCCGCGGGTGAAAGTCACGGCCCAGATGGACGGTGGTGGTCACGAGCGCGGTATGCGCTCCGGTACACTCAACGTTCCCGGTATCGTCGGTTTAGGCAAAGCCGCCGAAATTGCCCGCCTGGAAATGGCCCAGGACGCCGAACGCCTTAGCCGCCTGCGCGATAAACTGCAGAACGAACTAAGCCAAATGGAAGAAACCAAGGTCAACGGCAATGAACAAAGCCGGATGCCGCACGTCACGAACATTTCGTTCAAACACGTGGAAGGCGAAGGCCTGATGATGACGTTCAACCAAAGCATCGCCGTATCCTCGGGCTCGGCCTGCACCTCGGCTTCTCTGGAACCTTCCTACGTGCTGGTTGCCATGGGTCTGGGCGACGATCTGGCGCACTCTTCGATTCGCTTCTCCCTGGGCCGTTTCACGACAGAAGAAGAAGTGGATGAAGCCATTGCCCTGGTCCGTAACGGCGTGGAACACATGCGCGAACTCAGCCCCATCTGGGAAATGTACCGCGACGGGGTGGATCTCACGAAAATCGAATGGAGCGCACATTAAGTTTCAGGAAGTGATGAAGTTATAAAGTGATGGAATGATGCATCACATGACAACCTTCTCACCTCATTTTATCTCTTCATCACTTTATCAATTCATAAGAAAATGGCATACAGCGAAAAAGTGCTCGAGCATTTCAAGAATCCCCGCAACGTGGGAACGATGAATAAAGACGCTAAAAATGTGGGTACCGGCCTGGTTGGTGCGCCTGAATGCGGCGACGTAATGCGTCTCCAGATCGAAGTGGACGAGGTGAGCGGCCTGATCCGGGACGCCAAGTTCAAAACTTTCGGTTGCGGTTCGGCCATTGCTTCTTCGTCCCTGGCCACCGAGTGGCTCAAAGGCAAAAGCCTGACCGAAGCCATGGGCATCGACAATATGGACATCGTGGAAGAACTGGCGCTGCCGCCGGTGAAAATTCACTGCTCCGTACTGGCCGAAGACGCTATTAAAGCCGCCATCAAGGACTACCAGGACAAAAATGGCATTGTCGCCGAAGTTCCGGCCCTGACCATTGCACACTAAGCGCGTGTTCGCATACAAGGTCAATTTTTGTTGATCAACCTCGTGTTGATCAACCATTATCAACCTTTTATCAACTCCTTACCATGATTTTCGTAGCAGATAGTGCCAAGGAAAAAATAACGGAAATCCGCCAGTCCAGTAATATGGCCAGCGATTTCTTCGTGCGGGTCAGCGTGGTTTCCGGCGGCTGCTCCGGTCTGTCGTATAAAATGGATTTTGATAACCAGTCAAAACCGACGGACCAGGTTTTTGAGCATAACGGCGTGAAAGTCGTCACCGATCTGAAGAGTTTCCTCTACCTGTTCGATACCACCCTGGAATTTTCAGGTGGATTGGACGGCAAAGGCTTCGCTTTTAATAACCCAAATGCGACCCGGACCTGCGGCTGTGGGGAAAGCTTCGCCGTGTAGGCGGATGGAACTTATACCGGTAACAAAGTAATTTTGCCGGCTGCCTACTTTTTTTCGGTATTCACCGTTATGCACCAGGCAGCCATTCAAGTCTGGCCGCATTTGAAACGACCCCGCCCAACGGCGGGGTTTTTTAATAATATTCCTATTCTACATTCCATGTCGGCATTACACCAAGGATTTATCTGGAAGCACTTACCTCTTTTTTCGGGCCTGGTGGCCCTTTTATTTTCAGTCGGCTGCAAAGATGATCGCCATTTGCCCGATGTTTCCAACATTCAGGTGGACATTAAATTACAGCGTTTCGAGCAGGACCTGTTTCGCCTGGATACCCTTAATCTGGAAGCCGGCATGCAGCAAATGACCGCGAAATATCCGGCCCTGTTCCCGTTGTTTGCCATCAACATCATCCATGACCAGACCAATCCAAAGGAAACGCCGGCCGAAGCCATCAGCGGTTTTTTGCATGCGCCCGAGGTCTATCATCTCAACGACACCGTTCAGCATTTATATGGCGATCTGGGCTGGCTGGAGCGCGATCTGACCCAGATGTTCAAGTATTACAAGTATTATTTTCCCCGAAAACCGGTGCCGCAGGTCGCGACCATCATTTCCGAGTTCGGCACCGATGCTTTTACGGCTGGTGACAGTTTGTGTGGCATCGGATTAGATATGTTTTTAGGCGAAACCTTTGCCGGCTATAATCCGGAAATATTCCCGGACTATATCCGGCGGCAATTCAAACGGGAGTATATCCCCCTGCGACTGGCTAAAGCCGTGACGCAGAACCTGGTGGAAGCGCCGCCTGGCCAGCGCCTGCTCGATCTGATGCTGTACAACGGCAAGCAACTATACATCGTCGACTGCCTGTTGCCGCTGGTGGCGGATAGCATGAAAATGGGTTATACCCGCGCGCAGATGGAGGGATCGGAGGCGAATGAACCACAGGCCTGGGCGCGTTTGTTATCGCAGAATTTGCTGTATTCCACGGACTACGGTAAATTTAAAAAACTGGTTACTCCCAGTCCGAATGCGCCCATCCTTTTCCAGGAAGCGCCGGGCGAAATCGGTAACTGGATCGGCTGGCAAATTGTGCGCTCGTACATGAAAAGGCATCCGGAAACGAGCATGGAGGAGTTGCTGAACTTTTCGGATGCACAGAAGTTTCTGGAAGCAGCCAAGTACAAACCACGACGCTAGTGCCGCGTCCAGGCTGTTGAAATGTGTTTATTCTTAAAATGCACACTACCTTTCGGCTATGAATATGCATGCCCTTCTTCCTATTCGGTCAGAAATTCGCTGCTTCCGGCAAGCGATGTGGGGATGCCTGTTTCTGCTGGCCGGCCCCCTTGTCGCCCAGCCCAGTTTTGAAGCGACCATAGATCCACAGGAAGTCGTCGAAGGCAGTCGTTTCGAGCTTTCGTTTGCCCTGAAAAACGGAGAGGGCACCAATTTTCGCCCACCCGTACTCTCGGGATTCCGCATCGTTGGCGGCCCGAACCTGACGTCCGGCATGACCATCGTGAACGGTAACTACTTCGTGCACCGCACCTGGACTTATCTGCTGGAAGCGAAGAAAACCGGAAAATTCTCCATTGGAGCGGCTAAAATCACGGTCAACGGCCGCACGCTCAACAGCAACCCGTTGACGGTTTCCGTGGTATCCGCCCGTGGCGCTTCGGGGAATGGGGTGCCCAGTTCGGACGAAGACCTCTTTATTACCAGTGAACTCAGCACCGAGGAACCCTGGGTCGGCCAACAGGTCACTTACTGGGTCAAGCTGTACACTTTACTTTCGCTGGAAGGTTACGATCTCATCGAACTGCCTGATTTTCAAAGTTTTTACGTCAAAGACCTGGCCCATTTCGATACCCGTGTGCAGTACCGCACCCTGCGCGGACGGAAGTATGCCGTGAAGATCCTGCACGCGGAAGCCATTTTCCCGCAGGAATCCGGGGAGCAACTGATTGGGAGCGCACGCGTCCGCGTAGGGGTGGAGCGCTCCGGACCACTGGGTATGCTCGGGCCGCTGCCCCAAATACTACAAACCCAACCCATCCGGCTGCGGGTAAAAACACTGCCGGAACCAGCCCCTGCCAATTTTAGCGGCGGGGTGGGCCAGTATGACTGGGAATATTCCATCGACCGGGATTCGCTGAGTACGGACGATGCCCTCACGCTCAAGGTCAGGCTGCATGGCAATGGCGACCCCAAGCGCACGGCGTTGCCGGTATTGACGCTGCCGGCCGGTCTGGAAGCCTTCGAGCCCAAAGTGCTGGAAGAAGAAGAGTACGAAAACGGGCAGGCGATTGCGCACCGCAAAGTTCTGGAGTACGCCATCCTTCCGCGCGAACCCGGCGAGTATGACCTGCATCCGCAATTCGTGGTGTTCGACCCGGATAGCAACCGCTACGTAACGCTGGCGGATACGACTACGCTGCACATACGGGTAAGCCGGGGGAGAAATTATCAGGCCAACCAGCTTAGCAGCGATACGTTGCCGGTTCAGCCGCCGGAGCGGGACCTCCGTTCTACCCGCTGGAATAAGGCCTGGAACTGGCTCACGATGTCCTGGCTTTGGGCAGCGGTGGCCGGCGTCCTCGTCGTTTCGCTCCTCCTGGCCTGGATTAGGCGGCGGCCAAAACCTGCTTTCGTGCACCATCCCGTCGATCCGGTGGCGGATAAAAATTACCGCGAACAGTTTCGCCAGGCCCGCCAGTTACTGAGTGGCAGCGACCTGCGTATTTTTTACGACGTGCTCCTGCGGGCTTTACAAAATTATCTGTCCACCCGCCTCTCCCTCCCGCTGGCCCAGCTCGATGTAGCCAACGTCCGCTATCGCCTGGCCGAACGCCGGGTCCCGGAAACCCATATTCAGAGCCTGCTGGACGTCTGGCAGGCCTGCGAACAGGCCCTTTTTGCCGGGCAACTCCATACCGTGAACCCGGAAACGACCTTACGCAGCGCCGAGCAAATGGTGCATACCCTGGAACATGATTTTACTTCGGTTTAAGATTCGTTTGTACTTTTATTGATAGTGTATAAAAATGAGTGATGAAGCCTATTCAGCATGCTGATTATCAACCTTTTTTATAAACCTCATCAACCGCTATCCACCATTACCCTATTATGAAAGAAAAAATCCAGGAACTCGCCCGCCAGCACCAGCAGCAGGCGGTCACCAACCGCCGCCACCTGCACCAATATCCGGAACTGTCTTTCCAGGAAGTAAAAACCGGCCAGTACATCGCCGGCAAACTCGCCGACATGGGGGTGGAATACCAGCACGGCATGGCTGGCAACGGCGTGGTCGCACTGCTGAAAGGTAAAAATCCCCGCAAACGGGTCGTTGCTTTGCGTGGCGATATGGACGCGCTGCCCATCCTGGAAGCCAATAAAATGGATTTCAAAAGTAAAAACGAGGGCGTCATGCATGCCTGCGGCCACGACGTGCATACAGCCTCTTTGCTGGGCGTCGTGCATATTCTGCATAGCCTGCGGGCGGACTGGGAAGGCACGGTGAAATGTATTTTTCAACCCGGGGAAGAAAAACTGCCGGGGGGGGCCAGCATCATGATCCGCGAGGGCGTGCTGGAAAATCCCAAGCCGGCCAGCATTTTCGGGCAGCATGTTCATCCGCCCCTGCGCGCCGGTTTTATCGGTTTGAAACCCGGCATTTACATGGCTTCTTCAGATGAAATATACGTGACCGTCAAAGGACGCGGCGGCCATGGCGCCATGCCGCAGGAATGCGTGGACCCGGTGGTCATTACCGCCCAGATCATCGTTGCGCTGCAGCAGGTCATTAGCCGCTACGCCGACCCGGCCATACCTTCGGTGCTGACTTTCGGTAAAATAAATACCGTTGGCGGGGCGACCAACATCATTCCCAACGAGGTAAAACTGGAAGGCACGTTCCGCACCATGCACGAGAAATGGCGCGGGGAAGCCCACCGGCGCATGAAGAAAATAGCCGAAAGCGTGGCCAAAGGCTTTGGCGCCGCCTGCGAATTCCAGATCCGGCGCGGCTACCCGGTGCTGCATAACCACGAAGAGCTGACCGCCCGTACCAAGAAATGGGCCATCGAATATTTAGGTAAAGACAAGGTCGTCGACCTGCCCATGCGTATGACTGCGGAGGATTTCGCCTATTTTTCACAAGCCATGCCGGCCTGTTTTTACCGCCTGGGCACCGGCAACCCGGAGCGCGGCATTACCTCGCCGCTGCATACCGAAACCTTCGACGTGGATGAGGCGGCGCTGGAAACGGGCATGGGCTTGATGGCCTGGCTGGCAGTACAGGAGTTGGGGAAGTAAGGATGGTAACGCGGATTTTACGGATACTACAGATTTAAAAATCCGTGAAAATCAGCCAAATCCGTTGCATCCGCGTTACCATCCTGCTACATTGCATCACAAAATCAGGGATGAATCAGCCCCTTATTTCAAATAATTGTCCCCGAAAAACGTCCTGTATCCTTCCAGCGTTTTGTTCTTCAGTACCCGCCGGTAGTTTTCCTGCGTAATGGCAAAGAACTCCTTGTTGTAGGTTTTCTTGTCCGTTTCGCCGAGGAAGCCTTTCTTATCTTTCACCTCGTTGTAGTAGCGCATCGCCTGATCCTTGGTATCGAACTTCCGGATGACCACGATGGGCGCATCGGTGTTGGTGCCCAGGAAAATATTGGAAATACGCAGTTGCTCCGTTTTGTGGAACTCGCGGTTATAGTCCGACACGGCGCCTTTTACGTCGTCGAGGCGGACGTCGCTGCCGGACAGCGCGACGATGAAGTAGTGCAGTTTATCGTCCTCGCGGGTAAAGGCATCGTCGATCTGCGTTTTAGCCTTCGGCTCTTCGACTACCTCGAAGCCCTTACAACCCAGCAGACGCGCAATTTCCTTTGCCCGGGTGGCTTCCGCACTGGCCGGATAACGACCGATCACCTCCGAGAGCGCTTTACAATAAGCTTCATTACCCTGCAGGTTGCCTATACAGAGGGCGCTGAGCAAGGCAAATTTGGCCATCAACGGATTTTGCGAACCGTATTTGCGGGGCGCATCCGTGCAGCGCTCAAAAGCCATCTGGTACTGTCCCTGTTGGAAAATGGTGAACGTAGAGTCGTAATAAGTGGTCAGTTCCCGCTCCCGCGATTTGCTCGCGTTCAGGAAATTTGGATCGCTCAAGGCCCGCGCATAGGGGCTGTTGGGATATTTACCGGTCAGTTTATCGTAGTAAAACTTGGCCTTCGGTTTATTACTGAGGTCGTAATAATCCAGGTAAGAATAGTACCAGACTTCTTTTTCGTGCCGGAGGGTGTCGGGGTAGCGCGACTGCACATCTTCCAGGGTACTGGCACTGCGGCGGCTATTCTGCAGTTTATCGCGGAAAAGCGTGCCGAGCGTGTACATCGCCTCGTAGGTAGCGGCCCGGATGGTGGCGAGTTCGGCTTCGCTTTTCGGTAGGGTCTTGAAAATATTATCGACATCATTGTCCGACACGACTTCATTCCCGGAGCTATCAGTACGGGTGGCCACTTCTTCGTTATTACCGGCTTGTTGCCGGTTACTGCGCCGCCAGTTGTCTTCCAGTTTACGGTCGCCCCAGGTTTTGCTGAAATCCTTCCTGCCTTTTTTCAAATAGGCTTCATTGTAAAAATAGAACGAGGAAGGTTTGGCACCGGCCACGGGTGGCGGGGCTTTCGTACCGCCAGAGGCGGCTTTTGCGGCGGCGACCCGTGCGGCAGCGGCTTCGGCTTCGGCCTGTTCCTGCTGTTTTTTACGGATCGACTTAGCCAGTTCTTTGCGTTGATCATCGCTCATACCATACACGCGTACAATGCTGTCATTCGCGGCGATGGTAGTGATCAGGCGTGCGATGTCGGTCAGGTTGGCGGCATAATCGCTGGCTCTTTTATAACGCACATCCGTGGCCGGCAGCACCGTGATCGTGCTGTCGAAGTATGATTTGGCGCTCACAAAATCTTCCGATTCGAAGTACAGGTCAGCCAGCTTGAGGTAACTTTCGGCGCGTTGTGCGGCATTGCCCTGGCTGGCCGCCAGCGATTGACGCAGAAAGGCGATGGCATCCGTTTTCAATCCGTCTTTGAGGGCAATTTCCGCCAGCGTGAAATAGATTTGATCGCGGTAATCTTTATTTTTCTCGTCTTTGCCCAATTTCTCCAGTGTCCGGTTGGCTTCGGCGCTGCTCATCTGACCGTTACTCCAGCCGGCCACCACCTGGTGCAGGCGCGAATTGAAGTCCATTTCATATACCGGGCCGCTTTTCAACACCGTTTCGTAGGCGGCAAAGGCATTCTCGTACTGGCCGGTCCGGTCATAGAGCTGAGCCAGAATAAAAGCATACCGCGCCCGCTCCTTTTTCTTGCCGGCATATTTCACGGCCCGGGTCAAGGGTTCGATGGCCCGGTCATATTTTTTTTGTTTGATCCACAGGTCAGCTTCCGCAGCGGCGAGATCATCGCGCAGCTTAGCGGGAAAAAACCGGTCTTCATTCAGGTCGCGCAGCACAAAATCTGCTTCCTCGTACTTTTCCCTTTCCGTCAGGGTACGGGCAAACCAGACCATTGCCAGCGGGTAAGCGGCTACCCGGCCCATTCTTTTTTTATAGGGGTTACGGCCGATAACTTCGGCTTCTTCCTTGACTTCCGGCTTAGGGGCTTCTTCTACGACCGGCGTTTCCGGCGCTTTCACGGGGGCCGTGGTTGCAGGAGCAGGCGCCGGTTTGGTCGTTTTAGGTACTTTTTTACCTTTTTTCCGGTCTTTAGCCGCTTGTTTTCTTTTTTTCTCGGCCGCTTTTTTCTTCGCCTCATAGGCTTTTTTCTTTTCCTTGGCAGCGTCGGCTTTAGCTTCTTTTTTCTTCTTTACCTCTTTCGCTTTCGTTTTTTTCTTTTTCTCTACCGCCTTCTTTTTATCCTTGGCCACTTCCTTTTTCTGCTTGGCAGTGGGGCGAAACTTCTTGGTTTTCTTGTTTGGATTGTACTCGTCCTTGATCCAGCGAAAGGTGGATTCGGCGGTTTCAAAATCATGTTTTACGTACTGCGCCTGCCCGATCAGGGTGTAGCAGTCATCGGCGAAATCGCCGGGGCGGTGCAGGGCAATACCCGAAGCCGCTTTTTTGACCACATTATCCAGGTCGCCCTTCGCCGATTGCGGATCGGTAGCCACGTAGGGATAGATGTCGAGCAGCTGGTTATAATTATCGGTATGTTGTTCCTCCAGTTTGGCCGTGGTGAGGCGAAACAATTCATCGGCATTGAACCAATAATTATACTTGGAAGTCAGGTTATGGTAGCCGCGTTTCAGCCAGCCGACCTCCTGGCCTTTCTTTTTTTGTGTGACACAACCCGCCATCAGGGTGCAAACCGCCAGGGTCAGGGTGATTATCCAAAACTTTTTCATGCCTTGATTTTTGTCAGTATCAGGTTGCTCAATGAACCTGAGTAGTTGCTTTTTAACAGTAAATGGTTGCCTCGGGTCGTTGTTTTAACAAAAATAGAAACAGCAAAATGGGCGCAGCAGGCGTTGCAATTGGTTTTTGAACGACCTTTGCTATTAATAAACCCAATATCCACCGTTCAATTTTCATATAAGGATGCAAAAATATTTCGGTTTTTTCAAAAAACTGGCCGCCTTCTTTCGCCGGAGCAATAATGATGAGCGCAGCCTGATGGAAAAACTGCGCGACAAACACCGGTTGGTCATCATGAACGACGACACTTTCGAGGAGGTGACGTCGATCAAACTCACTCCGTTGAGCGTATATGTCGGCTTCAGTACGCTCATCGTGGCGACCGTATTTCTCGTCGTGGCGGCCATCGTGTGGACACCGCTTAAGAGGTATATTCCCGGTTACGGCGATTTTAACCGCGATGCCCAGATCAGCGAACTGGTTACCAAGGTTTCCGGCCTGGAAAACGAAATAGAAGCAACCCGGCGCTACAACGAGAATATCCGCAAAATCCTTGTCGGCGACATGGGTTCTTTCAGTAAAGAAGCAGCCGAAAAACAAGGACAGCCTGCGGAAACTACCGACACCGTTCCCCAGGATGCCGACCGTATTCCGGAAGATGAACAACTGCGTACGGCCGTGTCGAAAGGTACTTTTACCAGCGAACCGGCTACGCCTGTAGCGGCCGCAGCCGTGGGTAACGTGGGAATGCGCGATATTCCCCTGGAACAAATTTCCTTTATGCCGCCGGTTTCGGGCGACATTACTTCCGGCTTTGACCTGCCTAAAAACCATTTCGGCGTAGACGTAGCCGCCGCCAAAAACACGGCCGTAAAAGCTGCCGCTACCGGCGTGGTCATTTCGTCCGGTTATACCGTGGAAACCGGTTACAGTATTGCTATTCAACACCCGAATAATGTGGTGACCATGTATAAGCACAATTCGATCCTGCTGAAGGAAACCGGCAGTGCCGTGAAGGCGGGAGAAGCCATTGCGATCATCGGAAATTCCGGCGAAAGTACCTCCGGCCCGCATTTACATTTTGAACTCTGGTATAAAGGCCGCCCGGCCAACCCGGTGGATTACATCAATTTCAAATGATGCTCCACCGTTGTATCTTCTCTAAAAATTTGCCCCAGCACAGCGGCCTCCTCCGGTAGTACTTCCAGGAAACGAGTGCGAAACTGGAAATAATGGTGAATGGTCACGCCCAATATGTCCGCATCCGGCAGGCCGATAATGGACTCGATATGCGACCGGGGCATTCCGCTCGTTTGCTCCAGTAAGTTCCAGTGTTCTTCCTCCGACCAGTCCGGCCAGGTTTCCGTCGGATGCATATCTACGAACGCGCGGGCGTATTCGTATAAGCCGACGTTGAACCAGCGATCCGGCTCCGTAAACGCCATCATGACCTGTTCGGCTGAAAAAATCAGACAGCCATCCGGTTTATACAACTCTGAAGCGTGGGCGATCGGATGAAGCTGGGTCGGAAATGGCCCCGGATAAACGATCACTTTTTCAAAAGGCTCGAATACGAAATCTTCCTGGTGTAAGGTCAGCGCGACCGCCTGAGCGGCGAGGGCTACCTGAATGTCCTGCGGCAGTTCATCTTCCGGGAAAGCCATCGGCGTCCAATCAGTCGTCAGGATGAACAGGGCAACGCGCTCGCGAAACAACTGCTGCCGCGCCGGATCGAGCCGCTGATAGGGCAGACAGAAACGTTCCAGCAGCCGCTGCAATCCCGGATGGAGGTGGGGTGGGTTACGCCGGTACCACCACCAGTTGATCTCCGGTTTTAAAATAAAAATCAGGGCAGTAACGAGCAGAAACGGGATGATCCAGGGCGCATACTCTTCATCAATTTGCCAGGCCAGGTATAAAAATACCAGGGAAATAACAACGAAAGGAGCGGCGAGCAGGTTGGCAAACATGGCGGTCAGGTATAAGTGATGGGGCTGGAAACGTAAATTTGGCGAATGTAGTGGCCTTTGCCAGGATAAAACAGATAAATTCCAACGCTTTTTCAAAAAAATACCAACTGGTGGGTTGCTTTATCAAAACCACGTGTATCTTTGCCGCCGCTTTTAAAGCAGCTAGGTGCCTTAGCTCAGATGGTAGAGCAATGGACTGAAAATCCATGTGTCCCCAGTTCGATTCTGGGAGGCACCACCACAAAGTTCCGTCGGGATTCATCCCTTCGGAACTTTTTTTTGTTTATGTCAAATTGATTTGGGCGATTTGCATTTATTTCCCTCCGGCTTCACCGTATGTTCGCTTTTTAATACACAGGAAAATTGTCCGAAGATATTGTCATCCGCGTGCTGCTACTGCCGCTTGCCCTGCTTTACGGCCTGGCGGTGGGTACCCGTAATCTCCTCTACCGGGTCGGCGTACTCCGCAGCGTACGTTTTGATCTGCCCGTGATCTCCGTGGGCAACCTTTCTGTCGGCGGCGCCGGCAAATCTCCCCACATCGAGTACCTCATACGCTGGCTCGATCAGTTTATCAATGTGGCCGTCCTCAGCCGGGGCTACGGACGAAAGACCTTCGGTTTCCGCCCGGTGACCCTGATCGACACAGCGGAAGATGCCGGTGACGAACCGCTGCAGTTCAAAAGAAAATTTCCATCCGTACCCATTAACGTCGGGGAAAGCCGGGCACTGGGGGTCCCCGAGGTACTCAAATATAGTCCGGATACCCAGTGTATCCTGCTCGACGATGCTTTCCAGCACCTGGCCGTCACGCCGGGTCTGAATATTTTACTGACGGAATTTAGCCGCCCGTTTACCTCCGACTGGCTGCTGCCGGCGGGCAGGCTGCGGGAATGGCGACTGGGCTACCGGCGGGCGGACATCATCGTCGTAACCAAGTGCCCACCGGATCTGACGGAACTGCAACGCCGCGAAATGCTGCTGGAGATCGATCCGTATCCCCGGCAGCGGGTCTATTTTTCGCAGTACCGGTATGGACTGCCTTTTGACCTGCTGCGGCCCGACCTGCGCCGCCCGCTGGATCTGGAGACGGACGTGTTACTGGTGAGCGCCATTGCCAATACGGACTATTTACTGAGCCACCTGGCTGCCGAAGTACGCTCGGTGCAAACCCTGGAATACGAAGACCATCATTATTTTGAGGAAACCGACCTGAACGACCTGTTGAAGCGCTTTGAGCAATTGCCTTCGCGCAATAAGATCATCATCACGACGGAGAAAGATGCGGCCCGCTTGGAGCTGCACCAGGGTTTTTTCTGGAAAAATACCCTGCCCGTGTTCGTATTGCCGGTAGAAGTCGCTTTTTGCGATCAGGATGAAGCCTTATTTCAGGCGGACGTGCAGAAATTCATGCTGGAATTCCGGTCTTAGGATCCGTAGGCGCGCAAAGCCGCCCGTACGCTGCCGAAACGCAGCAGCAAATGTTTAGCCGCTTCGTATTCGAGGCCGGTGGGCTGCATGATCATGTGCGTCCCCCGTTCGATTAGCTTGGCGTTGGTGAGTTGCATATCCACCATTTTGTTGTCTTCTACCCGGCCCAGTCGGATCATTACGGCGGTAGAGATCATGTTGAGGATCAACTTCTGGGCGGTGCCGGCTTTCATGCGGCTGCTACCGGTAATAAACTCTGGTCCGACGACCGCCAGTATGGGAAAGTCCGCTTCCGCGAGCACTGGAGCGCCAGGATTACAGGTAATACATCCCGTTTGTATGCCCTGCTCGCGACAGGCGCGTAGTCCGTGCACCACATACGGCGTGGTGCCGGAAGCGGCAATCCCAATGACCGTATCCAAAGCATCAATTTGCCAGGCTTGTAAGTCGACCCAGGCTTGGGTGGGACTGTCTTCCGCATTTTCGACCGCCCGGCGAATGGCCTGATCGCCACCCGCAATCAGCCCGATCACCCAATCGGCAGGCACACCGAACGTAGGCGGGCATTCCGACGCATCGAGAATGCCGAGCCGGCCGCTGGTACCGGCGCCAATATAGAACAGACGGCCACCCTCCCGCATTTTCGGCTCCAAAGCCTCCACGAAGGCCTCCACCTGCGGAATAGCCCTTGCAACGGATTGAGCGACCGTCTGATCCTCCGCATTTATGCTGGTCAAAATCTCCAGCACGCTCATTTTTTCCAGGTGGCGATAGCTGGAATCTGACTCTGTAATTTTTTCCATCCTTGCTGGCGATTAAGCCTGGGCGGTAGGCGGACCAAAGTTCATGGCCGGAAATGGTGGCTCCTGATCATCGATTTTTCCAAACTGCATTTCATATTTCTGCACATTGTCTTTCAGGGCAGCAAGCAGGCGCTTGGCGTGTTGCGGCGTGATGATAATGCGCGATTTTACCTTGGCCTTGGGGACGTTCGGCATGAGGCGAATGAAATCGACGACGAATTCCGCGTTGGAATGGGAAATGATGGCCAGGTTGGAGTAAATGCCTTCCGATATTTCTTCCGAAATCTCGATGTTGATGGCAGGCTGCTGTGGCTGGTTCTTATTATCTGACATGAGAAAACTTTTGAATAAAAAATGAGCGGTAAATGTACCGTTTCAGGAGGAGAGTTCCGGTAAAATACAGGAACGAGATGGCGTTACGGCTGCTTTTTCTTTTTATGAAATGGGCAATCTGGGGAAAAAATAAGGGGCAAAAGGCAACCGGGCGTCCTAAACCGAGCAAAAAATCGGCCATTTACCCAAAGTTTCCTTTTACCCCTTTTTGGCACTGGCCGGCTTACTCCACGATCAACTTGCGTATGCCGGCGCCGGCGGCACTTTCCACCCGAACCATATAAATGCCTTTCGGCAGGTTATTTACTGGAATAGGCAGCCGGTTCGCGCCCATAGCCAGTTGCGCCCGCTGCATCAACTGACCATTTACGTTAAATACATTTACCTGCAAGGTCGATGCGGCGGGTTGATCGAGCGCCACCCAGACGGTTTCCGTAGCCGGGTTAGGGAAAAGTCCGAATGCGGGTCCGTCCAAACTTGCTTCCCGGGTGCCGACGACCGGCTGGATCAGGAATTTCGGCGTAGCCAGGAAACCGCCTTCGCCGTCGGTAACCGTGAACCGGAATTCATCCTGCGGCGTGTTGCCATAGGAGAAATAACGGAGCACGCCAGCGTCCAGGTCGGCCTGGGTAAACTGATCGCCGGGATGTAAAACGCCACCAAAATTTTTCTGTAGTTCACCATGCTGCGGCACCGTGACCAGCGTGAAAAGTAGCTGTCCGTGTACGTTATTAGCGTCTTCCACCAGCAGTAAGTCGGCGGATACGGCCTGGTTGGTACCTGGCGCCAGGTTCAGTACATTATTATTGACCAGGAAGGGCGGGCTCAGCGATACCGAAGAGCAGAACTCCAGTTCGAAACCGGAGAGCTGACCACTTGAACCGATCACATTGTCTTTTACCCGCAGCATCCAGACTCCCGTAGAGTTCTGACCGGAGAAAGGGGTGAGGGCGTTCGTAGCCTTATATGCCGTGCCGTTGTTCGGTGGCGGGCAGGGGAAGTTGGCAGGCGCCGCGTCATTTATGCTGAAATTGAAACTGCCGCTATAGTTGCCGCATTTTTCATTAAGGAGCAATACGTCGGTTCCGGTCGGGCTGAGCAGATGAAACTCCAGGTCTTTGAAAAACTGGTGGTTGCCTTTTACCTGCTTGATATTCAAAGAGTTGAATGTACCGCCGGCATTGATGGTAATCTTAGATTCGACGGTTGGTGTGCTGTTTGCCGAAATGTTTTTTGGCAAATCATTGGCCGTATATACCTGGCAATTTTCAACGAACGTAGCAAAAAACGCCGGTTGTGTCCAGGCATGGGGGCTGCATTCGTTCACCGGGCGGACGTGCCAGTAGTAAGCCTGGCCTTTTTGCAAAAAGGTGGGCACGTTCAGTACGTCCTGGGTCCAGTTGGTTTTGGTGTACACGATGGTCGACGCTTCGAAAGAAGGGCTGGTAGCCAGCTCGATTTCATAGGCATCCGCATCCGGCACGGTCTGCCAGTGCAGGCTCTGGGTTTGAGCGAGACCGGTAGAACCATCCGCCGGCGTCAGCAGCGCGAGTTGGGAAAAATCATTGGTGGTCAGTTGCAGGGTGACCGGGCGAATGATCGTGTCCGCACCGGTGATGGCCCGCACGTTGATCACATACGTTCCTTCCAGCGAAACGCCGTTCAGATCGATCGTCAGGCTGGGTAATTCGCCGGGATTGATCGTAGTGGCGCTGAAATTTGCCGTAGCGCCCGTAGGCAGACCGCTGACTATATCCAGGGAAATGAGTGTGCTGTAACCGCTTATGCCGGCCGTCAGTACGCTGGTGCTGAAAGTATTTGGCAGACAGAGTTTGGCGCCGTCGCTGGCCAGGCCAAACGATACGCCGGGCTGGGTAGGCAGCAATATTTTAAAATTCTGGTTGCTTATGTCAAAGAAAACATTGTCCACTGCGTCGATCCGCACGCGGGCCAAAGGACCCAGATTGCTCGGTACCTGCACGATCTGGCTGCCGTCATTGTCGACATTTTCGGCCAGCATGATCGGAAAGCCCTGCCCACCATTGGTACTCAGCCGGATGTTCACTTTTTTGCAATTGACGGGCGACTTGTCGGAATTGGCCACGTTCCAGGTAACATTGACGTATTCGCCGACGCGCCAGGTGGTCGTACTCACGTTGGGATAAACCACCGTGAACGGACCGGCGCCGCCAAAGGCCTGAAAACTCACGTCTTTCCAGCCTACGCCGCCGCCATTGAGGCGGTTGTCGCGGGCGGTCAGGCGGAAGGTCATGTCGCGGCTGTAGGTTGGCAATTGTTCGGTGATATCGGAACCATTAGCCAGCACCGTATTCAACCTTGGAAAATAACGGTTGGTCACGAGTACGGGCGGGCGGGTGCGGAAAATAGCCGCATTACCGGAAGGCGTTCCCAACGGCGTTTCGGGACCGGCATCCATTTCTTCCCAGCAATAGCTAAGCGCATCACCGTCACTATCGGTGGCCGAGCCATTGAGTTCGAAAGGCGTGCTGATCGGTATGAAAAATCCATCCTGATACGGCAGAACTACTTCCGGAGGATGATTGTCGGTAGTAATGTTGCTGCCGCAGGTGCCTTGTCCGGTTAAATAGTAGATTTTGATTTCTTCAATCGATCCGCTGTGGTAGTAGAGATCCGAATTGCCTTGCACATTGTCGGCACCGCAAGCGCCCGCATAGGACATAATGGTGCTGCCACTGCCCGGCTCGAAAGCGGTATTGCCCTGACGGCCACCACCACCGGCACAGCGGTTCCAGGTATGGCCGCCACCCGTTTGGTGACCGACTTCCTGTCCGATAACGTTTAAAAAGCCGTCCCCATAATCGCCGTTCCCATTGCCCGCAGAACAGCCGGCCGCCTTGTTGGCGGTACAGGTATTCCCAATAGCGCCGGCCACGCCAATGGCGCCACCCTGAATATATCGGGCGTAAACGTGGGCCAGGTCGTAATTGGACGAACCAATTTTACTATTGATAATGGTTGGGTTTTGTGACATCCAGTCGCCCACTTCCAGACCATTGTAAGGGTCCGTAGCCGGATCCAGGTAAATGACCTTGTCATTATTTCCGACCAATTGCAGGCGCATATTAATATCCCGCTCATAAGTGGCACTGACCATATTGGTGTATTCCACAACGGCAGAAAGTACCGACTCGGCCGTACCGCCATGATCCTGGGCAAATTCGCCGGTCGTAGCGGCTGCATAGCGGAAAATGCGCAGTTTCACGGGTTCTACTAACAATCCGCGGTCTTCTACAGGCGGTGCATAAGGATGTTCGTCCGGTGCGAGCGCAGGCGTTGAACCACCCAGCACGCCGGTGGTCAGGTGCCGGAGCGGATCGCCGGGCAGGGCAGTCCGGTCAAAAACCAGGTAGTATTCCTGCTGGCCCCAGCTATAGGGTTCCACATAGTCTATTCCCAGTTCGGAACCCACGACGATAGCCCGGAAGCCCCGTGCTGTCGTGCTGAAACGGATGGTTTTACCCGGCGTTTGCAGCGATTCACCGCCGTATGTATGAATATAAGGGGCTTTTGCCGCCAGTTCCGGCGCCATGATCGCCACTTGCCACACGGAAAATGCTTCCATGGTGCCGTCGCTCATCGGCAGGGCAATAGTGCAGCTATGCTGGCGCGCCGCCGGGGTAAATTCCCAGGGCGCCGACTGCAGGACATTTTGCAGAGCGGGCAGGTCCAGCTGGTAGGTCGTATAGGCCTTCGGCAAATCCAGCCGCGGTGCCGTACCACGCAAAGCAATAGCGGTTTCGCTGACGGGTTTGAAAAAATTGGCCGTTGACTGCGCGGAAACGCTTGCTAACCAGCCACAGCAAAACAGCAGTAGTAAATTTACTTTTTTCATAAAACTATGGTTTTCATTTTTTGCGGTAGCAGAGAGGCAAGTTGTGAAATATCCTGGGCTACCATGCAGGGCAGCCCTTTGAAATCTTTAGTGCAGTAGAATTTTTTTCACGCCCATGACCTGTGCGTTTTCAACGGAAACGGCATACACCCCCTTCGGCAGATCGCCTACTTCCATCGTCATCCATAAGGTGCCGCCGGCCACTATCCAACTGCGCAGTTGCTGACCCGCACTGTTAAAAATAGCCACGCGGGTATCGGCTGGCATCGCTTCGCTAAAGGACAGACGAACGGACTCGGTAGCGGGATTTGGCGACAGGTCGAAACGCAAGCTGTTCACTGGCGCCGAAGTACCGACCGTGTTGATGGCGATGATGAATTTACCGCTCGTAAAGCCACCTGTACCGTCGGTTACCGTAAACCGAAAGTCATCCGCCGTTGCACTGCCGTAGTGGTAGTAGCGAATAACGCCGCTGTTAATATCGGCCTGGGTAAACTGGCTACCCAATTTCAGCAGGCCCTGGTTACTGCTTTGCAGCTCCCCGCCATGCGGTAATGTCACCAGCGTAAAGGTGAGTTGCTCCGGGCTGTTGTTGCTATCCTCCGCTTTCAACAGATCCGTGCCGATAGCCGCATTCGTGCCGGGATCCAGTTGCAGCACGTTATTGTTAACGATCACCGGCGCATTGGCGGCAGCGCTCGAGCACAGTTCCAACTGGAAACCGCTTAGGTTGCCGCCGGAACCAATGACATTGTCTTTGACCCGTAAGATCCAGACGCCATTGGCATCCTGGCCGTTAAATGCGGACAATAGATTGGTTGGTTTGGCGGCCAGTCCGTTGGTTGGTGGCGGACAGCTGAACGAAGCCAGGGCGCTATCATCAAAGCCAAAGTTGAATTGACCCGTGTAGTTACCGCATTTATCCTTGAACAGCAGTACGTCCGTACCATTCGGGCTCAACAGGTGCATTTCCAGGTCTTTGAAGAACTGGTGATTGCCCTGCACGCTTTTGATGTTCACATCACTCAATACGCCACCAACGCCGACCGTAATTTTTGACTCCACGGTGGGGGTAGAGTTTGCCGAAATGGTTTTAGGCAGATCATTGGCCGTGAGGATGGAGCAGGACTCGACCACGGTGTTGAAGGAAAATGCTTCCGTCCATAACGCATTGTTGCACTCATTCACCGGCCGAACGCGCCAGTAGTAAGCCGTAGATTTTTCCAGCACCGTAGGCACGGTATAAGAAGCTGCGGTCAGGCTGGAATTGGAAGCTTTGATCGTACCCGGCTCAAAGGATGGATTGGTGGCCACCTGGATCTCATATTTATCGGCATCTTGCACCGCTACCCAGGTGAGGGTCGGCGACTGGGTAACGCCCACCGCACCGTCATTCGGCGCTTGCAGGGCCAGGGCCGAAAAATCATTGGACACAAATACTTGGGTAATAACGGTGCTGACCGTCGTGCTGCCGGCCGTTCCGGTAACGGTCACATCGGTGCTGCCTTCCGGCGTGCCGGCTGCGAACGTGATGGTCATCGTGCTGCTCATGCCCGGCGCAACGGGGTTGGGACTGAAACTCGCGCTGGCGCCGGCCGGCAAACCCGTAGCGCTCAATGTGATCGGGTCGTTAAAACCTAACCAGCCACTGGTGCTGATGTCCACGGTATAGTTGGCGGGCAGACAAACCTGCGTTGACAGTTCCCCGGCACATATACCGAATCCGGCCTGGGTAGCCGTTAGGATCTTGAAATTCTGATTGGAAATATCGAAGAAAATATTGTCGGCCGCTTCTACGCGAATACGTGCCGAAGGGCCAATGTTATTCGGCACCAGAATGCAGGCTTTGCCGCTGTTGGCCACGTTCTCGGCCAGTGTGATCGGCCATTTCAGTCCGCCATTGACACTCAAACGGATGTTTACTTTCTGACAATTAACGGGCGATAAATTGGTGTTCGCCACTTCCCAGGTCACCAGTTGGTATTCTCCCGGGTGCCAGGTCACGGTGTTGGCATTCGGGCTCATTACCTTAAACGGTCCGGCCTGATCCGTAGAACGGAAGGAAAGGGTATCGAAGCCAATACCGCCGCCGCCGGGTTTGTTGTCACGCACAACCAGGGCAAACGTAAGGTCACGCGAATAGGTCGGCAGTACTTCCGTTTTATTGAGTGAGTTGGTAATCAGCGTAGTGATCCGTGGAAAAGTACGCACATAACCGGCCGTATCCGGGGTGAATGAACGGAACAGCGGCGAGTTACCGACCGGTGTGCCCAGGGGCGTCATCGGTCCCAGATCGATTTCATCCCAGTTGTAGGTCAGCACGTCGCCATCGGCATCAGTGGCGGCGCCATGTAGCTCAAATGGAGTACCAATGGGGATGAAAAATCCATTGGTGTAGGGAATGGTTACCATAGGGGCCGTATTGGTGGTCACCGTATTGAATCCGCAGGCATTCCCTTCTCCGTTTTCTACATACTGGCGAATAGCGCGAATGGAACAGGCATGGTAATAAAGATCGGCCGATCCCTGTACATTATCACCGCCACAAGCGCCGGCATATGACATAATCGTGCTGCCGCTACCCGGTTCGCAACGTTCCGAACTTCCGAATGGCTCGGTAAGCCCATCACAGCTATTCCAGCTATGCAGCCCCGACCACTGGTGTCCGATTTCCTGACCGATGGTCGTTAAAAAATCATTGCCGTAAGGAGGAGTACCTGCCGAGCAGCCCTTGCCTTTGTTTTGTTTGCAAATAGAGTTAAGCACGCCTACCCCCAATGCATTGCCGCCCAAAAATTTGGCAAATACGTGGCCCACATCGTACTTGTTCGAATTACCCAGCGCCTGGTTCATCGCCAGGGGGTTCTGATCGAGCCACTCCCCAACCGTTGTGCCGGTATAAGGATCCGTATCAGCATGCAAAAAGAGGATTTTCTTCTCGTCGTCGATCAGTTGTAGCCGAACATCCAGATCCGCCTCGTAAACGACATTCAATTTGTTCGTAATGGACACCACCTTGGCCAGCACGATCATCGTATCGTTGCCGGCATTCAGCGATTCCGAAAATTCCCCGGTCGTAGCCGCCGCAAATCGATAGGTCCGCAGGGTAACCGGTCCGCCCGACAATTCGCCGCGATCGCCAACCGGCCCGGGAGCGCCTGGTGAAAAGCGGTCTCCGTCGTCGGCAGGCGGCAGGTTCTTTAGGCTTTCCAGATCAATGAGGGACGGCAGTTTGCTATATAACTCGGCCGGAAAATCTTTCCGGTTATAAGCCATGTAGTACAAAGATTGATTACTGGCAATCGGCTCGATGAACTCAATGCCTTTATCAACCAGCCGGATCATCGCCTGAAAACCGTCGTAGGGAGAACTGGTAATGTGTATACGTTTACCGGAAGCCGATCCGCCGGAAAGGGTAATGATCTGGGGAGCACTGGCCGCCAGTTTGGGGGACATCACCGCGTTTCTGACCAGGGCAAAAGTCTCGAAACTACCGTCGGCCAGCGGCAGGCTTACGGAAATGGGTGTAGCACCCGTAAATTCCATGGGCGCCTGGGCCAGCACATTTTGCAGGGCCTGAAAATCAAGCTGTAGTGCCGAGTAAGCATGTGGCTCAAAAGGTCGAACCGTTGTTTCCGTTAAAACCACGGCCTCTTTGGCTACCGGTTTCCAGAAATTCTGTACGGTTTGTGCTGGCAGCCCCATCAGGAGGCCGCAAAGAAGTAAAAGGGTAAGCAAGGAACGCATGTAGGGACGTGTTTTTGTGCTGATAAGTCAGTATGATTTGCGGAAAGCCGAAATCGCGGGTACAAACGTCCGTAGAATTGCGGAAAAAACGCGTTATTTCTGGCAATTCGCTAATACGGGACGATCTATAGGGCTGGAAAATTGACAATTTTTATTTGGTCGCGATAAACTGCCCGAATTTTAGGGTTTATCCTTCGTTGCCAGTTTGTCGCGCAGGAAATTTGTCATCAGCGTATATAAATGGAGGCGGGCATTATCTCCGGAAATACTATGGCTGCGGTTGGGATAGATCATGGTGTCGAACTGTTTGTTTTCCGCGATGAGCCGGTTGGAAAGTTCGGCCGTATGCTGAAAGTGCACATTGTCGTCGGCCAGGCCATGCACCAGCAGGAAATTACCGTTGAGCATATCCGCGAAATTGACCGGCGAGTTTTGCTCGTAGCCCTCCGGATTCTCTTCATGGGTTTGCATATACCGTTCCGTATAAACACTGTCATACCATTTCCAGTTGGTCACCGGCGCTACGGCAATGGCCGATTTAAACACGTCTTTGCCTTTTAAAATGCAGTTGGTCGACATGTAACCGCCGTAACTCCAGCCAAAAATCCCGATCCGTTCTTTATCCACAAACGACTGGGTACCCAGGTATTTGGCGGTCTCGATCTGGTCGATCACTTCGTAATGGCCGAGTTGTTTATAGGTCATCTTTTTAAATTCCTCCCCGCGGGCGCCCGTACCGCGATTGTCCACGCAGGCGACCACATAACCCTGCTGCGCCAGCATCTGGAACCACCAGTAGTTGGCGCCTTTCCATTGATCGAGTACCTGCTGGCTGCCGGGGCCCCCATACACGAACATGAGCACCGGTAGCTGCTGCCCGGCAAACTGTGGCGCGGTGGGTTTCAGCATCCAGCCGTTCAGCATTACTTTTTCGGAGGTGGTAAAATGGAAAAACTCCATCGGCAGAGCCCCATATTCCTTCTGACGATCCTGGAGTGCGGTATTTTGTTCGAGGGAGCGGGTCAACTTGCCGCTTCGATCGTACACGGCGTACTGCGGCGGTGTGTTCTGCGTGGAGTAAGTACCCACATAGTAATCGAACGTACTGCTGAACTGGGCGGAATAATACCCGGCGCCGCTACTGATCTGTTTGCGTTTTTTGCCGTTGAGTCTGACGGAGTACAGTTCCCGCTGCATCGGATTCGTCCGGGCCGCCTGGAAATACACCAGCCCTTTTTTTTGATCCACGCCGTATAAGGTCGTTACATCCCAATCACCGGGCGTTAATTCGCTCTCTTGTTTGCCCGCAATATTGTAGCGGTAGAGGTGGTTAAACCCGTCTTTACCGCTGCCCATGATAAATCCCGAGCCATCGCGTAAGAAGGTAACATTCTGCAAATCAATATAATACTTATTTTTTTCTTCCAGTAAAACGCTGGTTTTGCCGGTTGCCGGATCGGCCAGCATAAGGTGCATGATATTCTGATGGCGATTCATGGCGGTCAGACAGAGCATACCCGTCGGGGTCCAGGCCAGGCGGGGTAAATAATAATCGGCGGGATCATTCGCGGCCTGCTCTTGGTTAGCGACCTGCGTATCGACCCGCTGCGTCCGGCTGGTCGCCAATTCGTACATCCAGGCCGTGACCACCGCATTTTTTTCGCCGACTTTCGGATACTTAAAAGTTTCCAGCACGGGGTAAGCTTCTCCTTTATAGAGCTCCATGGTGAACTCCGGCACTTCCGATTCGTCGAAACGCAAAAAAGCCAGGCGTTTTCCATCCGGGCTCCATTCAAAAGCGCGGATCAGCTCGAATTCTTCCTCATACACCCAGTCTGAGGCGCCGTTGATGATCGCGTTCAGCCGGCCATCCGTAGTCACCCGCACCGTTTTCCCGGAAGTCAGATCGCGGTAGTACAGGTCGTTTTCTACTACATAGGCCACTTTCGTACCATCGGGTGAAAAGGTAGCGTAGCGTTGTTTAGGGCCTTCGTGCAGACGGGTGATTTTTTTTGATTTTTCGTCAAAAACAAAAAAATCGGACTTCGTACTCCAGCGATAAATCTGCTCCGTATTGGTCGAGAGGATGATTTTTGATTCATCGCTGCTGAAAGAATAACCGTCAAACCTGCCTTTCCAGGCCGTATCGGCATTTATGACCGTGGTTGCATCGAAAACGACGCCGCTGCGGTTACCATCGCGCAGGTCGTACTGTTCGATCAGGTTGCCCGTCAGGCGCGTAAAGTGCAGGCCGTCTTTTTGGAAGTTGAAACCCGGCACCCCTTTGGCGGCGAAAGTGCCTTTTTGCCAAATATCTTCGAGGGTGATCGGTTTTTGGGCGATTACGCAGCTGCCGAGCAGGAAAAAGAAACAACCGATTAGAATTGGGCGCAGTAATGAATGATACATTGGATCAGGCATGGTTTAGTAGACGCGGTGAAAATACAACGCCGGCAGGGGAGACCTAGCGGGGGACAGATTTTTACGACAAAAGCGGGTTCAAGCTACCCGGTTAACGCTCTTCGACCCGGCAAACGACCGGGCGTACAGTTTTTTTACCGAAAACAGATCAAAAAGCCCGACCGGCAGCGACCTTTGTGCGCTGACTACCTGCGTATGACACTGACTGTAAAACGTTCAAAATTATCCCTGCCCACCACTATCGCCCTGGCGCTGATGGTGGTTTTCGTGGGACCGAATTGCCAGCCCACCCAGACTCCGGCTGCGCCCGACCACTGGCTGCTGTTGACCAACGGCCACTTTTTCACCGCCGATCCGCAGCACCCGGAGGCCAGTTCCGTACTGATCCGAAATGGCCTGATCGTGGGTGTGGACGGCAATTGCAGCCTGCCGGAATGTGCGGCGGCCAAACCCGAAGTGATTGATTTACAAGGCGCTTTCGTGATGCCCGGTTTTATAGAAGGCCACGGGCATTTCTCCTCCCTGGGTCGTAGTTTGCAAAACCTGAATTTAATGACGCCCAAAAGCTGGCAGGAAATTGTGCAGCTGGTCGGGGAGAAGGCCCGCAGCACCGAGCCCGGCGCCTGGGTCGAAGGGCGGGGCTGGCACCAGGAAAAATGGGCAGTTTCTCCCGGGCGCAGCGTAAATGGCTACCCTTACCACGACTCCCTGTCGCTCGTTTCGCCCGCCAACCCGGTGATCCTGTATCATGCCAGCGGCCACGGTTTGTTTGCTAATGCCAAGGCCATGGAGCTGGCCGGTATCAGCCGCGAAACACCCGACCCGGTGGGTGGCCGCATCGTGCGCGATGCCCAGGGCAAACTCACCGGCATGTTTGAAGAAAACGCCATGGACCTCATCCAGAAACCTTTCGAGGCCTGGAAAAATCAGCGCCCGGAAGCCGAGCGGGTGGCCGCGTTCGAACGTACTATCGAGCTGGCAACCCAGGAATGCCTGGCCAAAGGCATTACCTCTTTCCAGGATGCCGGCAGCGATTTCTGGGAACTGGAGCAGTATCGCCGGCTGGCGGAAACGGGCCGACTGGGCCTGCGCCTCTGGGCCATGGTCATGCAACCTGCGCCGGCGGATTATTCCAAACTGGCGGCTTATCCCCAGATCGGACTGGGCGAAGGTTTTTTCACCTGCCGCGCCGTGAAGGCCTACCTAGATGGCGCGCTGGGTTCTTACGGCGCCTGGCTGCTGGCGCCTTACACCGATAAACCCGATACGTACGGGCAGAACACCACGCCCATCGAAACAGTGGCCGTACTGGCTGCCGAATGCCGGCGCCTGCATTTGCAGTACTGCGTGCACGCCATTGGCGATCGGGCCAACCGCGAAGTGTTGAACACTTTTGAGCAGACATTCCAGCGGTATCCGGCCAGTCCGGAAGAAATACAACAATTTGGTTTTCAAGGCGATAACGGGCATCCGGGTTTCCGCTGGCGCATCGAGCACGCCCAGCATACGGACCCGGCCGATCAGCCGCGTTTTGCGCAGCTCGGCGTAATTGCTTCCATGCAGGCGATCCACTGCACCAGTGATGCGCCTTTTGTCATCAAGCGACTGGGTTTTGCCCGGGCCCAAACCGGCGCTTATGCCTGGCGGCGGCTGCTGGATCAGGGCGCGCGCCTGACCAATGGCACCGATGCGCCGGTGGAAGACGTAGACCCGCTGCCCTGCCTGTATGCCTCGGTTACCCGCCGCCGTGCAGATGGCGGCGATGCCTTTTTTCCGGAGAATTGTCTAAGCCGGGAGGAGGCCCTCCTGTCATATACCCGCTGGAATGCTTATGCGGCTTTTGAAGAAACCACGAAGGGTTCGGTTGAAGTGGGCAAGTATGCCGATTTTGTGGTGTTGTCCGCCGACCTGCTGCGCTGTGTGCCGGAAGAAATTTTAACGGCTAAAGTTTTACGTACTTACGTACATGGGCAACTGAAATATAGCCGCTAAAAGCAACAATTTCAGGCAATTGGGATAATTTGAAAAAAAAACAAACGGTATCAGCGGAAAATCTACCTTTGCTCATGATTACGCATCACAAACTTTCACAAAACATTCTGACAGGTGGAATACGGGAACTTTAAACGGAGAGACAATAATGATTCGCCCAGCAACGAGCGCGGCGGTGATGACCGGAATAACGACCGGGGTGCTGACCGGAACAACGACCGGGGTACTGACCGCGGCGGATTTGACCGGGGTGGTGATCGCGGTGGCTTTCGCGGAAATAATGACCGCGGTGGCGATCGTGGCGGTTTCCGGGGTAATAACGAACGTAGCGGCGGCGGTGATCGTGGCGGTTTCCGGGGTGGCAACGAACGTGGCGGCGGTTTCGACCGTGGTGGCGATCGGGGCGGTTTCCGGGGCAGCAATGACCGCGGCGGCGACCGGGGTGGTTTTGGCGGTGGCGGCGATCGCGACCGTGACCGTGATCAGGAAGAAAGCGTATTTTCCAAACGGGTTCGGGCCGGCAAACGCCGCACGTATTTCCTGGATGTGAAAAAAACTAAAGGCAGTGACTATTTCATCACCATCACGGAAAGTACCCGCCGGGAAGATGGATTCGGTTACAAACGCCACAAAATTTTCCTTTACAAAGAGGATTTCAACCGTTTTGTAATTTCCTTGAATGAAGTGGTCAACCACGTGAAAACCGAGCTGATGCCGGAATTCGACTACGAAGAATTTGACCGCCGTCAAGCGGAATGGGAAGCCCAAAACCGGGAAATGGATGGTGACGAAGATCGCGGCGAATTTGTCCGCACGCCAAGAGCCGATCCATTTACACGGGTGGTCGCCGAAACGGAAAAAGAAGACGACGACAACGTCGAAGAAACCAGCTCCGAAGAGCCGGAAGAAGATAAAAAAGAAGAAACAGAAAAAGACGAAGACGACGTTCAATGGTAATTGCTACCGGCCGTTGTTGAATCAATAAATATGAAGCGCGTTCTTTCCTCGGAGAGAACGCGCTTTTTTTTATGCTTATAGTCTGCTCTTTACCATTTCTCCAGCCGGATTTTCACTGCCTCCGCACCAGGCTCCCAGTTGAATTTCGCCTCGTCCCAGTTGGGCGCCCGAAACGTAGGACGGGCATTATTGGAAAACCCATAGGGCTCTGTCGGAATGCCCACGATGTTTTTATCCATCTTGCCATTACCGTTCACATCATGAAAGCAGCTTACGGCGTAGGTGCCGGCCGGCAGATCAGTCAGTGTAATTTCCAGTTCCCCCGTTTGCGAAACCGGTATGATTTGCTGATGACGGACTTCCTTTTCCTGTAAGAATTTGCCGGCCTGGTCATAAACAGCCACGTAAATGCTGCCCCGGGCATCATTGATATTATTGAATTGTAAGCGCATGGTCGCTGGATTTTGCAGGCTGAAGCAGGATAAAAGCAGTAGGAACGAATAGGTTATTGGCATGGCTGTATGTTCGTTTATAACCTCTGTTTTGTAAAACCGGGTTTGATCAGTATATACGTCAGTAATAGCCTTTCCGGTTCGAGCCGCATTTACATCCGCGGGGAGCCGTGAAAAGCGCTGATAAATATCAGGGCCATCCGCATGGGCAGCGACACCGACTCATCCAGTCCGTCTTCAATGGCCCAGTCGCGCGGGTCCCGTTGGCGCAGGGTGTACATGTAAAAGCGCCCCCGGGTATCATCCTGGACCAACCATTCGTCGAGCTGATTCGTCCAGCGGCTTTTCAGGGTCAGGGAAAAATCGTTGTTGGTGATGCGCCATTCATTCAAGTCATTGGTCCAGGCCGCCCGCATGGTAATAACCGCGCCGTCGTAGGTGCGCAATTCCCAGTTGGTAAAATCGCCCTTGAACTTCTGACGGATCGTGCCGCGTTGGCCGAACATATCGACTTCCCATTCCGACCAGTCATCCCGCACGTTGAGCCAGCGAAGTTTGAATTCGCCGACGTTTTCCTGCGGCGGATCCTCTCCTTCTTCCAGATCGGTATTATCCGTAGAAAAAGCCAGCAGGTCCCATTCCACGAAGGAATCGCTCCAACGGCTGCTGATGCCAGAGAACGTCCGTGCTTGCTGTGCCCATACCGGAGAAAGGCCTGTCAGGAGCAAATAAAGCAATGCGGTCAATGTACAGCGGATACGCATACGGTTTGTTGTAGGGGCAACGCTTGCCGTTGCCCAATATTCATTGTGATTGCCCAATATTGCTTGCCGTTGCCCAACACTGATTGATGGTTGGGCAGGGCAACGGCAAGCGTTGCCCCTACTGGTTAAAACGGCAGGTCTTCCAGATTGCCGACGGCTGGTGGTGCATCGCCGTAACTAGGAAACGGATCGGCCGGGAAACTGTTGTCTACCGCTGCGGCACTGCGCACGGGGCCGCTGCCTTCGTCGCCGGCCTTGTCGATGCGCCAGGCATTCAGGTTGGTCAGGTATTTTCCGTTCCATTCCCGGCCGCGCAGGTCGAAACTGACTTTAATGCGGTCGCCTTCCTGATACGAGTCCAGTATGGCGCAACGGTCCTGTACTGCTTGAAATTTTACTACCTGGGGATAATTGCCGTCCGGTATTTCCAGCACGAATTCCCGTGCCATGAAACTGGCGGATTTTTGTTCTGTCGGAAAAAGCTTGTGCAGTTTGCCTTCCACTTCGAATGCCATAAAGTCAGAGTTTTATTAATGGATGGATGCGCCGAAACGCGATTTGGTTGTAAATTGAAAGTATTATAACGATTATTTCAGGTTTTCCGCCTTGCGATGGAACAATTGTTCATAAAAACCCAGGCCGTCCGCAGTGAGTACGTAGTCCAGTTTTTTAGAAATAATATACCGGCGCTCAGCGGCATACAGGAAAACAACCGGTACATCATCGTGAATAATGTGCTGGGCCTTTACGTATAGTGCATTGCGCACCGGTTCATTTTCGGTGGTCCGGATGGCGTCAATAATACTGTCGAGTTGCGGATTTTGGTAACGTCCCCGGTTCATCGCACTGGTCGAGTGAAAAGGCTGGGTCAGTTCATCCAGTCCGATCTGATTGACGGCAGCCGAGTTGGCCAGTTGAAAATTACCCGCACCGATATTTTTGATAATGGTGCTTATTTCCTGCGGATCCAGCACGATCTCGATTTGGATTTGCCGCGCTTTATCCTTGATGCTTTCTGCCGTCATTTCCGAGACGGGTGTACCGGTCGAGGTCAGCAATTTCAGCGACAGTGGCACCCGGCGGCCATTGATCACTTTATCCAGAATACCGTCCTGATCAGTGTCGGCCCAGCCGGCTTCGCTCAGCAGGCGTTTGGCTTCCGTGGGATTGTACGTGTAAGGCGAAAGATCTTTGGCATAGTAGGCCTTGGAAGGGTGGATCGGCCCGGCGATCGGTTTGGCATAGCCTTGCTGCACGGTATTCAGTAAATAATCGTAATCGATGGCATAAGCCAGGGCTTTACGCACCCGTACATCGGCCAGCAAATTGGAATCCGGCTGGCGCAAATTGATCAATATACGCCCGTAACGCGGTACCCAGCCGGTTTTAAAGTCATATAAGCGGGTAAAATGGGTATCCTGCTGCATGGCCTTGAACAGCGCCGGACTGATGTCGGTCGCAATATCGAGGTCGCCGGTCTGGAGCAGGTTCTGGGCCGCCGTTTCATCTTTTACAAATTTAAAAACGAGCTGTTCCGGGTAGGCCGCCAGCAGGGGGTTCGAGGAGACTTCCTGATTGCCCCACCAGCCTTTTTTCTTGACCAGCACCAGGCCCTGATCGCCGTTCATGCTTTTTATGCGATAGGGACCGCTTCCGGTAATATATTGGGGGTCGCTCGCAAATTTTGGCGAGGTAAATACCTCCGCGAAAGCCTTGCCATTTTCCGACTCGGCAAAAGCCTTTCCTTTTTCCGGGTCCAGCAGATCAGCCAGGGGAATATTGGTCATTCTACCCAGCGAATCATAGTTGTACCGGGGATAAATGGGCGTCGTACACAGGGCTTCGAGCGTCAATATATAGTATTGACGCATGAACACGGTGAATTTCCTGGCATTGGCCGGATCCACCTCCACACCCGAAACGTATTCGAAGTACTTGCGGTAGGTATCCGGTAAACCCTGGTGGAAAATCAATTTCATCGTGAACACGAAATCCTCTGCGGTAACCGACGTCCCGTTTTCCCAGGTTGCCGCGCCATTTATTTCAAAGTCATAGGCCCTTTCCCCCTGGTGCGCGCCTTCCGTTACCGGGCGGACAGCGGGAATAGCCTTGACCAGCGCCGGTTTCAGGGCATAGCTTTGCGGATCGGTGATACCCAGGGTTTGAAAGATCAGCGCCGCTATATGACTGGAGTAGCCGGAACTGGTCAGAAACGGATTGAGGTTGTTCGGAGCCGCTTCCATCCGGATGTTCAACAGTTCGGTAGCGGGTCCGTTTTGCTTGGAACGCTGGTAATACCAGACGATTAGAGAAACTACAATAACTACTAGTCCGATGCGGATTACAGGGCGCATTGTTTTCATGTGCGTTGAGAAATGTTGGACGAATAAGACCGATCAGTACGGCGATAAAGGGATTAAAAAATTAGCCGGTAAAAATACAATAGGCCCGCCAACATTTGGCAATTGCGGCAAACTTCGTCCCCAACCAAATAATGCGTGCCGGCAAGCGTTGGATTCGTCCTATTTTTGCAGCCGGCAAACGCCGGTATATCTGACCACTAACCGCCCCTTCTGGAATGTCGCGCCGTGTACTTGAAACGGAACAAAAAGCACTGGAAATCAACCTGGATGACCGTATTTACGGCGCTTTCGCCGAAATCGGCGCCGGACAGGAAGTAGCCCGTTACTTCTTCCAGGTCGGCGCCGCTGCCGGTACGATCGCCAAAACCATGAGCGCGTACGATAAAACGGTATCCGACGATATTTACGGCCTGGAACCGAACGGCCGCTATGTATGTCAGTCGCGGCTCTATAAAATGCTGCAGCACGAGTACGATCTCATGGAGCAGCGCCTGCGCGCAACCCGCCCGCGACAGAGTTTTTTCGCTTTTGCCGACACGATTTCGGCCATTAATTTCAGCAAAACCATCAAGGGCGACGGCTGGCTCGGTCTGCGTTTCCAGCTTCGGGCAGATGGCCCCACCAACGATGTGGTGATCCATGTGCGCATGCTCGACCAGGACAACCGGCTGCAGCAACAGGCCATCGGCGTACTCGGCGTGAACCTGTTATACGGCTGTTTTCGTTTTCATGCCGACCCGGAAACCCTGCTGCAATCGCTGATGGATAACCTGCATGGCCGGGTGATGATCGATATGGTGCAGTTCGACGGACCGGATTTTCAGCAGGTGGATAACCGGCTGGCCTGCCTCTGGCTCGTAAAAAACAAACTGAGCGAGGTCGCTATTTTTGGTCCCGACGGTCGCAGTATGCATGCCAGCGAATTTTTATACCGCAAATCCATCCTGCTCGCCCGCGGCAGCTACCGCCCGCCTACCCTGGTGCAGCAGGACATGATCCGCAACGCCTACATCCAGTTTCGCCAGGAACCCGACGTGGATGCGGAACTCACCTTTTTCCTGACCGAAATTACCCTGGATAACCTGCGCGCCGACGGCGAAATCAACGAGCGCGACTTCCTGGACCGCGCGGAACTGCTCTGCGCGCTTGGGCAGACCGTCGTGCTTTCCAACTGTGTGCAGCATAAGCGGCTCATTGCCTATTTCATGGATTATAAGGTGCCGCGTATCGGCCTGGCCATGGGCGCCCGCAAACTGCAAAACATCATCCGCGAAACCTTCGAGCAAAACCCGGATAACCTGCTCGGCGCTTTTGGTGAACTATTCCTGCGTAATGTCCGTTTCTACGCCTACCCCGCCCGCCCGGAAGGCAGCACGACCCTCCTGACCATCCGGACCATCGACGTGCCGCACGCCATTCACTTTTTGTACGATCACTTGCTGGAAAACCGCAATATTGTGAACCTCCAGAATTTCAATCCCTATATTCTGCATATTTATCACACCAAAGTGCTGCGTATGATCCAGCAGGGAGATGATGGCTGGGAGAAAAAAGTGCCGGCCGACGTGGCGCAATTGATCAAAGAAAAACGTTTGTTCGGTTATCGGCCCGTGCCGGTGGAAGAATTCTAAGCAGGTTGATGAAATAAACCGGTTGATAAAATTAGGTTAATGAGGTTGATAAATTACCCGAAACAATGTATGTCAACCTGATCAACTTCATCAACCTTTTATCAACCCTTTCTTCAACAATCCTCCACTCATGACTTTAGAAGAAAAAATCAACGACGACCTGAAATCTGCCATGCGGGCCAAAGACGAAGTCGGTCTGCGCGGTATTCGGGCCATTAAAAGTTCCATTCTGCTGGCCAAAACCGACGGCAGCGGCCAGGCCATCGATGAGGCCCGGGAGGTACAGATGCTGCAAAAACTGGTGAAAACCCGCCAGGAATCCATGGATATTTTCCTCAAAAACGACCGGCCGCTGCTGGCGGAAAAAGAACGCGAAGAGATCGAAGTGATCAAACGCTACCTGCCCGCTATGCTGGAAGGCGAAGAACTCGAAGCCGTTATTCGCCAGATCGTCGCGGATACCGGCGCCACCTCGGCGAAAGACATGGGCAAAGTGATGGGCGCCGCTAATAAACAACTGGCCGGCAAAGCCGACGGCCGCGCCATTTCCGATATCGTGAAACGCCTGCTTAACTGACTCCTAACCCCTGCCTCCTGCCCCTTAATTTTCCCATTATGATCTTACGAGCAGACAACATCATTAAAACCTACGGTAAACGGACCGTGGTCAAAGGCGTAAGTTTCGACGTGAAGCAGGGCGAGATCGTGGGTTTGCTGGGCCCGAACGGAGCCGGTAAAACGACTTCGTTCTACATGACGGTCGGATTTATCCGGCCCACCAGTGGTCACGTGTATCTGGATAATGAAGAAATTACTTCGCTGGCCATGTACCGCCGGGCACAAAAAGGCATTGGTTATTTGCCCCAGGAACCCAGTGTTTTCCGCAAACTTTCGGTGGAAGACAATCTGCTGGCCGTGCTGGAAATGACCAACCTGACAAAGGCCAAGCAGTCGGAAAAACTGGAATCGCTGCTCGACGAATTCAACCTGCACCGGGTCCGCAAAGGCCTTGGCGACACACTGTCGGGTGGAGAGCGCCGCCGCACAGAAATTGCCCGCGCCCTGGCCACCGACCCCAAATTCATCCTGCTCGACGAACCTTTTGCGGGTATCGATCCGATTGCCGTGGAGGATATTCAGTACATCGTGGCCAAGCTGAAAACCAAAAATATCGGTATTCTGATCACCGACCACAATGTGCAGGAGACGCTCAGTATTACCGACCGCGCCTACCTGATGTTTGAAGGCAGCATTCTTAAAGCCGGTACCGCCGAAGAACTGGCCGCCGATGAGATGGTCCGTAAAGTGTATTTAGGCAAAAATTTCGTGCTGAAACGCAAAGTCATGGAACTGTAGGGGTTGCCCTCGCGGCAACCCTCCTTGCGGCAACCCATCGCAGCTACCCTTAACACCTACCCCAACAACTGCTCCGAGTGGTTTTCATTGTCCACTTTATGGATCACCCGTTCTATTTTTCCGTTTTCATCGATCACGAAAGTGGTGCGGTTGATGCCCATATACGCCCGGCCCATGAATTTTTTCTCGCCCCAAACGCCGTAGGCTTCCGACACCACATGGTCTTCGTCGGCCAGCAGGTTGAAGGGTAAATTGTATTTCTCCTGAAATTTCACGTGTTTCTTGACCGAATCCGGGCTGACGCCAAGGATATCATATCCCTGCGCCTGAAAACGCGGGTAGCCATCGCGTAACGAACAGGCTTCGGCCGTGCAGCCAGGCGTATCGTCTTTCGGGTAAAAATAGAGCACCAGTTTTTTGCCCTGGTAGTCGGCGAGGTGTACGGTTTCCCCTTTTTCGTTAATGGCGGTAAAGTCGGGGGCAGCATCGCCTTCTTTTAATTCGGACATGGTGGTAGTGTTAAGTTTGAAAGAGAGGAGCCAGAACGGCTGCGTAAGAAAAATGTTTATTGCTACCATTCAATCACCGGCCAACTACGCCACCCGCCGCCCTTTCCACTCGAACTTTTTTATCACCAGACTGCCCAATCCTACCAGGGCGATGTATAAGGTGTGCAGAAAAAACGACGGCCAAAAATCCCGCAGCAAACTGCGGCGATCAAAATACAGGCATAGCTGCCGCAAAAACAGGAAATCCACCGAGGCTTTTACTGCCAATTGAAAAATCAGCAAACGCCAAATACCCGGCACCAATGGTAGCGCTAATACGCTGATGATCAGGCTCCAGCAAAATAAAAAAACCGCCCCCAGGGCCAGCCGGATCGGCCATTCCGGCAAAGCCGCGTTTTTAGTACCCCAGCGGAGTCGTTGCTGCACAAAAGAGCGTAGGTCGGGACTGGCTTCAGTAAAAATAGTTGCCGCCTTATTTTTCAGAAAAAACACCCCCGCCGGATAGTGCGCCGCTACCTGCTGGATCAGGAACATATCGTCGCCGGAAGCCTGCCCGGCATTGCCGGCATACGCGTCAAGTTTCGTAAAGATCGTTTTGCGGTAAGCCAGGTTCGCGCCATTGCCCATGCGCTGAAATCCATAGTGAATGCCCGCCCCCGTTATGCCCATCAGGCCCAGAAAATCCAGCGCCTGAAAACGCTGAAACCCGGTTTTTTCGCGGTGAAAAACCACCGGCCCGGTCAGGAGCTGCACAGAATTTTTTGTTTGAAACACCGAAACGATCAGACTCAGCCACTGCGGTCCCGCCAGACAATCGGCGTCGGTGGTCACAATCAACTGCCCGGCAGCCTGACTAACAGCCAACTGCAAGGCCTTTTTTTTATACGCGTTGGTTATTTCAGGACCCGTAAACTCCGCCAGCGACAGCAGCCGAACGGCAGCAAAATGCCCGGCAAAAGCCCGCACCAGATCCGCCGTTTCATCTTCGGAATGATCGTCCACCACGATAATTTCCAGGAAAGCCGGTGGGTAATCGCCACCTACGATGGACGCTAAACACGCCACAATATTAGCCGCCTCATTGCGGGCCGGAATGATGACCGTCACACGGGTGGCCGGTATAAAATCGGCCGGCAAGCGCCAATCCGGTAAAGTGCGCCAGCCATGTCCGTAAATAGCCATCAGGGTGGCGTAACAAAACGTTAGTAAAATGGCAAAAACGAGGAGCGCAAATTCCATGGTGGCGAAAAATGCGATCTCCGCCGGCGAAACAGTCATTTTTCCCGTAAAATATTTTCACAAAGCAGCGTTATAGGCAGGTTTGAGTGGTTTGGTCAGGTTTGTCGGTTTGACTACTTTATTGTCAGGTAGTTGAAATCCGGCTTTGTTCAAAACCACTTTACGCTGACTATATCGGTCGATCAATACCAATTCCCATTAAACTTTCTACAACGACTACGTTACATTTGTCGTTTCTAAAACAATTGTTTGAAATGCTGATGCTGCCGGTTGGCAGCCTTCAATAAAGCAGCCCCCTGTCCGCAGTTATGGAACCACAGCGTCTGATATCGTTAAAAGCTAATTTACAACAACAACGGGCTCCTACTTACAGCCGCATCGTCCGCTGGACCTGGCGGGTCATCGGCGTGGTGCTGGCGGGTTTGCTCGTGCTGTTTTTGTCCATTAATTTCATGGCCATACCGTCTTTCCGCGAGCTGGAAGACCCCAATTCGGCCATTGCCAGTGAAGTGCTGGCCAGCAACAACGAACTGCTGGGCCGTTATTTCACCGAAAACCGCGTCCCGGTACCCTACGAAGACCTGAGCCCCAACCTGGTAAACGCCCTGATCGCCAACGAAGACGTGCGTTACTGGGAACACTGCGGCATCGATGCGCGCGCCGTGGGCCGGGTGGTCGTCCGCACCGTACTGCTTAGCGACCAGAGTTCGGGCGGCGGCTCTACCATTACCCAGCAGCTGGCCAAAATGCTGTATTCCGACCGTGATTTCCGGGGTTTGAGCAAGGTGGAAAGAACCATGAAATTGGTCTACATGAAACTGCGGGAATGGATCACGGCCGTCAAACTGGAGCGCAGTTACACCAAGGAAGAGATTCTGGCGATGTACCTCAACCAGTTCAACTTCATCAATAACGCGTACGGCGTACACGCGGCCGCCGAAGTGTATTTCGGTAAAAGTCAGGCGGATCTGAAAGTCGAAGAAGCCGCCGTGCTGGTCGGTATGCTGCAAAACCCTTCTTATTTCAACCCCGTCCGTTTCCCCGAACGCTGTATTCGCCGCCGCTGGACCGTGCTTTCGCAAATGCGGAAAAACGGGTATTTGAGCGAGGCGCAGTTTGATCAATACAAGGTAAAACCGCTCGATATGAGCAAATTTACCCGGGTGAATTTCACGGACGATAAAGCGCCTTACCTCTGTTCGGAACTCAAAAAGGACGTTAACCGCATTCTGGACGCACCGGAAAGCCGCCGTCCGGATGGCTCGAAATATAATATTTATAAAGACGGACTGAAGATCTACACGACCGTCGACCCCGTATTCCAGCAGCATGCCGAAGCGGCCATGCAGGAACACATGAAGAAGTTGCAAAGCCGCTTTTTTACCGTCTGGAAAGGCAAGGATCCCTGGACTTACCGCACGAAAAAATCCACGCCGGAAGAAATTGCCGGCCGCAAAGAACAACTGGACGACCTGCTGCGGGATGGTGACCGTTACCAGGGCATTCGCCCCAAATACCTGGACGGTCTTACGGATCAGATCCTCAAACGCTACAACTTCGAACTGCGCGATGCGGACATCGAGCGGATGATGATGGAAGAAAAAAAGCCGGGCACCACGTCTAAATTACTGGCCGCTAAATGGATCGACGTCCAGCAGGCGGCGGCCTATCGTAAAATAATGACTGGCCGGGAATGGCCGGAAATCAAAAATCAATACGCCGCTTTACAGGTTGCCATCCGTAAAGTCTATACTGTAAAGACCAAAATGAAGGTCTTTTCCTGGAATGCTCCGGGCCTGCAAAAGGACACCATCATGTCGCCCATGGATAGTCTGCGCTATCACCGCATGTTCCTGCAAAGCGGTATACTGGCCGTAGATCCCAGCAACAGCGAGATAAAAGCCTGGGTCGGCGGCATCAACTTCAAGTGGTTCCAGTACGACCACATCCGCACCGACCGGCAGGTGGGTTCTACGTTCAAACCTTTCGTGTATGCTACCGCCATTGCCCAGCAGGGTATTAGCCCGTGTTTTGAAGTGTATGATCAGGCCGTTACGATCCCGGCCCATTATCAGAACTTCGGTCTGATAACGGACTGGACGCCTCCCGATGCCAGCGGACATTATTCCGGCATGCGTATGACCTTGAAAGAAGCACTCAAAGGCTCGGTGAATTCCGTGAGTGTGTATTTAATGAAACAAATGGGCGATGTGCGACCGGTGGTCGGGCTTTGTAATAACATGGGTATTGATTCCAGCACGCACCGCATTCCGTTGCAGCCGGCTATTTGCCTGGGTGCTGCCGATCTGACCGTTATGGAAATGGTTGGTGCCTATACGGCGTTCGCCAATAAGGGCATGTTTGGGCGCCCCTTTGTCATTCGCAAGATCGAGGATAAAAACGGGCGGGTGCTCTACCGTTCTTTACCCGAAGAGCGGGTTGCGCTGCCGCCGAACGTTAATTACGTCATGACGCAGATGTTGAAATACAATGTGCAGGGCGCTCCCGGTATTAATGCGTTAAAAAGCGATATTGGCGGCAAAACCGGGACCACCAACGACTATACCGATGGCTGGTTCATGGCCATTACGCCACGCCTCGTGGTCGGCACCTGGGTGGGTGGCGAAGACCGCTGGATCCGGTTCCGTGACCTGAGCGACGGTCAGGGTGCGCGCATGGCCCGGCCAATCTGCGCTTCCTTCAACAGCCGGCTGGAAAAAGATCCGAAATCAGGCTATGATTTCAACGCCCGCTTCGTCCGCCCGCCCGGCGAACTGGGCATCGAGCTCAATTGCGCCGCCTATCAGAATGGCCCCGCACCCACCGGCAATGGGGGTGGAGACGAAGAATTTTCGCCGGACATTTATAACGACCAGGCCCCGACGGATGAGGAAAGTGGTCCTGGTTCGCCAAAAGGAGGGGAGAAGAAGGTGCCTCCAGCGAAGAAACCGGATGAAGGTTTCGGAGATGGGCAATAGTGTTTAAACCTACTCATTTATTTTATTTCGGCTCCATTTTCGGCTCGCCCCAGCGTACGGCCACGCCTTTTCGTTTTTCCGCAC
>JANPIN010000076.1:0-29458 GCA_031425035.1 Saprospirales bacterium | reverse complement strand
ACAAAGATCGCAATAGATCAACAAACGCCTAAATGAGTATATACCGTAGCTTTTTTTTAAGTTGACAAATCTGCAATGCCTAATAGATAGGGCCTTGATAAGGTAGTATAGCAGGAATATGACTTACTTTATTACTATCATCGAATTGAATTATCAAAATGATACATCTGTTACTAAAGTTATTGGGTGGGTTTCCTTGTAAACATTGTTCACTCATATAGTAATAAAAGGAATTATTATACTGAGCTGACGAGGAACCAAAAAGCATTTTGATTTCTTTTTTGGTTTTTCCCATCAGGCAGTTCTCCATATATTTGGAATAATAGACCTTATCAATGTCTTTAGGAAGTTTCTTGAAGAAGAAATATCCAAGTTCATTTTTACCCCATGACTCTTTCAATAGGTCAATTAATTTTTGACAATCATCTAATGCAAAAGTTGCAGAGAAAGGTTCTTTTTCCTCCCGGCTAGTTCTGCATGAAAAGGTTAGGGTTAAAAAAAGCAAAATCAAAAACCGCATATACTTTTTTGACAATTTTTGGCCTCCCGCCAACAAGCACGGCACAGCTTCCAGCCAATGGTTATGTGCAAATATTGTAACGTGATGCATACTGGCACAGAAAAGGTACATGTATTTTTATCCACCTGCGCCACTGATGTTGGCCGTTATGCCACACATCGGCCAAAGGGGAACACTGCCGGTGTTTTTATCAATAGTTGTTATAAAAATAGCAGCAAGTTGCCTCGTTACGCCAATAATTATTTGAACAGCAGCAACTGCATTTAGTGTTCTTCCAACAATTGTTTGAATAGAAGCAATAACATCGTGTTTTACGCCAATTGTTGTTTGGAAAAGTACATGTAGATTTTATAGTCTTGAAAAAAAAGTTGTCAAATGTGGAGCGTCTCCCCAGCCTTTCACCAAAAAAAATGGCCCGTTGTCCATCGAACAACGGGCCAAAAGCCTTACCGGAAACCTCCGCTTAGCAGTATGTTTCGTAGGCCGCTTTCAGATTCGCCGCAATCGATTCCGCCGGGCGACCTTCAATGTGGCGGCGCTCCAGGATGTGCACCAGTTTGCCGTCTTTGAACAAAGCGATCGCCGGAGACGATGGCGGGAAAGGCAGCAGGAACTCGCGCGCCTTAGCCGTCGCATCGGTATCCACACCGGCAAATACCGTGTAGAGTTTATCCGGACGTTTCTCGTTCTGTAAGGAACTTTTTGCACCCGGACGGGCCATGGCCGCCGCACATCCGCAGACGCTATTGACTACCAGCAGGGCAGTACCTTCTTGGTTTTCAAGGGTTTGTTTTACTTCTTCCGGCGTTTTCAGGGCCTCGAAGCCATAGTCCGTCAGGTCATTTGCCATCGGGGTTACCAACTGTATTGGATACATGGTGCGTGTTATGAGTGGGTGAAAGACGTAATGAAGTTCGTCCAATTTGCTTCGCAAAACAGCCTGGGACTGGCTGTTGTTCATCAAAGGTCGATTTTTTCGACCAAAGCAGCCCGGATCGGCGGTCTGAAAATCTAAAAAGTTACCGGGAAGGTCTTTTCTTCGGTTTTGCGCTTCACTTTCACCGTAGTCGAATCGCCTTTTTTGAAAGTAGACAGCGCTTTCATGTAGTCATTAATGTCTTTGACCACCACCGGCCCCAGTTCGACAATCACGTCGTCTTTAAGCAGCCCCGCTTTATCGGCAGGTTTACCACTCGTCACGCCATCCACGTGCAGGCCTTCGCCTTCGTAGGTGTAATCAGGCATAATACCCAGCGTAACCGTGAAACGCGGCGTGTTGTCCGCACTGGCCTGCGTCTCCTGAAACTTCAGTTTAGGCTGCTTGTCCAGCGCTTCGATGACCCGCGCCACCAGTCCCAGTACCTGCACTTCACCGGGGAAATTGATCTTGTCCGTATCGTCCGAAGGTTTGTGGTAATCGCTGTGCTGGCCGGTGAAAAAGAAAAGCACCGGCATGTTTTTCAGGTAAAAAGAGGTCTGGTCGCTGGGACCAATGCCGGCGCTGTCGAATTTGAAGGAAAATTCCCCTTTCAAATTATTGAGCGTCGGTACGAAGTCCGGCGCCGTGCCGACACCGCCCACGACCAGCCGTTTTTCGGCATTCAGCCGCCCGACCATGTCCATATTCACCATGAAGCTGCAGGTACTCAGATCGATAGTCGGGTACTCGGTAAACCGTTTGGAACCCACCAGACCCAGTTCTTCGCCGGAAAAACAGAGGAACAAAAAGTTATGCTGCTCTTTGACGCCGTTTTTGGCAAAATAGCGCGCCATTTCCACCACGCCGGCTGTGCCGCTGGCATTATCGTCAGCGCCGTTGTGGATCTTGCCGTCGGGGTTGGCATCCAGCGAGTTATGATCGTGTCCGAGACCCAGGTGGTCGTAGTGCGCCCCGATGATGATGGTGTTTGCCGCACCGTTGTCGATATAGCCAACCACATTCTGGCTGTACACCTGCGGCGAGCCGGCCGATACGCTGCCATGCGGATCGGTTGATTTTTTAAAGCCGAACTGGTGGAAATAGGTCCCGTCGTCGCCCTTGGGCTGCAGACCGATCTGTTTGAATTGTTTGGCCAGGTATTCTGCCGCCTTCCGTTCTTCTTTGGAACCGGTGCCGCGGCCCTTCAGTTTATCGGAGGCCAGGAAGCTGATATGCTTCCGCAGATTTTTTTCGTCAAAATTTTGAGAAAACAGGGCGTTCGCCGTGCATAACAGCAGCAGAACGAAAAGCAGGGTAGATCGCATGGTTGGAAATTTTCCCGCAAAAGTAGTGTACTCCTGCTTAAAGTTTGCCCTCAGGGAGCAGTCACCGCCACGCCTGGCTTCCAGCATAATTCATCCAGCATTTCCGGCGTACCATGAAACACGTTGACGTCCACTTCCTGGGAAATACCGTCATAGCAGCCATGATTGGAGTACTGCCAGATGTTCCAGCATTTACCACCGGTGAGGCAGGGCGCTTCATCGGCGTAGCGGGCAACCCAGAGCGGGTAGTCGTCCAGGTGGCCGGCCAGATAACGCTCGTAAAAGAACTGATTGCTGTAGATGATCGGTTTTACACCCAGGCGAGCTTCCACAGTCTGTAGCCAAACGAGGGCCTCCTGTACCATGACCTCGGGCGACATGCCACTCGTTGTTTCAATATCCAGTACCGGGACAAAATCACCGGGCATCAGCTCCGCATTTTGCAGGAAATGTTCGGCCTGCTCATCCCCGCAGCCATAAGCCCGGAAGAAGTGATAGGCGCCGCGCCGTACGCCCAAACGACCCAGATCCGTCCAGTTCTGGCAGAACAAACTATCTACATAGGTGCTGCCTTCGGTACATTTCACGAAAACGAAATCGAGTTGCTGCCTGGCCACCACCGTATCCCAGGCAATAGTTTCCTGGTAATGCGATACGTCGATCCCCTTGAGTTCCGGATTGGGCGCCAGGCGCATACCCGCATGCGGGCTCACCGACTGCGGAAGAAAAGCAAAGAGGAAGAACGTAAGAAGGCGCATAAGATAAACTTCAAAACGTAAGCAGAACGGGTGATCGGGGAGCGGATGGCAAAAATAATGCCTTGTTTTTAGACGTCCTCAACGATGCGGGAATTTGGCATTTAAATGACGAAAGGGAGAATGATAAATTTTTACTTTGAAAATCTCCTTGTTTGTTTTTATGTGGAATGGCTGGTCAAGGGAAACGCCAAATTTTATAATTCAGTCCTGTTTGAAATTTGCAAAGTATACACCGGTCAAAAACAAAGCCCTCCAGACAACACATGTCTGCAGGGCTCCTTATCAATCAGTAAAATTTACTATCGGGTAAAACGTCTATTTTGCTTCTAACGTACCAATTTTTTAGTAATTACTAACCAACTTACCGGTTCATCGACTCCAAAAACTCCTCATTACTGCTGCTATGCAGCATTTGCTTGCGCATGAATTCCATGGCTTCCTCCGGCTTCATATCGGCCAGGTGATTGCGCAGGATGAACATCCGGCTGAGCGTATCCTTGTCCAGCAGCAGTTCCTCGCGGCGCGTGCTCGATTTGGTGAGGTCCACGGCCGGGTACATCCGGCGGTTGGCCAGACTGCGGTCGAGTTGTAGTTCCATGTTGCCGGTACCTTTGAATTCCTCGAAGATCACCTGGTCCATTTTGGAGCCGGTATCGATCAGTGCCGTCGCCAGAATGGTCAGCGAGCCGCCGTTTTCAATGGCCCGGGCGGCACCGAAGAATTTCTTGGGTTTTTGCAGCGCGGTCGCTTCCACACCACCGGAGAGTACTTTACCGCTGGAAGGCGCTACCGTATTGTAGGCCCGCGCCATCCGCGTGATCGAGTCGAGCAGGATCACCACATCGTGGCCGCATTCCACCATCCGTTTGGCTTTTTCCAGCACGATGTTGGCGAGGCGCACGTGGTTGTCGGCCGCTTCGTCAAAAGTAGAAGCTACGACCTCGGCGCGTACGCTGCGACGCATATCCGTGACCTCCTCCGGCCGCTCGTCGATGAGCAGGACGATGAGGTACACTTCCGGGTGATTCTTGGTGATGGCGTTGGCAATATCTTTCAGCAGGAAGGTCTTACCCGTTTTGGGTTGCGCCACGATCAGGCCGCGTTGTCCTTTGCCCAGGGGCGTGAACAGCTCGATGATGCGGTTGCTGAAATCCCGGCCGGTCGCGCTGATGAGCAGGTTGAATTTCTTGGTAGGAAATAGCGGCGTCAGGTAGTCGAAAGGCACGCGGTCGCGTACGTCTTTCGGGTCCAGGCCGTTGATCTTGCTCACCCGCAGCAGGGCGAAGTATTTCTCGCCTTCTTTCGGCGGACGAATAGCGCCTTTAACGGTATCGCCGGTCCGCAGGCCGAATAATTTGATCTGCGAAGGCGACACATATATATCGTCGGGACTGGTCTGGTAATTATAGTCCGGGGAACGCAGGAAACCATAGCCGTCGGGCATCATTTCCAGCGTACCGAGGCCGTCAATAATACCGTCCAGTTCCACGTCGAAGCGTTCTTTATTGATGACGGGCATGACCTCGGCGGGTTCCGGCTCGCGTTTTTCGGCGGCCGGCGCCGGCGTGGTGGCCGGGCGGTTGAGTGTCAGGTCATCCTCTTCTTCTTCGGCCCCGTTGTTATTGACGTTGACGAATTCTTCTTCTTCCAGATTGGCCAGTTTATTGGCTTCCGGGTCGATCAGATTGGGATTGCCGGGGCGTTGATCGCGGGGCGCATTACGGTCGCGGTTGCCATCGCGGCGGCGATCTTCCCAGCGGTCGCGGCGGTTACCATCGCGGCGGCGGTCTTCCCAGCGATCACGGCGCGGCTGCTCGTTTGGGCGGTCGCGGTTCGGCTGGGCGGCTGGATTAGCCGGGCGCTCTTCGCGGTTCTGGTTATCGGCGCCATCTACAGGACGGCGCAGGTCGTTGGGGCGTTCTTCGCGGCGGGGTGTAACATCCGGACGTTCCGTGCCTTCAATGGGCCGGCGTGGCTGTTGTTCCGTCGGGCGGTTCTCCCGGCGGGGCTGTAGCGGCTGACGCTCGCGGTTTTGCATCGGCCGTTCTTCCCGTGCCGGACGTTCTTCGCGGGGCGGTAATTCTGCCCGTGGAGCCGGTTCGGGAGCAGGCGTTCGTGGTTGGGCAGGTGGCTGGTTACGTGGCGCCCGTGGAGTAGGGGTTCGCGCAGGGGCAGCCGGTGCGGCCGGGACAGATTTTTCTTTGCCGGAATCATCCATCGTCGTCACCATTTTGCGTGGGCGGCGACCGGTTGACGGGTTCGGTTCATCGACAACGGGTACGTTGCGGTCACCGGCATTTTTTTCGGCCAGGGCCTGCTCGTCCAATATTTTGTAAATGAGGTCCTGTTTGGTCAGTTTATTGAAGCCCTTCACGCCGATTCGCTGGGCTATTTCTTTAAGTTCGGGTACCAGCTTATCATTCAGCTGTAATATGTCGTACATGGCAGGTAAAAGTAATGTGTTTGGGAAGATAATAGCGCGGTTGAAGCCCGGAAAGGGCATTCAGGAAGCACACGCGGGGTGAGCATTAAGCGATGGAATGAAAATGGCAAGAGCAGAAAGTAAGTAAATTGGGTCAGGTCATCCTCGGAAAGGACAGCACCGGAGTGGGTACGCTTTTGGGAATTCAGCAGAATAATGGTAATTGGAAAAAGGGGCTGGAAATCACCTGCGGATCAACCTGGAACTACTTTTCCTTCCAAAAATCTCGGTACAGCGAGAAAAAAAAATGTGGAGAAATAGGGGACAGGTGGGCGGCGGAGAATGCCGATTCGTAAACCGAACGCTGCAAAGATAAACGCTTTTTGAAATTCAATCTATCTTGCGCCACTTTTTTGCACTTTCTGTCTGTTTTCCCGGAATATCCTTCTTAAAAGAACAGAAACTGCATTTTTTTAAAACCAGCAATTGAAACGTTACAACTGCGCAAAATGTTGCTAACGAAAACGACATCTACTATTCTATGCTTCAACTGAAAGTTATCCGCGAGGACAAACAACGTATTATTAGTGGCTTACGCAAGCGCAACTGGACGGCCGCGCAATTGAAAGTTATTGATCAGATCATTCAACTCGACGACGAACGCCGCAGTGGTCAGAAGGAACTGGACGAATCGCTGGCCGAACAAAACCGACTCGCCAAACAGATCGGCGCTTTCATGGGCCAGGGAAAAAAAGAAGAGGCGGAAGCGGGGAAACTTCAGGTCGCCACCCTGAAAGAGAAAAGTAAACTGTACGAAGAACGGCAACGGCAGACCGATCATCAACTCGAAACGCTACTCTTGTCGGTCCCCAACGTGCCGCATAAAAGCGTACCCAAAGGCAGAACGCCGGAAGAAAATAAAGTGGCCAAAGACTGGAAGAAGCCATTCCCCACGCTGCCCGACGATGCGCTGGCCCACTGGGACCTGGCCAAACAATATAACCTGTTCGACCTGGAGCTGGGCGTCAAACTGACCGGCGCGGGTTTTCCCGTTTATCGCGGTCAGGGCGCCCGTTTGCAGCGCGCCCTCATTCAATTCTTTCTGGATGAAGCGGTGAAGGCCGGGTATGAAGAAATTCAACCGCCCCTGCTGGTGAACGAGGCCACCGCCCGCGGCACCGGCCAGCTGCCCGATAAAGAAGCCCAGATGTACCACTGCGAACGGGATGGTTTCTACCTCATTCCAACGGCCGAAGTGCCCGTCACGAACATCCTGCGCGACGAGATCGTACCGCTGAAAAATCTGCCCGTAAAAATGACGGCCTACACCCCCTGCTTTCGCCGCGAAGCCGGCGCCTGGGGCGCACACGTACGGGGCTTGAACCGGGTGCACCAGTTCGATAAAATCGAGATCGTGCAGGTCGAACACCCCGACCGTTCCTACCAGGCATTGCAGGGCATGGTCCGCCACGTGTCCAAAATACTGGATAAACTGGAGTTACCCTACCGGATTCTTAAACTCTGCGGCGGTGATATGGGCTTCGCTTCGGCCCTGACCTATGATTTTGAAGTATGGTCGGCCGCCCAGAAACGCTGGCTGGAAGTCAGTTCCGTCTCCAATTTCGAGACTTTCCAGACCAACCGCATGAAACTGCGCTTCCGCGATGAAAACGGGAAAGTGGAACTCGCCCACACCCTCAACGGCTCGGCCCTGGCCCTGGCGCGCATCGTAGCGGCCCTCCTGGAAAATAACCAGACGCCCACCGGCATTCAACTGCCGAAAGTCCTGCACCGCTACACGGGCTTTAAAACGATCAGTTAGTTATTAGTTATTGGGGGCGGGTTCAGGCAAACGCATCAACAATTTAAGTCAAATCGAACCTTGCTCAGGTTTAAAATTGATGATTGACGATTACATGTTTGATGAATGTTGATGTATCAGGCCGCAACATCCGTCCATAGCCTGACAGAAGTAAGTTGGATAGACAAAGTACCCACCTGCCTCCCGTCTCCTGCCTCCTGCCCCCTAACTCATCCAAACCGCTGCAGCGCCGTCATCAACCGTTCCGGCAGCTCTTCCCGGCAGGTTGCCTGGTAGTCCTGGAACGAACAGGGCACGAGCCGGTGGCGATCACTTTTGCGCTTATTCGCGACCGGTATCTGCATCCACCAGCGACCGCTTTTGGCGCTTTTCCAGAACGTGAGCGGTTGGCTCAATTTGGGCAGGTGTACAATATACTCCGTCAGGCCGGTCATTGTGGCCGGATAATCATTTTTGCGGCTGAAAAAACCTTCCAGGAAATACCACATCATCTGGGCGGCCACCTGAGCGGTTTGTCCGCTGGGATCGGCTTCGCGCTGATATCCATAAATACCGAAGGAACTCAGTTTGTCACTCAATCCCGCGTAGCGGCAGAGCTGGCAGGCTTCATCGGTAAAATAACCGGAGGGGGAAGGGTGTAGCACGCCGGGCGCTTCATTTTGTTTCAGGGCGCCGAGGTGAAAAGCCAGGGCGTCGGCATCGCGCAAAATGGGCTCCGTTTCTTCCAGTGCCGCCCGGGAACGGCCCAGCCGCAGACTGTCAAAGTTATTTTTCGCCAGGAAATCCAGGGCTTCGGGGGGCGTCTGGTGAATTTGATAACCGACCAGGCCGAAATGGAACAGCAGCGGATGACGCGGCATCAGCAGCGGCGCATAACCTTTTTTCGGGTCGGTCAGGGCGAGGGTTTCGTGGATAACGGCCAGGTTCACCAGGGCTTTGGCGTCCTGATAAGCCAGGAACTGGGCGCGCGCCAGATCGTCCGGACCGCCGATCAACAGGGGCATTATTTTGCCGGCCAGTAATTCAAACACCACCGGCAGCAGCAGCCCGGGTTCGGGTTTGCGCAGATTGCCCAGATCGGCAATGGATTTTTCGGGAAAATGCCAGGCCGTGCGGTACAACTGCTCCCGAATGGCGCCGGCGCTTTTTTCTTCCAGACCGATAATAGCCACCCGCACTTTTTTCAGATCGGGAAATTGCTCCCGGTGCAGCAGCAGTTGTTTGCCGAAGGGGGAATCCAGGTTTTTGGCCAGCGCAGCCGGCAGGGGTTTAAGCCAATTTTGCAGCATGATGGTTGTCCGTAGTAAGGCAGATTTCGGCGCCAAGGTAGCATAAACCTGTCGGCTGCTTCCCCCGTCCCGCAGCCTGAAAAATTTTCAACCAGGTCAATTTTGAGAAACCTGCAAATGAATTGTGTCGCAAGTGCCAATCTGCGCCGAAGGATTATACTTTTGCGCCGCGTTTGGAAAGCCGCCTTCACCAAATTATTTACCACCACCCTTGTTATGGAAGACTTGCTGCGCAAGTACAAAGAAAAAAAGCCGGAGATCATCTTTGAATGGCATGATGCCGAGACGGATGCCGAAGGCTGGATCGTGATCAATTCCCTGCGCGGCGGAGCGGCCGGCGGCGGCACCCGAATGCGGAAAGGCCTGACATTGCAGGAAGTAATTTCCCTGGCCAAAGTCATGGAGATCAAGTTCAGCGTCTGCGGACCGGATATTGGCGGCGCTAAAAGCGGCATTAACTTCGATCCGGCCCATCCCCAGCGGCAGGAAGTGCTGCAACGCTGGTATCAGGCCGTCCTCCCGATCCTGAAACACTACTACGGCACCGGCGGCGATCTGAACGTCGACGAACTCAAAGACGTGGTGCCGATTACCGAAGACCTCGGCCTGTGGCACCCGCAGGAAGGCATTGTCCGCGGCCACCTCAAACCGACCGAAGGCCAGCAGATCAATATCATCGGGCAGCTGCGGTATGGCTGCACCAAGATCGTGGAAGATCCGGAATACGTGCCGGAAGACCGCCAGCATAAATATGCGGTGGCCGATCTGATCACCGGTTACGGGGTGGCGGAGTCCGTGCGGCATTTCTACGATCTGTATCACCACATTACCCCGGCCGGTAAAACGGCCATTATTCAGGGCTGGGGCAACGTGGCTTCGGCGGCGGCCTGCTACCTGGCTAAAGAGGGCGTGAAGATCATCGGCATCATCGATCGGGCGGGCGGAATTCTTGCGCCGGAGGGACTTGGACTGGCCGAAGTGAAAGCCTTGTTCAATGCTAAAAAGGGTAACCAGCTCGTCGCACCGAATTTGCTGTCTTTTGCGGAAGTGAACGAGCAGATCTGGAAAATGGGCGCCGATATTTTCATTCCGGGCGCCGCTTCCAAAATTGTGACCCGTCAACAGGTAGATTTAATGCTGGAAGGCGGCATCGAGGTGTTGGCTTGCGGAGCTAACGTACCTTTTGTCGATGATGAAGTGTTTTTTGGTCCTACTGCCCATTATACGGATGAAAAGACGGCGGTTATCCCCGATTTCGTAGCTAATTGCGGTATGGCACGGGTTTTTGCCTACCTCATGCAGCCTGACGCGGTAATGACAGATGAGGCAATTTTCACTGATATCTCTCAAACCATTCGCCGCGCGCTGGAAGAAGTGAGAAAAATAAACCCCTTGCCAAATAAAGTTTCCACCAACGCTCTATATTTGGCCCTTAAAAAGTTGGGGATTTGAACCCGAATTGAGAATTTATCACCTCATACTGCCCTTTTCACTCCACAAATCATCTGTGGAACTGTGGAAAAATCCTGGTTTTAAGCAACAACATAACTGTTAACATTCATTCATTCAAAAATTCAGTGACCCTATGACGGTTCGACAATTAGTACTCTCCGTTCTTCTCGCACTGGTCTCCTTCTCTGCTATGGCGCAGGAAGCAGCCATGGCCGCCCCATATCGCTCGTTTACGCCAAAGGATCAATGGGAATTGGGCCTTCATGCCGGTGTGCCTTTCGTACTCGGTGACGTGGACGCCAAATTTCCTGGCTTCGGTGGTGGCATTCACGTCCGCAAAGCTTTCGATCACATTTTCTCCGTTCGCGTAGTAGGTCTGTATGCCCAACTGAAAAACGAAGAAACCAACGCAGGCGTCGTTAGCACGTCCGACAACGATTGGATCTCCGGCAGCGCCCAACTGGTGGCTGCTCTGAATAACTTCCGCTTCGACCGCCCGAACCGCCGGGTGCTGTTGAACGGCTTTTTCGGTATTGGCGTAGACAGCTACAAAACCAACTTCCGTAACGTCGTGCAGGCCGGTACTGCCGGTTCAACCGGCGATCAGGCCAGCACCACCAACGCCCACGTCGAAGTAGGTTTGGGTCTGGCCTTCCGGGTCAACAAACGCTTCAATATTGGTCTCGAGCATACCGTGATCAGTGTCTTCGGCGCTAATTCCGATCTGCTGGACAGCGACCAGAACGTTAATGGCAATCAGACTTCTTTCCGTGACGTACTGCACTACCCACACCTGTCGCTGAATTTCAACATCGGCAAAACGAGCAGCACGACCGGCGTAGCCCGCACCGAGCCTCTGTACTGGGTAAACCCGTTGACGCAGGTAGCTGATGCCATCACGGCATTGGAAGCCCGCCCGATCTACAACCCAACCGATACGGATGCTGACGGCATTATCGATGATATCGATACGGAAGACAACAGCCCGGCTGGTGCACGTGTCGATAGCAAAGGTATGACCCTGGACAGCGACAACGATAAAGTAGCTGACTACCTGGATAAAGAACCATTCTCGCCTCCAGGCTTTGCGGTGAACGCACAAGGTGTGGCTAACGTACCGAAACCAATTTCGGAAGACGATGTGAACCGCATTGTGGACGCTAAAATCGCCGCTATCAAGTTCCCGGCTGCCGGTGGCATGTGGTTCCTGCCAATGGTGACTTTCGCGAACAACCACTATGACCTGGCTTATGGCGAATACGAGAAACTGTATCAGGTTGGTACGGTGCTGTCGCAAAACCCGGATCTGAAAGTGGTGGCTATCGGTCACACCGACAAACGCGGTACGGAAGGTTACAACAACGTGTTGTCCTACAATCGCGCTAAAACGGCCATCGACTTCCTGGTTGCACAATACGGTATTTCCCGTGATCGCCTGATCCTGAACTGGGTCGGTGAAGCAACTTCGCTGGTACCAGTAGAAGGCGCCAACCAATTGAACCGCCGTGTGGAGTTCCGCGTTGCCAAAGGAGAGGTCGAAATGGCCCGCCCAACCGGCCCGGAAGCAGGTCGCGCCCCAATGCTCAAAATGAACATGAAAGCCAATAAAGCATCGGGTTTCTAATTCTTAGAAACTTAAGCACGAATTTTGCACGGGCAGCCTCTGTTTTAGAGGTTGCCCGTGCTTTTTAATTTCCAGCTCTCCACGCTCCACATGCCCGTTCCTACTTCTTCCCGGCGAATTTTCTGGCAGCATCCCGTACAGCGGCGACGCCTGGCCATTGGTTTCAAGGTCGTGGTAGCCATCCTGCTTTTTGGTGGCTTATACCTGGAATTACGCGGGAAGAACAACTTGCCGGCCCTCTGGGCGGCATTTCTGGAGCAGTTGGGCAGTGCGCAGTGGGCCTGGCTGCCGTTGGCAGTAGTGCTGATGCCGGTTAACTGGCTGATAGAGACTTTGAAATGGCAGCCTTTCATGCAGCGTTATCAGCCGCTTAGCCTGTGGCAGGGCTTACAGGGTGTAATGACCGGCGTGAGTTTCACCATGTTTACGCCGCATCAACTGGGGGAATATGGCGGCCGTTTACTCTTCGTACAGCCGGAGCATCGCTGGAAAGCCGTCATGATCAATGTAGTGGGCAGCTGGGCGCAATACCTGGTGGCGGTGATCGCCGGACTGATCGGCGTGCTGCTGTTTTTGGGACAGAGTCGCACCCTGCCGCCTACTTTGCTGCGTTACGGTACGGTGCTCGTATCTATCGGGCTGCCCATCCTGCTGGCCGGATATTTTCACCTGCGTTATTTGCTGCCTCTGGCGCGCCGGGTGCCGCTGTTGCACCGACTGCGACCTTTCGTACGCGACGTGCATATTTTGCAAACCTTTCGTCAACGCGACCTGTGGCGTGTGCTGGGATGGGCCGCTGTGCGTTATAGTGTTTTCGCAAGTCAGTATTTCTTTTTGTTGAAGTTCTTTGGTGTGCCCACCGGCCTGGTCGCCGGATTCGCCGGAATCAGCACCATTTTTCTGGTGCAGACGATCGTGCCTTTACCGGCCATCATGGGGCTTTTACTCCGCGGGAACATTGCATTATTCGTCTGGTCGCAATTTGGCGCCAATGAAGTCAGCGCACTGGCCGCTACCTTTACCCTTTGGATAATAAACCTGATTTTGCCCGCGTTAATCGGTACTTTTTCCTTATTTTACGTCAATATTCCCAAAAATTTGGGTTATGAAAATGACTAAGTATTTCGCCCTGCAAATGGGATTCTTCCTGATGGCCTTTACTACCCCCGGTAACTTCGGGTCATCCTCCGTTTCGCCCGACTACTTCGATGCATCCGCCGGGATGTACGATCCCTGCTCGAACACGAATTCGACTTTTCAGCATAATGAAAAGCTGACCTACAAAATCTATTATAACTGGAACTTTGTCTGGATTGCCGCCGGGGAAGTCACCTTTCAGGCTTTTGAGGAAGGTAACCAGTACCATTATCAGGCCCGTGGTCATACCTATGATTCCTACGAGTGGTTCTTCACCGCCAGGGACGAATATGATTCCTGGGTGGATAAAAATACCCTGCTGCCCAACTACTCGGAGCGCAATGTCAACGAAGGCAAATACCACATTTTTGAAAAAATCAACTTCAACCAGGGCGCCCGGAAAATGACGGTGTTCCGCGCCGACAAACGCGGGGCTGCGGAAACCAAGACGGAACATAGTGTGACCGGCTGTGTGAACGACGTGCTGTCCAGCATGTACAATCTGCGGAACGTTGATTTTGCCAGCCAGCAGTCCGGGTTCAGCATTCCCTTCAAGGTCTTTATGGACAAGGAAGAGTTTCCCCTGAAAATGCGTTACGATGGCAAGGAGCGGAAGAAAGTCTATAACATGGGCCGCTACAACACCCTCAAATTCCGTCCGGACGTAATTGCCGGTAACGTGTTCAAAGAGGGCGAAGGCATGACCGTCTGGGTGTCCGACGACCAGAACCGCATTCCCCTACTGATTGAATCGCCGGTGTCGGTCGGCTCCGTGAAAATGGTGCTGAAAGAATACTGGGGTTTGAAGTATGATTTTACGGCGAAAGTGAAGTAGGGGCAACGCTCGCCGTTGCCCAAAATAGGGGTGGTTTGGAAGGTTTTTGGATTTGGTGGGTTATCTAAATCCATGGAGGTTAGCCAGCAACGGGTTCGATGTCAGGTAATTGAAAGCCAACCAAGTATTTTAAATCATTACACCTGCGTCATTGCAAAATAAAAGCGCCCGGTAGAACCTATGAGGTTTTACCGGGCGCTTTATGTAACAAATCCGTATTGGGCGACGGCGAGCGTCGCCCCTACTTTTTCTTTTTATACTCGCCGTCTTTCCAGGCTTTGAAAAACTGTCCCCAGGCCAGCGGACTGAAGATGTTCATCGGCGGCACCTGGCCGAGATAGACATACTCCCGGGATTGTTTCCGCAGGTAGAAGTTGGCGCTTTCGCGGCCGCCGTAGGGCACGATATCGGGATTTTTGCGGGCTTCGGCGAGGTATTCATTGGCCAGGTTCTCGGTGGCGCGGCGTTGCAGTTCCGGCGTCACGTCCATTCGGAGGAACTCGAGTTTGAAATGTTCTTTGGAAGGCCAGGGAAAAATAACCGTTTCCGGCAGATTGATCGTATCCTGGGTCATCAGTTGAATGACGGAATACTGGTCCTGAGTGAGGGTATCGGGCACCCGAAAAGTGGTTGTTTCAAAACCCAGGCAGTTAAAGCGCACCAGGTCGCCTTTTTCCACCACCAGGGTAAAGAAGCCGCGATAGTCGGAGTAGGTGCCGCGCCCTTTTTGGGGCAGGAACACGGTTGCGTAGGGCACGGTGGTGCGCTGGCCGTCCACTTCGGCGAGGATCATACCGGACAACTGGATGAGGGTCGGCTTGGCCGGCGGGTTTTGCTGGGCCAGGACAGTCGTGCTGCAGGCCACCAGAAGAAAGAACGCGAGGATTCGAGTCACGTTGAGTAGTTTTTGACAAAGATACACGCGGCTGACCACCTTATGACCGGTTAGCCGCTGCAATTTCCGTTGAAAGATTGAAGAACGCAGGCGATTTGACGAGTGAAACGTTTGACGCAGCCATTTTGTCCCGCCCGGCGTTCTTTTTTTAACCAATTAATAACAGCCTGCGCCGCCTAAAGGACATATTTACGAAAGAATAACCGGCGCTGATGTGGTCGGGTATGTTACCTTTGACGCCGTTTTTCGTTTCTCAATCAAAAAACTTTACTTTCCCACACAATGTTCAGCAAAACACCTTTTTGTTTCCTACTTGCCCTCCTGATCGGCGCGACTGCCCTCCAAGCCCAAGCCCCGCTCAAATACGGCCACATGAATCTGGGTAACCTCCTCGAGAGCCTGCCCGACACCAAAAAAGCCAACGATGACCTCAAAGTCTTCACCGACAAACTGACGATGAAGGACGATTCGCTGACGAAAGCTTTTCAAGCTCAGTATACCAAGTTCGAGGCCGACTATAATGCCGGCACCATGACGCCCATCCAGTCCAAAACGGGCCAGGAAGCGCTGCAAAAACTGCAGGAAGAAATTCAGAAGTTCGAGCAGGATGCCCAGCAGACCATTGCCGCCAAACGCGAAGAACTGTTGAAACCCATTCTCGCGAAAGTGGACGTGGCGGTGAAAGCCGTGGCTAAAGAAAGCGGCTACGCCATGATCTTCGATACCAGTTCGGGCGCTATGCTTTTCGCCGCCGATACGGATGACGTGGTGGCGCTGGTGAAAAAGAAAATGGGGCTGTAAATAGTACAGCCTACTGCACCTGACCTCTAGGTTTTGCAGATGATGGGACTGCCCGGCGATACGTGTATCGTCGGGCAGTTTTGTATTTGTGTATTAGCTGTCAAATGCAGGTGGTATCAGCACCGTGGGGGAACGTGAAAGGAGCATTTATTTCCAGTCGTTGCTCGATAAAATTCTACGCATGAGTAATGCGCAGGCCAGCCCGGCAGCTTCCTTGTTTAAAAAGAACCACTAAACCGGCCGAAGCATATTTGATGAAGCATGTGCTCCGCCAACGGCGTTGCGATGAACAGAAAGAAGAGTGCCGGCAACAAGGCGGGGCGGCAAAAGTTCCTGCCAACCCTCGGTGTCTCTTCCGAATCGGTTTCAACACGATCCGAATCGTGTACTGAACGGTTCGAATCGATTTCATCACGGTTCGAATCGATTTTATCACGATTCGAATCGATTTTATCACGGTTCGAATCGATTTCATCACGGTTCGAATCGATTTCATCACGGTTCGAATCGATTTTATCACGGTTCGAATCGATTTCATCACGGTTCGAATCGATTTGAAAACGATTCGAATCGATTTCATCACGGTTCGAACCCACTTGCGCCAGGAACGAACGAAGTTTAATACTGGCAGGGGCTGCGCGGGCACGAGCCTTCGCGTGAGCAGCACTGAAATATTCAGCTCATCGCTTCCACCTCCGCCAGCGGCCACACAGGCCACTTTTTTAAAATTCAGCGGTCTTTACAGCCATTACTTTTCAAATAGCCGATTAAAGTCGACGTTTCCCATCAAATTCCATCCGCTAATCATGCACCATCGGCGGACTTTTTTAGTTTTGCGCTTCCTTTCGCCAGCCTTGCCTGCCGCAGGGTGGAAAAGGGTACCCTAAACAAGTATAAAGCAATGAATTTCAAAACACTGAACAACATAGCCGGCTGGCTGACTTTTGCCATTGCCGCCCTGGTGCTGGGCGCTGCCGCCGAACCAACGGGCAGCCTGTGGGACTGCGGAGAGTTTATTTCCGGCGCCTTTAAGTTACAGGTCGTGCACCCGCCCGGCGCGCCGATCTTTTTGCTGGTCGGCCGCCTGTTCACCTGGGTGGGGGGTATGTTAAGTTCCGATCCGGCCAACATTGCCTATTCCGTCAACCTGTTATCCGCCATTTGTACGGCCTTTACCGGCGTATTCGTCTGCTGGAGTACCAGCATCCTGGCACGTCTGGCCACGGTTGGCCGCGGTGAAGATCCCATCGGCGGACAAGCCCTGGCAGTAGCCGGCGCTGGTCTGGTGGCTGGTCTGGTCACGGCTTTCACCTCTTCGATCTGGTTTTCGGCCGTCGAAGGCGAGGTGTACGCCATGTCCACGTTTTTTACGGCTATGACGCTGTGGGCCACTTTGAAATGGTATAACCTGCCCGATACGGCAGAATCCGACAAGTGGCTGGTGTTTGCTTTTTATGCCACGGCCCTGTCCATCGGCGTGCACTTGCTGAGCCTGCTGACTTTTCCGGCACTGGCGATGTTGTATTATTTTAAAAAAGCCAAGAACCGCACGGTGGGTGGTACCCTCATCGCTGCGGTGGTCGGGGTGTTGTTCATCGTTATTATTCAAAAAGTCATTATTGCCGGTATTCCAAGCCTCTGGGCCAGCTTTGATAAAATGCTGGTCAACAGCTTCGGGCTGCCTTTCTTTTCCGGTTTAATTCCGCTGTTCCTGGTGTTTGGCGGCGCGATCTGGTATGGCTTGCGGCAGGCACAGCGCCGGCAGAACGGTCTGTTGCAGCGTATAGTCGTCGCGCTGGGCGTTACGGTGATCGCGTACATGGCCTATGGCACCGTGGTTATCCGGGCCAATGCCAATCCGCCGATCAACATGAACGATCCGTCCGATCCGATGCGTTTGCTGCCTTATCTGAACCGCGAGCAGTACGGCGAACGCCCGCTGCTGATGGGACCGAGTTTCGATGCGCAGCCGGTGGACGTGAAATCCAGCGAACGCTACGGCCGCGTGGGTGATCACTATGCGGTAGTGGACGAAAAAGTGGACTATACCTATTCACCGAACGACCAGGTGCTGTTCCCGCGTATGGGCGACGGTTCGCAAAGCCGTCCTAAACTATATCGCCAGTGGATAGAAAAACCGACGGGCGTACCGACGGTGGCCGATAACTTCGAGTTTTTCTGGAAATACCAGCTCGGCTGGATGTATGGCCGTTATTTCATGTGGAACTTTTCGGGACGTCAAAACGGCGAACAGGGCTATTATTCATGGGACCCGAGTTCCGGCAACTGGATCACCGGTTTCGACTTTCTGGACGACTCGCGTCTGGGCAATCAAAGCGAGCAGACCGATTTTCAGAAAAATACCCAGGCTAATAACAAGTATTACCTGATCCCGCTGCTGCTGGGTCTGATCGGTATGTTCTTCCATTATTTCCGTTCGGTGACCGATACCCAAACCTCGAACCGCTTGTTGCGGGCCGGCGGTGTACTGGCCTTGCTGGCACTGGTGCTCAAGGCATTGATGAACTTCGGTAATTTCGATGCCTATTTCCTGCTGCTGCTGCTGGCCGGCGGCGCCTTCCTATGTTTATTCATGGACGCGGTCAAACGATCGCCGGAATTTGCCGCTATTCTGGTGCTGTTCGTCATTACCGGCGTGGGCATTATTGTGTATTCCAACCAGCCGCCCAATGAGCCGCGCGAACGGGACTACGTACTGGCCGGCTCCTTTTTCACTTTTGCCATCTGGATCGGGATGAGCGTGATGGCCATGTACCGGCTCTTCACCGAGCGCTTCAACATGGCCAGTGTAGCGGCGCCGGTTTCCGTCGTGCTGGCCCTGAGCGCGCCCTTGCTGATGGTCACCCAGAACTGGGACGATCACAGCCGCTCCCACCACTACGCCAGCCGCGACTACGCCAGCAACTTTCTGCAAAGCTGCGAGCCGGACGCCATAATTTTCACGTACGGCGATAATGACACCTATCCGCTCTGGTACTGCCAGGAGGTGGAAGGCATTCGGACCGACGTGCGGGTGGTCAACCTCTCGCTGATCGCCGTGGACTGGTACATCGATCAGCTCCGTCGCAAGGTGAATAATTCGCCGGCGATTGCCATGACGATACCGCAGGAGAAGATCAATGGTTTCAAACGGGTGCAGACGCCGTTTTACTCGCAGGGCCCGGAGAAGGAAATGACCATTCAACAGTTGGTCAAGTTCCTGGGGGAAGACCATAAAATGCAGTCGCAGGGTGGGCGTGATTTCGACACCTACCTGCCGACCCGCCGCATTGCCATTCCGGTGAACCGGGGGGACGCTATTGCCAGCAAGGCCGCCATGGAATCCGACACGGCTATGATCGACACGCTGCACATCAACCTGGGCGAAAAGAAGAGTTATATTATCAAGGATGAGCTGGCCATACTGGATATTCTGGCTTCCAACCTGTGGAAACGCCCGATTTACTGGGCGGTGACCTGCCGGGAAGACAAGTTGATGGGCATGGAGAACTATCTCCAACTCGAAGGGCTGGGCCTGCGCGTAGTGCCGTTCCGGAACGAAGGCGATCAGCGCAACTACGGTATTATTGGCTGCGGCCGCGTGGCGACCGATCTGGCTTACGAAAACATCATGACCAAGTGGAAATGGGGTAATTTCGATACCGAGCGTTTGTTTGTGGACCGGTCCTACATGCCGAGCCTGCAAACGATGCGGGTAACCATGATCCGCATAGCCCGCCAGCTGACCCTGGAGAAAAAGAACGATAAGGCCATTGCTTTAGCGGATAAATACTTCACGGCTTTCCCGGAATACAACTTTGCCTACGATCAATTCTCGGCGCTCATGGCCGACGTGTATGCCCGCGCCGGCGACAATGCCAAAGCGGCGTCCAGGATCCGGGATATTGCTAAGGCTACGGAACAGCAACTCCGTTTTGTGGCCTCTCAGACGCCCGATTTTCAGAAGAGTTATGCCCAGGACCAGCAGTATGCCATGGGTTGTGCACAAACCCTGCTGACCACGGCCGCCAACGTCATGAAAGACCAGGCTTTGCAAAATGAACTGGAAAAAATGTTCAGCCCTTACATGCCGGCCGATGAAACGCCGGGTATTCAGTAGGGGCAACGCTTGCCGTTGCCCACAATACGGGTTTTTAGGCAACGCTTGCCGTTGCCCATTACGGGTTCGGTTTTTTGGCATGTTGGATGATCAGTCGCCTGGCATTCGACTTCGTTCAAAACCACCATGTGTTGACTAGATTGGCATACAAAAAGCGGAATCCGGGATCATCCCGGGTTCCGCTTTTCACATATTTGCTGGTGGCTCAGGAAAGCAGTAGAAATAACCAACAAACCGTTGGTTGGGTAACGGCAAGCGTTGGTTGGGTACCATCAAAACAACCGCCGCCGCTGCATGATCCAGTACAACAGGGCGGTAAAAAGGCCGGTAAAGAGCACCGTGGCATAAAAAGCCCAGGCATGATTGGGCAAGCCGTTGGGAATATTCATCCCCAGGAAGGAAGAAATGAGCGTCGGTACCATGAGTACGACGGTGATGACCGTCAGGCGGTGGATAACGATGTTCAGGTTGTTGGAGATGATGCTCGAATAAGCATCCATGGTGCCGTTCAGGATGTTGGTGTACACGTTCGACATGGAGAGGGCCTGCGAATTATCGATGATAATATCTTCGAAGAGGTCGGCCATGTCTTCATCGCCATTGATGTGCAGGAAGTCGGTGCGTTTCATTTTCATCTTCAGCAACTCGTTGGCATTTAACGAGTTGACAAAATATACCAGGCTTTTTTCGATAGAAAGCAGTTGTTTTAATTCCGCGTTCCGGCTGCTGTGCATCAGTTCCTTCTCGATGCGGTTGCGGCGCAGGTTCAGCGATTTCAGGCAGGCCAGAAAGTGATAGACATTTTGTTCCAGCACCTGCAGGACGAAACGTTTTTCATCGGAGGGCTCGAAGTTGCGCACATTATTATCCAGGAATTTCTCCAGTACCGGTGTTTCGAGTGCCGAAATCGTGATCACGTGTTCGATGGTCAGGATAATACCAATGGGGACCGTGATGAAGTAGGCTTCATTTTCGGTGCCGGCATTGGCATTTTTAACCGGTGTATTAATAATAATGAAGCGGACATCTTCGTCGCGCTCATAACGGGCGCGCTCATCCAGATCGAGCGAGTCGGTCAGGAATACCGGGTCAAATTCGAATTGCCGGGCTATATCGCCCAGCTCGTCCGGTGCGAAGGGAGGCGTGAGATGCACCCAACAACCGGACTCCGGCTCGAGCAGTTCGACGAGCCGCCGTTTTTCGCGTGTATAATACCGGGTCACCGTCCATAGAGTAAAAAGGTGAGTGTTGGATGGGTTGAAATACTTGGTTTTCGAAGTGCCGGCCGACTGCGGAATGCTGGAAACGGCCCGCAAACTTACGTTACTGTTTTTTGGCAAACAACCTTTTCCGTAACAGACTATGCGGAATGTAAAAGCGAGAAAAATACAACGCTGGGCAGTGGAAATTATCCTTCTTCAACGAACGGTATGTTTAGCTATAGTAAAGGTCTTGCACGGTCTTCGCCAGTCAATCGTTCGGGGCGTGTACTTTTTGTCAGAACATCTATTGGAAGCGGTGTATTTTTCTTATTATTGCGCGACTTTAGCTTTGAAATGATTTGAAAACCCCGAAAATGCACCAAAAGCACGGAATTTCTTTACTATAATCAGCTTGTTGCCTTAACCAATTTCCGTAAAAATATTTAAGAAACAACCCTGCTGCGTATGCGCCTTTTTACATCCCTTTTTGCGTTCTGTCTTGGAACGTTCGCTTTGCCGCATTCTCTTTTTAGCCAGACGGCTACGGACCCACAAATCGCGGTAGATGCCAGTCAGACCCGGCATATAATCAGTCCGCCAATCCCACATCCGGTGCTCCGCGTGTACAATCTTTTGCCGGGAAAAGCATATACCCTGGTGTTGCCCATGGCTGAGCAATTGAATAACTGCCAGCCAACAGCTACCGTGGTGGGTCTGGGGGTGGAGAGTGCCCCGTTCAACCTGATCAACCATGAGTTGAAATTTACGGCCAACAATCCGACTATGGATTTTCAACTCGACTACCCCTGCGACTGGGATAGTGATCATCCGCCCAGTCACTTCATCTCCATCATCTGTGAAAGCTGCAATAAGCAAAAGCTGAAAGATATGGTGAAGGACGTGGCTACCCTGACGGTAGCAGGCGGCCAAAGTGCCGAGGATCTGGTAAAAGACGTGCTTATCGGTGGTAACTGTTTTGATATTAACAACGTCACCTATGCCGGCCAGGGGAGTCAGATCGGCACCTTTGCCAACGGCCTGACCAACATTGGTTTCAACACCGGTATGGTGATGGCTACCGGCGATATTAACGTGTGTCCCGGCCCGAACGACCAGGATAATGCGAGTGCGGGCTTCGGTGTCGGTACGCCCGATGCCGACCTGAGTACGCTTACCGGTGGCGCCACCTTCGATATGGCCGACGTGGAATTTGACTTTACGCCAACCCAGTCGCCCCTGACCTTTCAGTTCGTTTTCGCATCTGAAGAGTACTGTGAATACGTCAACTCTTCTTTTAATGACGTTTTCGGGTTTTTCATTTCAGGCCCCGGTATTTTGGGTAATGGCAACATCGCTTTGCTGCCTGCTTCTGCGACGCCAGTAGCGATCAACAACGTTAACCACCTGACGAACTCCGGTTTTTACGTGAATAATACCCCGGCCAGCGGTACGCTCTGCGGCCAGACGCCCTCCAATGGGCCAGGCGTCAGCGAAGTACAATTCGACGGTTATACCCGTAAAATGACGGCCACCGCTAACGTGCAGGTTTGTCAAACCTATCACATAAAGTTGAAAATAGCCGATGTTGGGGATGGTATTTTCGATTCTGCCGTATTCATCAGTTCAGGCTCCTTCGACGCCGGTGGTAATGCTTCCGTGGAATTCGTAGTCAACGGCGACCCGGACAATGATCAGGTGTATGAAGGTTGCGGTACCGTTCAACTGATATTTAGACGGGTAGGTTCCAATCCGAATGTACCGTTGGTGGTGCAGTATACCATTTCCGGTACCGCTACATCGGGCCTTGACTACACCCCTATTCCACTTAGCGTTGTTATTCCGGCCGGTCAGACCTCGGTCACCATTCCGATTACCATCCTGACTGATTTGTTGCTGGAAGGTCAGGAAACGCTGATTATTACATTGGTCAATGCTTGTTCCTGCCTCAATCCACAGGAAACATTGTTCATCAACGACCTGCCTGCGCTTCAACTGGAAGCGGATACGGTGGTCGTCTGCGGTTCGGGAGTCGGTACATTGACGGCAAGCCCTACTGGTGGGGTGGAACCCTTTACATATGCCTGGAGCAATGGTAGCAACACACCCAGCATTAGTCCTTTCGTAACGGTATCCACCACCTATAAAGTGACGGTTACCGATGCCTGTGGCAAAACGAAAGTAGCTTTTGCCCGTATCAACGTCACCCCGCCGCCTAAAGCGCAACTCATGTCGCCGGCTCCGCAGCTTTGTCCCGGGCAAGAAGGCACACTCATTGTCAACTTCACTGGTGTCGGCCCATTTGAACTGGTTTATATGCTGAACGGGGATCCGCAACCGCCGATCACCGGCATTTCCACTAACCCGTATTCGCTGATCATTAATTCACCCGGACTTTACCAGCTGATCACGGTGACCGATTCGCTTGGTTGTGTGGGAGCGGGGCAGGGAGCCTTGCTCGTCCTGCCTTCCACCCTCGATATGACCGGCATCGTTACGAACGTGAAATGTGCCGGACAAGCGAACGGCTCCATTAATACGACGGTGACCGGTGGTCAGGGGCCTTACACGTATGCGTGGACCGGTCCGCAGACGGTGCCGGCTATTCCCGACCCGATTAATCTAATAAGCGGGCAATACATGGTAACCGTTACCGATAAATTCGGATGTGAAAATATCCAGACGTATAATGTCGTCCAGCCACCGCCGATCGCTCCCACGGTCGTTAATACGGTTGGGCCAAATTGTTACAACCCGAATGGCGGCAGTATTGATCTGAACGTAACCGGCGGGGCGCCCGGCTACACGTATATCTGGACCGGCGGCTCTACCGTACAGGACCCGCAGAACCTCATGGTCGGCACTTATACGGTAACCGTAACCGACCAGTCAATGTGTACTAAAACCGCCGTGGCTACGGTCGCCGGTAATTTCACCCCACCCCTGGCCAGCGCTTCCACCCCCGGGAGTTTGAGTTGTGCAAATACCTCCCTTATGCTTAGCGGCACAGGCAGCAGCAGTGGGGCCGGGTACACGTATAACTGGACGGCAGCGCCCGGTAATATTACCGCCGGCGGCACCACGCTGACACCAACCATCAACCAGCCTGGTACCTACACGCTGGTCGTAACCGGCACGGCCAATGGCTGTACGGCTTCCAGTACGGTACCGGTCATTTCTTCGGTGGCTTACCCCACCGCCAGTGCCGGTCCTAACCAAACCCTTACCTGCACCCTGAATAACCTCAGCCTGGACGGTTCGGGCTCTTCACAAGGCGCAAATTTCAGTTATGACTGGACGGCTGCCGGTGGCGGCGTGATCGTCAGCGGCGGCAGCACGCTTAGTCCGGTCATCAGTACGCCCGGTACTTATACCCTGGTCGTGACCAATACTTCTAACGGATGTACCATGAGCGATAATGCCGCCGTGAATAGTAACACCACACCGCCGGCTTCGATCATCGGCAACCCCGCTCTACTCACCTGCGTCAATAACTCCGTGACCCTGGGTGGGGGAGCGTCTACCCCAACCGGCGGGGTGACGTATTTATGGTCGACGGCCAATGGTAATATTCAATCGGGGCAGGCTTCGGCCAATGCCGTGGTGACCGAGCCGGGTCAGTATACGCTGGTGGTGACCAACACGGCTAATGGATGCACCAACTCCAGTACGGTTACGGTCAACCAGGATAACTCCGTGCCCGTAGCCAATGCGGTCGTTACCGGCGGTTTGAATTGTACGACGACCCAACTGACGATCAGCGGGACGGGCTCTTCTACCGGCAGTAATTTCAACTTGCTTTGGACTTCGAGTACGGGTACCGGCTTTGTTTCCGGTCAGACTACGCTCAATCCGGTGGTGAACGCGCCGGCTACTTACACGCTGTTGATTACCAATACGACCAATAACTGTACGGCATCCGCTACGGTACTGATCGGGCAAGATATACTACCTCCGGCTGCCAACGCAGGTTCGCCGGCTACGTTGACTTGCGCAACTACCTCGCTGACCATTGGCGACGTCAACGCCCTGGTCGCCCCTAATTTGACGTATAACTGGACTACGAATGGGGGTAACATCGTAAGCGGCGGTACTACGCCTACTCCAACGGTCAATCAAGCGGGTATCTATACGCTGGTGGTCACCAATTCTACCAATGGCTGCACGCAAAATGCAGCGGTGACCATTGGCCTGAATACGACAAACCCTACGGCTACAGTGGCTCCGGGTGGGCAACTCAACTGTACCACCCCGGCGGTGCAACTCAGCGGCAACGGTTCCAGTACGGGCGCCGGCTTTAGCTACAACTGGACCTCCAGTACGGGCGGTGGTATAGGCTCCGGGGGTACTACCCTGACGCCTACCGTGACGGCTGCCGGCATATATACCCTGGTGGTTACGAATTCCGCCAATGGTTGCACGTCGTCGGCATCCGCAACCGTAACGACGAATGCCAACCTGCCCGTCGCGGTGGCCGTACCCCTGGATACACTGACCTGCGCTGTCCCGCAAATTGCCCTGTCGGCCACCGGTTCATCGACTGGCGCCAATTTCTCCTATCAATGGGGCACTGTGAACGGTCAAATTCTGGGCGGTCAGGGCACCCTGCAAATTACCGTTGGTCTTCCCGGGCAATACACCCTCATTGTGACTAATACCACCAATAACTGCACGGCTACCTTCGCTGTAATCGCCCCGAATGATCTGGCGGCACCCGCAGCGGTAGCCGGTACCAATCAAACCCTCGATTGCACGGTTCCCAGCCTGCAACTGGATGGCACAGGTTCCAGTACCGGCGCGGGCTTTGATTATTTATGGACCGGCCCGGGCATAGTTTCCGGCGGTACTACGCTGAATCCAACGGTAAATGAGCCAGGTGGTTATCAACTGCTGGTCACCAATACGCAAAATGGTTGCACCACCACGGATGTAGTGCAAATTACGGGCGATGCTAATGATCCCCTGGTCCAGGTGGCTGCACCGGCTATTTTGAACTGTACGACCACTGCTATCAATCTGAATGGCAGCGGGTCGAGTACGGGCGCTAATTTCATGTACCAGTGGAGCGGTCCGGGCATTGTGCAGGGCGCCACGACCCTGACCCCGCAGGTAAATGCCCCAGGTAATTACACCCTGGTTATCACCAATACGACCAACGGCTGTACGTCCGATGAAATAGTCCTGGTTGATCAGGACATTCAACTGCCACCCGCCGATGCGGGTCCGGATAATATACTGAACTGCTTTAACCCGCAGTTGCAGGTGGGCGGGCCTGGCAATCCAACCGGCAACGGTTATACGTTCAACTGGAGTGGCCCCGGCCTTGTTTCAGGAGGTACTACGCCGAATCCTGTCATTAATCAGGGCGGTTTGTACAGCCTGACGGTCACCAATATGGTGAATGGCTGCACTTTAGTCGATCAGGCCGACGTGGCGACCGACTTTGTCAATCCATTGGCCGATGCCGGTACAACCTTCCAGCTGACTTGTGTGCAGACCACTTTCACCTTGAATGCCACGGCCAGCACGGGGGCTAATTTCGCTTATCTGTGGTCGACCAACCAGGGTAGCTTTACTACACCGACCAATATTTTGAACCCGACGGTCAATGGGCCGGGCCTGTATACCCTGGTGGTTACTAACACGACCAACGGTTGTACGGCTACCTCCAACGTACAGGTTACCAAGGCAGCGGATGTGCCGACGGCAGTCGTGGCTACACCCGCTATTCTTACCTGCGCGACGCAAAATCTGACCTTGAACGGGAATGGTTCCAGTACCGGAGCGGTTTTCACTTATCTGTGGACTTCCCCGAATGGCGGCAACGTCGTCAGCGGTGGCAGTACTCTTAATCCGGTGGTCGATCAGCCGGGGACTTATTTCCTGGCGGTTACCAATACTTCTAATAACTGTACGTCCAACTCGAGCGTGATCGTAGACCAGAATGTGGTTGCTCCGGTGATCAATGCCGGCCAGACACCCACGCTGACTTGTACCAACCCCAGCCTGAACCTGCAGGGTTCGGTGAGTTCCAACGGCACGTTCACTTATTTGTGGAGTGCCCAGAACGGGGGTAACATCGTCAGCGGTGGAACGACCCTCAGCCCGGTCATCAATGCGGCCGGAACCTATGTACTGACGGTTACCAGCCAGCAAAACGGCTGTACCAGTACGGCTTCCGTGCCGGCCCTGGTCAACCAGACCCCGCCGATCTCCACGATCCAGCAGCCGGCTACGCTGACCTGTATCAAGACCACCGTGGTACTCGATGCGGCGGGATCGGCTACAGGTAACATGACCTATAACTGGACTACCACCAACGGACATTTTGTCGGCCTACCAGCCGGCCTTGTCGCGAATGCCGATCAGCAGGGGCTTTATACCTTGTTAATCACCGATTTGGGGAATGGTTGCACCAGTTCCGCTACTTCCACGGTGAACCAGGACATTGCGAAGCCTACGGCCAGCGCCGGCGGCAACGGACTGCTGACCTGCGCCACCACCTCGCTCGAACTGGACGGAAACGGTTCCAGCCAGAACGGGAATTTCTTCTATGACTGGACGACGCAGGACGGCCAGATCCTGGTTGGGAACAATAGCCTGAGCCCCACGATTGTCTCCGGCGGCACCTATACACTGATAGTGGTTAACGAGGATAACGGCTGTACTTCCACCGATGCGGTGCTGGTGAATACCGATACCACGGCGCCGTCTGTGGCCATCGTTTCTCCGGGTCTGATCACCTGTATTCAACTACAGGTCACGATCAATGGTGGTGGATCGCAGGGCGGGGCCAATATCAGCTATGCCTGGACAACCACGGATGGTAATATTGTCAGCGGTCAGAATGGCAAACAGGCCGTGGTCGATGCCGCTGGCACCTATGTGCTGAACGTGTTGAACACCAGCAATGGTTGCACCAGCGCTGCGTCTACCCAGGTGAGCGATAATATTGTGCTGCCCATTGCGGATGCGGGAACGCCTTTCACGCTCACTTGTTCGACCGAGCAGGTGACGCTGCAAGGCAGCGGTTCAACGGGCGCTACCTACGCATACGCCTGGACGGCGCAGTCGGGCGGCGTGATCGTGACGGGTGCAAATACGCCCAATCCGGTGGTTAACCAGCCTGGCACGTATAATCTGGTGATCACAAACCTCAATACGGGCTGTAAAAAATCGGATGATGTACAGGTGTTCCGCGAAACCAATGTGCCGACGGCCTTCAAAACGGTGCTGAACAAACCCGGTTGTAAAAATAACGATGGCGTCATCCTCTTCGATACGGTGATCGGCGGGGTCGGTCCTTATTTGTATTCGATCGATGGCGGCCAGCATTTCTTTGCGGAAGAAACCTTTGCCAGCATTGCTCCAGGCAATTACACGCTCTTAATTCAGGACGTCAATGGCTGCGAAGTCACCCTGAATCTGCCGGTACCACAGGCGCCTGTGCTGAGCGTTTCGATGATTCCCGAAATAAAAATTGACCTGGGAGATTCCACGGACATTCATGCGATTTTACCGCCGGGCTATCCGCTGGCCCTGATCGATACGATTATCTGGCAGCCGCTCGAAGGGCTGAAATTCGCCGGCACGGATATTATCAGTTTGTTGAATCCGAATGCCAAGCCATTTAAAACGACCGATTACACCGTGCGCATCCGTACGTTCGATGAATGTGAGGCCACGGATCGTATTTTGATCCGCGTGGACAACGAACCGCATATATTCATTCCGAACGTTTTCTCCCCCTGGGACGCCAACAATAATAATGACGTCGTGCTCATCTTTGCCGATGGCGATCAGGTGGTGCAGGTGAATAACTTCCAGATTTTTGACCGCTGGGGCGCAATGGTCTTCTATGACCATGACTTCCAGCCGAACGATCCGAAACACGGCTGGAATGGTTATCACCTGGGTAAACTCCAGGTGCCGGCCGTATTTGTCTACTACGCAGAAATTCTACTGATCGACGGCCGCACGTTGCTTTACAAAGGTGACGTTACGCTGGTGCGATAGGAATTGTGGTTGATGAGGGCTTTTAAAAGCATGTTTATCAATTCATTATAATAAATATAAAAGCGCCGCAAGTCTTGAAAAAGATTTGCGGCGCTTTTTTTTATCAGGCGGTCTGACGACTTTTTTGTCGTCCGACCGCTAGTGGCGGTGGGTTTTCATTTGGGTTTCAACCGGCTTTTTTCATAGGTGTTTTGCCGGTATTTATTGGTCAGACGACAAAACAGTCGTCGGACCAAGGGAGCGGACGGACCGCTAATGCCCCCCTGCCCCCTGCCTCCTGCCCCCTCTCACCTGCCCCCTATCTATTCCACCAGCTTCTCCAGC
>JANPIN010000075.1:0-51029 GCA_031425035.1 Saprospirales bacterium | reverse complement strand
AGTCCATCAGTTTTTCCGCCTGTTCGAGGGCTACCTCACGCTGGGTTCGCCACACGTTGGCCAGGTGTTGTAGCAACTGCGGCCAGCCCGGCCGGTTAAAAGCGGCCCGGGGCGGATAGTAGGTGCCGGCATAAAAGGGTTTGCCTTCCGGCGTCAGGAAACAATTGAGCGGCCAGCCGCCGGCGCCCGTCATGATCTGACAGGCTTCCATATATATAGCATCCACATCGGGGCGCTCTTCACGGTCCACTTTGATGCAGATGAAATACTCATTCATGATGGCCGCCACATCCTCGTTTTCAAAGGATTCACGTTCCATGACGTGGCACCAGTGGCAGGTGGAATAACCGATGCTTACCAGAATAGGCTTGTCTTCGGCCCTGGCCCGCTCGAAAGCCTCGGGTTTCCAGGCATACCAGTCCACCGGGTTATGCGCATGCTGGAGAAGATAGGGCGAGGTTTCGTGCTGAAGGCGATTCATAACTATGAACTATGAACTATAAACGCTGAATTGGGAAGGAGGAAGAAGATAGTACTTGCAAAAATGCTCTTTCAAACCAGGTTCTTAAGAATACGCCGAAAACAAGTAATAGTTCATAGTTCATAGTTCATAGTTTATAGTTCATAGTTAAATAACCGCGTGTCCGCTGGGGTCGGGTAATTCGGGGTATTCGGGCAGGTCGGGCAGTTTTTCCACAAACCTTTCGCGTTCGCCGATAATTTCCACCAGCCGGCGAATGGTTTTGCGACGGATCTGGCGCTCCAGGTCTTTATTGGGTTGTTGCAGGATGTATTGGAATTTCAGGGCAACGCTGTCTTTTTTCACTTCCGCTACGCGCAGGTAATAGCTTTCCGGCTTGATGAGTTCGTTAAACGGGCTGAGGGCTTCGATCAGTTTCTGTTCGAGTTGCTCCACACTCATCAGGTATTTCATGTAAATCTCGAAATCGATGCTGGTCCGTTTGATCTCGCGTTTCGTGTAGTTGACCACCTCGGAATTCAGCACCACGTTATTCGGAATATAAATGACGTCGTCGTCGTCATTTTGAATATGCAGACTGGACAGCGTGATATCGGTGATCTTGCCGCGGTGCTGTCCAATACTGACGTTGTCGCCAATGGTCAGCTGGCCGGAAAAAGTGATGATCATGCCATTGATCATATTGGAAATATAGTCTTTGGAAAGGATGGCCAGACCGGCAAAAATGATGGACAGCGAGGTAAACAGCTCCCGAACGTTGATCCGGAACAGCGACAGAATGCCGATAATGATGCCCGATGCCAGTAGAATCGTGTAGATCAATCCGACGCCTATGGTGAAATTATCATCTGCCCAGATCTTATGCCGGCGCCGGTAGACGGTCAGGCTGAAGAACTGCACAAAATCCAGGAACATCAGAAAAATCACGATGCTGGCTATGGTATTGGAATAGTATGTCAGCGCCTCGCGGTATTTGAAGTAGGCATAAAAATGCTGTACGTCCAGTTCGCCGAGCCGAAATAGGATAAGGGTGATGAATATGCCAATTTTTAACAGCAGGACGATGTATTTCATGATTTCGGTTTCATAGAGAGCAAGGTCGAGGAAAAAGAAATGCGGAGAAAACGCTGCGGGCTGTTTTTAATAAACAACTGCATAGCCTTCTCCGCATTTAGGAAAATGGATCGTAAAATATTGTGCCGCCTGTTAAGACATGACGCTTTCTACCGGGTGAAACGGCAGGCCGAAGGCATCGGCTACGCCTTGGTACACGACTTTACCTTCCACTACGTTAAGACCGAGTTTGAGCTCCGCATTTTCCGCACAGGCTTTTTTCCAGCCTTTTTGGGCCAGTTGGATGGCATAAGGCAGGGTCGCGTTGGTCAGCGCCACCGTAGAAGTAAACGGTACGGCGCCCGGCATGTTGGCTACGCAGTAGTGCACTACCTCGTCGATGACAAAAGTCGGATGCTCGTGGGTGGTCGGCCGGGTCGTTTCAATACAGCCGCCCTGATCCACCGCCACGTCGACAATCACTGTACCGGGACGCATGAGTTTGAGCATATCGCGGGTAATCAGGTTCGGGGCTTTCGCGCCGGGAATCAGTACGGCGCCGACGATCAGGTCGTGGTTCTGGATTAGTTTGCGAATATTATACTCATTGGAGTACATGGTGATCACGTTGGCGGGCATGATGTCGCTGAGATAGCGCAGGCGGGCCAGACTTACGTCGAGCAGGGTGACCTGGGCTCCCAGACCGGCCGCCATTTTAGCCGCTTGCGTTCCCACAATACCGCCGCCGATAACCAGCACTTTACCGGGAGCTACGCCGGGTACACCGCCCAGCAGCACGCCGCGGCCGCCGGCGGGTTTTTCCAAATACTTGGCGCCTTCCTGAATAGCCATCCGGCCGGCTACTTCCGACATTGGAATGAGCAGCGGCAATTGCCGTTCTTTGGTTTCGACGGTTTCATAGGCCAGGCAAATAGATCCGCGCTCCAGCATGGCATTGGTCAGATCCTGGCTGGAAGCGAAGTGGAAATAAGTGAATATCAACTGATTGGGGCGGCAGCGGCCATACTCTTCCGCAATGGGCTCCTTCACCTTCATAATCATTTCCGCAATGGCCCATACCTCGTCGGCAGTATTCAGCATGACTGCGCCATTGTCTACATATTCGGAATCGTTGAAACCACTGGTAATGCCGGCGGTACTCTGCACATACACCTGGTGGCCGCGACGGGTGAACTCCAGCGCGCCCGCCGGCGTGAGTGCCACCCGGTTCTCGCTGCTTTTAATTTCTTTAGGTACGCCAATGATCATGTCGGTTGAATTTTACTGGTTAGAAATTTAATCAAAAAAGCGGGCAAAGGTAGAAAAAGGCGTTTTCAAAACACGGCATTTTACAAAGCTTAGCGAGCACATTACCAGGTGGACGGGCATAAAAAAAGCGCGGGACTTTACCCGCGCTTCCGAATTTTTTCAATTCTAAAACAATACTTACACACAAGGGGCTGTAATCCGAAAATCGTGCCAGAAATGGCCTTTTTTTTAATTCACAAAAAAATCCTCCCGATAGGCGGGTATAACCCCCTGTTCACGCGCCAGCCGAAACATTTGATGCACCGCAGCCCGTCCGGCTTCGCCCAGATCGAGGGTATAATGCGATACATAGAGGTCAATATGCGCCTTCATCACGGCTTCCTCCATTGCCTGGGCATGCTGGCGAACGAAAGGCATCACGTCTTGCGGGTACTCGAACGCATAGGCTACGCTGCGGCGCATGACCCGGTTTACCCGTTGTTGAATATCAGGCGGCAGATCCCGGTGCACCACAATGCCGCCCAGCGGAATCGGCAGCCCGGTAGTGGTTTCCCAGTACTCGCCCAGATCGACCAGTTTTACGAGGCCGAGATCCTGGTAGGTAAAGCGGTTTTCATGGATCAGCAGTCCCGCATCGGCGCGACCGCTTAAAACGGCGTTCTCAATATCGGAAAATAGCGTTTCCTGCTTGTCGCGTGCAGCCGGATAAGCCAGGCTGAGCAGAAAGTTGGCGGTGGTCATTTTGCCGGGAATAGCAATGCGGGCGGCCTCGATAGCGGCCTGGTCCAGCGGGGTTTTGGCCACCAGGAGCGGACCGCAGTTATTTCCCAGCGCACTGCCGGCATCGAGCAGCGCGTACTGATCGGTTAAGTGGGCAAAAGCGTGGTAGCTGAGTTTGGTCACCGCTATATCGCCCGCAAACGCGCGCTGATTAAGCGCTTCCACATCGGCAATGAAGGGTATAAATTCCAGCCCTTCGGTATCGACCTTGCCGTGCAGCAGGGCATCGAATATAAAGGTGTCGTTGGGGCAGGGGGAAAAACCGAGGGAGAGCTGCATGGGAACTATAAACTATGAACTATGAACAACTTAGACTCCACTTTTATCCGACCTTTGGGCTATGGAGCCGACGATTATTTACGAAGACAATCACTTACTTGCCATCAACAAACCAGCGGGCTGGCTGGTTCAAGGCGATCGCACCGGCGACCCGACGCTGACGGACTGGGGTAAGGATTATTTGAAGGAAAAGTACGCCAAACCCGGCGCCGTATTTCTGACGCCGGCGCATCGCCTGGATCGCCCTGTTAGCGGCGCCATCCTTTTTGCCCGTACGGATAAGGCCCTGAGCCGGCTCACTACCCTCTTTCGCGAACGGGGCGTTCAAAAAACATATTTCGCGCTGGTGCAGAACGAACCTGAACGGGATGCCGGCGAACTGCGGCATTTTTTACTCAAAGATGAACAGCGCAATACGGTGCAGGCGCTTTCCAGGCCGGTACCGGGTGCGAAAGAAAGTGTTACGGGCTATGAATTACTGGAGAAAATAGGCCAGCTCTTTCTGCTGCGGGTGGAGCCTTTTACGGGGCGGGCGCACCAGATCCGGGTGCAACTAGCCGCTATGGGCTGCCCGATCCTGGGTGATCTGAAGTATGGCGCACCGAGTCCGCTGCTGGACGCCTCCATCGCTTTGCATAGCCGGAGCATTGAACTGGTGCATCCGGTAAAACTGGAGCCCCTGCTGATAGAAGCGCCGCTGCCGGAAAAAAACTGGTGGGCTTTAGTGAGTGAGCACCTCAGTTGAAGTGAGGTGCTCAATAAAAAAAGCCTCTCCGATGACTAACACCGGGAGGCTCCGAAAACAATAAACAGCAGGATAAATCTTTAGACGTTGCTAATCTTGCGCACCACTTTATAGAGGCGCGTAGTTTCGTTTACTTCTTCCTCGAAAGGATCGTTATCAAAGTAGTTGGCCGAGATCAGTTTGAAACGCGTGATGCGGCCGCGGTTGTTAAACACTTTCTGAACATATTTCACCCACACATTGCCGTTGCTGCGAATCGCGTAGATTTCATTATCGCGAATATCGTTCAGCAGTTCCACCGATTTACACACCACTATATCGCCGTGTTTGATCACCGGGTCCATGGAGTTACCTTCGATCTGGAAGGCGACCAGGCCGGAACCACTGACACCGGGAATGGAGAAGAAGGAATTATCCTCCTGACTTTCCGCACCGATGGTACCACCGGCGAAGGCGCGAATGGAAGTGAAGAGGATGTTGCCATTGCCGTTGGTCAGGGTACGGTCGCTGCCGATGGCATTCCCAGGTGCTTCAAAACCGAAGGGATTACCAATGCCGTGCAGCATCCAGGCTTCATTGATCTCGTAGGTCCGGCAAAAAGACTGGGCCTGGCCATAATCGATAACGCGTTTGCTGCCGGGATTCAGGAATGCCCGGATGATATGGCCATAAGCCTTATTACCCAGCACTTTATCAGCCACATCGCCGACGCCTTTACCGCTCCGGTCATTTTTAACGATAGCGCCCCGATCTTCCAGCAATTTGAAAGCTTCGACAAAGCGGTTGTTCAGGTCTATTCTATCTTCCTTAATCATAAGGCTGGAAGTTTTTATCCCGGCTAGATTGGCCTCAGGGCCGGGGGAAATGAAATTTATTAATGTTTCACGTGGCGAGGTTTAGCAGGCCGTTTGTGTTTGTTGATGGTGCAAATTTGAAACAAAGAGTTTTTAAAAACAAAAAATGTCAAAGATTTATTTTCAGTCCTTGGATGATTTCTTTGTCCACGTCTCCTTGTAGCCTGTAAATCATACGTTTATGCCGGGTGTGTATTGTGAAAAAATAAAACAATCCGACCCGGTTTTCGCAGATAGTCGCGGCGGCTGCGGGGGTTTTGTCAAATATTTGTACTTTTGTTGCCACGCGACCATCGGCGGCACACTTGCATCCGGGCGATCGTTTGGCCGGAAAAGCCGGTCCAGAACCAGCATAATTTTACATGGGCATTGTAATTTCACTTCTCAATCACAAAGGCGGGGTTGGTAAAACCACCAGCGCTATTAACATCGGGGCCGGATTGGTGGAACTCGGTAAGCGCGTACTGTTGATCGATCTCGACCCACAGGCCAACCTGACCATATCCCTCGGCATTCCGCGGCAGAAATTCACGATCTATGAAGCGCTGCGCGGGGAAAGCGAGTTAATACCCTATACCCACAAGCCGAACCTGGACGTGGTCACTTCTTCGCTCGATCTGTCGGGCGCGGAAATGGAACTGATCAATGAAGCCGGCCGGGAATATATTCTGCGCGAGCTTATCAACCAGATCAGCGACGATTATGACTACGTGCTCCTGGACTGTCCGCCTTCGCTGGGCCTGCTGACGCTGAACGCCCTCACCAGCAGCCGCTACGTACTCATACCGCTGCAAACCGAGTTTCTGGCGGTACAGGGCCTGGCTAAGATCAAACAGGTGATCGATAAGGTGAAGATGCGCCTGAATAAACAACTGGAAATGAGCGGCGTGGTGGCTACGATGTACGACAGCCGCCGGGTTTTAAATCGCGACGTTGTGGATACTATTCACAAGTATTTCGGCGATAAAGTATACAAGACTTATATCCGCGATACGATAGCGCTGGCGGAAGCCCCTGCCCAGCGTAAAGATATTTTTCAATATAATTCCCGGTCAAACGGCGCAACCGATTACCTGGAACTGAGTAAGGAAATCCTGGCACGCACCACTATAGAGTTATGAGTTATGAGCAAAAAGCGATTCTCTGAAGGTCTGGACGGCCTGTTTTCAGACGCCGCGGCGGAGCAAGACCACCGGGAAGATGTCCGCGTCCCCCCCACGGAACGAAAGGGAACGCATAAGAACTTCCTGTTCGGTCTGGACGCGCTTTTGCAGGAAGCCCTGGAAGAGAGCCTGGAAAAGTACGAGTCCAACCAACCCGACACGACGACGCCCAGCGCACGAACGAAGTCGGCCGCTGCCCATAACCTGCAAGGCAAACATCTCACCGGCCTGGATTCACTGATCCGCCAAACCATTGACGTTCAAGAAATTAATACGAATGAAGCCACCGGTATTCGCCGGCTCACCGTTGCAGTAGACAGAAGCAAGGTGGAAAAATTAAAAACCATCGCCCGCCTCGAAAACTCCTACCTGAAAGACCTGCTCGTCACCCTCATCGACGGATATATTAACGAATACACCCAGCAGAAAGGCATTCATCTTTAGAACGATGAACGATGATGTATGAACGATGAAGTATGAATGATGATGTATGTACTGTTTTCCGGATACTATTTTAGGCACTCAGGATTTATTACTCCATAAGCGCATTTCTTCCAATTGATATTCACCTCCTAGTTTATCGTTCATCGTTCATACATCATCGTTCATACATAAAAATGGCTTTGCAGGATTTCCGCCTTTTTTACAACCAGAGCATTCATCCGGAGCTGCTGCATCTGGAGTTCCGGCGGCGGCGGTTGATCCGGTTGCTGATGCTGAGCGGATTGCTGGTGGTGGGCGTTTTCGTACTGCAGATTTACATTCAAATTTTCGTGATCACCCTGTTGCTGCTCATACCGGTGGGTTGCTGGACGGCTTATGTACTGTACCGGGTACGGGTGTTTTATCAGGAATTCAAACCCCGGATTGTGGGGTTGCTGATGGATTTCATGGATAATGACGTCAATATTCAGTTCGACGGGTATGATCCGACGGGTTTTATTGCCCCCGAAGATTTTTTGGGAAGCCGCATTTTTACCGTGGCCAGCGACTATGCCGGCGAAGATATGATCCGGGGGCAGGTGCGTGAAACCCCCTTTCAGGTCTGCGAGTTACGGGTCAAAGAATTTTCCGATGCCCGCAGCCGCCTGGACTACGTGTTTCGCGGGGTGTTCCTGATTGCCGACTTTCAGCGCTGGGATATGTACGGCCAGCTGCTGGTCCTGCCCGACGCCTATCGTAAGTACCTGAGCCGCAGCGAACGGGCCTTTCATCGCGACAGCGGACGGCGGGTCCGCGAGCATCTCCTGCCGGAATTCGAGACTTTTTTCGATACTTATGCCACGCCCGATGCACGGGTACAAAATGTGCTGACCGAAGACATGCAGCGCGCGATCCTGCAATTCCGCCTGCGTTACCAGGAATTCAACAGCCAGAAAGAGATCTATTTCTCCATCATTGGCGATAAAATTTATCTGGCCCTCACCCAGGACCGCGACCTGCTGGAGCCTTCCCTGTTCGGCAGCAATGTGAGCTTCGAGACCGTACGCGAGTTTTATGAAGACCTGAAACTGCTGCTGGATGTGGTGCTGGAGGTGGATGTGCAGAATTAGGGGGCAGGAGACAGGAGACAGGAGACAGGGGGCAGGGGGCAGGAGTCAGGGGGCAGTTGTTTGGAACCGTAATTTAGGTGTATAAAGAGTACATGCGGTTTACTTTGCCTTCGGCATTAAAGAACATGACTTCGATGGCCCGCTTGTTCATGACCGATTTATAATACAGCGCAACGGAATTAATGCCTTCCGTCACTTCCAGCAGTTCAAAATGCAGCTCCGGAATGCGGTCGAGCGCTTTACGCCAGTAGTCGGTCACGGCGGCTTTGCCTTGCAGCGAGCCGCTTTCAATGCCGGCAGCCAGTTTGATCATGGGCGTGGTAATTTCCAGATCTTCGGCATAGTGTTCCATGATGACGTCCAGATCATGGGAATTCCAGGCGGCCATCCATTTTTTGGCAAATTCATGTGCATCCATCGATCGCGTTATTGAGCGGTTGTTGAATCAGGTCCGTTTTAAATAAATGTCCAGTACCCTGGAAAAATCCTGGGGATGTATATTCAGTTCTACCGGCGTTTCTGGTAGGGTAGCCGTTGCAAAGGTCTGGTTTAAATAGTCCTTTACTTTCTGTAGGGCTTTCTGTATGTCGATCCGTTTTTTCCCCGCAAATGTAATATCCCACCAGGTTTGGTAGCGTTCGGTGGTCGCCAGGTTATGTTCGGTTTGTACGACCAGACCGAGGGGCAGTAATTTTGCCAGCGAGCCAGATAACTCGTGATACTCCATCACGGCATGGTCAATATAGTCGGCATAACCGATTATATCCAGCAAAACAGCACCGGAGCCAGGCTTTTCATTAGCATGAATGGCATGCAGCACCCAGGCGTCGGTGAAGGAGAATTGCATAAAACTTTATTTAATAGTCGCCACAGCGGCTGAAATTTTATCGATCATCCCGTTGAAAATGAAACCGTGGAAGGGCCACACGGCATACCAGTACAACCGGCCGGCTACGCCCAGGGGGCGGAAGGTAGCGGTCTGGGTCAGGATATTATCGGCATCGATCTTGAATTCCAGCCAGGCTTCTCCCGGCAATTTCATTTCGGCGTATAAGAGCAGGCGTTTTTCGGCCTTGCTGGCCAGTAACACCCGCCAAAAATCGAGCGATTCGCCGGCATAAATTTCCGTGGCGCTTTTCCGGCCGCGGCGCATGCCGACCCCGCCCACCAGTTGATCCATAAATCCCCGGATCTCCCAGAGCCAGTTGCCGTAGTACCAGCCGGTTTTACCGCCGATCGACCAGATCTTAGACAGGGAACTATCGCTGTCGTGAATAGGTCGTTGGCGCACATCTTTGAAACAGCCGTTCACCGGCACCTCGATGTACTGCGATATACCTTTATGTAAAATATTACTGGACTGCGCGTCTTTCCAGCTGGATAGCACCTGGTTCTGTCCGATTTTATCAAATGCCAGTTTAATAGATTTATCATAGTCAATTAAAGTAATGCCCAGTAAAGCAGCCAGGTTATTCGGTCGGCAAATGACCTCCACTTTCATGCTGTTGACCAGGTTTTTCGCCAGGGCAAAAGAGGTCGAAGTCACGAAATACAACCAGTAGGAAGAGATTTTAGGCGACATGACCGGCACGATAAAAATACTGCGTTTCAGGCCCCTGACTTTGGCAAAACGCAGCAGCATTTCCTTATAACTGAGGATGTCGGGCCCGCCAATGTCATAGCTTTTATTATAGGTTTCGGGTTTATTTATTACGCCGTATAAGAACTCCACGACATTGCGGATGGCAATGGGCTGGCACTTGGTATTCAGCCATTTCGGCGCGATCATGGCCGGCAGTTTTTCCACCAGATCGCGGATGATTTCAAAGGAAGCGCTCCCGGAACCCACGATAATGCCGGCCCGTAAAGTGGTCAGCGCGAAAGTGGCTTTTCCCAAAATACTTTCCACGTGTTTGCGGGATTCCAGGTGTTTGGAGAGTTCGGCTTCGTTGACAATACCGCTGAGGTATATCACCTGTTTGACCTGCGTTTTCTCCATGCGTTCCCGGAAATTACGGGCGCAGTCCGCCTCCATGCTTTCAAAATCGCCGGAACTGGTGGACATGGAATGAATCAGGTAATAGGCCACGTCCACATCGTCGGGAATGCTGCTCAAACTTTCTTTATTCAGGAAATCCGCTTCGATGACGGTGATGGCGGCAGCATCATATTTATTATTAAACCGATGTTTATCCCGCACACAACAAACGACCTGGTGGCCATTTTCCAGTAAAACCGGCAGCAGACGCTGGGCAATGTATCCGGTAACGCCGGTGAGCAGGATCTTCATAAATTACAGTTGAATGAACGCAGGTAAGCCAAACCGGTACGGCCTGAACATGGCGTCCACCCGGTTATAGGAAACCGAATTAGCGGGTAAAAGTTGAGGTCGTCTTCACGGCAGATCCGGCTTCGGCCCAGCTTGCGGGTGTTCATGCTGTTAACCGGATGTTTTCATCTTCAACCCCAACTCCCTTTTCATCACCAGCAGCGCCTCGGCATTGCCTTTCGCATCGTCGACCGGGTGATGGGTATGCTGGGTTTTCTTAAATGTTTGAAGGTTTTAAACGTGTCCTTTTCCAGTCCCTTGTACAGGCTCAGCCGCCGCTTTTTCGTTGCTCAATATAGTCGCGTATTTTCGAGGCGCTTTCATAGTCTTCCTCGGCGACCACACTTTCCAGCAGCGCTTCCAGTTCGGCCAGGCTATATTCGTCAAAGGAGGCCTTGGCCGGGGCTGCCGCCAGGGTATGGGCCAGCATACCAACTTCTAAAATGACCTTATCAAAGGAGTAAATGGGCACGGAACAGCGTATGGCCAGGGCAATGGCGTCGGAGGTGCGGGCATCGGTTTCGATGATGGTCCCGTTGGAGCTTTCCAGGACCAGGCGGGCATGGAACACGTTATCGGTAAACTGGTGAATGACCACTTCTTTCAATGTGCCGCCAAGGGTTTCAATCACGCTTTTCAACAAGTCGTGGGTGAGCGGCCGGGCCGGTTGCATCTGTTCCATGGCAATGGCGATTGACTGCGCTTCCGGCATGCCGATGATGATGGGTATTCGCCGCTGCTGGTCCAGGTCTTCCAGGATCAACACGTAGTTGCCCGGCTGGGATTCGCTGGAGGCCAGTCCAACGATGGCGAGTTCTCTTTTTTCGGGCATAAAAAACAGTTTTTTAGAGGAGAAAAAGGATGAAATCGTTCCGGTAAAGCTGGAAAAGAATTCAAGGTCATCAAAATACATAGCTTTTCAGAATACCAAAAATACCTGTGCCAAAACTAAACGGTGGGAGCGCGTATAAAGATTCAAAAATTGCCGGCAACTGTGGTTAAATCCATTTGTTTGAATACTTTGACCGCGCTAAAGATCTCCATGAAAGAAATACGCCACATTATTGCTGCTTTCGATCAGATCGATTTTTCCAAAAACAAAGCTGCCCTGGCGATGGTCGCCCGGGTAGAAGGCTCGTCGTACCGGCGTACTGGCGCCCGCATGCTGGTGCTCGACAACGGCACTTATTTCGGCGGCATCAGCGGCGGTTGCCTCGAAGGCGATGCTTTGCGGCGGGCACAGAAAGCCATTGCCTCCAACCAGGCTTCGGTGGTGACCTACGATACCACCCGCGACGATGATGAGCAAATCGGCGTCGGACTGGGTTGCAACGGCATTATCGACGTGCTGTTTATGCCGCTCGATCCGAATGACGTGGCCAACGCGGTGGCGGTTATCCGGGCGCTGGCCTTTTCGCGCAACCCCCGTTTGCTGGCCACGGTGACCAGCTGTGACCATCAGCATACGCTTGGCCGGTCGCTGGCTTTTGAAAAGCCCGACCAGTGGCGACGTGATTTCGCGGTACCCGAACTGGCGGAAACCGTGCTCCGGGATGTGGAACAGGGCCTGAAAAGTCTCGACACGCAGACGCTGTTTTACGCCACGGCAAATGGCAATGAAGTGCGCATTTGTCTCGAAGTGCTGCTGCCGGCCATCCAGGTCGTGCTTTTTGGCAGCAACCACGATATTTATCCGCTGTCGCGCCTGGCCCAGGAACTTGGTTGGGAGCTGAAAATCGTAGCCAATCCATTAAAGGTGGACAAATCCCTGGCGGCAATGGGTGTGCGCGTGCTGCCTCCGGATAGCCTGGAAAAGCTGGAAATTGACCCGTACACAGCTGTTGTCCTGATGGCGCATGACTATAAAACCGACTTGTCCAACCTGCTCCGGGTGCTGCCATCCGTTACGTCCTATATCGGTCTGCTGGGACCTCGGAAACGTGCCCGGAAAATGTTTGCCGACCTGGAAACTGCCGGCCAGGCGCTTTCCGATCAGCAGATGGAACGCATTTTCGCGCCGGCGGGACTGGATATTGGTGCATTAAGTCCGGAAGAAATTGCTTTGTCGATCGTGGCTGAAATTCGGGCCCATTTTTCGGGAAGGCTGGGAAATTCATTGAGAGGGAGGGAAAGTGCAATACATGAGGGCGACTAGGGTTGGTTTGTTGGTTTGAAGGGTTTGTTGGGTTTGTTGGGTTTGTTGGTTTGGAAGGGTTTGTTGGGGAAATTTGTAGGTTTGTCATTCACCAAAATAAATTCCACATGAACCATCTTTATGCCTTTGAAAAAATGGGCGCCTGGCAAACGGCGTGGCAGGTTATCAAACAGATTTACCTGCAAACGAAAACTTTTCCCAAGGAAGAACTATTTGGTATAACCAGTCAGATGCGCCGGGCAGGCATTTCCATTTATAAATTGATGTCCCTAAAAAATAACCCCGGCAAAGAACTTCGGGAATCTGATTTCCCATACGGCCCACCAACCGAAGAAACCTCCCTCTAACCAACAAACCAATCAACCTTACCACCCCTTCCAAACCTCCAAACCCTTCCAAATCAACCTTACCCACCCTTCCAAACCAACAAACCCTCCAAACCTTCAAACCCTCCCACTTGCTTTTCGACAACCACGGACGCCGCATCAATTATCTCCGTCTGGCAGTGACGGACCGGTGCAATTTGCGCTGTCACTACTGCATGCCCGAACATGGACTGGAGTGGTTATCGCGCAGTGAACTACTGAGTTATGAAGAAATGCTGCGTTTATGCCGGGTGCTGGTGGAACTCGGTATTCAGAAAGTACGCATTACCGGCGGCGAGCCTTTCGTCCGCAAAGACCTGATGAAATTCCTTACGGCTTTGTCGCAACTGGATGGTTTACAGGAAATTACCCTGACAACCAATGGCGTAGCCACGGCGGTGCATGTGCCGGCTTTGAAAAAACTGGGGGTACACTCGGTCAATCTCAGCCTGGACACCCTGGATCGGGAACGCTTTTTCCAAATTACCCGCCGCGATGAATTGCCCGCTGTGCTGCACACGATGGACGCGCTTTTGCAGCACGATATCGGCGTGAAAATCAATGCCGTCGTCATGGACAGGCAGAATACGGAGGATATACTGCCGCTGGCGGAAATGACCAAAAGCCTCCCGGTGGACGTTCGGTTCATCGAAGAAATGCCCTTCAACGGCGGCGATCACCTGGCGGCCTACCCGGTCTGGAACCACGTACGCATCCTGGAAACGCTGCGCCAGAAATGGCCCGACCTGGAGAAAATTCCCGACCCGCCGTTTTCCACTTCCATGAATTACCGCCTGCCGGGACATCGCGGCACGGTGGGCATTATTGCCGCCTGGTCGCGCACTTTTTGCGGCACTTGCAACCGCATCCGGGTGACGCCGCAGGGCGTTTTAAAAACCTGCCTGTACGACCACGGCGTACTGCAACTGCGCGATCTGATGCGGGCCGGGCTCGACGATTCGGAGTTGAGCGCCCATTTACAACTTGCTTTTAACCAACGTCATAAAGACGGCTGGGCAGCCGAAGAAGCCCGCCGGGGTAGGCCCGTGGAAGAATCGATGGCCACGATTGGCGGATAAAATTTTCAAAGCAAAGCGTTTAAAACCCATGATCACCGTTGCCGAAGCCGAACACATCATCCTGTCGCAAGCCAAAGATTATGGCCTGGAGCAACTTTCTTTTCAGGATGCCCAGGGCCGGGTGCTGGCCGAAAATATCCTGGCCGACCGCGACTTCCCCCCTTTCAACCGGGTGACGATGGACGGCATCGCCATTCGTTTTGCCGACTATGCCGCCGGCTGCCGCAAATTCCAGATCGTAGCCACCCAGGCTGCCGGTGATGCTCCCCCCACCGAGCTGCCCATTCCGCATTCCGCATTCCGCATTCCGCACTCCGCATTGGAGATCATGACCGGCGCAGCGCTGTCGTCTGCGGTCGATACGGTCATTCCGTACGAACATTTGCAGATGGTGGATGGTGTGGCGCGGGTGGGCGACACACCCGTAAAGCCGGGCCAGAATGTACACACCCAAGGTCGCGACCGGCGTCGGGGGGAAGTGGTGATGCCGGCGGGTCAGCTGCTTGGCCCGACCCAGCTCAGTGTGGCGGCCTCCGTTGGCCGATCCACCCTGGTGGTCAAAAAACTACCGCGCGTAGTCATCGTTTCTTCCGGCGACGAGCTCGTGGACGTGGACCAGGCGCCCCTGCCCTACCAGATCCGGCGATCCAATAATTACGTCATTCAGGCTGTTTTGCGGCATTATGGCCTACAGGCGGAAATGCAGCATCTGCCCGACGACCCGGAAGTTATTCGCCGCGAAGTAGCGCTTTTGCAGCTATACTTCGATGTTATTCTGTTGAGCGGCGGGGTATCGATGGGGAAATTCGACTATATTCCACAGGCGTTGGAAGCGACCGGCGTGCAGATGCTTTTTCATAAAGTCCGGCAGCGGCCCGGCAAACCGTTCTGGTTCGGGGTTTTCGGTGAAAAAGGGGTGGTTTTTGCACTGCCCGGCAATCCGGTTTCCACTTTTTTATGTTTACATCGGTATGTGTTGCCCTGGCTGGAACGGTCGCTGGGTTTTCCGCCGGCTCCGCCCCGTTTCGCTATGCTGGAAAAAAGCATCCGTTTTGAGGCGCCTTTGGTGTATTTCATGCAGGTAAAATTGAAACAGGATGAACAAGCGCGGGTCTGGGCCGAGCCGCTCGAAGGCGGCGGTTCCGGGGATTTTGCCAACCTGCTGGCCGCCGACGCTTTTCTGGAACTACCGCAGGAACAGACGGATTTTGCCGCCGGGGAAGTGTTTAGGGTCCTTCCATTTAGCCCGGCATTCCTGTAAAAACCTCGACAAACAATAGTGATCAATGTTAGCCAGCTTACGACTGCCATGAATAACCTGGATGCTGCGGCCAAGTACATCAACATTCATAATTCATGTAATCGTCAATCATCAATTTTTTAAAAATTAAGCAGTCCACAAAATCCTGCTTAACTTCCAACCCATTCCACCCATGTCCTTCTCCCATCTCGATTCCGCTAACCGCGCCAGCATGGTGGATACCAGCCAGAAAGAGGCGACCCGGCGCAGTGCCACGGCCCGCAGCATCGTGGTGCTGCCGGAAAATGTGCTGACCCAGCTCGTGGTCGACGGCGAGGTACACACGGCCAAAGGCAGCGTGTTCCAGACGGCCGTACTGGCCGGTATTATGGCCGCCAAGAAAACCGGCGACCTCATTCCGCTCTGTCACCCGCTGGGACTGGATAACTGCAAGATCGACATTCATATAGATGATCATCAGCAGATTGTGATCGATTGCACCACCGTGATCACTGCCCGCACCGGCGTGGAAATGGAAGCACTCGTAGGCGCCAGCATCGCCGCGCTCACTATATATGACATGTGCAAAGCCCTTTCGCACGACATTGTGATCCGGGAAACCAAACTCATGGCTAAAACAGGAGGTAAACGTGATTTCCAAAGAGCATCGTAAACACGCCCGGCTCGCGCGCCCGGCCCTCGGTCGTTTCGGCCGCAACGAATGGGCTTTCGTGGGCGCCAACTGCAACCACATCCAGGCAGTAGCCCGCCAGGTGATCACCGCCCTGAGCACACAATATCACTGTGCCTATTTGGATGCCGATCACACTGTGGCCGAGGTGAATCCGGTGTTACCCGGCATGCTGGCGGCTGGCGCAATCCTGGAATACACCGACGCTATCCACAGCCACCAACTGCGGATGAATGCGCCGCTGGGCAGCCATCAATTTCGATCCTTATTTAACGAGAGCGATGTAATACTGGTCAATGGCAACCACCACGAAGCCGAGCGGCAAGTAGTGATCATCGATCCGGTGAAGGAAAATTCCCTGCGCAAACGCCTGGCGCAATTGACGGACGTGCGGCTGATCCTGTTGGCCGACGGCGTAGAAAAGCCTTTCGATTTTATAGAAAACAGCCTGCCGGAAGCCGCCGCTATTCCGCGTTTGCGCTTGTCCGACACCGCGGGTATCATCGCGTTTTTTACCAAAGAAATGCAAGCGCAAACGCCGCTCGTGAACGGCCTGGTGCTGGCCGGCGGACAAAGTCTGCGCATGGGTCGCGACAAAGGCGCCATCACCTGGCATGGCAAACCGCAGCGGGAGTACATGGCCGATATGTTGAGCGGCTTATGCCACGAGGTGTTCCTTGCCTGCCGCCCCGATCAGGTCGTGGAGTCCGCCTATCCATCCATTACGGATACTTTCACGGATCTGGGGCCGTTTGGCGCACTTCTTTCGGCATTCCGCCAGCAGCCGGATCGGGCCTGGCTGGTTGTGGCCTGCGATTTACCACTGCTGGACCCCGCTACTTTGGCGTTTTTATTAGAAAACCGGCAGTCGCGCCGAATTGCTACCGCGTTTAAAAATGCGCAGGATGAAATGCCGGAGCCACTGATTGCGGTCTGGGAACCAAAGAGTTACGCGGTATTACTGTCGTTTTTAGCCCAGGGTTATTCTTGCGCCCGCAAAGTGCTCATGAATGCCGACGCCCTGATTTTGGCTGCCCCCGATCCGGCAGCGCTGACGAATGTGAATACACCGGAAGATATGCGGACGTTGGGCATTTGATCCCAACCTGCTTACCCCACATTCTCCAGATCGAACGGCAGTTTGCGGACCCGTTTGCCCGTAGCCAGAAAGATCGCATTACACAAAGCCGGGGCCAGTGGCGGGAATCCGGGTTCGCCCGCTCCACCGGGGGCCTCCTGGTTTTCAATGATGTGGATTTCCATCGGCGGCGTCTTATTCAATCGTAAAATGCTGAACTGATGGAAATTGCTTTCCTGGGCCTGCCCATCGACGAAGGTAACCGCCGGTTTCAAAGCCGCCGATAAAGCCATGACGACGTTGCCTTCCGTTTGCGCCTTCACCGTATCCGGGTTGACGTACTGGCCGCAGTCGATCACGCCGACGATTTTTTCAATGCGTACACCCGTGCCTTTTTTGGAAACGGTTACCGCATACGCCGCCGAGCTGCCGAAAGACCGGGCAATGGCTATGCCGACAAATTTTCCGGCTTTACGCTGCGCCCGGTAGTCCGATTTTTCGGCCAGAAAATGCAGCAGCGCTGTCCAGCGGGGTTCATTTTTCACCATGGCCAGGCGGAAATCCAGCGGATCTTTTCCGGCGGCATGGGCCATTTCATCCACGAAAGATTCCTGCCCGAACGAGTTGGTGGACGAATAAACCGAGCGCCACCAAACGATGGGAATCAGGGTTTCGTTGAGGATGAAAGCCTGGCGGCGGTTGGGAATTTCGTAGGGACTGGTCTGCTGATCAACGGTTTCGGCCGCCCAGTCGTCGGGGCCATTTTTCAAATCCACCTGAAAAGCCTGGTGCTGGATGGATTCGCCAATTATTTTATGTTCCCAGGCTACCAGGTTGCCGGCAGCGTCCAGACCGCCTTTTACAGCGTTGAGCATGCCTGGGCGAAATGGTCCGTTGAGCATATCGTCTTCGCGGGTCCAGAGCAGCTTGACGGGCGCCTGCATTTTCTTAGAAATGGCGGCGGCCTCCATCACGAAATCCACATAGCCTTTGCGGCCGAAAGAACCGCCCATGAACATGACGTGGATGGTGATGTTTTCGGCCGGAATGCCGAGATAGTCCGCAATGGTCTCGATGGTACCCGACGAACTTTGCACCGGCGCCCAGATCTCCACCTTGTTTCCAATGACCGAAACCGTAGCGTTCATCGGTTCGATGGGCGCATGCGCGGTAAAGGGGGTCTCGTACTGCGCTTCCAGTACTTTGGCGGCGCCGGCAAAACCAGCTTTCACATCGCCGACCACATCGGGATAAGTGCCGCCATCCTGACTCGCTTTGGCGCGGCATTCGGCGAAATATTGCTCGGTAGAATAATTTTCAAAACCGGTATTGTCCCATTTGATCTCCAGGGCGCGGCGGGCTTTTAATGCCGACCAGTAGTTGGTCGCCACGATGGCCACCCCATCTACGGCCTTATGCAGCATTTTGCGCTCGCTTTTAAAAACCGCTTGCACACCAGGCATAGCCGCCACCGCAGACTCGTTGAAACTCATGACTTTACCGTAGATCACTGGGCAGCGTTGCATGGTGGCGTACAGCATGCCCGGCACCTGGACATCGATGCCGAACTCCGCCTTACCATTTACTTTCATGGGTATATCGGGGCGCAGACTGGCCTTGCCCAGGATGGTAAAATCTTTAGGGTCCTTGAGTTTCGGGTTTTGCGGCACTTCCAGTTGGGCGGCATCGGCGACGAGTTCGCCAAACGTGAAGGACTTGCCGCTCGACCGGTGCAGGACCTTGGCATTTTCCGTAAAGCATTCATTTTCTGCTACTTGCCAGCGGTTAGCTGCGGCTTTGACCAGCATTTCACGGGCTGCGGCGCCGACTTGCCGCAGGGGCATCCAGCTTTCGCGTACCGAGGCGGAACCACCCACACCCTGCGGTCCATGGCGTTTGGCGCCGGCCGTCATCCGGATGTCGATCTGGTCGAAACTGACGCCCAGTTCCTCCGCGATCAGGGCCGGCATGGATTGCCAGGTACCCTGCCCCATTTCAGGTCGGGGGTTAAAAATGGTTATTTTATTATCGGACGTGATGAGGATGAATTTATTGAGTTCCACCTCCCCGCCTGCGCCGTCTTCGAGGCTCAGTTTGCGCGGTCCGGCCAGCAGGCTGCCGACAGGGCTGACGCCGATAGCCAGTACGGCGCCGGCCTGGCCCATAATTTTGAGAAAGTCCCGGCGGGTTGCGATCGTGGTAGACATAGCTATATGTATAGTCAGTGGAGAGAGGTGGAGAAAATTTAGAGGGGTTTGTTGGCCGTGGTGCGCTACTTTTTATCCCCGTTTTTTTGCTCTTTCATCAGCACGGCGGCCTGGTGAATGGCTTTGCGGATGCGCGGATAGGTTCCGCAGCGGCAAAGATTGCCGGACATGGCCAGGTCAATATCGGCATCGGAGGGGTTGGCTTTCTGGCGCAGTAAAGCGGTGGCGGCCATAATTTGTCCGCTCTGGCAGTAACCGCACTGGGGCACCTGCTCCGCGATCCAGGCCTGCTGTACCGCCAGGTCGGCCGGGGAGGAAAGTCCTTCGATGGTCGTAATCCGCGCCGACGACTTCAGGCTGGCGATCGTGGTGATGCAGGCCCGGATGGGTTGACCGTTGAGGTGCACCGTGCAGGCTCCGCAGAGCGCCATGCCGCAGCCGAATTTGGTGCCGGTGAGCCCCATGGTATCGCGAACGATCCAGAGCAGCGGCGTATCCGGCTCGGCTTCGATGGTATGTTTTTGACCGTTGACGTGGATGGTATATTTTGCCATGATGCGGAATGATTTGTGGCGCAACCGATTGCGGTGCTGTATGTTTGGTTATAGGCTCAAAAATAAGATTAATGACTTGCAGATTATACGTTTGAATGGCATTGATTAGAGCATTTGTAAATTTGGGCGAACAGAAAGGCCCTTTTTAGCTGTTTATTACCTTATTCATCACTATCTATGTTTTCCCAGACCGAATTAACCCGTTATGCCTGCCAGATCGCCCTGCCGGGTTTTGGCGAAGCCGCCCAGCAGCGACTGAAAAACGGGCGTGTACTGGTAGTGGGCGCGGGCGGACTGGGCTGCCCCGTAGCGCAGTATTTGGTGGCGGCAGGCGTTGGCGTGGTGACGATTGCCGATTTCGATGTGGTCTCGGCGGGCAATTTGCACCGCCAGATCCTGTACACGCCCGATGACGTGGGCCGGCTCAAAGCGCAGATGGCGGCAGAACGGCTGGGGCGGCAGAATCCGCATATAGTAGTGCAGGCTTTTTTGGAAAAACTGGTCCCGGAGAACGTGATGTCCCTGTTCGCCGACCATGATCTGATCGTGGATTGTACGGATAATTTCGAGGCGCGTTACCTGATCAATGATGCGGCGGTGCTCTGCGGCAAACCCGTGGTTTACGGCGCTATTTATCAGTATGAAGGCCAGGTGGCCCTGTGGAATGCTCAAAATGAAGATGGTTCACGATCGCCGCATTACCGCGATCTGTTTCCGGCCGTGGATGCGGCGCAGGTGCCGAATTGCTCCGAAGGCGGCATTATTCCGGCACTGGCGGGCATTATCGGTTGTATCCAGGCCAATGAGGCCATCAAGTATCTGGTGGGCGGCGCCCATTCGCTGGCCGGGCGTTTGCTGGTTTTCGATGCAGCCACTATGCAAAGCCGGACTTTCAAAATCGGTGCGGTCAGCCATACGGTAGTTACCCAACTGCCGCAGACGGAACAAACGCCCACCATCACTGCCGGACAACTAGCCGCTGCACCCGACACCTATATATTAGTAGATGTGCGGACCGGGGCCGAGCGGGCGGCTTTTCACCTGGGCGGTCTGCACATTCCACTGCCCGAACTAGCGGAACGCTGGCTGGAAATACCCATTCAGCAACCGGTCCTTTTTTACTGCGCCTCCGGCAAACGCAGTGCGGCAGCGGTCGGCCTGTGGCGGCAATTGCGTCCTGATGTACCCGCTTTTTCCCTGAAAGACGGCCTGAACATGCCCCAAACCCTGCTTAAACCTTTTCTTGCGGAATGATAGAGTTGTCCAACATGCAAATCAAGATTCAAACCTTCGGTATAGCCCGCGAAATATGCGGGGACGCGCAGATCAGTATGCTCGTGCCGGAATCCACTACTGCCGGCCAGCTCAAGCAGCTTTTGACCGAACAATATCCTCGACTCGGCGCCCTCGCCTCTTTCCTGCTGGCCGTCAATGAAGAATACGCCGAGCCTCATATTCAGCTGCAAGCAAACGACGAAATTGCCGTGATCCCACCCGTCAGCGGCGGATAGAACGATGAACGATGAACGATGACGTATGAACTATGAAGTTGAAATTTTTGAGGGGCCATTGGATATAATGGCGTGCATTCATCGGGTAAGTGGCCCGGCGAGTGGAGGGATTGACGTGTTTATCGGTACGGTACGGGATGCCACGAAGGGGAAGGAGGTGCTGCGGCTGGAATTTGAAACCTATGAAAAAATGGCGCTGCGGGAAATGCAGAAAATTGCTGCCGCCGCTTTTGAACGCTGGCCCGTGCAGGCGCTGGTCATTCATCACCGAACGGGTGTACTCCAGATCGGGGAAGTAGCGGTCGTGATCGCCGTTTCGGCAGCCCACCGCGATGCAGCCTTCGATGCCTGCCGTTTTACCATCAACACCCTGAAACAAACGGTGCCCATCTGGAAAAAAGAGTTGTTTGCGGACGGCGAAGTGTGGGTAGCCGCCCATCCGTAATAACTATGAACTATGATGTATGAACTATGAACTATGAACTATCAGGTAAGCAGCATGGAGTTGCTGTCAATTAGTTCATACATTATAGTTCATAGTTTATAGTTTAAATAGTACTTCTACGCCGGCGGCAAAGACCAAAACGGCGGTTACGCGGCGAATGAGCAGGGGGTCGAAGCGGGCGATACTGATCCGGGAGCCTAACTGGCCGCCGAGCAGGACGGCAGCTCCCAGCAAGGCTACACGACCCCAGTGCAAATCGGCCGGTAAATGCGCCAGTTGTCCGCCAATACCGGCTATAGAATTGACCAGGATGAATACGCTGGCGGTAGCCGCTATTTTACGGGCCGTGTGCCAGTTCAGAAAATGCAGGACCGGCGATAAAAAAATACCACCGCCAATACCGACCAGTCCGGATAAAAGTCCGATCGCGCCGCCCAGCAAGCCGTCCCGCAAGTAATTATTTTTGGGTAGTACCGTCGGATCAGCCTCCTTTCGGCCCTGGAACCAGAGTAAAGTGGACGCCAGTAACAAACTGATTCCCAGCAATTGGAAGAAAAAAGCCTCCTGTAACCGCATTTTTGCCCCCAGGAAAGCCAGCGGCACACTGACGACCACGAGGGGCAGTATTTTGCGCAAGTCAAGTTGTTTGTTTTGCCAGAAAATCAGCGTACCGCCGGTCACCACCAGGATGTTGCAGATCAAAGCCGTCAGTCGTATTTCCTGGAAGGGGATGCCGGCGACGGCCAGCAGGGCCAGGTAACTCGATCCGCCGCCAAAGCCGACCGACGCATAAATGAAGGCAATAAGCAGGAAAAACAAAGCCAGGGTCCAATCAGGAAACATACGGCCGGAATATTTAGCAATTTGAAAACTCAAATAAACGCAGAAACAAACGATGCTCAACGTCATTCTTTTAGCCGCCGGTCAGGGACTGCGCATGGGCGGGCCGAATAAGTTACTGCTGCCATTTCGGGGCCGTACCGTGTTCGAAACAACCCTGGAGCAACTTTGCGCGGCGGATATTGGCGATGTCTTCGTGGTCAGCGGCCACCAGCGCAATGAGTTGCTGCCCCTGCTGACCGGTTTTGCGGTGCAGGAGATCTTCAATCCCGACTATGCGCGGGGCATGACCAGTTCCATCCGGGCGGGGGTACGCAGCGCTGTAAATGAGCGCCCCTACATGATCTGCCTGGCCGATATGCCGATGATCAGCACCGCCAGTTATAAACTACTGGCTACCAGTTTTTTAAATATTTACAGCCACGATCCCAGCGCCATTCTCCTGCCGCGTTTCGGCCAGAGCAGGGGCAACCCCGTCCTGTTTGCCGATTCCTATCGCGAGGCAATTTTGCAGCATAGCGATCCCGAAGGCTGCCGGGGAATAGTACAGGCCAACGAACAGCATTTGCATTGGGTGCAGATGCCGGATGACGGTATACTGCGCGACCTGGATACGCCGAACGACTATGCCAAACTGGAGTCGCCGCTTTAAATTCCACCCCGTTTTTTACTTCCCCCGACTGTCTTCCCGACAATAACCAAAATTTTTACTTTTTTCACACCCAATCGTTTACCTTTGCGTCTGCTTTTTTTAAAAAAGGCGATTTTTGTATCTAATATTCTGATTTTCAACTAATTATCTGAAGATGGCTTTAATCGGGACGATCCGGAAAAACGGATGGATTCTTATTGCGCTGATGACCCTGGCCCTCGGTGGCTTCATCCTCATGGAGATCATTTCCAATGCGCAACGCAACAGTGCCGGCGACGTTAACACGCTGGGCAAGGTAAACGGCGCGGAGATAAAACGCAGCGAATTCGAGGACTATGAAAAACTCGTGTACGCAAATGCCAAAAGCAATAGCTTCCAGGTGCGTAACCAGATGTGGGACTATTTTGTCGAACGCAACCTGATCAGCCAGGAAGCCGAAGAACTCGGTCTGGGCGTCGACAGCGAAGAACTGAAGGAACTGGAGTTCGGTATGAACCCCAGCCCCATCATCACGGATCGCTTCAAAGGCAATGACGGGCAGATAAACCGTCAGCAACTGGCCAGCATCAAAGGCGCTATTGAAGGCGGTCAGTTTACCGACCCGCTGAACCGCGCTTACTGGGCTACGCAGGAAAAAGAAATCGTCAAAGAACGCTTGCAAAACAAAATTGTCACGCTGGTCACAAAAGGGATGTATACCCCTACCTGGCAGGCGGAGATGGCGTTCCATGAAAATAACGAGCGCCTGGACTTTGCCTACGTACGTATTCCGTACGACAAGGTGAAAGACGAGGAGGCCCAACTGACGGATGAGGATTTTTCGGCTTTTTTGAAGCAGAACCCACACCTGTACGATCAGAGCGAAGAAACGCGCATCGTGAACTACGTGTCGTTCGAGGTAAAGCCTACCGCTGCGGATACAGCCGCTAACCGCGAAACCGTAGCCAGACTGGTAGACGGTCTGCGTACCACTCCTAATGACTCCACCTTTATCGCTGTGAATAACGGCGTACTGGAGAACACGTATAAATCCAAATCCGTACTGCCGCCTTCCATCGCAGATACGCTGCTGCGTGCTCCCATTGGTGCAGTGGTCGGCCCTTATCTGGACGGCAACGCCTGGACGATTGCCAAGATCCTGGACAAGAAGGTCATCGCCGATTCGGTGCGTGCCCGCCACATCCTGATCCCGAAAAACAATCCCGACGGAGAGCGCATCATCGACAGCCTGAAAAACCTGATTGAAAAGGGTAATGGCCGCTTTGACTCGCTGGCTGTACAGAACAGCATGGACGGTTCCAGAGCCGAGGGCGGTGACCTTGGTTGGTTTGCGCCAGGCAGAATGGTGCCGGAGTTCAATGCTATTGCTTTCTATGAAGGTGTACAAGGCCAACTGTACAAGGTGCAAACCCAGTTTGGCTGGCACCTGATCGAAATTACGGGCAAGAAATTCATTAAAAATGAAAGTAGTGTCAAAGCTGCTTACGTGAGCCAGCCCATCGAGCCGAGCGAAGTGACCCAAAGTATGATTAAAGATAAGGCCGTTGCTTTTGTGCAGCAGGCTAAAACGATCACCGAATTCAACAGCCTGGCCGGTCAGCAAAACATGAGCGTCGAGACCAGTGCTGCGGTAAAAACCAACGACTATACGGTCGGCCAGTTGACTGCGGGCGAGTATTCCCGTGACATCGTGAAATGGGCATTCAATGAAAAAACTAAAATCGGCAACGTCAGCCAGGAAGTGTTCAGCTTCCGCGATGCAAATGGTGGTTATTTCGACAGCCGCTATGTCGTGGCCGTACTGAAAAACATCGCGCCAGCAGGTTCCGCTACGGTGGCTTCCCTGAAGGCCCTGCCAGATGCCGAACTGAAAGTTCGCAATGAGAAGAAAGGAAGCGTGCTGAAAGGCAAAATTACCGCCGGTACCGATCTGTCGGCTATTGCTACCCAGTGGGGTGTGCAGGTGGATACCGCCCGCGGTACTTCCATGATGCAAGCCGGTGGCGAACCACGCGTAATCGGTACGGTGTTCAACCTGGCTAAAGATGCCGTCAGTGGCCCGATCGTCGGTAGCGGTGGCGTTTATATCGTTAAACCGATTACGGAAAAACCGCAGGTACAGGTTCCGGCCGACTTAACGATGTTCCGCAAACAAGTAAGTTCTTCCGCAGCAAGTTCGGTCAAAACCAGCCTGATTGCCGCTATGAAAAAACATGCCGACCTCAAGGATAACCGCAGCCGGTTCTTCTAAACTTCGGTTGATCACCCCTATAAAGCCTGGAGCGGCTGCTTTCTAATCGAAAGCAGCCGCTTTTTTTACGCCGGAAGCCCGTTTTCCCTTGCGGTAATTGCGCCTATTTTGTCCTGCCGAATATGCGTCACATCCCCTACTTTCGCTGCTCAATTTTTAACCACTTTTCCGCATGGCCACGACCACAATGCACCACACCGCTAAAGAACGTTTTTTACACTACGTTACCATCGATACCCAAAGCGACCCCAATAGCCCCAGCCAGCCCAGTACCGAAAAGCAAAAAGACCTGGGCCGCGTGCTGGTCGAGGAACTGCTGGCCATGGGCATCCACGACGCCCACCTCGACGAATATGGTTATGTCTACGCCACCATTCCGGCCAATACCGACAAATCCGTACCGGTTATTTGCTTTTGCTCCCACATGGACACCTCGCCGGATTGCTCCGGGGCGGGCGTAAAACCGATCGTGCACGAAAACTACCAGGGCCAGGATCTGGTGCTCCCCGACGACCCCAGCGTGGTGATCCGGGAAATGGAAAACCACGAGGACCTGCGGCAGCAACGCGGTAACGATATTATTACCGCCAGCGGACTAACGCTGCTGGGCGCGGATAATAAAGCCGGCCTGGCCGCCATCATGAGCGCTGCCAGGATCCTGCTGGATAACCCCGCGCTGAAACATGGTACGATCCGTATTCTGTTCACCCCGGATGAAGAAATCGGCCGCGGCGTGGAGAAGGTCGACATGGCCAAACTCGGCGCCCAGTTCGGCTACACCATCGATGGAGAAACCGCCGGCAGTATTGAAGATGAAACCTTTAGCGCCAATGCCGCCACCGTAACTGTCCACGGCGTATCGGCCCACCCGGGGTTTGCCAAAGGCAATATGGAAAGCGCCATCAAGATCGCCGCCCGCATCGTTGCCCGGCTGCCCGACGAACTCAGCCCGGAACATACCGAAGGACTCGAAGGCTTTCTGCATCCGGTACACCTGGAAGGTAGCGTGGAACTGGCCACCATCAAACTCATCCTTCGCGATTTTACCGAAGCCGGACTGGAACAGCATGCCCGGACGTTGCAGCAGATCGTCGATGCCAGTTTGCAGGGCTTTCCCAACTCGACGGCCACGATCAGTATCACCGAGCAGTACCGCAACATGGGCCAGATCGTTCGTCAGCATCCGCAGGTGGTCGACTATGCCCTGGAAGCCATGCGCCGCGCCGGTTTTGAAAAGCCTCTGCAGCGCAGTATTCGTGGCGGCACCGACGGCTCGCGCCTCTCCTACATGGGCATGCCCTGCCCTAATATTTTCGCCGGCGAACACGCTTTCCACTCCAAACAGGAATGGGTGTCGGTACAAGACATGGAAAAAGCCGCCGAAACCATCGTCCACCTCGCCCAGGTCTGGGCAGAGAAAAGCTAACTATTTTAACTATGAACTATGAACTATGATGTATGAACTATCAGGCAGCAACGTCATCATGCTTACCCAGCCGTTCATAGTTTATAGTTCATAGTTCAATTCACTTTTTAAAATCAAAACAATGGAAGATTTTTGGGAAAAAGCCAAAGAAACCGGTAAAGACCTGGCGGATAAAGCTGCCGAAAAACTAGGCGATCTGCGGGAAGTAGCTGCGGAAAAGGTCGGTGAATGGAGCGAAAAAGCGGAAGCGATGGCCGCTGAAGCCAAAGCCGAAGCTGCCGAAAAGCTGGCCGAAGCCCAGGCCGCCAAGGCGAACATTGCTGCCCATACCGGTGGCGCGCTGGGTTATTTATCCGATAAAGCCAGCGAACTGGCGGGCGAAGTAAAAGAAGAAGCCGGCGAAGTCTATGAAAAAGGCAAGGGTTTTTGGGAAAAAGCCAAGGACTATGTCTCTGACAAAGAGGACGATCCGAAAGATGCTTAAGGCTATCGCTTATTAATAGTACGAGGGGTTTGCCGCAACATGCAGCAAACCCCTCGAATGTTTTATGATGCATTTTTGGATGCATGCTGCCTCCAAAACACAAAAACCGGCATTTCTTAGATCACTTCCACACCGGCGAAGTGAAATGCGCCTTCAATGGCGGCATTATCATCGCTGTCAGAACCATGCACGGCATTTTCGCCGACGCTGGCGGCATACATGGCCCGAATGGTGCCGGGTGCTGCATTGGCCGGGTTCGTGGCGCCGATGAGGGTGCGGAAATCTTCCACCGCATTGTCTTTTTCCAGAATAGCTGCCACGATGGGGCCGCTGCTCATGAAGTCCACCAGTTCGCCGTAGAAAGGGCGCTCGGCGTGCACGGCATAAAACTGGCCGGCTTTTTCGGTGCTCAGTTGCGTCAGTTTCAAGGCCACAATACGGAAACCGGCGGCGTTGATCATTTGAAGAATGTTACCAATGTTGCCGGCGCGTACAGCGTCGGGCTTAAGCATAGTGAAGGTGCGATTACCTGCCATTTTGTAATTACGTGAGAGAGTGAAAACTAAACAAAAGTGCCGGGAAGAACAGGAAAGTAGAACTGCTTTGGTCAGACCAGCCGGTTCTTCCGTTTACTTTTATAAAAGGCCGCAAAAATAGGACAAGATTTTATTTCAAACGGGGGGTAAAAAAAGGTTTTTGGAAAAATAATATGCGGTGCAGCCGTTAAGTGAGGGGGCGATGCCGTACTTTTGCCCGCCAAAACCGGTTAAGACAGCGTTTTTAAAAGTAAAATGGTTGTTTAACGCGCATACCAGTTAACTTTTCGCTATCCGGTTTGCCCGTTTTAAACATAACACGTGCAGAAGTCGACTTTTTGCCCGTCACCTTTGTTTTTTGACAAAACCTCGCTTGTTTGCTCCGTCACCCGTCTATGGAATTTCCTTCCGACTTAAAAGAGTTGATCCGGGTGCCACAAAACGTGGCCATCTTTTCGCACCGCAACCCTGATGGCGACGCTATTGGCAGTTCGCTGGCCATGCAGCACTACCTGGAACAATATGGCCATACGGTACACGTCGTGTTCCCTTCGGAATATCCGGAAGAATTCGAAGCCCTGCCCAAAGCCGACGAAATCCTGATCTGGGATATTCATACCGAGGAATGCAAGCAGTTGCTGCAACGCAAGAACTTCTTCATTTTTCTGGATTTCAATGCCTACAGCCGGATCGATAAGCTTGGGGATTTCGTGAAAAACCTGCCCGGTTCACGCCTCATGATCGATCACCACCTGTACCCGGACCCGATCGCCAACTTCGTGTACAGCGAGCCCGAAGCCAGCAGTACCTGCGAAATGGTGTACCGCTTTATTACCGGCCTCGGCGATCTGCAAAAAGTGAACCCGACAGTGGGGCGCTGCATTTATACCGGTATTGTAACCGATACCGGTTCTTTCCGCCACGCTACCAACCCGGTCGTGTTCCGCATTGTTGCCGACCTGATGGACCGCGGCCTGGACGATACCAGCGTGCAGGATATGATCTTCAATTCGCAAAAAGAAAAAAACCTGCGGCTGCTGGGCCACTGCCTGAGCCACCGCATGGAATATATGCCCGAGTTTCGCACCGCCATGATCTGGCTTTCCCGTAAAGACTACGAGGATTTCAATATCCAACGCGGTGATACGGAAGGCATTGTAAATTACTTGCTCAGTATGCGCGACGTCCGGCTGGCGGCTTTCATCCACAACCAGCCGAACATTGTTAAACTCAGTCTACGCTCCAAGGGCGACCTGGACGTGCAGGAAATCTGCAAGAAACACTTCAATGGAGGCGGTCACAAAAATGCTTCCGGCGCGTTTACCCACGAGAGTCTGCGCACCACCATCGATAAATTTAAAAGCCTGCTGCCCTTGTATCAGGAGGTCTTAAATAAAAAATAGTACGCTTAAAACCAATCAACACGCTCACTATTCATCCGTTACACCAATGCGCAACTTATTTTTTGTGGCCATCGCGGCCCTCCTGCTTAGCCAAATTGCCTGCAAACAAGACGAACAAAAAACGCAGCACGGCTATCGCTACATCAACCACACCAATGGCAACGGCCCAAAAGCCACCAATGGCGAGTCCGTTATGGTCCACGTGGATACTTACATCGGTGACACCCTGATGGGCAGTACCCGCAAAGACGGCGGCGAAGCCCGGGAATACTTGATCCCCGATTCTGCCGGCCTCGGCAAACGCGTACCTTTTCTGTATGATGCCGCTCTGATGATGAGCGAAGGCGACAGCGCGACCCTGCTGGAAACCATTGACACCACCATCCGCCGTTTCGTACCCGCTTCGCAAAAAGACGCGAAAGACGTGCGCTACGAAGTGAAGATCGTGAAGGTGATCAATAAAGAAGAAAAAGCCAAGAAAACCGCCGAGGCCATGGCCCGCGTTTCCGAGGTGGAAGCTATGGTCCAAGCCACGGTGAAAGACTATGTCGCCGGAAAATTGACCGATAAGATCCAGACCTATCCTTCCGGCCTGAAAGCCCTGATCGTAGAACCGGGTACCGGAGCCGCCGTAAAAACCGGCGAAACCGTGAAAACCGACTACTTCGGTGTGCTGATGGACGGCAAACCATTCGATAACTCCTACCAGCGCGGCGAAACGCTGAACTTCCCGGTCGGTGTCGGCCAGATGATCCCTGGTTTCGATGAGGGTGTGACCCACATCAACCACGGCGGCAAGGCTTACTTCTTCCTGCCTTCCAAACTGGCTTACGGCGAGCAAGGCACGCCCGATGGTGGTATTCCACCGAAATCGGACCTGGTGTTCTACGTCGAGCTGAAGTAGGACCGGCGACCCGGTTTATTGAAAAGGGAGTATAGGAAGTAACCACGTTTTACAAAGACATGGTTACTTTTCTGCTCCCTTTTTGAATTTTCACCTTCACTTTTTTTACCCAAAGACACACTTGTTTTATGTCAAAAAATATCGTTTTCGCGCTTTTAACCCTGCTGATGGGTGCGCAATGGGCTTGTAGTCCAAAAACTGCAAAAGTGGTTAGCAGCAGCGAGCCCCAAGCCAAAGTGCAGGCCCCTACCAAAGCCCAGGCCGCAGCGCCTATCACGACGGAACACGGTTTCCGCCTGGTGAACCACACCAATAATACCACTCCGAAGGCCACCGTTGGCGGTTCTATCCTCGTCCACGTCGATACGTATGTCGGTGATAGCCTGCTGGGTACGACCCGCGCCGGTGGTGCTGCTGCCCGCGAATTTATAGTGCCCGAAGCCGCTACCCTCGGCAGCCGCGTGCCTTTTATCTATGACGCCTCGCTGATGTTGGCCAATGGAGACAGCGCAACGATGTACGAGACCATCGATTCGCTGATCCGCCCCTATATTCCAGCCTCGCTGGCCAGCGCCAAGGATGTACGCTACGAAATAAAAGTGGTGGACCTCAAGACCAAAGCCGATAAAGACAAGGCCGTTGCCGATGGCGAAGCCCAATTTGCGGCCGTGCAAAACATGGTCACCCAAACCGCCAAGGACTATAAAGACGGTAAATTGAAACTCGATAATCGTCCTTCCGGCCTGAAAGTGTTGATCGTGGAGCCCGGAAAAGGCGCCCCCGTTAAAGCCAACGATATGGTCCGTACCAACTACTATGGCTGCCTGACCGATGGTAAATTGTTCGACAACTCCTTCCAACGCGGCGAAACGCTGGACTTTACCGTGGGGGTCGGTCAAATGATCCCGGGTTTTGATGAAGGCGTTCAGTTGCTCAACCACGGCGGCAAAGCCTACTTCTTCCTGCCACCCGCCCTCGCTTACGGCGATCAGGGCGCCGGAGACGTCGTTCCCCCCAACTCGGAACTGATCTTCTACGTGGAGGTGCTGTAAAGTAGGAGACAGGAGTTAGGGGACAGGACACAGGAGTTAGGAAATATGATACTGGTGATTAACCAACTGTCTGTTTCCTGCCCCCTGTCTCCTGTCTCCTGTCTCCTGTCTCCTGTCCCCTAACTCCTGTCCCCTAACTCCTATTCTTAACCCTAGTTTTAAAAACTTCCGTTTCCAACCATGACGACCGAACAACTCAAGGAGTTGAAGGAGCAGTTGGCGGTCCTTAGGAGGTATCTTTGACGTGGACAACCGTTCACGAGAAGTCGAAGACCTCACCGCCGAAACCCTGGATCCTAAATTTTGGGACGACCCTAAACGGGCCGAAACCATCCAACGCAAACTCGGGATCAGTAATAACTGGCTCCAAAACTACCACAAGATCGCCCGCGAGGTAGACGATCTGGAAGGTATGTTTGAATTTCAAAAAGAAGGACTCGCTACTGAAGAAGAGGTGCATGTCCAGTATCAGCGCACCGGTGAAGTACTGGCCGACGCTGAATTCCGCAGTACGCTGAACCAAAAAGAGGACGCGATGAATGCCGTGCTCACCATCAATGCCGGGGCCGGTGGCACCGAAGCCTGCGACTGGTCGGCCATGCTGTTACGCATGTACCGCATGTGGGCCGAACGCGCCGGTTTCAAAGTCGTCGACCTGTTCGAACAGGATGGCGACGCGGCGGGCATTAAATCCGCCAGCATCGAGATCCGCGGCGACTATGCCTATGGCTGGCTGAAAGGCGAAAACGGCGTACATCGCCTGGTGCGCATCAGTCCGTTCAACGCCCAGGGCAAACGGCAGACTTCTTTTTCTTCCGTGTTCATTTATCCGCTCGTGGAAGACGACGACATCAACATTGTCATCAAACCCGACGATATTGAAATGGACGTGTTCCGGGCTTCCGGCGCCGGCGGTCAGCACGTCAACCGGACCAACTCGGCCGTTCGTCTGCGCCACTTACCCACGGGTATTGCCGTGGAATGCCAGGCCGACCGCAGCCAGCACCGCAACCGCGATACGGCTATGACGATGCTCAAAAGCCGCCTCTATGAACTCGAAATGCGCAAACGCCAGGCCGAGAAAGATAAAATAGAGTCGGGGAAAAGCAAGATCGAATGGGGCAGCCAGATCCGCTCCTACGTGCTCGATGACCGCTGGGTGAAGGACCTGCGCAGTGGTTATAAAGTGCATAACCCCGACGCGGTGCTCAACGGCGACCTCGATCCTTTTCTGAAAGCCTACCTGATGTGGGAACGCAACCCCACCGGCGAAGTAGTCGGCGACGACGATTAAGCCGAAGGCAAAACAAGAAGCCATCGGATAAAAACAGGAGCCACCCCCCAGCGGAGTGGCTCCTGTCATTTTAAGCGGCAGTCTAAAAAATCCGTTTTAATCCGTTTAATCCGCCTAATCCGTTCTCCAATCCCACCGCGCCGTGTAAACTGCGGCAGTCCAAAAAATCCGTTTTAATCCGTTCAATCCGCCTAATCCGTTCTCCGATCCAACCGCGCCGTGCAAAGTAAAACCTCTTACATCCGCTTACCCTACAAATACCTGGTAATCGCTTTCACCAAAAACGCCTGCAACTTAGACCCATACGGCGGCAGCAGAAAATCACTGGTCGGCAGCCAGCGCGTTTGGTACAGCACACCGCGCGCATTACTGAACTCCTGAAAGCCGAATTCCCCGTGACACTTGCCCATGCCGCTGTTATTAGCGCCGCCAAAGGGCAGACCGGCATTGAAAAAATGGACCCCGCAATCGTTGACGCTCACGCCCCCGTTGCGGGTAGATTGCAACAGCCGCTCCACCTGTTGCTTGTTTCGGCTGAACAGGTACATCGCCAGCGACTTCGGTTTGGCGTTCACGATGGCCAGTGCATCGTCCAGTGTTTTGAAAGCTTGAACCGGCAGCAGCGGCCCGAATATTTCTTCCTGCCAAATGCGGGCGGCAGGCGGCACCTGCACCAGCACCGTCGGCTCTAGAAACCGTTCGCTGCGCACCGATTGTCCACCCTGGACCAGTTGTGCGCCCTGCTGCAAAGCGTCGTCCAGGAGCGACTTCACCCGGTCGAAATGATGCAGGTTCACCAGGCGGCAGTAGTCCGGCGTGGCCCGGCGCGCTTCCACCGTTTCCCCGATAAATTTCTCCACCTGCTGTTTGATCTTGGTCACCAGGGCATCGTGTACATTTTCCTGCACCAGCACAAAGTCGGGCGCAATGCAGATCTGACCGGCATTCATGCACTTCAGCCAGGCGATCTTGGCGGCGGCATTGTCGAGGTCGGCCGTTTCGTCCACGATGACCGGGCTTTTGCCACCGAGTTCCAGCGTTACGGAACTCAGGTTTTTGGCCGCTGCCGCCATCACGATTTTACCCACGGCCGGACTGCCGGTGAAAAATATATGGTGAAACGGCAGGTTGGTCAGGGCCTCGGCGACGGAGGCATCCCCTTCCACCAGCGTAATTTCTTCCGGGGAGAACAGTTCCGCGACGATCTTTTTCATCAGCGCCGAACTATGGGGGGTGAATTCCGAAGGTTTTAAAATCACGCAGTTGCCCGCTGCGATGGCCGATACGAGCGGTACGAAAGTGAGGTTGAAGGGGTAATTCCAGGGCGACAGGATCAGGCAAACGCCCTTGGGTTCATAGCGCAGCCTCGAGGTGGAGCCGAACAGGGCGAGGGGCGTGCTTACGCGGCGTGTCCGCATCCAGCTTCGCAAATGACGGATGGTGTGGCGAATTTCGCTGTTGATCACCCCGATTTCCGTAATATCGGTCTCAAAAGTACCTTTCTGAAAATCAGCCCGCATGGCCGCCCGGATCTCATCCTGATAGCGCAAAAGCGTGTCATGCAATAGGCGCAACTTCTGAATACGTTCATGCGTCGTGGTACGCGCCACCACGAATTGATGCTTCAGTTGTGCCTGGAAGAGTTGTTCTATATCCACCTGTTGGGAGGTAGGCAGGGAAACAGGCGCCTTGGGCGCAGCGGTAGCGATCTCAGACATAGTCATGATTTAAATAACGAAGTAAATATTAAACCGCAACCGGACATTTTGTTCATTTTTTAATTTTCAATAATTTTTGAAAGTTGTGAACAAGTGGTTTAAGCCTGGGTTTTACCGGCAAACCATCCACTCCATGCCTTCATTTTTCCAGCCTGATACGTCGCGCACGCAGACTTTCTTACAGTTGCAAACTGCTTATGATTTTAACTACCCCGCTGTCGGGAGTACCCGCGAGGCCAAAGCGCCGGCGGCGTATGACCATGATTTTAACTGGGTAAAGCTGGGGGAGGGCGATGCAGTTTGGGTAGCCGCCAAAAATGCCATCCGGCAGTGGCAGATGTTTCCCGGCGGCTGGGCCTATATTCGTCCGGAAGCGGCTCCCATCCGGGCGGGCGAAGTGGTGGCGATGACAATTCGGGTCATGGGCTTCTGGTGGCTCAACGCCTGCCGGATCGTATATGTGCTGGACGACGACCGGCAGTTTGGTTTTGCCTATGGCACCCTGCCCGGCCATGCGGAACGCGGGGAAGAGCTTTTCATGGTCGAACGCCTGGAAGACGGGACCGTGCGTTACTGCATCCGGGCTTTTTCGCGCCCACGCCACTGGATGGCGCGTTTGGCCTACCCCCTGGCGCGGGCCTATCAGCGTACTTTCGTGCGCGCTTCCAAAGCGTCTATGCTGCGCTATGTGGCCGGGCAGACAAGGGAAAGTGGTCGTTAGACTTTTGGGCTAAAAACCTGATTTACAACGTCTAATGTCCGGCAATTCTATCCGCTCACGCCTATTCTCATACCAGCATGTTTACCGAACTTATTTACACGCATTGGGAGGCTGTACTGGTCATGTTTGCCGCTACGTTCCTGGTACCGAAGGGGCTGCATATTTTGGGTTTACCACAAAGCCCGTGGTATTGGCTGGCGGCCGGCGGACTGTGTATAGCGTATTTGATTTTTCCTGCCAAAATAGCGCCCTTACTGGCCCTCCCCTACTTATTGGTAGCGGCCTGGCTCACCCTCACCGAAGGGCTTAATCTGCTGATTTTCAAACGTTTCACTTTGCCGGCTGTACTGCGGGTTTTCGCGCTGTCCTATTGGTTGACCGGGGCTGTATGGACTGTGTGTTTTCTGGCCGGGTTCCGTCCGCTGGGTTTTGATCCGGTCATCGTGGGACTTACGGCGGCCCATTTTCACGTCGCCGGCTTTGTATTGAGCACCGTTATTTATGCCTTACTGGAAGCGCGGCCAACCTTATTAACCCAACTACTGGCTACGGCGGCGCTGCTGGGCATGCCGCTGGTCGCCCTGGGGATTACCCTGACCCAGTGGGGTTTTAGTCCGGCCGTCGAGGGTTTTTCCTCCCTGTTGTTTGCCGCCATGGCACTGACTGTGGCGACCAGACAGATTGGCAATTTCAACCAAAAAAAGCTGCCCCACCGGGCCAGGTGGTACTGGCTGGGCGGGGCAGTATGTTTATTGGGCGGCGGTCTGCTGGCTGCTTTATACGCGCTGCGTTTTCAGTGGCCGCTGGCCTGGATCAATATTCATAATTTAAAAATCTGGCACGGTACGCTCAATGCCATCGGGTTTGGCTGGTTGAGTCTGCAGGGCTGGCAAATCAGCCGGTCGATGGATGCTCAAATATCGAAACTATAGCCTTCCGCCAGGAACTGATCATAGCGGTCAGCGTCGAACTGGTAGAGTTTTGCCGGCCGGTGCGCCACGCCTTCCTGGATCTCTTCACATTCCACCAGGACGCCCATACCAAGGATTTTCTTGCGGAAATTCCTTTTGTCAATACCACCATTCGGTAAATCGAGCACGGATTCGTACAATTGCTGCAAAGCGGTCAGCGTAAATTTCGGCGGTAATAACTCGAAACCTACCGGCGCATTACGCACTTTCTGTTTGAGCTGCTGCAGGCAGGTAGCCAGAATCTGATTGTGATCAAAAGCCAGCTCGCCCACCTGATGCACGTGGTGCCACTTCGCTGACTGGGCAAAAGAAGCGGGCGTAACCACGTAGTTACTGATCTTGATCAACGAAAAATAAGCCACCGTAATGACCCGGCCCAGCGGGTGACGGTCAACGGCACCAAAGGCTTTGACTTGTTCCAGATATACGTCACGCAGGCCGGTCAACTGTTCGAGCACACGTTCGGCAGCCGTATCGAGATCTTCGTTGGGATAAACGAGGTCACCGGGCAAAGCCCATTTGCCACGGTATGGAGCGGCCCCCCGTTGGATGAGCAGTACCTTGAGGTCGCCGCCATCAAATCCAAATATCACGTTATCAACGGAAAAAGCCGACTTAAAAAAGCTTTCGACCTCACTCATGGGTATAATTCATTATATTAATTTAGGCAAAGTTAGTACTTATTGTGATTTTTACACCAAAGCCTTTTATGGGGTTTTCAACGTTGTAATCATCAGGTTGCAGATCGCTCTACCGTCGATGTTTGCTTTTTTTCAACCAAAAAAACCTAATTTTGTCGCCCGTTCCAGCCTACTTTTACCCCAACAATCTGATTACGGGAAAGATCTGACCGGTTGTCCTAACATGCTTGGCAAAATTATTGCCAATAAACTGTACAACCTGTCTAACCACCCAATTACGCCCAACTATCCCAACCATGCAAATTGACATTCCGGCTCATATTGAAAAGCAGTTGTTTCTCCGCGACGCCATTATTATTCCCGGCCTGGGCGGTTTTACGGCTACCCCAACGGCTTCTACAGTTGACTATGTTGGCGGTTCGGTCACTCCACCGGGCAAAACCCTTACTTTCAGCGAAAACCTCACTACCGACGATGGTATTCTGATCCAGGATATTGCCCAGACCCATGGTATTTCGACGGAAGAAGCCCGCCATGTGGTGGATGAGTTTACGGAAAAAACCCAGCAACTGCTCAACCAACGGGAAATCGTCACCTTGCCGCGTATTGGTCGTTTGTACAAAAACTACGTGCAACGCATTCAATTCCTGCCCGACGCCGCTAATTTCAACGCGGAATCCTACGGTTTGCCGCCACTCCAGTTTTCCCCGATTGCCCGCTCCCGCGAAGTAAGCAACCCGCCGGTGGCTTCAGAAGCGGTATCCAACCCCAGTTCCAGCAGCAGTAGCGTAGTGCAGACGCCGGTACCGGCGCCGGTGGCGCTGCCCAATACGGTCACCGCCGAATACGAACCGGAAAGCCGGAGTTCCGCCAATTGGGCCACTTTTCTGGCCGTCTTCCTGTTACTCGGGGCAGGCGGTATGGGTATTTGGTATTGGCAACAACAAAAAGCGAAACGGCTGACGAATGCCAACCAAACCGAACAACCGGTCGAAAGCACGGAAAAGTCCGATAAACCGGTCAGAAAATCCAAGCCAACCGCCAGTGAAGAAACCGTAGTGACGGATATTACGGCCCCACCCGATGAACCTTCGCCCGAAGCGGTAGCCGCTGCCGAAAAACGTATGCAGGCAGCCCGCGAAGCCATTGAAAAAACGGCGGTGGATGGCCGGGAATGCGTACTGGTCGTCGCTACCCTACAAGATAGAAACAATGCCGACCGGCTGGTTCAGAAGCTGAAGAAGGAAGGCCACCAGGTTTATTTCTTCCAGAAAAGCGGCTTTCAGGTGGGCATTCAATTCCGCTACCACAACCTGAGCGAAGTGCAGGATAAAATTGTAGCCTTGCAGACCCTGACCGGCGAACAAAACATCTGGATCAAGAAAAAATAGCATTTTGAAAATAGACCATATTGGCATCGCGGTGCGTGATCTGGCAGCAGGCAACGCGCTCTACGCACGCCTGCTGGGCGCCGCGCATTACAAGATCGAAACGGTCGCTTCGGAACAGGTCAGCACCTCTTTTTTTCAGGTCGGAGACAGCAAGATCGAGCTGCTGGAAGCCACTGGCGCGGATAGTCCCATCGCGAAATTTATTGAAAAACGCGGGGAGGGCATTCACCACATTGCCTTCGAAGTCGCCGATATCCGGGCCGAAATGGCCCGGCTGGAAGAGGAAGGTTTTATTTTACTCCAACCCGAACCGAAACGCGGCGCTGATAATAAGCTGGTCGCTTTTTTGCACCCGAAATCAAGCGGCGGGGTACTGGTGGAGTTATGCCAGTCATTAGAATAACCAACAGGAGCTGGCGTTTGGCTCAACGGTTTTGCATTTTTGCGGTGAAAAACCGTCTTTAAATCCCCTTTCTTTTGAACATCCACCAACGCAACGCAGCCTTCCGCCTCTTCCTCGAAGGCCTGAACCCCGCCCAGCGCCTGGCCGTGGAACGCGTCGAAGGACCGGTGCTGGTCATCGCGGGTCCGGGGACCGGCAAAACCCACCTGCTCAGCGCCCGGGTGGGCAAGATCCTGCTCGATACCGATACCCGACCGCAAAATATTCTCTGCCTCACCTTCACCGACGCCGGCGTGAGCGCCATGCGGCAGCGCCTGTTCGAGCGCATCGGTCCGGAAGCCCACCGGGTCCCTATCCAGACCTTTCACGCTTTTTGTAACCGTATTATTCAGGAGAACCTGGAAATATTCGGCCGCACTACCCTGGAACCGCTCAGCGAACTGGAACGAATCGATATGGTGCGCCAAATACTGAGTCAACTGCCGGCCGATCATCCTTTACGCGAGGGCCAGAAAGACATTTATCAGTATGAACGCCACCTGCGCGACCTGTTTGCCAACATGAAAAAAGAAGGCTGGACCCCCGGCCTGATCCTGAAACGGGTGGACGCCTTCCTGGCGAATTTGCCAGCGAACCCGGATTATATTTACCAGCGAAGCACCAAATACGCCAAAAAAGGCGATCCCAAACAGCAGCAGATCGACGACGTCACCGAGCGGATGCAGCGCCTGCGGGCGGCCGCCGATCTGTATCCCAAGTACCAGTACGCCCTCGAACGCGCCGGTCGCTACGAATACGAAGACATGCTGCTCTGGGTGCTGAAGGCCTTCACGTCCAACAAGGCCCTGTTACTCAACTACCAGGAGCGTTTTCTGTACGTACTCGTAGACGAATATCAGGATACTAACGGCGCGCAAAACCAATTGCTCAGCCTGCTGCTCGACTACTGGGAAAGCCCGAATATTTTCATCGTCGGCGACGACGACCAGAGCATTTACGAATTTCAGGGCGCCCGGCTGCAGAACCTGCTGGACTTTCACCGTACCTACCGCGCCGAGCTGCTCACCGTAGTGCTCGAAGAAAACTACCGTTCCACCCAGGGCATTCTCGATGCGGCGCACCGCGTAATCGGGCGCAATACCATCCGGGCGATCAACGCCCTGGATGAACGGCTCAGCAAAGACCTGCGGGCCCACACCGCCGATCAAACCGAGCCGGTGCTCCGCGTGTACGAAAACCGGTTGCATGAGGTGGCCGATGTGGTGGCCCAGATCGAACAGCTGGTGCGGTCGGGCGTGCCGCCGCGCGAGATCGCCGTGCTCTACGCCCGCCATAAACAGGCCAACCGCCTGCTGGCGCTGCTCGAAAAAAAAGGCATTGCCTACCAGACCAAACGGCCGATCAACCTGCTGGACCTGCCCTGGATGCAGCAGTTTCGCGGTCTGCTGCACTATGTACACGAGGAAAGCCAACGCGCTTTCAGCGGCGAAGGGCGGCTGTTCCGGCTGCTGCACGCGGCTTTTTTCGGTCTGACGCCCCTGGATCTGGCGCGGGTATCGCTGCTCTTACAGTCTGACCGTGACCAGCCTTCCGGTAAAATCCAACGCTGGCGCAGCCTGCTGGCCAATGAAAACGCGCTACAGGACCTGCATTTAAATGATGGCCAAAAACTGCTGGAAACGGCCCGAAGGCTGGAAAGCTGGATCGCCGAGCTACCGAACCTGCCGCTGCCGAATTTCATCGAGCGCCTGTATAACCAGAGCGGCCTGCTGGCTTATGCCCTCGAACAGCCCGACAAGATCTGGTGGCTGCAAACCCTGACCACCTTCCTGGATTTCGTGCAGGCCGAAGCGGGGCGGCATCCGCGTTTTTCGCTGGCCCGCCTGCTGAACGTGCTGAACAGCATGGACGATAACCGGCTCTCGCTGCCGGTACAGCAACCCCTGCGCAGCAGCAACGACGGCATTCAACTGTTTACTGCGCACGGCTCGAAAGGGCTGGAGTTCGGGCACGTTTTCATGATCGACTGTACGGACGACCTCTGGGGTAAAAGCGCGACTGGCCACCGCGGACGTTTTACCCTGCCCGATACGTTGACACTTTCGGGCGAAGAAGATGCCGTGGAAGCGCGCCGACGCCTGTTTTACGTGGCTATGACGCGGGCCCGGCGCCAGTTGCAGATTTCCTACAGCCGTTTTGGCGAAGATGGCAAGCCACTGGTGCAGGCGGTGTTTGTAGAGGAAACGGGACTGCCCAAGACCGAAACGCCGGTGCCGGTCGAAACCCTGCTGCTTACCCAGTCCCTGTTACTACTCGAATCGGCGAAACCGGTGATCACCCTGCCCGAACCGGCTTTGCTGGACGACCTGCTGCATAATTTCACCTTAAGCGTACGCAGTTTGAACCGCTATTTGCGCTGTCCGCTGGCCTTTTATTACACCGATCTGCTGCGAATTCCGGAGACCATGAGCGAAGCCGCGACGTTCGGGGAGGCGGTGCATGGTGTGTTGCAGCAGTTTTTTCTGAAAATGAAAACCGAAGGCCAGTATCGCTTCGGGACCGCTGCCGAGCTGGAGCAGTTGCTGGCCAAAGAAATGGAAAGACGGCGCGGTTATTTCGGCGAAGGCTCTTTTAATCAACGGCTGTCTTTTGGGAAAGAGCTGCTGCGCCGTTTTCATGCCGACCAGATCGTGCACTGGCGGCAACGAGCCGTGGTGGAGCGCCGCATCGATCGCGTGGAACTGGACGGCGTGCCCCTCACCGGTACGCTGGATAAACTGGAATGGGTGGACGAGCGTACGCTGCGCATTGTGGACTACAAAACCGGTACGCCCGACTTGAACAAAACTGCCGCGCCCAGCGAAAAACAACCCTACGGCGGCGACTACTGGCGGCAACTGGCTTTTTATAAAATCCTGCTGGAACAAGCCCATTTATACAGTGAATCCGTCGGCTCCGCTGCCGTTTCCTGGCTGGAACCTGATCGCAAAGGCCGCTTTCCGGTAGTGGAAATCGTATTTTCTCCGCCGGAGATCCAGTTCGTGGAAGAAATGATCCGTACAACCTACGCAAAGATCATGGCGCGGGAGTTCACCGAGGGCTGCGGCCAGGACGACTGCATTTGGTGCCGCATGCATCGCGACCGGCAGTTGCCGCTGGTATTTGATAGAGCGGCGGAAGAGGAGTTGGATGATTTGTAAGCGGGTGTAAAAAAAAGAAATCCCTCACTGTTAGCAGCGAGGGATTCTAACCCAAACAAATAAACACAAAAACTACTTGCTGCAAGTTTATGGCGCATTTTTGAATTTTTGCCAATTTTAAGCGGGAAATTTTGACAAATACTCGACATTTTTTTGGCTAGCAGCTTTTCGACCAAAATAGTAAAATGCGTCCCCGGCAGTATTTCAGGAGTCAGTTTGTTAGAAAATGGCAGTTTTCTTAGCCCGGCCACCGAACGTCAGCCATATTTTTCAGCAATGCCCTGGCAGTCAGTCGGTTGCGATTTGAAAATTTGCGGTTTTTAAAGTTTACATTCTTCCATTCTTTTTCAATCGTCGCCTACCTTCGTCCCGGCTGCCGGACCACATGCACGGCTGCTCCTTTCCCATGCGCTTCCTTCCTTTTCTCCTGAGCCTCCTCCTGACCTGCGGCCTGATCTGGTTCCTGCAGGTGCCGCACCAAATCGGCGATAAACCACTGCCCCCCATCGGCGCTTTCTTCAATCCCTTTTCGGGTTTTTGGAAAAATGCCGAGTCCGCCATGGGGCTTTCAGCCAAAGACGCCAAAATTCCCGGTTTACAGGGTAAAGTGGACGTGGTGTACGACGACCTGCTGGTGCCCCATATTTTTGCTGAAAATGCCGAGGATGCCGCGATGGCCCAGGGTTACGTGACCGCCGCCAACCGCCTCTGGCAAATGGACATTACCACCCGTAAAGCCGCAGGACGCCTCTCCGAAGTGCTGGGCGAACGCACGCTGGCCATCGACCGGCTCACACGTCGCCGCGGCATGATGTACGCCGCCGAAAATGATCTGCTGGGCTGGGCCAAATCGCCGGAAACCATGCGTCTGCTGACCGCTTACACGGCCGGCGTCAATGCCTACCTCGACCAGCTTTCCCCTGGCGACTACCCCATCGAATTCAAACTGCTCAATTATCAGCCGGAGCCCTGGTCGGAACTCAAGACCGCCCTGGTGATCGAGAGCATGGCCGAGAACCTGAGTTCCGCCGAAAGTGACCTGGCCGCCACCAACACCCTGGCGCTGCTGGGCCGGCCTAACTTCGATATGCTCTTTCCCGAGCAGGATACCCGCCAGCAGCCCGTGGTCGCCGATACCGGACAATGGAAAGATTTAAAGGTCGTACTGCCGCCCGCTCCACCAGCTACCGGCGCGACTTCGGGTCTTCTGCCTTCAACGTCGGGTAGTTTATATTCCCAAAACGAGGACCCGGACGATCAGATCGATCCTTATTTGAAGGGAAGTAACAACTGGGCGGTGAATGGCACGCGTACACAATCACACCAGCCCCTGCTGGCCAACGACCCCCACCTCAACCTTACGCTGCCGTCGATCTGGTACCAGGTGCAGATTCATACCCCCGAGCAAAACTGTTATGGCGTGAGTTTGCCGGGTGTGCCGGGCGTCATCATCGGGTTCAACGAAAACATCGCCTGGGGCGTTACCAACGTAAGCCACGACGTATCGGACTGGTATCAGATCAAATGGACCAATCCTGAACGCACCAAATATGATCTGGATGGCGAAGTGCGCGAAGTGCAAAAGCGTGTGGAGACCATCGGCATTAAAGGCCAGGCATCGCTGCTTGATACCGTGCGCTACACCGTGTGGGGGCCGGTAACGCATGATTTCGAGCCCAACCATCCCTTGTTCGACTGTGCGCTGCGCTGGGTATCGCACGATATGCCCGACCCGCAGGAACTGGGTTTATTCCTGATCTTGAATGCGGGAAAAAATTACGCAGACTATAGAAAGGCCATTGCAAGCTTCGATTGCCCGGCGCAAAATTTCGTTTTTGCTACCCGTAGCGGCGATATTGCGATCCAGGTGCAGGGGCGTTTCCCGGTGCGCGCGCCGGAACAGGGCCGTTTCGTTCAGGATGGCAGTCAGTGGGCAAATGCCTGGCATAGCTTCATTCCGGAAGATCAGGTGCCTTCGATGAAAAATCCGGCACGTGGTTTTGTTTTTTCGGCCAATCAGGTGTCGGCTTCGCCCAGCTATCCCTTCTACTACCTCGGTAATTTCGATCACTTCCGCGGCCGGCATATTTATGATCGCCTGGCCGCCATGCAAAATGCCACGGTGGACAGCATGAAGACCATCCAGCTCGATAACTTCAGCCAGCGGGCCCACGATGCCCTGCCCGCCATGCTGGCCCTGCTCGACCGGCCCATCACTGACGCCGACGGCCAGAACCTGCTGCAGGAACTGACCGCCTGGAACTATCACTACGATGCCGGAATGACGGCGCCGCCGCTGTTCGAGATCTGGTATGACTCCTGTTTCCTAGCGACCTGGGACGAAATGGATGTCTTACGCAAACAAGGAAAAGACATTGCACTGCCCGAAACCTGGCGTTTTAACGAGCTATTGGTCGGGGATACCAGCAATGTTTTTTTCGACCATCCGGCGACGCCGCAGCGCGAAACAGCGCGCCAGATCGTCAATGAGTCGTTCCGGGCCATGCAGCGCTACTTTAAGCAAAACCCGCAGAAACGCATAGCCTGGGCGCCCTACCGGGGTTTCGTCATCAAACACCTGGCCCTCATCGATGCATTCAGTCGGCTGGACGTCGAAGTGGGTGGACATAAATCGGCCGCCAATGCCATCAACCGCAGCAATGGTCCTTCCTGGCGCATGATCGTGGACCTAAGTGAACCGGTACGGGGCTACGGCGTGTTCCCGGGCGGCCAGTCGGGCAACCCGGGCAGCCGCTATTACGATAACATGGTGAAAGCCTGGGCAAAGGGAGAATACTATGATCTGCTGCTTTTGCGCTCCGCCGATGAAAGTTCCGCACGCATCCAGGGCCGTCAAACCTTCACCGCCAACTGATAAATATCAATCATGAAAAATGCTTTTTTAGTGCTGCTCTTCATTTTGATTGCAGGAAACATTTCCCGGCTGGGCGGCATGTGGTGGGCTATAGCTCCCGTAGCGGCATTGGCCGTACTGCTCTTTCCACTTGGACCGGGGCGCGCTTACCTGACGGGGACTTTCGCCGGCTCCTTACTCTGGTGGGCGAGCGCTCTATGGTTGAATGTAGCCAATGGCGGTATGCTGGCCGCCAAGGTCGGATTGATTTTTCAGGGCTTGCAAGGCATGCAATTATTAGCGCTGGTCGCCCTGCTTGGAGGCCTTCTTGGTGGGTTCGGTGCGTTAACCGGCGCCCTGGCACGCGCCATGTTAATCCCGGTTAAACAAGGTCGCCGCAGACGTCGGCGATAATTATTTCCAACAAAGTGCTGCCGAACGCAAATTCGGCTCAATTCTTGATCACATAAACTGTATTACACTTCTACGATCACCCTTGCCCGTATGGGTATTTCATATTGCTTTTAATCCGCCTTATTTTGAAGTATGGCAAAACCGGTAGCGCTTAAACGCCTACCGGTTTTTGTGTTTGTAAGGGCGATTGGGGTTGATAAGGGTTGATAAAGTTGATGGGGTACCTGGCTGATCACCAGGCACCCCATCAACTTTATCAACTTTTATCAACCCTTATCAACCTTAATCAACCCTTATCAACCTTAATCCAGGATCAATTCGAACTCCACGCGCCGGTTCAGTTCGCGACCCGATGCTGTGCGGTTGCTGGCAATTGGGCGGACTTCGCCAAAACCAGCGGCTCGCAGGCGGTCGGGCTGAATACCTTTAAAGATCAGGTAGGTGGCGCAGCTTTGAGCACGTTCGGTAGAAAGCACCAGATTCCTTGCCTCGTCACCTACATCATCTGTATGGCCGCTGATGGAGAGTTTATAATCCGGATATTCGCGGAGAATGCCCACCAGTTCATCCAATATGGTGAAAGACGGGCTTTTCAGGATGGCCTTGGCGGTCTCGAATTGTACGGCTTTGGTCGCAAAGGCCAGTCGCTCTTTCGTTTCCTTTTTAATTTCCGGGCAACCGCCATTGCTTGGATCGCCGGCCATGGTGGGGCATTTATCCAGTTTATCGGGCAGACCGTCCCCATCCGTATCTGTTTCCGGGCAGCCATCATTTTCAGTCAAACCCGGTATGGTTGGGCATTTATCAAAATTGTCCGTAACGCCGTCGCCGTCGCTGTCTTTAGGGGCGGGGCAGCCCTTATTTTCCGCTAAACCCGCTTCCAGGGGGCAGTTATCGGACTTATCCGCTATACCATCGCCATCCGTATCCGGGCAACCGCGCAGCGTACCGGCTTCCGTCGGACATTCGTCTTCCGCATCCGCTACACCATCATTATCATAGTCCGGGCAGCCACGCAGAGCAGGCGTACCGGGTTCCGTGGGACATTGGTCGTCCGTATCCGCGACCCCGTCATTATCGCCATCCGGGCAACCGCGCGCAGCCGGCGGGCCGGGAAGCGTGGGGCACTCGTCCATATTATCGGGGGTACCGTCTTTATCGCTATCGAGTGGCAGCACCACTTTCGGCTCGGACTTATGCAGCAGCGTCATAAAGCCGGCTCCCAGTTGCAGGTTATCGCGATCAGCCACCAGCGCTTTGCGATACTCGCCCTGAGTAGTAAAATAGGCATAGCGGCTCACCCGGAAATTAATCCCAAAGGCGATGGGCAATTGAGCGTGGCCGTTGTCGAATTGTTCCAGCACATATCCGGCGCCTACGCTCAGGTAAGGCTGGACTTTAATTTCCGGCGTGGTGTTACAGAATTGCAGCACCAGATCCATGCCGGTGGTCACGATATTATCTTTCGCATTAGGAAGTTTAGCCAAACCGACCTTGATCGGAAGACCTACGTTGACGTTTTTACCAATGTTACGAAAGTAAGCGAGTTCAAAACCTTCCCCGAGGCGCAACTCGTTGTTGAACAATGCGCCATAGTCTATCAGATTAACTTTGGCGTACACGGCATTATGTAATTCACGGTTTTGCGCACGAGTAACAGGCGCCTGTAGGAACACCGCCAACAGGATCAGTAAAAAGAGTTTTCTCATTATGTTTCGATTATGTTTTTAATTGCATTCAAAACAAGTGCCAATACCTGAATGAACGGACGTTTTTCAACATCCAGCGGTTTAAAAACACAAGGAAAGGTCTATTCAACAATATATCACTGCTTTTACATTGCCCTGTCCTGAATCTATTCGTCCTTCCTCAGCAAGCGGCTGGCGAGGCGTCTTGCTTCTTGTTTCGGACTTTTCCACCACTGTACGGATAGCGCCGGTACGTATTGGATGTGGTGCTTGGCGAAGTAAAGCCGCATCTTTTCTTCCCATTCATAGGAAGGATAGGCAGTTGGCGCCAGTACCCCATCGAACAGCAGCACCGAACTGGCCTCATCGGCCGACTGTCCTTGCACATGGGTTGGAACGCGCATACCCGCAGCCAGTTCATTCCGGCGGATCTGCGTGGTATCGAAGTAGGGCCGCAGCGCGATCTCCACTTCTTCCATAAAGTTGGTGGTCGGGTAATAGTAACTCGAATAATCAAGGAATTCACCCATCTTGGTCAACTGCTCTTCGGCCGCGGTCTGATCGCCACGTTGCAGGGTTTCGGCAAAAGTAACCAGGTGGGAAAGCACGCAGGTGCCAATGAAATTCTTATCGGCGGCCAGCACCAGGAAAAGACCTTCTGGAATGGAGTGCGCAATAAACATCTTCTTCGTCGCGCGGGTAAGCACCACGTGTAACTGATTGAATCCGGCCTGGGTATTCCAAAAATGCAGATCACTGGTTAACGTACCCTGTGCATCCATAGCACCATGGGTAATAGATAGCAGCAGCACATCGACGTGCTGGCCCTGTAATTCAGCAAACTGATACACGCCGAGGCCATTGAGGTGGAGCTGCTGGATTTTTTCATGTCCGGCCATCCTTCGCTGCCGGATCTTGAGCAATTGTCCGGCGATCAGGTCGCGCTGCTGGACCGTAGCACAGGCGATGGCGACCACCGGATAGGTTTTGGCCGGCGTCGGTTCGATCAGATTCAGCCAATCAATGATCTGGCGGCCTTCGGCTTCGTTGGTGCCACTGGCTTCGTCGTAACGGCCTTCCACGTTGGCTACTACCGTCGCGTCCTGGGCTACACGGCCGGAAGGCATACGTTTGAACGGCGTACCAAAGGCAATACGGTTAAAACGCACCCATTCTTCCGGGCTGTCCTGGTGTTGATACTCAAGGGTCGACGTTGTAGCGCCTATACCTTTGCAAAATTCCAGGAAATCGTCTTCTGCCGCCGGGGTCATATCCTGTTTGGAGTCCCCGAACACAACCAGGTTTTTGGCCATATCAAACAGGTGATAACATTCCTGTTTGGGAATGTTATGGGCTTCATCGACCAGTACTACGTCGAACAGCATGTTAGAAGCCTGCACGACGTCGAGGGCTACCTGCGGGGTGACCAGCAGCACCGGCAGTGTTTCCGTAAGTGAATTTACGTGCATACGGAACAATTCGTCGGCGCGATGACTGGCACTCAAACTACGGTTGTTTTTACCGAACCAGGTTTTATACGCCTTCGAGTCTGCCGATTTCATAGCGCGGAGTGCTTTGTTCTTACGTCCCTGCCAGATTGCGCTGATTTGGCTCGGCAGTAGCTGTTTCAGTTCCCGCGTGTAGGCATGAAGGTTAGTCTGCGTATCCGCATCCCAATATAGGCCGGGGTGAAACTCATTCTGCAGCAGGTGATGCAAATACCAGCTTTCAAATGCGGCCTGCCAGTTCATAGGTTTGATCTTGCAAAGTGCCCGCACTACTTTTTGGGCCGGTGGTGACAGATGTAGCCAGTGTTTTTGCCAAATATAAAAATCTTCGAAATCGCGGAGGTAGAACTGCGTGTCTTCCAGCCGGGCGATTACGCTTTCCAGAAATTCCTGGCGTTTGGGAATGGTCAGCATCTCGTGGCGCAGCGTATCGGCATACAAGCCCGATTCGTTGAATTCTTCCACAAAAACATCCATTCCATATTCCAGATCTTTAATCTGCTCGCGAAAATCGAGATCGCCATGAATACTTTTGCCATTCAATCGTCGCACATCATCGCGTACAGCTACGGGAATGCGTTTCCGCCAGAGTCGCAGGGAGGCTTCAAAGTCCTTCGTAAGTTCCGCGATTTTCTTAATATTCTTTGATTCCAGTACCGCCGGAAAGTCAAATTCAAAGTATTTACGCGTTGCGTAGAGGCGCCGTATTTCTTCAAAAGTGACGACAATTCTCTCTTTAGCCGCTACAATTTCTTTATAGCGATCGGAGAATACGCCGTAGAGTTTTTCAGAGTTGGAAATAGGTTTTTCAAAATCAGAACCAAACCGCTGCACCCCGTCTTCCAGGCTGTTGAGCACCCGCTTTACGAGACCGGCCAGTTCAAAATAGTGCTGCTCGTAGTGATCGTTAAGCGCTTCGCCATAATCATTAGCTTTAGAAATGTACCGGTGGTGTAGGGCGGTCGCTTTATCCATGAGTACCCTAACTTTTTGCTCCGTCCAGGTCATACCAGCCTCCTGATCGAATTGGGTAAACACATGACCATTCAAGCGACTCAGCGGGTGATCAAGCATTGGGAAGCGGCGAAACAGGGGTTCACTGGCATAAATAGCCGCCACGATCTCATTGAATTCGTCCTTGTTAAATTTGAAATCCGCAGGCTGCAACTGACTGAGCAGCAATTCTTTACCCTCCGTCCGATTCGCGCGCAGGTAACGGCCTACGGTCTGGCTGAAATTCAGTTCGCCAAACAGGGGAGCATGGATTTCGTCCCAGGCATCGTCCAGTTTACGTTGTTCCCGCTGGGTTTTGTTCAAGACCGATTTAAACAACTCTTCATCGTGGACAATTTTAGTCTGACTATCAGCAGTCATACGCAGCATATCGGCCAGCATCAACTGGTCGCCGGCCAGGTCGCGCAGCACGAAGGATACATCACCGATCCCTTTATCCAGCAGGAATTTTTGCGCCCGGCGCAGGGACTGAATACTTTTGGAAACGACCAGGCATTTTTTCCCGCTTGACAGGGCATTCATGACTATGGCCGACAGTAAATAGGTTTTACCGGTCCCGGATGCGCCTTCCACCACGGTTAATGCGTTGTGTTGCACGGTACGTAGTACGGCACGCTGAGAAGGGTCGAGTGGTAACAGGGTGAAACTATGGCGCCAATCATCGGACTCTGCGGGTAGGTTGGGCGCAACAACGGGGGGTTGGGTAATGGTCGTACGCGGCAGGGTCGGGTAGAGGCCCATAACGGCCGACCAACACAAACGACCTTGCGCGATGAACTGCTCCGCTTCCAGACCAGCGGGACAAGGCTGGACGCTGAAAGGCAGACCATCTTCTACGGCGCCAAGTAGCAATCGGACCCCTTCACATATTTCGCCCAGACTGCGCGTATTCAGGTTACGTTCTTCGGTCAGTTGCTGCGCCCGATGGGAGAAATCCGTACCGTTCAGCGCATCGATCAGGTGAAAAAGCGGGTAGTTGGGCTGGATGGGGTGGACTTCTGTGCGCTGTACGGTCCAGTTATCCGTATGCTGGGCATGTGGTTCCAATTGGAACTGCCATATAAAAAGTGGAGCGGCGACCTCATAACCACCCGTGCGGGCCAGAATGAACGGGTAACCGATGCCTAAATTTTTGGTGCCGAATACTTTCTCCCGGTTGCGGGCTTCGAAATAGAAGTGATTGAACCAGGCGGCTGCACTATGCTGGGCTGCTATAGGGAGTTCAAATGAGCGATTTTCAACCATTTCCCGAATGCAGCGAATGGCGAAGTCATCATCATTGAGTGTAAACAAATCCGTTCGATCCAGGCCGGCGGGCAGGTTTTGTAACCAGGCCAGGGCTTCGGGGCTATAGGCGGGCGCCGTCCAGGTGTTCGGCTGTTCCAATATGGCGGGTGAGTTGTTATCTAGCATATAAATTGTCTTTGGCGAATTTCAGCGGACTTTGTGCAAAAGAACGGTTTTTAAGAGAAGGTTACCAGTTTTCACTGAGTTTTAAACGATCAGCCGGGTAGCCTATGGTCATAACATACAAATATACCTAGTAAAAAGTGGTATGCAGAAGATTTGCAACCATCTAAATAATTCTAAGTCTACAAACGTTAGACTTCTCCGAAGTCATTTTTATGCCTTCAAATTCGCGTTAAAACACGAAGCCCCCGCTGCATTGCTGCAACGAGGGCTAAAGTGTTGTTTGTAGTTGGCATCGACTTACTCTCCCGGGGCATCAACCCCAGTACCATCAGCGCTGGCAGGCTTAACGACTCTGTTCGGAATGGGAAGAGGTGGAACCCCGCCGCCAAAGACACCAACATGTCTTAAGATCCCGATCTG
>JANPIN010000074.1:0-24599 GCA_031425035.1 Saprospirales bacterium | reverse complement strand
AGTATCAAACCTCGACTCCAAACGCGTATCTCCAAACACGGAATGCGTATGAATTCTCTTTTTCATCAAACAAAGTTGATGCTTACTTAAGTCTGTCAATGAACGTTCTGTCGGTTTTGTGGGTAATCGTTAGGTTTAGAGAGGTTTAGAAAAAAAGGCGCATCATTGATAATCAATGCTATGTACTCGGACTCTAAACCCCTCTAAACTTTCTAAACCCTCTAAACCAGACTTATGAGACGGCCTCTTTTTTATAGGCGGGTTTTCCGGGGATTTATTTCGCGCAGATTTTACGCAGATTTATTTCACGCAGATTTAATACAGGTTTATTTCGTGTGTACATGACTATTACCCGATTTTTGGCACTCAAATATTAGCGTGGACAGCAACACGCATATAAACGTAAGGGTAAAAGAGAATGCCCAGGCCAAAACAACGTAATTGTTAGCCCAGGCAATTCTTCTCACGAAATATCTATTGTCCCTGACCCAGAGAATATCCTTTTACGCCATCAAATTCATACAGGTTTTCGGTTTTAATAACGTCGATGTCATCTTTTAAAGCCTGGGCTAACAAAGTATGAATGCTGCTTTTTTCAGCGGGGCTTCCATTACTGACCTCAAAGCGGCAGCGCCAGTGATCGGTGCAAAAAGTCTCCTCAAAGCCGTCGGGCCACACTTTAACCCCGCGGTTAGTAATCATAGTCAAACGCAGGTCGCTGTTTAGTTTTTCTACTTGTTCGGCCAGTTTATTCACCAGATTCCCTTTCCAATCGACAAACACGTCTACCCCTTTTAATACTTTTGTAGTAGCCGGTTTGCGCAGGTATTTTGGCAGGTTCAACAGCACGCCTTTTTCGTATTCGGCCGCTTTTAACATGACGGGTTTCCGGCCCAGCCTGCTGATCACCGCAGTGGCGAATGCGCTTGTGCCCACGAGTTCCCGGCTAATGCCTGCTTTATAAATATCTGCCGTGTGTACCCCTTCTTCAATGGTGCAGAGCCAGGCATTTTTGATGGTTTCCGCTATATCCTGCTGCCCAATGTGATTGAGCATCATCATGGCCGCTTTCAGCAGACCGGAAGGATTGGCGATGTTTTGACCGGCAATCGTCGGCGCCGAACCGTGGATCGCTTCAAACATGGAGCATACCTCCCCAATATTAGCCGATCCGGCCAGACCGACCGAGCCCGATATTTGCGCAGCGATGTCCGATACCACATCTCCGTATAGATTGGACGTGACAATTACTTCAAAAATCTCCGGCGTATCCGCCAGCCTGGCTGCAGCAATATCGATGATCCAAACATCGGCTATAATGTCGGGATACTCCACGGCAATTTCCCGGAACACCTTGTGAAACAGGCCGTCCGTCTGTTTCATAATATTGTCTTTAACAAAACAACTCACTTTTTTCCGCTTGTACAATTTCGCGTATTCAAAAGCATAGCGAACGATCTTTTCACAGCCGGGCCTGGAAATCAATTTCAGACATTGTACTACTTCATCGGTTTGCTGGTGTTCAATGCCGGCATACAGATCTTCCTCGTTTTCCCGGATGATGACCACATCCATATCCGGGTGTTTGGTCGCAATGAAAGGATGAAAACTTTTGCAGGGCCGGATGTTGGCGTATAAGCCCAGGGCTTTGCGCATCGTCACATTCAGACTCTTATAACCCCCGCCCTGCGGCGTTGTAATAGGGGCTTTCAGAAACACCTTGTTCTGCCGAATACTGTCCCAGGCCGATTTTTCGATCCCGCTGGTATTACCGGATAAATAAACCTTTTCCCCTATTTCAACTTCCTCTAATTCAATGCGCGCCTTCGCCGCTTTTAGAATTTGAAGGGTGGCATCCATAATTTCCGGGCCAATACCATCGCCTTTTGCAATCGTAATTTTCTGCATGTTATTCTTTTGATGTTTTTAAAACACAATCCACGTGATTCCATTAATGAGAAAGCCTGACCTCGATGTTTCCAATAATTTCGACCTTTAAGCCTTCTCTTTTTGCTTTTTCAATCAAGGCCATTGCCTCCGCCTTTCCTTTGTTCATTGCGTCAATTTTATAATTCGATTCCCTGGAATCAAAATGGTTATCGCTAATCCACATTTTCAACATTTGGACTTTGTCATAGCTAATTCTGCTCTTGACTAACTCATGGAGCATTTCATTAGCCTCCACGGGCGAAAACTTTCCATTTACAATTTGAATGACCTGGTTGATGTCTTTTGCGACCATGATTTTTAATTTTACAATTAAATGATTATAAAAGTCTGTTTTAAAACCCCTTTCAGTTGTGGTTCTGGGATTTAAAATAGTCATTTAGCGCTCGCCTTGCCCGCTCTTCATTTAATTGCATAGCAAAGACATAGCATAGAATAAATCCCATCGATAATAACTCTTTTAAAAAGAGCTGCTCGTATCTAACCGAAAAAAGGAGGGTAGCGGCGATGATACACAAGAGGATTAGAGTCGTAGAAAGTTTCATGGAACTTTCAGGAACCCGCTGGCGCTGCATCGCTACAGCCGGCCGAATAAGGGGAGCACTCTTTGTGCTAGGTTGTTCAATTTCCGTGGTCATAAGTTTTTGTTTTTGATGGGGCAAAGGTGAAGCGTAATTTTTATAAGTGTTTATTTATATTTGCAATGTCTATCATAAACCAACGTTATGCATTACACCCTCCACCAACTCAAAATATTTTTAAAAGTAGTTGAATTTCAAAGTATTACGAAAGCCTCCGAAGAGCTTTATCTAAGCCAGCCGGCGGTAAGCATTCAGTTGAAAAAATTTCAGGACCAGTTCGACATTCCCCTTACCGAGATACTTGGGCGTAGGTTATACGTAACGGATTTTGGCAAAGAAATCGCGGAGAACGCCCGGAGAATACTGGAAGAAATAGAAGCCATTAATTATAAGACGAAGTCTTTCAAAGGCCGTCTGGCGGGCAGAATAAAAATCTCCACAGCATCCACCGGTAAATATGTAATGCCTTATTTCCTTTCCGATTTTATGCGCTTGAACCCCAGTATAGACCTCGTGATGGATGTGACCAATAAAAGCCAGGTAGTGAAAAGCTTGGAGCAAAATGAAATTGATTTTGCCCTTGTCTCCATAGTGCCGGAGCACCTCCAATTAAATGGGGTTCAGTTACTACAGAATAAACTTTATCTGGTTGGGGGTACACGCATCAATAGAAACCCAAAAACCCCTATAAAAAAACTGTTTGAAAAACATCCCCTGCTTTACCGGGAGCAGGGTTCGGCAACCAGGCAATCCATGGAAAAATTTATTCAACAGGCAGGTTTTCCTGCTTATAAAAAAATGGAGCTGACCTCCAATGAAGCCTTAAAGCAGGCCTTGATTGCCGGGCTGGGCTACTCCGTTATGCCCTTAATCGGCATAAAAAATGAGCTTAAAAGCGGGGAACTGGAAATAATTCCATTCAAAGGGCTGCCTATTATCACCCACTGGAACCTGGTTTGGCTTTCTGCGAAACGGCTGTCGCCGGTAGCAGAGGCCTATCTTGTCTTCCTGCAACAAGAGAAGGAACGTATTATCAGGGAAATTTTTGAATGGTCTGAAAACTACCAACAAATTTAAATGGTTAGTCTGGTTTGTTGGTTTGGACCTCATAATCAGTCATTTAAAATATCTTTGTTTAAAATTGCTTATCACTGACTATAAATAAAAACATGGAAGACAAAATTACGAACGACCACGACACGCCCGCTGTTGACACCACACCCAAAGTCACCGGTATTGGGGGCATTTTCTTTTTTGCCGATCATCCGCAGGAAACCAAAGACTGGTATGCCAAAAATTTAGGGCTGGAAATCAATGCCTGGGGTTCGGCAAGTTTTGAATCCAGAGACGTAAACAGACCGGAAGAGATAAACTCGCTGCAATGGAGCCCTTTCAAAAAGGGCGATGAGTATTTCTCCCCTTCCAAAAAAGAGTTTATGATCAATTACCGGGTCCAGAATTTAGAAGGACTGGTCAGCAAACTCCAGGAAAACGGCGTAACCATACTGGACAGCATGGCGACTTACGACTACGGGAAATTCATTCATATTATGGATGCAGAAGGCAATAAAATTGAACTTTGGGAGCCCGCTGACACGAATAGCAACCACTAAATGCCCCATGAGTCATCCCGGATTTTAGATGATTCCCTCAACAAAGCCTGGCGCTGGATGAAATTGGCGCGGATCTCCGGCGATCACGCACACGTAGAACGATGGTAACGCGGATTTGGCGGATAAAACGGATTTTCACGGATTTAAAATCCGTGAAAATCCGCCAAATCCGTTGTATCCGCGTTACCATCGTTCTACGTGGCTTCACAAAATCCGGGATGGCGCATGTCGTGCAACTAAACCTCGCGGTACTCCCTCTGCCTAAAATTCCGAGTTCATCTCCCGAAGGCTACCTTTGAAAAAGAAAACGCTCCGACAAACAATTTACGTTTAAAAAATTTGGCATTATTACACAAGTACAAATAAATTTCCGTCTTTGCGTCATAAATAACTTTTCATGTCCGACCCCTTCTATTCCGGATACATAACTGGTCAGGTCGATGCCTCTGTGGTGCTGCGTTACACCCAGGCGGAACTGCTGCGTACCTGGCTCCCCAAAAATGTCGAACTGGCGCCGGTGGAAAGCGCCCCCGCCGGTCAGCATCCGGTGTACTGGAGTTTCAACTTCCATCAGCGACGGGTGGATACGCCTATCCCCGGCTTTCGTCTGCATTACAGCGAAATGGCTTTCGTCATTCCCTCCGTACGGATAAGCGGTGGAAACGGCGCTTTATTCGCCTTTCCCGTGGTTATTTACCTCAATAGCTGGCTCGGCGAACTGGGTGGCCGGATCATCTGGCAGCTCAAAAAACGCCACGCCCGGTGTTCCGTGCAGGCCGATGGTCCACACCGCAACCTGCTGATCGACCGGCGGATGACCGGCTTTTTTGCCGACACCGATCCAGCCAAACCGGCGGCCGCCAATCCTGATTTTCAACGGATAAAACCCTGGCTCGACCAGCCCCTGCTGACCACCGGCTGGCGTGGCTTCCGGCAGTCGGCCTTCCTGATGGACTTTAGTCAGGCCATGATCCAGCCGCAGATGGGGGAAATAAAACTCCAGCGCTTTTTGCCGGGGCTCAGCGACCAGATCATCGGTTTTCAAAGCCTGCAGGCGGATGGTAGCGGCGCATTCAGCTTTCAGGTACCCTGGAAACTGCTGCTGCCCAAAGCCATCTGACCAGCTGCCTATTTAATCCGCCAAGTGCCTGCCTGAACCGGTAAATGCAATATGAACATTGGACCAAATCTGACATCATGGCAGAACCAACAAACCCGGAATCTCCGGCAGCTAAAAAGAAAATCGTCGTCCTTGGCGGTGGTTTGAGCGGCCTGGCCGCCGCGTACGAACTGACCGATTACAAAAACTGGCAGGACCTGTACGACGTCACGCTCTACCAGTTCGGCTGGCAACTAGGCGGTAAATGCAAAACCGGACGCGGACGGATGGACCGCATCGAAGAGCACGGTATTCACGTTTTCCTCGGTTTTTATAACAACGCCATGCGCATGATCCGGGAAGCCTATGTCGAATGGGAAAATTTCGGGCATATTCAGGACGATACCCCTTTCAAAACCTGGGAGAGCCTCTTTCATAAACAATCGTCCGTAATGCTGCCTTTTTTCTCTAAAAAAGCCAATAAATGGGAGAATTATAGCCTGATCTTTCCTAACAACGCGGACATACCGGGCGTCGGAGAAGCGCCGTCGGAACAGGTCAACATCAAAAAAATGCTCGCGCTGGGGCTGGAATTACTGCTGGGTTCGCCTTATCAGCAACCGGCCGGCTGTTTCGGCCGGATCAGAGCGGCTCTTATGCGCTGGGTCTGGAAAAAGGAATCCACCACAACTACCTACACCCACAAATATACCGAAACAAGCTATAACTACCCGCCGTGGTGGGAAGATCTGAAACAGGACGTCAAGAAACACCATGGCCATAAGGGACTACCCGAGCACGTGCAATTCCTGCACCATGCCCGAAAATTGAGCGCTGAACTGCCCGAAAGCAAGGACCATGCTGCCGCCGTAGCCGCCGCAACCACCGATACCGGGCACCCGCACGAAAATATCGCCCACCTCTTATTCGGATTTCTGTCCGGCCTGGAAAAGAAAATCGCGCCGTTCCTGGGCGCCGACAGCCGCCTGGAAATGTTCTGGATGTTCGCGCAGGTGGGTTATTATAACTACCTCGGGCTCCAGTCGATTTATGATAAAAATACGGGCACCTACGATTTCGAGTCCGTCAACCACCTGGACTACCGCGAGTGGCTCATCCAACTGGGCGCTCCCGTAGACGTGGCCTGGTCGCCGCCGGTCAAAGATATTTACACCCTGGTTTTCGCCTACCCGGCCAACGGCGATACGACCCAACCCGGACTGATCGCTGCCGGTACCGCCTTGATGGGCGCCATGTTGATCATCCTGGGGTATAAGGGCGCCGTGATGTACCGCTTTAAAGGCGGCACCGCCGACGTCGTGGTGGCCACTATTTATGAGGTGCTGAAAGAAAGGGGCGTTAAATTCAAGTTTTTTCACGACGTCAAAAATATCGCCTATTCCCCCGGCGACGAAGTGGAAGAAATGACGATTTCGGAACAGGTCCGGCTGGTCGATCAGACGCCCGGCAGCCAGTTCCATGCCACCAAGCTCATCAAAAAACTGCACTGCTGGGCCGCCCACCCGTTCTGGCGCTGGCAATCCCTGGCCGATCAAATTCACCCGGGAGACCTGGCCGCCCTGAAAAAAGACAATGTCAACCTGCAGTCGGCCTGGTCGGGCTGGACCTCTCCCCTACCCCCGCAAACCCTGCGCAAAGGCCAGGATTTCGACCAGGTCGTGCTCGCTATTTCCGTGGCGGCCCTGAAAGATATTTGTCCGGAGATCATCCACCACAAACCGGCCTGGAGCGATATGGTCAAAAATGTGCAGACCATTCAGACCCAGGGCGTGCAGTTATGGGTAAAAAACAGCCTGGCCGAGCTCGGCATGGATCTCCCGGCCATGGGCTTGCAGGTCGATGACATGCCCATCCTCGACACGTACAACAACCCCATCAACTCCTACGCGGATATGACGGAACTGCTGCAGTGGGAAGACTGGGAACCCGGCAGTGACGTACCCAAAAGCCTGGCCTATTTCTGCGGGCCACTGTCGGAAAACGGGCCCATTCCGCCTTATTCCGATGCGGATTTCCCGCACCGCCAACAAAATCGGGTCAAAGAAATGACCACCCAGTGGCTGCAGGACAACGCGGGCTTCCTCTGGCCGAACGCCACCACCCACGAGAACCCAGCCGGATTCGACCTGGATTTGCTGGCCGATCCGGCCGGAAAAGCGGGCGCTACGGGTCTGGAAAAACTGAACAACCAGTTTTTTTCCGCCAATATCGATCCTACCGAACGCTATGTGCTCTCCCTGCCGGGCTCGGGTAAATTCCGGCTGAAAACCGACCAGAGCGGCTATCGCAATCTCTTCCTGGCCGGCGACTGGATCGATTCGGGCTATAATATGGGCTGTGCGGAAGTCGCCATTATGTCCGGCCTGATGGCTGCGCAGGCCCTGCGGAAAAATGCCTATGGTTTGAGCGGCCATAAACCGATTATCAAGGACCTGAATTTTTCCAAAGATATATGAGGCCCGATCATCCGCTGACAATAGCCGGGGCCGGTATCTCCGGTTTGACGGCTGCTATTAACCTGGCCAAAGCCGGTCGGGAAGTGCATGTCTATGAACGCAAAAAGGAAGTCGGCGGTCGTTTTCTCGGCGACTGGCAGGGACTGGAGAACTGGACCTCCCGGGAAACCGTGCAGGCGGACCTGGCACATATGCAGCTCGACCTGAACTTTGATTTTCACGCCCTGCCCCCGCTGCTGCTCACCGACGGGCGCGATCTGCGGGTGCAATGCGCGTTCCAGCGGCCAGTCTGTTACCTGGTAAAAAGGGGGGTCATGCCGGGCTGCCTCGATCAGGGATTGAAAGCGCAGGCCCTGGCTGCCGGGGTGAAAATCCATCTGGGCCAGTCACTTGCACCTGAAAAAGCCGACATCATTGCGACGGGCCCTAATTCCCGGCAGGTGTTCGCCGTGGATAAAGGCGTGGTCTGGCAGAGCCGTTTGCCGGATACGGCTATTTTCCTGGTTAATGAATCGGCATCGGTCAAGGGCTATGCCTACCTGCTCGTGCACGGGGGTTACGCCTGTCTGTGTACCGTCCTGTTCGAGCGCTTCACGGCAGTGAATGACTGCTTGGAGAAAGCGAAGGCCATGCTCGGGAATTACGTCGAGCTGGATATTCAGGATCCGCATTACGTGGGCGGACTCGGCAGTATTGCCCTGGAAACCGAATTTAAACGTGGCCAGAGCCTGCTTGTCGGCGAGGCGGCCGGCATTCAGGATTTTTTATGGGGTTTCGGTATTCGTACTGCCATGCAATCGGGTTATCTTGCAGCACAAAGCATCATCCGGGGCACCGACTATCCCACCACAGCCCGACAGGCTTTTCAGCCGCGCATAAAATCCGGCATGGTAACCCGGTTCTTATATGCGACTGCAAGCAACTGGTCATCCGGATATAAATTACTGGGGAAAATCACAACGAATCGAGCAGACCCCGGCGATTTTTTCCGCCATGCCTATCAACTGACCATAATCCATAAATTGCTTTATCCCCTTGCCCGATGGTCCGTTCAGAGAAAGTATCCTAAACTCAAACTCTGAAACAGGTAATTTTTCTAGTGGCTCCCTTTTCCTGGATCATCCGTTCATACGATGATTTGCTGCAAGCATGTGGCAAAGGCTTATCGTGTTAAAGACTGTTTACCATGCCCGAAAAGTTCAATACCATTTCGCTTTATGCGTCCGGCACCCAGACCAACCTGGTCCGCCGAGGTTCCAATTTTACGATTTATGAATTTACCCATCCGCAAAACGGGAATCGGTACCTGCTGAAAACGATCACTAAAAACAACTTCGACGCCAAATGCAGGTTGCACCTCAACACGGAATTCGATGTTTTACAGCATTTAAAATCCATTGAGAGCCCCCGCAAAGTGTATGAAAAAACGGACTATCAGGGATCTCCGGCCCTGTTGCTCGAATATATCGACGGCAAACCGCTGCAGGAGGCCTTTCGTTTCCCCTTATCGGTGCGCGATTTTTTGAAAGTAGCGCCTGATCTGGCGAAAGCCGTGGGTCAGTTGCACCAGCAGAAGGTCATTCACAAGGATATACATCCGGCCAACATCCTGGTGGAACAACATACCGGGGCCATCCGGATCATTGATTTCGGCGTCGCCTCCCGGCTGTCGTCGGAGAACAACACCATGCGCAGCCTGCGGTTATTAGAGGGCCATCTCAGCTACATGGCGCCGGAGCAAACCGGCCGGATGAACCGCCTGGTGGATTACCGTGCCGATCTGTACAGCCTGGGCGTTATTTACTATGAAATGCTGACCGGCAAGTGCCCCTTCGTCAGTTCCGATCCGCTGGCCCTGATTCATAGCCATATTGCCGTGGCGCCTGATCTAAACAGCATACCGGAACCACTGCGGCCCATGCTGGCCAAACTGCTGGAAAAAAACGCCGAAGATCGCTATCAATCGGCCTTCGGTTTATTGCATGATCTCGAACTATGCGCCGGACAACTCGCTGCGCAGGGCCGGATTTCCACGTTCCCACTCGCGCAAAAAGATTATTCCCACCACTTTCATTTATCCCAGAAACTGTACGGACGCAGCCAGGAAATCAACCAGCTAATCGAACATTTTAACCAGATCAGTCAGGGTGGCAGCCATTTACTGCTGGTCAGCGGCTATTCCGGGATCGGCAAATCCGCCCTGGTCCACGAGGTACATAAGCCCATTACGGAGAAAAGCGGATTCTTTATTTCCGGGAAATACGATCAGTATCAGCGCAATATTCCCTACTTCGCATTCCTCAAAGCCTTTGCCGGACTGGTGCAGCAACTGCTGGCCGAAAGTACCGAGCAGCGGGCAATCTGGAAAGACCGGCTGCTGACCGTACTGGCGAATAACGGCCAGATCATCATCGACGTCATCCCGGAAGTGGAGTTATTAATCGGGCCGCAGCCACCGGTAGCGGCCTTGCTGCCCACGGAAGCCCAAAATCGTTTTTTCAACACCTTTCTGCATTTTATCGGGGTGTTCGCGCAGGCCAGCCATCCCCTGGTCCTCTTTCTGGATGATCTGCAATGGGCCGATACGGCCAGTTTAAAACTACTGACTAATCTGCTGCTCGAAGACCGGGTCCAGTACCTGCTGGTCATCGGCGCCTACCGGGATAACGAGGTGACCGCGACCAGCCCCCTGATGCTGACCCTCTCGCAACTCAAACAGGAAACCTCCAGCATATCGACCATCCAGCTAGAGCCGCTGCCGTTGACAGAGGTAAAACAACTGGTCGCCGATTCCCTGCGTTGCCCGGTCGCGGATAGCGCCGACCTGAGTCTCCTGATTTTTAATAAAACCGACGGCAACCCCTTCTTTCTGACCCAGTTTCTGGCAAAATTGCAGGAAGATGAACTGGTAAAATTCGATTTTACCCACTTCCGCTGGCAATGGAATACCCAGGCTATCCTCGCCCAGAAAGTCTCCGCCAACGTGGTGGACCTGATGACCAGAAAAATACAACAGCTCCCCGACAAAACCGCCAGCCTGTTGCAGGTGGCCGCCTGTGTGGGTACGTTATTTGACTTGAATACACTGGCCGCCGCCGCCGGACTACCGGAAGCCGAAGTCGCGCGTGACCTCTGGCCCGGCATCCGCGAAGGACTCATTCCACCGCTCGATGATAATTACCGCGCTTTTCAGTCGGAGGAAGAAGAAACTAATCTGCACGGTTTCGGCCTGACCGACCTGAACCCGCACTACCGCTTCCTGCATGACCGGATCCAACAAGCGGCCTATGGGATGATTGCTGAGGCCGAGCGCCCCGCCATGCACCTGCATATCGGAAAATTACTGCTCCGGGAAATGTCGCCTGCACTGCTCGACGACCGCCTGTTCGATGTGGTCAATCACCTGAGTATGGGTGTACACCTGATCACCGACCCGGCGCAAAAAGCGCAGTATGCGCAACTTTTTTTCCAGGCTGGTAAAAAAGCAAAATCTTCTACTGCCTATTCCTCTGCGGCGGACTATCTCGCCGATGGAGTTGACTTATTGGATGCAACGGTCTGGAACAGTGAGCTTTACCAGTTAGCATACGATCTGCACTACGAACGGGCAGAAGCACTGTACCTCTCCGGTCAATACGCCGAGGCGGAAAAGGTGCTGGAAACGATCCTGCTCAACAGCGCCAACCGCGTCGATCTGGCTAAGGTGTACCTGCTGAAAGGCGTGCTGTACACCAATATCGGCCAGTTGGTCGAGGCATTTAATGCCGGAAAGGCGGGCCTGCTCCTGTACGATATTGAGGTACCCGCAACCGTGACCCCGGAAATGATCGGTCAGGGACTCTTTGAAATTGAAACTTTACGGGCCGGCCGCCCGATTGAAGAATTGTCCGAATCGCCGCTGCAGACCGACCTCGACGCCTATATGCGGACCTTATTATTATCGGTCATGGCTACGCCGGCCTATTTCCTGTATAATGATACAATCTGGGTCTGGACCATTATGCAACTGGTGAAAATCTCTTTGAAAGAGGGTAATTCCGAACTGTCCGATCTCGGCTTTGCCGCGTTTGGGGTACTGATCTCCAATGGAATTGGGGATTACCCCAACGGATACGCGTATGGAAAACTCTCCCTGGACCTGAACAGGAAGTTTAACAAGGTGGAAAACCGGTCCAAGGTCAATCTTATTTTTGGACAAATGACTTCGCACTGGCGCATGCCCTACCGGCAGAATATACCCCTGGCAATCGAAGGATTTCAATATGGACAGGAAACCGGCGACCTGATCTACGCCGGATACAATGCCTATGCGCTGATGTGGACCTATTTTACCATCGGCAGGCCCCTCCAGGAAATCGTGCAGGAATGCCAGAAATTCCGCCCCTTCTTTATACGAACCAAAGACCTGTTGGGGCAGGGCATTCTGGTGCTCCAGCGTTTGTCCGAAGCGTTGATGGGCTTGACCGCCCAACCCACCGTCCTGGACTATGAGGACCAAAAAGAAGCGGAACTGCTTACATCCATTCAGGACTATGCCTTGAAATTACCCTTGCATGTCTACTACCTGTCTAAAATGCGCCTGCACTATCTTTTTGGTGAGCCGGAACAGGCCTTGACCTATGTAGCCCCGGCAAAGAGCGTACAACACGCTTCCACTGGTTATATCTACTACGCTGATCTGAACCTGCTGCACTCCCTGTCCCTGTTGGATATGGCCGCTACCTCCGATGTAAGTACACGGGCGGCCTTCCTGGAAACGGTCGCACAAAACCAGGTGCAGATGAAGATCTGGGCGGATAATGCCCCCGATAACTTATTACATAAATACCAGCTGATTGAAGCAGGTTGCATGACGTACGTAGCCAGCAACCGCCAAACGTCCGATGCGTATGATGAGGCTATCCGGCTGGCCAATCTCCACGGCTTTACGCAGGATGAAGCGCTGGCCAATGAGCTCGCCGGGCGCTTTTTCCTGAGTATCGACAAGCCCAAACTGGCGCGGCCTTATATTCAGGATGCCTACAGCCTGTATTTAAAATGGGGCGCAGTCGCCAAAGCCAACCAGATCCGGGACTTGTATCCCGACTACCTCACCGAAATCATTCGCCGTGGAAGCCGGATCAGCGGCGGGAAAACCACCCAGCAAGAGTCTTCGGAAGCCTTGGATCTGTATTCCATCGTCAAAGCGTACACGGCCATTTCCAGCGAAGTCGCTATCGATAAACTCCTGCTCCGCATGATCCCGGTGATTATTGAAAATGCCGGCGCCCAACGCGCTGTGCTGATCCGCGTCAATGATCAGGGCCGGATCACGATCGTCGCCGAAGGCAATCTGGAGAAGCAAAACCTCTACCTGGAATCGAGCCAGATCCCCCTCGCCGAAGCGGAACACCTCCTGCCGGCAGCGGTGGTGCAGTACGTGGCCCTGACGAAAGGGGAAGTGGTGCTGGATTATGCCCTGCGCGACGAACGCTTCGGCAACTCCCCCTACATCCAGAACAACAAGACCAAATCGATCCTCAGCCTGCCGGTACTGCACCAGGGAGTTTTGATGGGCATTATTTACCTGGAAAACAACCTGATCGTCTCCGCATTCACCTCGGATCGCGTCGAGATCATTCAGTTATTGTCCGGCCAGATGGCCGTGTCCATGGAAAATGCCCTGTGGTACCGCAGCCTGGAGGAAAAAGTCGAGGAACGGACGCGCATCATCAAACAGCAGAAAGAAGTGATCGAACTGGAAAAACAAAAGTCGGAAAAACTCCTGTTCAATATTCTGCCGGTCACCATTGCGGAAGAACTACGCGACAACGGTTTCGCCACGCCGAAATCCTTCGATAACGTCACCGTGTTGTTTACCGACTTTTTAGGTTTTACCCAAATTGCCGCCCAGATCAGTCCGCAGGAACTTATCAAAATATTGAACGAGTGCTTCAGCGCCTTCGATGAAATTGCTATTCGCCACAACCTGGAACCCATCAAGACGATCGGCGATGCGTATATGTGTGCGGGCGGCGTACCCGATGCGAACCGCACCCATGCCCGCGATGCCGTGCAGGCGGGACTGGAAATTCAGGCCTTTGTCCGGGACTGGAACCAGCGCCGTATGGAGAACGGACTGGCCGAACTGGGTCTGCGCATCGGCATTCATACCGGACCGGTAGTGGCCGGGGTGGTCGGTATCCGTAAATTCGCCTACGATATTTGGGGCGATGCGGTCAACGTGGCCGCCCGGATGGAAAGCAGCGGCGAGCCGGGCAAGATCAATATTTCCGGTGGGACCTATGCGTTGATTAAAGAGCAATTCACCTGTGTCCACCGGGGTAAAGTGGAGGCCAAGAATAAAGGCATGGTGGATATGTATTTCGTGACTGGTAAGGCTACCTGAACTGCTTGGGTTTCAGCTTCTGCCCAGCCAGTTCCGCTATTTCGCTCATGCGCTTTTGTCTGGTCTCCGCTCGTTTCGCGAGTACCAGCCATTGTAAAATGCTTTTTCTGACCGAGTTACTTAAACCCATAAAGAAATCCATGGACCCGGCATACAGGGTAAATTCCTGTTCCAGGTCCATGGGTATTATTAGTTCTTCGACCTCGTCCAGGATGGTCCAGGAACCATTCTGCCTGGCTATTTCCACACTCAGGCAGCTGGCAGGCGCCATCAGGCCTTCTTCTGTCAGGCGCTCCACCTTCGTTTTATTAATTTTTGACCACACGCTATTCGGTTTGCGCCGACAGAAAAACTGCATGTACGTATGCTCGTCCAGCGCTTTCGCGGTGCTGTCGATCCAGCCGAAACAAAGTGCTTCATCCACCGCATCGCTCCAGGAAAGGCTGCGCCTGCCGGATTTTACTTTATGGTAAATCAGCCAGACCGATTGCTTCGAGGCATGATTTTCGGCTAACCATTGTCGCCATGCCGGCCGGTCGGCCGGACAAAAAGTGTCTGTTTCTGGTTGCTGCATATCAGGGTGGAGATTTTTTCGCGCAGATTTTACGTAGATTTCTTTCGCGCAGATTTTACGCGGATTCTTTTCGCGCAGATTTTACGCAGATTTCTTTCGCGCAGATTTTGACCCCAGCGTAAAGCAGCTCCCCGGATTTGACAGGTAACTTCGTCCCAGCCGCTTGGAAATGCATCACAAGGTACGTACCAGCAGTTGAAATTCAAACCCAAAGCTCCCCACAATCAGAGCCCTGTAAGGGCGTCATCATTATCCCCGGGCACCGCCCGGGGGTGTTAGTCCGGAGGGGGTTGTTAGCCCCTCCGGGCTAACAACCCCCCCAGGCGCGTACCGCCAGAATCGTTTTCCCCGAACCGGCCAGCTCCACCGTCCTGGGATTATCCTTCTCTACGGGTTCGGCCGGGCGCACGAGTTTCCAGTTATTGCCGCCGTCGGTGGAACGCGAAATGCCGTCTTTATGGCTGCAAAACAGGTCGTTACCGGCTTGTTCCAGGTCGTAAAAAACCTTCGACGTGCGCCCGTCATCCAGTTGTTGCCAGGTTTGTCCGTGGTCGGAAGAAATACGCATGGCCATCACTTCCTCGCCATTGGTACAGCGACCGAAAGTGCGGACAGCGGCGAAACGACCGTCGACCACCCGGACCGTGTACACCGCGCCGGCGTCGGGCAGTACGCAGTTCCAGTGTTCCCCGTCGGTGGAGCGCAGCAGGCCCGCAACGCCGTTACCGACGATGACGTTGCCGTCGATCACCAGGTTCGAGACCCAGCCCTCGGCAAAGACGTGTTTCCAGGTTTTGCCGTCATCTACGGAGGTGTAAATACCGCTTTGACTGCCGATGAGCAGGGTACCGTCCGGTTTTTCCACAACGCTTTGCACGTTCTTTTCTCCCAGCGTCGGGTGCATGGGCTGCCAGCGGTTCGTGCCCGCTATTTTCCGGTAAAAACCGCCGCCGGCAATAGCCACATAGGGTCCGCTGCGACCGGCGAAAATACCGGTGACCCTTTTATTCAGGATCACGGCGCCAAAATCGTCGCGCCGCAGTTCCCCAAATTCTTCCTTTTCCCAAGCCCCCGTTTCTGGCAGGCGGCTGTGGTAGAGGCCGGTTTCCGTCCCCAGGAAGACCTCGCCGTTGCCGGTAAAGATGCAGTTAACGATGAGATCTTTGGGCAGCCCTTTACTTAGATCCTGCCAGGTCTGGCCGCCGTCGGCTGATTGAAACAGGATGTTCGTCGTCTGATCACCGGCAACAGACGCCGCTATAGTAGGGGTATGGGGCAGATCGGTTTTCAGGTTCCGGTAGGCGGCGAGGGAAAGGACAAGTACGAGTAATACGAAATAACGCATGGTGAGTAGTGGCTGGTGAAACAATGGGCCAAAAGTACCGGCCACACCCGGGGAAGGCCTTTTTCAGGTGTAAAAGGATGTAAAGAAGATGTAAAAGAATGTATTATTCGTCGATCAGCAGAATAACTGCGTTTCATACTGGCCTACTGGCATCGCTTTACCCGCGCAACCCACTCAAATACGCCACCAGATCCGCCAGTTGCTGGTTATCCAGCGCGTAATGGAAACCAGCCGTCATCATCGATTCCGGGAGTTGTCTCCTGCTTTTTACGTCCTGCATTTTATAGGTTCGCAGTTCACCGCTCAGCATTTTCATCACCAGTTCCCGGTCGGTTTGGCTGGCGATCAGTCCGTTGACCGTTGTCCCGTCGCGTAGCTTGATCTCCCAGCCTTCGTATCCAAAACTGATGCCCGCACTGGGATACAGAATGGCCAGGAATTGACCTTCCTTCGAAAGTTTAGCCCCGATGCCGGAGAGCGCCGGTCCGAAGTTGATGCCCTGGCCGTTGACCTGGTGGCAGTTGGCGCACTGTTGGCCGAACAATTTCAGGCCGGCTGCCACATCGCCTTCCAATTTGGTCAATTCGGCAATATCCGGTACCGGCTTGATCTGACCGGTACTACTGCCGCCGAGATAGCGCTGGGCTTCCAGGCGGACGGGCATCCGCCAGGCATTGCTGACGCCTTGTACGGCCGCAGGAATGAAGCGGGCCGCTATTTTTTGCGCTTTCAATAGTTGGAGCACCAGATCTTCCCCGCCCCAGGAATTGCCCAGGTATTCGAAGGCCGTGCGGCGCACCAGGTCGCTGCGGCGGGCATCGAAAGCGGCCTGCTCCAATAAGGCCAGTTGCCGCTGGCCGCCGGACCGCCGGATGGCATCCAGCAAGGCGAGGGTCCCGGCGTCGTCATGCCGCTGCTTCCAGGCTTTTTCAAACCGCAGCGCGCCGGCTTCGCTGCCCAGCAGGATGTCGGCAGCTTTATGGCGGTGGTCATTTTTCAGGATCATCGTGAACAGCCGTTCCTGCTCCTCGGGCAATTGATAGCGTTCCGCAAATTCGAGGTAATCATCGCCCTGCAAACCGGCCATGAGTTGCCGGAGCGCCGCCTTCGCCGCCGGGTTAGCCTGGACGAAGGAAGCGTCCAGGTGCCGCAGCGCCAGTCGCTGCACATCGGGCTGGTCGGCGCTGTTCCGGACAATGCCCAACAGCACGTCGGAAGCGGCTTTTTTATCGTCGTGAAAATCGAAAGCGCGGAAGTACCGCAGCCTTTCCGCCAGCGGGAAACGGATATCGGTAGCCAGTTGGCCGAGCAGGGGCGCAACGGCGGCGCAACGGGCCCGCCAGACAATATCGCGCTGGGCAGCGGTATAGTCCTGCCACCGGGCGGGTAAACCGGCCGCATAGGCCGCGAAGTACGTATTCCAGTTGCCATCGGCGCCAATGCCCAGGGCTTCGAGGTACCAGCGATCCTGGCCGGTATGCTGGCGGGCCAGTTGCGCCCACAGCGCCGGCGCGCCTTGGTCCTTTGAGTGACGCAAGGCCAGGGCGCATTCCCGGCGGACTTGCGGGTCCTGGTCGTTGCTCAGTTTTTGCACCATCTCCAGAACGGGCGCGCAACCCTGCCGGGCCGCCCGCATGGCCAGAATGCGCAGGTCCGGGTTGCTATCCTCCGCGGCCAGGCGAACGTACCTGGCGCCATGCTGACCCTTGGCCAGCAGCCAGCAGGCGCGGGCGCGCAGCAGGTCGCCGGGGGCATTTTTGAAAATGCTTTCCAAGGCCGGTTCCGCCTGTTCCCCCATGGCCTGCAAGGCCAGCCAGGCCTGGTAGCGCACGGAGAGACTGGCATTTTGCAAGGCGAGAATGGCCGTCTGCGGCGTGCTGTAGTCGAATTTCGGTACCGTGTACTTCGCTGCGGCGGGCGGCGCCACCCGGAAAACGCGGCCCCGGTTCTGGTCGCCGGCAGCATGACCACCCACCCCCGGATCATACCAGTCGGCTACGAACAGCGAGCCATCCGGCGCGATGCAGACGTCGCAGGGGCGGACCCACTGGTCCACCTTGCTCTCTAAAATGTTGATGATCTCCGCTTTATACCCGGCGCCTTCCGGCGTTTTGGCATAGGCGCGCACGACGTTATGCCCCGCTTCGGCGTGGATGGGCAGGTTGTGGTACAGGGCGGGCAGCAGATCACCTTCATTGACGCACATACCGCAGGGCGAGCCCGAGCCGGTCTGCAGCATATTGGGTACCACGCCGGGGTCATTTAGATGCCAGTGACGGCGTGGGATCTCGGGTTCCAGGTTGGTGCGGTTCACCTGCCAGCCCGCGCCGGTCATCTCATCGGTATAGCCGTAGTTGCCGTAGTCCATTACGTAGTTGATGCGGACGCCCAGGTTGCCGTCGTCGTCGTTATCGCTCTGCCACATCGTACCGTAACTGTCGAGCGCCACTTCATAGTTGTTCCGGAAATTATGGCCCATCACCTCGAAATGGGTGAAGTCGGCATCGCAGCGGAACACCATGCCCTGGCGGTAATGCGCCGGATCGATGGGCTGGCCGTCCTGATCGCGGATGGGCTGGTTATGCTTATCCAGTAACTGCCCGCCGGCATTGCCGAAATTGAAATAAAATTTGCCGTCCGGTCCGAACACCACAGCATGGAGCCCGTGGTCATGCTGGTGGCCGCCCACGCCCTGCAGCACAATCTCCTTGCGGTCGGCCTTATCGTCGCCGTCCAGGTCGGTAAACAGCCAGAGATAAGGACTTTGCGACACCAGCGCCGAGTGGCCCATCACCCAAATACCCAGCGGCGATTCCATCTCCGGCCCCTGGTAGAAAACGGTGTGCTTATCGGCCTGACCATCGCCGTCCACGTCTTCCAGGATCAGGATGCGGTCGCCGGCCGGATGCACAGGGTTGCCGTTGATCTCCGGCCGGTAGTTATAGGCTTCGCAGAGCCATACCCGGCCCCGGTCGTCCACATCCAGGTTGGTGGGGTTGGTCAGTACCGGTTCGGAGGCAAACAGTTGCGCGGCGAGTCCATCGGCCACGATCAGATTTTTGACTGCGTTCTCGGGTTTGCGCAGTTCGGCTTCGGGGTCGCCGGTGAAGGAAAGGGAAAGCAGCAACAGGGAAAGGAGGATCAGGATATTTTTCATAGCGATGCTGATCAGGTTGGAGGAAGAAAGGTGATGCGTTGGGCTCAAAGATGCAAAATGGAGCGCATCATTTATATAGGCAGGTCGATTTTCGGGCCGGGCAGCTCGGCCGTCAGCAGCGGCACGTCGATGTGGTTATGCGTATCGATCCCGATCGTTTTCGCGACGATCCGTTTGATCCGGGGGTCGCCTTCCCGGTGGTCCAGGACCAGAGCGGGTTCAACATCATGACGGCGCCGGCGCCGGTGACCGTGAGGATAAACTGGCGGCGGGACCAGGCAGGTGGTAATTTTTCCATAACGATCAAGTTTAAATGCTTTGTAAATGACAAAGAAAAGAAGCCTGCACGGGCGGAAGGGGATGCGTAGATGAAAGGGGGGGAATGGGGAGACATGGAGATAACCCACGCAAACCTGCCTATAACAAGGTAAAATTTGCGAATTTTGTGCTTTCCACCTAACCTCCCCGATCATGGTTTTGACTAAATCAGAAAAGAGCACCCTGCGCGCCACCATTTTTACGCAGCTCGACGGCATTGCCACGGCGCCCACCGCGCTGGCCCTGCACCGCGGCGGCGTACTGGCGTGGCTGGAGGAAAAAGGCGAGGCGAGCCTCGATGAACTCGCGGCTGCTTTTCGTGCCAATGAAGGTTATCTCAACGTCGCGCTGCGCGTACTCTGTTCGCAAGGCTGGCTGACCCAACAGGTGGAAGAGAATGGCCGGCGCATCCGCTTCGCCATTACGCCCGCAGGCCGCCGGGCCTTTCCACTCGTGCCGGCCTACCAGAAATCCGTGGATTTCATTCCATACGCCGTCCGCATGCAGTCGTATATCGTGAATGGGTTCGAACCCGCTGCTTTTGCCGGGTTGAAAGGTCTGTTCCGCGCCTACGAGGACAACTTTGGCCTCCAGCTATCAGACGATGCGGACACCCGCGCGGTGCAGGAACAGATCCTGCGGCATATTGAAGGGATGATCGTCGGACCGATCGTGGTCGCCCTCGGCATCGACGGATTGTTTCACGAATACTTCAGCGTTGCGCCCTTCGAGGTCGAGGAATTCACCGGGCACCACAAGGAAGTGAGGGCCATCGTCGATTTTTTCACCGCCCTTGGCTGGTTCTCGCGTAAGGGCACGACCTACAGTTTCACGCCCTCCGGGATGTTCTTTGCCCGCCGCGCGACGTCCTACGGCGTAACCGTATCCTACCTGCCCACCTTTCAACAAGTGCCCGAGCTGCTGTTTGGCGACCCGACGGTGCTCTGGGAAAGCGGGACCGGCGGCGCCGAGTCGCACGTGGACCGTACGATGAACGTCTGGGGCAGCGGGGGCGCCCACCTGTCCTATTTTAAGAAGGTCGACGAGATCGTGGTCAATATTTTTAATCAGCCCATTGAAGATCAGCCCAAAGGATTCCTCGATATGGGTTGCGGCAACGGCGCGTTCATGGCGCATATATTCGAAGTGATCTGGCGGCAGACTTTGCGCGGACGCCTGCTCGATGATTACCCGCTGTTCATCATTGGCGCCGACTACAATGAGGCCGCGCTCACTGCCGCCCGGAAGACACTGAATCAGGCCGGCATCTGGGCCAAGGTGGTGCAGGGCGACATCGGCAAGCCCGAACTGCTCGCCGCCGAACTGGAAGAGAAATACAATATTTTCCTCGGCGACCTGCTCAACGTCCGCTCCTTCCTCGACCATAACCGCATCTTCGAACCGCCGGCCGCCGTGCCGCCTGACCGGCCGACGACCTCCACCGGCGCCTTCGCCTTCCGCGGCAGCCGTATTCCCAACGACGAGGTCGAACAGAACCTCGTCGAGCACCTGCGCAAGTGGATGCCCTATGTGCAGCGTTTCGGTCTGCTGGTAATCGAACTGCACACCCTTCCGCCCGACCTGGCCGCCGCCAACCTCGGACGCACCGCTGTGACCGCCTACGACGCCACGCATGGGTATTCCGATCAGTATATTCTGGAGCTCGACTGCTTCCTGCGCGCTGCCGCCGAAGCGGGCCTGTATCCTGATCCGGCGGGACAGGAGCGGTATCCGGATTCGGAGCTGGCGACGGTGAGTATTAATTTGTTGCGGGCGAGGGAGTGAGGGCAGGTCTTGTTCCCCTTTTGTTCACCGGTAATCCAGAATGGACTAACCAACTGACTGTAGGGACAAAGCGAGGCGGAAGCCGAGGCGGTACCAGCGGCTGCCCGGCGAGCGGCTGTCGCGAAAGGTGGCGCGACTTTCCATCGATAACCGGACATCCAACTAATTTCACAATTTAACCTATGACTAATTCTTCACCACCGCCACGACCACTTTCTTTCCCCGCGGTCTGAGATTCACCACTTTGCGGGCGTTTTTGTAGGTCATACCCTTACAGGGTTGTAATTAGGTGGGAACGGAATCCCCGGGTCGCGACCCGGGGCTATTCGTATGCAACCCTTACAGGGTTTTGGATTCCAGATGGGTGGAGATGGGTGGGTTTTCTCCCCCCTTTGCCGTCGTGTTCCGTGGTGTCGTCGTGGTGAGAGACCCACACATAGCGCGATGAGAACACGAATACAACGGTTTTACCAGATTTTAAATCCGTTTTAATCCGTTTAATCCGATCAATCCGTTTCTCCATCCCACCGCGTACGGGAACGAACCCCGAAACACGAATCCAACGGATCAAGTCGGATTTTCAAAAATCGTGCAATGTTTTACGATTGTATTACGGAAAATGAAAAAGGGGTCACACCTTTCGATGTAACCCCTTTATTTTCATTGTCGGGACGACAGGATTTGAACCTGCGACCACATGCCCCCCAGGCGTAAAAAGCTTGAAATTGCAAAACATAAGTGTATGATAATCAAAGAATTAAGAATTTTTAAATTTTTAACTTCTTTAATTTTTCTGCACCATGTCTGCACTAAAAATCGTTCTTTACAAGAACAAACAGCTTGCTAACGGCGAAAACCCAATACGTTTGAGGGTTTATCTGGGAACAGAACGCTACATTTCTTTGGGAATGAGTGCCAAACCTTCCGATTGGAATGACAAATATGGAAGGTTCAACGCAAAATCACCAAACTTTGAGGCAAGAAACGCCATCCTGCGAAACCATCTCGCCCATGCCGAAGCACTGCTTTCCGAAACGGTGGAGTCCGGCAAGCCGTTTTCCATCCATGAATTCAAGTTGAAATTTCTTGGCAACGACAAAAAAGTGACGGTCTTGAGCTTCGTTGACCAAAGGGTGAAGGAGCTGATAAACGAAAAAAGTATCGGCAACAGCAACGTGTACAAGCAACTCCAAGCAATGCTTCTCAAGTACAAACCAGGGGAGTACCTGTTTTCAGATATTGATTATACCTTCCTGAAAGGTTTTGAGTCCTTCTTACTTGCCAGGGGGAGCAAAAAATCAAACGTCCACTTTTACATGAGAACGTTCAGGGCATTGGTAAATGAAGCAATCCGTAGGGAGTTGCTTGACCCGGAAATGTACCCTTTCGCCACGCAATTCAACAAGAACAAATACTCATTCTCTCACCTCAAAAATGACTACGACCCTAAACCGTTGCCAATGGATGAACTGGAAAGGCTGAAAACTTTCCCGGTTGGCAAATACCCGCACTTGCAGCACAGTTACGATGTTTTCATCTTCCTGCTAAGAGCGAGGGGATTGAACTTTGTTGACCTCTGCAACTTGACGGTGGACAACATGGTTGCCGGACGTTTGAACTATATCAGACAAAAAACGGGCAAGCTGTACTCCATCAAAATCACACCGGAAATCACTGAAATCATCGAAAAGTACATCGGTGAAGTGTACCTGTTTCCGATTATGGACAACGCTCCGGTTAGGGCAATGGCGAGGTATCACCATGTAAGAAATGCCCTCAAGGTCTTCAACGACCAATTGAAGGAAATCTCTGAAATCTTGGGCTTCAAAAAGAAAATGACTTCCTACACGGCCAGGTACTCTTACACGAATATCCTGGTTCAGAATAACGTATCCGTGCCACTCATTCAACAGGCTCTTGGACACGCAAGCATCGCAACTACCCAACACTATATTAAAAAATACGCTAACGAAGAGGTGGACAAAGTGGATGCGTTTATTTAAACCATTTGTTGAGTACGATACATCTGAAATGACTGCCGGAACTCACCGTGCAGTCATTTTTTGAGTGGTACGATACAAAAAGGTTGACGAACTTTTGAACTTCCTTACAATGCCGCCATAATCCACTTCAGTTTTTGTTGGCATGACCATCCGGCACTTCCTTTTCATTCCCATGCTTTGAGTCCTTGCTCTCATCGGCAAGCAGGTTTATATCGCCTGGAAAGAAGTACAAAAAAGGAAAGTCACTGACCTTTCAAAACTCCATCGGCGTGAATTTGAATGGTACGTTGCAAAAAGGCTGAAGGAAAAGGGGCGGAAAAATATCAAAGTCGGCAAATGAACTTCTGATAATGGTCGGGACATCAAAGCAGTCTTCGACTGAACGACTCATTTGATTCAATGTAAATGCTACAAAACCCAGTCTTCAATTGGGGTGAAAACTGTCAGAGAGTTGTTTGGGGTTCTCATGGCTATTGAGCAGCATGGTGTAGGGGTGATTTGTGCCACCTGCAACTTTACAAAACCCGCCAAAGATTTTGCCAGGAAAAATGGTATTCAACTCCGGTGACGTGAAAACCTCTTGCAAAAAATCCATTAGCACTTTGTATGGTACGATTCAAAAGGGGATAGTAGCAGTACCCATCAGGCTTTTGTTTAAAAAGTTTTGTTTTGGTAGTACCAATCAAACAACTGTTCCTTTAAATGAAAGTAGATATTGGCTTGCATCAACTCAATAGCTCAAATTCCAGGTTTAAATTCGCTCAAAAGGTGAAGGTCAAGTGCAATCCGAGGGTCGAATAAGGCCACTTCAAGGACTTGATGGAAGAGATAAGGAGTTCGATAATCCGCTATCTCAGCTATCACATCTGCGGTTTCATCGTCATCGGATTCCAGTCATTCACCCTCTTCAAAAATCTTCTTGAACTCGTTCAAAGCGTTGATAACAATCCAATCCAACCTTTGCGGTAAATCAAACATGATGTAGGGGACAAAAAATAAAACGAAAAACACGTACCGAAGGGTACGCTACTAACCGAGAACAAAGATAACTACATTTGCAAATTAAACACTTGTCCCAATACCTCACAAAATCAAAATAAGATACTTTATTATCAAACAAGTTTCAATATGGATGCCGATTCAAGGTTAATCATTCTTTACAGTGAGGCGATAGTGAAGAATCCGGACCATACTGACCCCTCATACCGGAAGATATTGACCCCCTTGTACCGGCGCAATCTGACCCCCTGTACCGGGCCAAATTGACCCCCCAGGTGGCAACTTAGGTGTAGTTTATTCCGGACCAAGTTGA
>JANPIN010000073.1:0-13089 GCA_031425035.1 Saprospirales bacterium | reverse complement strand
CCTGTTTCCTGACTCCTGTTTCCTGCCCCCTGTCTCCTGCCCCCTGTCTCCTGCCCCCTGTCTCCTGACCCCTGCCTCCTGTCTCCTGACACCTGCCTCCTATAAAAAAATGCGCCGACTCTCGACCTTGCTGGGCTTGCCCGATGATCATCCGCAAAAGTGGCTGTTTGCTGCCTTTGCGGGGGCGATGATGGGCTGTGTGCTGCTGGCGGTCAAGTACGAGATCAAGGCGCTGTATATGCTGCCGGCGGGGGGCCTGGTGCTCTGGCTGGCCATTGTGGATTTCCGGAAAGTCTTTTTTCTCCTGCTCGGTTGCATTCCTATTTCGATGGAAGCCAACCTGCCCGGCGGTTTCGGTACGGACATCCCTTCCGAGCCGCTGATGTGGCTCCTCACCCTGGTCGGACTGCTCTGGCTGCTCCGGCACGGCCGTCAGGTGGATGCGCGGTTTCTGCGGCATCCCATCACGCTGGCCCTGCTGGCCCACCTGGCCTGGATGACGATCTGCGTGGTCATGTCGCAGAACTTCTTCGTCAGCCTCAAGTTTCTGGCGGCCAAAGGCTGGTACGTGGCCGTCTTTTTCTTCCTGGCCGGGCGTATGCTCAACGAAGAGCGCGATTTCAAAAACCTGCTCTGGTGGTTCTTCGTGCCGCTGGTGGTGGCCGTCTGTAATGTATTGAACCGCCACGCTTCCATTGGTTTCTCTTTCGAGGACGTGGCCTATGCCATGGGGCCTTTCTTTCGCAACCACGTGATGTACGCCTGTCTGCTGGCGGTTTTCCTGCCCTTCGTCTGGTATGGCACCTATTGGTACCGGCGTTATTCGCTGCCCTGGTGGTTCCTGGTGGGGGGTATTCTGCTGCTGCTGGTAGGTATTAATTTCGCCTTTACCCGCGCCGCCTACGTCGCCCTGGTGGCCGCTATTGGCATTTACTGGTGCATCCGATGGCGGGTACTGCATTTCGCGCTGGTGGGTACGGCGCTGGTTTTTACCCTGTTTTTTGCCTTTGTCAATCACCGCGATAACTGGCTGCTTTTCGCTCCGGACTTCGAGCGGGCGATCTCGCATAAACGTTTCGAAAACCTGCTGGAAGCAACCACCAAACTCGAAGATATTTCTACCATGGAGCGCGTCTACCGCTGGGTGGCCGCCACGTACATGATCCGCGAACGCCCGCTGGTCGGTTATGGCCCGGGCAACTTTTATTTTTCCTACCAGAAATTCACGGTATCCAGCTTCAAGACCTACGTCAGCGATAACCCGGAGCGATCGGGCATTCACAACTACTACCTGATGACTACGGTGGAACAGGGACTGCCGGGAGTGTTCTTCTTCCTGCTGTTCTGCGTGGTGACTATGCTGCAGGGCCAGCGCATTTACCACCTGACCAAGGACGTCAGCCGGCGGCGTTCGCTGCTGGCCGCCGTCCTCTGTTTCATCCTGATCGACCTGCTGATGCTGATGAACGATTTCGTGGAGACGGATAAGATCGGGTCGCTGTTTTTTCTGACGGCGGCCATACTGGTGAATGTGGATTTGAAAAATCGGGGGACATCCGGGGAACAGGAACGGAAAAAGTTGGTGTAGCATCGACTCCATCGGACATAACCGCGAAAATCGAAAATTCGACTATAGCCATGCTATTTCTACTCACCATTCCCCTCTGGGCCAAAGCCACTTTTTGGGGCCTGGTGTCCGGCTCCGCGCTGATAATTGGCGCATTATTAGGCTATTACACTAAAGTGTCCACCAAGGTGATCGCCTTTGTAATGGCCTTCGGCAGCGGCGTTTTGATCTCCGCCCTCGCCTTCGACCTGATGGATGAAGCCTATAAACGCGGCGGATTCGATTCTACGGCCATCGGTTTTGTGGGCGGCGCTGTAATTTATTCTCTGGCCAACTATTTTCTGAGCAAAAACGGCGCAAAACACCGCAAGCGGACGGGCAAGCAGCCTTCGGAAAGCGAGCATAGCGGTAGCGGCATGGCCATTGCAGTAGGCGCTTTATTGGACGGCATTCCCGAATCCATCGCTGTCGGGGTAGCCATGATAGAAGGCGGCGTAGTGAGCACGGCGGCCGTGATCGCCATTTTTATTTCCAATATTCCCGAAGCCATGTCCAGTTCCTCGGGCATGAAAAAATCGGGTCGCTCCAAGCGTTATATCTTCGGCATCTGGATTGCTATCACCTTGATCTCGGGCTTATCCGCTTTCTGTGGGTACACCCTTTTTCAGGGTTTTTCGCCGGAAATAATTGCCGCTACCGTCGCCGTAGCGGCCGGCGCCATCCTGGCCATGTTAAGCGATACCATGATGCCGGAGGCCTACGAGGAAGGCCATGATTTTATCGGCGTGGTCACCGTGCTGGGGTTTCTGATGGCTTTTCTGTTGACGAAGATGCAGTAAGAGAGCTGACTTCAAAGAAGTGAAGATGGACTCTATATTTGCAGATTGGAAGTGCTAGTTTGCAAGAAATGACCAACCTTGTTTGGCAACCAAAACAACAAATATGAAAATTTTTCCTGTTTTGCTTCTGTTACTTATCCCTTTGCCAGGAATCACCCAAAACGCCTTTCACCCGGTAAATAAGGAAACGTATCTATCCTCCGAACTGATTAACGGCCGGTTTTATCTCAATATCCCTGCGGGGAATGGTGATACTCTACTGGCTTTTTGTGATACCGGTGGTGGGTATACGGCTATATACCGGGAAACTGTCAAGCAGCTTAATCTGGAAACCAGGATTCAGGAGGTGGATATTAATGGAGAAGTTCTGCATTATATTTTAGCGGATGACATCATTGGCAACGGAGAGATTCCCCGGCCACAAATTGGTAATTATTATAAATCCAGTATTAAAAGTCCCTTTTTTGAAATACCGGATGCTGAAACGGACGTCTTCCAGCAATATGTTCCACATGATGTATTTCTAGGGCAATTCTTTTTCATGGAGCACGCCTGGACTTTTAATTATTTAACCGGACAAATATTTATTAATACACCTCTCGCTACTGCATCCAAAGAAGAGAATACCCAAAAGCTCGGATTTAAAAAAGACAAAGCGGGTAATAAAACATTCGGGCATCCAAGCATGGAAATTGAAGTGGATGGGCAAATACTGGATGTTTTATTCGATACGGGTGCATCCTTTCTGCTGGCCGATAAGGGAAAAAAAGAGTTCGGTTTGGATAAAAAATCAATGTGCGGCTCCTTTATAGCCAGGAGCGTATTTGACCGCTGGCATAAACAGCATCCCGACTGGCGGATTATTGAAAAAGGCGAATTAAATGGCGCTGATCTGATCGAAGTACCACAGGTCAAAATAGGAAATTTAAGCGCCGGTCCCGTCTGGTTTTCTAAGCGGCCGGATGAAGTGTGGTCCAAAGGGATGCGGGGCACTATGGACAAAGTGGTTCGAGGCGCCATTGGCGGGTCTTGTTTGCATTATTTTATAGTTACTATCGATTATAATTCAGATATAATAAAATTTACAAAATAAAATTAAGATCAGAATTTCTTTTCCTAAATAGCCTTCTATTAATTGATTATCAATAATTATTTAGAGCAAATCTGGGATCTTGTCTTAGAAAAATTTTATATCAGCCAAAAGTCAGCGTAATAACCAGAATCAAAAAAGCACTATCATGACGAGGCAGAAAGTAATAAACGAAAGCCTTCAATATACTTTTTACTGCTATGACGAGGCGAAAAACGGTCCCCTAAACAGCAAGTACAAAAATTCCTCGATTGGTCCAACCCACCCTCTGAAAAATGGGGATACCGGAACTATTGAGGCTAGGTTTTATCATCCGAACGGAGATCTTCTGGTTATCCTGAAAATGGATGATTTGGAAGACGTCTATACGGTTATTGACGAAAGAGGGCTTGGATCTTTAGACGCGGACATCCTTCCTCGGCCGGAAATCCAATGGGAAAACCTGGTTTCTACGACTAAAATGCCAAGTATAGAATTAAAAGGTAAAGTGAAGGCTATCGGAAATATTATTGAATTTAAAATCTATTCTGAACCGGTAGATTTAGATGCTGACTGTAGTTTTTCAAAGAAAATGAAATTGAAGATCGGAAAAAACTACTTTCATTATTGGATAAGAACGGACACACCCATGGGCATTAATGGAAACATCGTTATAGAATGTACTGCCCAGCCAGCACAGGAAATATTTAAAAATTTGAAAGCAGCGGGCCTCCTTAAGTGGATAAATGAGTTGGAAAACAAAAAAATAATAGAAAAAGCCCTTAAAGAAAGTCTTCAGCATGGGCGATTATTTTTTATTGATCCCCTGTACACCTATTATGACATCGAAGGAGAAACCTTGGTAGAAGATGGCTTTAAATCTTATCTGGAAGATATCGGTACCGGATTAAAAAAAAGAAATTGCCCTCTTAACATAAGCGAAGAATATCAGGATTATGATACCCAGGTACTTTCTGAAAACGGTGAAAAGCAATTTACACATTGGATTATTGTCAATGGCAAGAAGTATGTTATTTTCCAGGGATTTCTAGGGGAGACGGCTTTTCACCAGATTTATTTCAACCAACTAACCCAGATGGTGGAAGACATTCTGATCGCTGGAAACAGGCCGGAACGCGTAGGATTGTTCACTTCAGCTGATGGGGTGTCCCTTGCCCTCCTTAGCCCTTTGGATTTTAATTCCTTGAAGGCTATTTGTGAAAATTTAGAAAATCAGTTTACGGAGCCACTCTTGTAGTGCCGCCCTTCTTTATCTCTCGGTATACTTACCGAAAAATAGTCTCCACGATTGACCACCTTCCAAAATTTCTCCCCTCAAAAAATCCCCCAACTCCCTACCTTCCCGCCGCCTTTCCAAATATAGGAACCACCACGCTGCATTTTTCCAAAAAAAGTTTGATCTTTTGGTGAAATTTCCCGCCATTTGAAACTGCTGTCTTTTCAGTGTCGGATCATGTTATCATTTAACCGTTCCTCTATTTACACACCTCCAATGCGTAAATCGTATTTATTTCTATTGCTCGTGGTCGGCCTGCTGGCGCTGTGGTTCTTTGCCGGCCGCAGTTCCTCTTCCGCCGATGTGCTGGCCCTACGCAATGCCGGACGTCCCAACAGTCCCTGGGTGTTCCGCTCCGTGCTGGACAAAAAACCGCGCATGATCACCTTCGCCCTCAACGACCATCTCTGGGTAGCCTACTCCATCGACTCCTGCTCGTTGTACAAAGCCTGGTCGGGCAGCGTCGCTTTCGAAGGCGCGGTGTACAACATGCGCCACGGACCCCAGCCCACCAGCGTCGGCAGTGCCTGGTTCGAAAATAAACACGCCCAGCCCTGGTCGGTAACGATCAACGGCCAGACTCAGTCGCCGCGCCCCGACTACAAGGGCCACCGCTACACGAAAGACGGCCATGCCGAAATCATGTACGACCTGGTACTCGCCGACGGACAAAGAATCCGCATCAACGAGCGGCCCGAGTACGTGGTGCAAAACCAGCAAAGCGGCTTCGAGCGCAGTTACACGGTGGAAAATGCCCCCGCCGGCGCCGTAGTCACCCTGCATACCAACGTGGGCTCCATTGCCGACCCTGCCAACATCGAAACGGACGGCCAGTGGAAAACGACTGACTCAAAACCCGCATACGGTGGTCGCAGCCTCAGCGCCATCGCCGTGGAAGGCGACCTCGTGCTGCGTACCGATAAACCGACGCGTTTTGCCACGCTGTTTGTCAACATGCCGCTCTACGCCAATGCCAACGTCGCCGCCGGCACGGAAGAGGAGTCGTCTTCTTTATCCCCCGGCGAACGGATCATGGCTAAGAGCGACTGCAGGACCTGCCACAATGCGCAGGCCAAAACCGTGGGTCCGTCCTACGTCAGCATCGCCGAACGCTACAAGAACATTCCCGAAAACCTCGAAAAACTGGCCACCAAAGTCATGAAAGGCGGCTCGGGTGTCTGGGGCATCGCCGCTATGTCGGCCCACCCCGACCTGCAGCCCGAAGACGCCAAAGCCATGGTCGCCTACGTGCTCTCCCTGGATGAAGGCAGCGATGATGGCGAAGGCAGCGAAGGCGCGGTGGTCAAGGACCTGGCGAGCATCCCTAATAGCAGCTGGCTACAGCCCGACGCCACGGTGAGCGACCGGGAAATGGTGCCCGGACTGGTCGTAAAAGTGTTCCAGGCCAGCAGCGATCCGCAGACGCTGGACAAGGTGGATTTCAATGCGAAGCCCACTTTTAATGGCGTAGCGAATAACATGGAAGCAGGCGGCGGCAATTTCGGCCCCTTCACCGACAACTTTTCCTTTGTCGCCAGCGGTTATTTATTTCTGGAAAAAGACGACAACATCGTGCTGCAACTGGCCTCCGACGATGGCTCCCGGCTCTACCTCGATGGCCGGCGTTTGATCGATAATGACGGACCCCACGGCATGGACACGAAGGAAGCGGAAGTGGCCCTGCGCACTGGCTACCACAGCCTGCGCGTGGAATACTATCAGGGCGGCGGCGGTCGCGGTATATCCCTCAAATGGGCCCGCTTCAACCAGTCCGAGTTCAAACCCGTGCCCGATGCCAATTATGCCCACCGTTCCGCCGACAACCCGGTCGGTGGCGGCGTACTGGGCGGCAGTAGCGCGCTACCCGGCGACGGCGCACCGCTCACGGACGTGCACCCGGCGTATGACCTGAGCCAGGCCCGCCCCGATGAGTTTCTCTGCAAAGTATCCGGCATGGATTTTCTGCCCGATGGCCGCCTGCTGGTCACCACCTGGGATGCCGCCGGCGCCGTGTATGCCCTGGATAATGTGGATTCCGGAGATCCGAAAAAAATTAAAGTAAAAAAAATAGCCGAAGGCCTGGCCGAACCGCTGGGTATCAAGGTGGTCGACGGCGACATTTACGTGCTGCAAAAACAGGAACTTACCAAACTGGTCGACAACAACAAGGACGGCATCATCGACGAATATATTTGTTTTGCCAAAGGCTGGCGGGCCTCCGCGAATTTCCACGAATTCGCTTTCGGACTGGCCTATAAAGAAGGCTTTTTCTACGCCACCCTGGCCACCGCTATTTTGCCCGGCGGCGCCAGTGCGCGGCCGCAAATACTCGACCGGGGTAAGGTGTTGAAAATCAGCGCTAAGGACGGCAGCCTGGAGTTCATTGCCCGCGGCCTGCGTACCCCCGACGGCGTGGGCATGGGTCCGGACGGCGAAGTGTTCGTCGCCGATAACCAGGGCGACTGGCTGCCCGCTTCCAAACTCGTGCACGTCAAACCCGGCGCTTTCTACGGCTCCTATAGCGTAGACAGTGTGAACGTTCTCGGCCTGCCCATTCAGCAGCCGGTCGTCTGGCTGCCGCAGGACGAGATCGGCAACTCGCCCACCCAGCCCGCCGTGCTCAATGACGGGCCTTATAAAAACCAGATCATTTTCGGGGACGTGTGTTACGGCGGCCTGCAGCGGGTGTTTATGGAAAAAGTAAACGACGATTACCAGGGCACGGTGTTCCGTTTCACCCAGGGTCTGGAAGGCGGCACCCACCGCCTCGTCTGGGCCCCCGATGGTTCGCTATACGTCGGCTGCATCGGGAATCCCGGCAACTGGAGCCAGGAAGGTAAACTCTGGTACGGCCTGCAACGGATGAAATATAATGGTCAGTCGGCCTTTGAAATGCTGGCCGTACGCGCCAAAACCGATGGTGTGGAAGTCGAATTCACCGAGCCACTGCGCGCAGGCGACGGCTGGGACCCGGCAGATTATGCGGTGCAACAATGGTGGTATAAACCCACCCACGACTATGGCGGCCCGAAAATGGACCCTGAAAACTTGCCCGTCCGTTCCGCCAGCGTCTCGGCCGACCGTAAAAAGGTGTTCCTGGAAATACCGGGGATCAAAGCCGGCCACGTGGTTCACCTCCGCCTACAGCATTTACCCATCAGCGCCTTGGGCCACGAGCTCTGGACCACTGAAACCTGGTACACCATGAACGCCATTCCGGCCGATGCCTTTGGCGCCAAAACGGAGCGCATCGCCTACACGCCGCCCACGGATAACACGCTGACGGAGCAGGAAAAAGCGGAGGGCTGGAGTTTGCTGTTCGACGGTAAAAGCGTCAACGGCTGGCATAACTACGGCAAACAAACCATCGGTTCTTCCTGGGTCGTGAACGATAACGCCCTGCACCTCGAGGCCACACCGGACCCCAACGGCGGCTGGCAGGCGGCCAATGGCGGCGACATCCTGACGACCGACGAGTACCAGGACTATGAACTATCGCTGGACTGGAAAATCGGCGCCTGCGGGAACAGCGGCATTATTTACAACGTCGTCGAAGATCTGGCCAAATATGAATACGTTTGGTATACCGGTCCGGAAATGCAGGTGCTGGACAATACCTGCCACCCCGATGCGCGTATTCCGAAACACCGCGCCGGCGATCTGTACGATCTGATTGCCTGCAAATTCGAGACGGTGAAACCCGCCGGCGAGTGGAACCACGCCCGTTTGATCCAGAAAAACGGCAAAGTGGAGCACTGGCTCAACGACCATAAACTGGTGAGTTACGACATGAATTCACCGGTCTGGCCCAAGCTCATTGCCGCCAGTAAGTTCAAAGACCGCCCCGATTTCGGGAAAGCGCATAAGGGCCGGATCGCGTTGCAGGACCATGGCAACCTGGTGTGGTTTAAAAATATCAAGATCAAACGGTTGTAGAGGTCCTTTTGCTGCGAATAGCCAATTTTCGCTTCGGCTCATCATACCTTTACGGCCATTCTGCCGTTTCCCTGAGCCATGTTGGCGTGCTGCGCCGATCCTGTCGGCCAGTGCGCCAACTGGACCGGAAATAACTTTCCAGCTATTTCAACGTTGGAGCAAGGCAGAAAAATAAGTTCCAATGCGCAAACTCCTAACCTCCCTTTTCTTGCTGGCAGCCAGCCACCTGGCGGCGCAGGATCCCATATTTTCGCAATTCTACGCCATGCCCCTGCAGCTCAATCCGGGCTTTGCCGGCAGCGCCTACGCACCGCGGGTGGGCCTGATTTACCGCGATCAATGGACGGGTTTTAACAATGCCTACCGTACCTACGCCGTTTCTTATGAACAGAACCTGGACGCGCTCAACAGCGGCATCGGCTTTCAACTAACGGGCGATAATGCCGGCAACGGAATTTATAAAACCAACCGTTTTTCGGGCGTGTATGCTTACCGGCTGAATATTACCGATGCCTTGAACATTCGCCTGGGCGTGGAAGCGGGCATGCACCAAACCAGCCTCGACTGGGAAAAACTGCTTTTCCCCGACCAGCTCGACCCTATCGACGGACCCGTTTTCGGCAGCGGCGAACTCACGCCCGATATTACCAGCCGCACCCGTTTCGACGTATCGGCGGGCATGCTGATGCTCGGCGAACGCTGGTACGGCGGATTTGCCCTCAAACATTTGAACACCCCGAACGAAGGCATATTGCTGATCAACGATAACCTTTCGCGGGGGCTGCCCCTGCTTTATAACCTGCATGGCGGCATCGACTTTGTTGTTAAACCGGGCAATAAACAACGGGAGGCCTCGTTTTGGTCCCCGAATTTTCTGTTCGTCGCCCAGGGTCCATACAAGCAATTAAACCTCGGCGCTTATGGAAGTTTCGGTTCTTTTTACGGTGGTTTGTGGTTTAGGCACACTTTTCGCAACAGCGACGCCGCTATACTTTTGGCCGGTTTTCGGCAGGGAATGTTGAAAATCGGGCTGAGTTACGACTTTACCGTGTCCGGTCTGGCGGCCAATGCCGGCGGAACCTACGAGTTGAGCGTCGGTATACAGTTGAAGAGCAATCACCGCAAGTACGATCTCAACGATTGCCTGCGTATGTTTCAGTGAGTTAGCGGTCTTTGGTTAAATTTAAAGGTCCGGGAACTGAAAAAGTTTTTATTTCCTACATTTGCCACTCATTTTTTAAACCTGTATTTTTAATACAATGAAGAAAACACTCATTCACGGGTTCAGCTTTGTCCTGTTGGTCGTGCTGCTGGCCAGTTGCGGAGGTAAATCGGAACGTTCCGCGTCCACTGGTTGGAAGTATAATGATCAAAAATGGGGCGGTTTTGAGAAACTCAATTACGATGGCCAGGCAACCGGCCCGAACCTCGTACTGATCGAAGGTGGCACTTTTACCATGGGCCTCACCGACCAGGACGTAACCTACGAATGGAACAACGTGGCCCGTCGTGTGACGGTGTCGTCGTTCTATATGGACGAAACGGAAGTTTCTAACATCGACTACCGCGAGTACCTGTACTGGACCGCCAATACATACTCCGAAACGTATCCGGAAGTGTGGAAACGCGCCCTCCCCGACACGCTGGTATGGCGCGAAGAACTGGCGTTCAACGAACCGCTGGTCGAAACGTACTTCCGCCACCCGGCTTATGACGACTACCCCGTAGTCGGTGTGAGCTGGAACCAGGCCAATGAGTACTCCAAATGGCGTTCTGACCGGGTGAACGAAATGATCCTGATTGAAAAGGGCATTATCGATCCGACGACCGACCAGAAAAACGAGAATAACTTCAACACGGAAGCTTACCTGGCCGGTCAGTACGAGCCCGCAGCCCGCAAGAACATCAAAGACGTCCGTACCGGTGGAGAACGCCGCGTTCGTTTTGAAGATGGTATTGTACTGCCCGCTTACCGCCTCCCCACGGAAGCCGAGTGGGAGTACGCCGCGCTGTCGCTGCTGGGCAACCAGGCCGCCAGCAAAGATGAGCTGATCACTGACCGCCGTATTTATCCCTGGGATGGCAACACGGTCCGTTACCAGAAACGCAACAAATCGCAAGGTCAAATGCTGGCTAACTTCAAGCGTAGCGGTGGTGACTATGGTGGTATGGCCGGTGCTTTGAATGATAAAGCCTTCACGCCTTCCCCCGTTCGCGCCAACTGGCCGAACGATTTCGGTCTGTACAACATGGCCGGTAACGTGAACGAATGGACTGCTGACCTCTATCGTCCGATGACTTCCGCCGATCTGGAAGACAGCGAAAACCATGAGTTGAACCCTTACCGCGGTAACATCTTTATGACCAAGAAACTGGATCCGGAAACCGGCCAGCCAATTGTGAAAGACAGCCTGGGTCGCCTGCAGTACGAACTGGCCGATACCACGTCGACCGCTCTGCGTGATAACTACAAACGCCCCGAAGAGTATAACTACCTCGACGGTGACAAAGAATCGCAGGTGGAATACCGCTACGGTATCAGCACCCTGATCAGCGACAAAGCGCGCGTGATCAAAGGTGGCTCCTGGGCGGATCGTGCTTTCTGGCTGTCGCCGGGTACACGTCGCTACATGGAAGAAGCAAAATCCAGCAAAACCGTTGGTTTCCGTTGCGCGATGACCCGTACGGGTAGCCCCGTCGGTAACAACGACAACGCCGGCAACACCTTCAAAGTGAAAAAGAAAAAAGTGAAACGCAGCTATAAATAGTAGCCGCTGATCTTTAGAAATAGAAAACCGGGTGGACGTCAGTCTGCCCGGTTTTTTTATGTCAAAAATGGAATACTACTTACACAGAACGAAAATGGCCCTTAGCCTTCCCCTAATGCCTGCCAAGGTTTTACCTTCGCCCTATGATCGCTTTAGAACAACTCTACGACCATTATCGCCTGCATCCCCGGATTTGTACGGATACCCGGCAACTGACGCCCGGCTGCCTGTATTTTGCGCTGAAAGGCGAACACTTCGATGGCAATCAGTTTGCCGAAAAAGCGCTGGCCGAAGGCGCCTCCTTTGCCATCATCGATGATCCGGCCGCACAAGTCAACGACCGCTGCCTGCTCGTACCGAATGTACTGCTGGCTCTGCAGCAGCTGGCCCGTCACCATCGCCGCCAGTTCGAAATTCCGATCATAGCCATTGGCGGTTCTAATGGCAAAACGACGACTAAAGAGCTCATTTCGGCGGTTTTGAGCAGCCACTATCCCTGTCATTTCACTAAAGGTAACCTCAATAATCACATCGGCGTACCGCTTACCCTGCTGGCCATGCCCGCCGACACGGAGGTAGCGGTCATTGAAATGGGGACCAATCAACCCGGCGACATCGAGCAGCTCTGCGCGATTGCGGAACCCACCCATGGCCTGCTGACCAATATTGGCAAAGAGCATCTGGAAGGTTTCGGCAACCTGGCCGGGGTGAAAAAAGCGGAAGGAGAGCTGTTTAAATATCTGCACAAAAGGCAGGGCTGCGCGTTCGTCAATCTATCGGAAAAATACCTGTCGGCCATGGCCCAGTATAACCGGCAGCGCGTCGCCTACATGCGGACGATGAATACACCGGTAACGGGTTCGGTCATCAAAGTGCAGGCCTTAGCCGGTACGCCGCTGCTGCGCGCCCGTTTCCTGGACGACCGGGATCAGCCCATCGACATCCAAACGCAGCTGCTGGGGCGCCATAATTTCAATAACGTAATGACCGCCATCGCATTGGGCACTTATTTCAAAGTCCCGTCAGGTAAAATTAAAGCCGCCCTGGAAGCCTATACCCCCTCGAACAACCGTTCGCAAATCCTGCGGCGGGGCACCACCACAATCCTGCTGGACGCTTATAATGCCAATCCTTCCAGTATGCTGCCGGCCCTGGACATGCTGCACGATATTCCGGCGGGTCGTAAAGTGGCCATCCTGGGCGATATGCTGGAACTGGGGACGGAAAGTGCCAAAGAACACCTCGCCATTTTACGGCGGGCCGCCCGGCTGCATTTCGATGCCCTGATCCTGGTTGGCCCGGAATTCGGCAGAACGCCATTCGCCCGTTACAAAGCCCGACATTTTATTAATACGGAAGAAACAAAAGCCTGGCTGGACCGGCAAAATCTGGAGAACACTACGATTCTGGTGAAGGGGTCGCGGGGGATTCGGCTGGAGAAGCTGGTGGAATAGATAGGGGGCAGGTGACAGGGGGCAGGAGTCAGGGGGCAGGGGGGCATTAGCGGTCCGACCGCTCCCTTGGTCCGACGACTTTTTTGTCGTCTGACCAATAATTACCGGCAAATCACCGTTGAATATAGCCGGTTGATACCCGCATGAAAACCCCCCGCC
>JANPIN010000072.1:0-68336 GCA_031425035.1 Saprospirales bacterium | reverse complement strand
GGTTCTCCTTGGCCCCCACCAAACCCCGGCCTATATTTTGGCTCCCCCCACGCCGCACCCCTACAATTCCACCACCCGCCTCTCCGCCACCACCGTCAGCGGCAGCAACACCGTGCCATCCCATTCACCGAACAAATGCACCGGCTGGCCGCCCGCCAGCGCCAACAGGCGCCAGATCAGGCTTTCCGTGGCCTGTAACGGCAGTATTTTCCCCATTTTATCCAGCGCGTATAGTTTTTCATGTTTGAAAAAAACGCGGACATCGCGCAGGTTCGCCGGAAAGAGATTTAACCAGGGTTGCTCACCCAAAGCAGCGGCATACGCGCCGGCAAAGGCTTCAAAATCGGCCAGGCCGGTGACATTTTCGCTCTTTTGAACCGGCTGAAAATCATCCAGCAGCAAGGCGCGCAGCGGCCAGGCGGACGGATACCAGGCCACCGTACCCTGTTGTAAAGAACCCGTCGGAAAACCCGGCGTAAAGGGCGCGCCGCCGAAAGTATAATCCAGCAGCAAGGCGAAATGTTGACTTGTAGTGCCCAGCAGCCAGGTGCGCCGGACCTTCAGTTTATCTTCCACGGAGGTTTCCACCTGGCCCATGATCCGCCACAGATCGTGCTGCTGCTTCCCCAGTTGCATGACCTCTTCTTTCTTGGTCGTCAGCCCGATCCAGTTTTGCAGATCGGCCAGCAGGGGTTCCGGCAGGTGTTCGCGCTGGCGGAAAGCCCGTAGCGCCAGGTAAATATCGGCCAGCCCGCCCAGCGTTTTATCCGCCCAGTCCGGCTGCGCGCTGGGAATGCTGCCCAGCAGTCGCAGCGTTCGGCTCAGTCCGGTGAGCGAGGCATCGGCCATGCGGGCAGCAATGTTTTCCGCCCACTGGGGGTCTTCCGAAACCGTGGTGGCCAGTCCGCGCCGCATCGTATCCAGCAGCCAGCTTTCCAGGTCGTCGAAACCATCGGCCGCCCGTTCCAGCCGATCCAGGCGGCGACGCTCGCGGGCGATGCCCGGGTCGGCGGGTGGCAGGCGAAGTTGGCCACCCATGCCGCTCAGGAGTTCGGTCACCCAGTCCGGCAAGACTTCCACCGTGCTGAAACCGGCGCCTTCCGATTGCTGAAACAACTGATTAAAGGCCAAAACATGCATACAAGGCTGCGGCCGAAAGGAACAACTGCAATAGAGGGTATGTTTTTCCAGATTCATCACTACTCCATGCACCAGTCCGTATCCGGCTGGCAAAAAAGCGAAAATAAAAGGTGGAAAACTGCCGGTTTGCTTGAAAAACCGGGACTGCGCCAACTGCTGAACCCGACTGTCGGGTTCAGCATTCGCAGCGGGTCTTTCAGTGGAAGCCATATGGGGTAGAAAAGTTAAGAAAAGTACTGATGGAGCTTCCTACTGAATCAAATATACCAGATTGACCTCCAATGAATTGAAAAACGCGCCCTAAACCTGTCTAAACTTTCTTTCTAAACCCCTCTCAACCAATCATGCATACATCGTTTCAATTTGCCCGGCGTATTTCTTCGTAATCACCCGCCGTTTCAGTTTCAGCGTCGGCGTGAGTTCCGCTTCCGAACCGTCGGTTTTCACCGCCTCCCAGGTATCCGGCAGCAGGGCGAATTTCTTAATTTGTTCGGCATGCCCGAAATTCGGATTAATGCGGTCGATCAGCATCTGGTAGCGTTCCTGCACTTTGGGGTTGTTGATCGCTTCCGCCACGCTGGTCCAGGTGATGCCGTGGCGGCTATGCCATTCTTTAAGCCCATTGGTGGAGGGCACAATGAGGGCGGACACGAATTTGAGATTTTCACCCACCACCATGACCTGTTCCACCAGATGATGCTCTTTGAACTTCGATTCGATGGGAGAAGGGGCCACGTATTTACCGCCGCTGGTTTTCAGCAGCTCCTTTTTCCGGTCGGTTATTTTCAAAAACTGTTTGCCATTCACTACTTCGAGTGTGCCGACATCGCCGGTCGCCAGCCAGCGTTCCCCGTCGATATAGCGGATCACTTCGGCTGTTTTGTCCGGTTGCTCATAATACCCGGTCATCACGTTGTCGCCGCGGATCAGTATTTCCCCTTCCCCGGGGCGGTAGTCATTACTTTCCTCGATGCGTAGTTGCAGCTCATCCAGCAACATGCCGACCGTACCCAGCCGCGCTTCCCCGGGATTAAAGCGGTTGAAAGAGATCCCCGGCGCGCTTTCCGTCATCCCGTATGCTTCCCGAACCGGAATACCCGCCGCATTGAACGTCCGCAAAATGTGCACCGGACAGGCACTGGCGCCGGTAACAATGCCTTTAATACAACCGCCCAGCGCTTCCCGCCATTTGGAGAAAATAAGCCGGTCAGCGACCGCCCATTTAAAGGACTGCCAGCCGCTGTATGTTTTATCAAATTCCCAGTCCGCCGTTAATTGCAGGGCGCCAAAAAACAGCCAGCGTTTTACACCCGTCAGTTCCAGCCCTTTACCATAAATACGCTCGTAGACTTTTTCTAGCAGTCGCGGTACGGTGGTAAAAAAATGCGGGCAAATCGCCTTCAGGTCCCCGTCCTCGCCACCCAGATTTTCAGTGCCGGTAAAAGATGTGCTTAAGCTGCTGCGGGTAAAAAAGTACACCGCTACCCGCTCGAACACGTGGCTCACCGGCAGGAAACTCAGGCAGCGGTCGCCCGGCTCTATAGGCACCAGTTTGTTGACCGCTTCCACGTTGAAAACAATATTGCGATGGGTCAGCATCACACCTTTGGGGTTGCCCGTGGTTCCGGACGTGTAGATCAGCGTGGCTACGTCGTCCGGGCGGACAGTGGCCATGATGCGCTGTACTTCGCTCAGGTCGCTGTTTTCGGGCGCCAGCACCGCCGACCAGGGCCGGGCCGTCGGGTGTTCGTAAAAGGTGAAAATTTCCCGCAGGCTACTCACCTTTTCCTTGGCATCCGCGACCTTTTTATACAGATCGCCCTCGCCGACGAAACAGTACAGCGCGCCGGATTCGTTCAGAATATACTCATACTCCCGGGAACTGATGGTGGGGTACATGGGTACGTTCAGCACGCCGATCTGCAGCAGGGCGTAATCGAGCGCTACCCATTCGGGACTGGTTTTATAAATCACGGTGGCCACTTTGTCGCCGGGCCGTAAACCCAGTTTTAACAGCCCTACGCTGGCCCGATTGGCCAGGTCTATGATCTGCGCCGTGGAAAAATATACCCACTGCCCATCGACCTTATGCCCGAAAGCCTTTTCCTGGGGATGCTGGGCGAGTTGATCATGCAAATACTCAAAAATGCGTTTTCCTTCCATTATGTGCTGAATGCTAGTGGTACAGGGGGCAAATTCTGAAAAATTATGCATTTACCAAAGGATGTTTTTTCCCAAAATGGGGCAACTCCGTTACAACCATCGCCGCTGCCGACTGTTTAGTAAAGACAGCAATTGTTACTTTTGCCGGTCAGGCTGTTTCAGCATCCTGCTGACCCTCCCCTATGTCACCCATTATTTTCCCCATACCCAGTTTTCAAAGCCCTGCGCTATGTCCATGACCACGCCCCGTAACGAACAGGAAATCATTCAGCAGGTGTTGAATATTTTTTCCGCCTACCTGGAAAAAAGTAGTTTCCGCAAAACGCCGGAACGCTTCGCCATCCTGGAAGAAATTTACAAACGGACCGACCACTTCGATGCCGAGGCGCTGTATATCCACATGAAAAACCGCAGTTACCGCGTCAGCCGGGCGACCGTGTATAATACGCTCGATCTGCTGGTGACCTGCGATCTGGTGAAAAAACACCAGTTTGGCAAGAACCTGGCCCAGTACGAAAAGTCATACGGCTATAAACAGCATGACCACGTTATCTGCGCCAATTGCGGCAAGGTGGTCGAGTTCTGCGATCCACGGGTGCAGCAGATCAAGGATATGGTCGGCGAACTGCTCAATTTTCGGGTCACCCACCACGCCCTCAACCTCTACGGTATTTGCGGCACCTGCCAGAAGGAAATCGAGTTCGGTATTTTGCGCAAACAACCCAAGGTCACCGAAGACGAACCCGGCTGGGGCGACTAGTCGAATGCGGAATGATTCGAATACGGAATGCGGAATACTAGGGCGTGGCTTTTGTGCTTTCGGCTTGCCCAACGAGCTAAGTAGGGTATTTTTTCTTTGAATTTCATTTGCAGCATTCAACTTACCCTACTGCCCAATTGCTAAAAAGAAATGCGGAATCTTAAATCCAGGTGGATCTAAAATTCCGCATTCCGTATTCAGCACTCCGTATTCGGTTCGTTCCGCATTCCGCATTCATTATTCCGTATTCCCTAACTCACTTCCGTTACTTTCAACATATTGGTGCGGAAGCGTTGGCCGATTGGCATGGAAGCGGTGTTGATAATGGTGTCGCCGGCTTCTACGTAACCACCTTCTTTCAGAATCACCGTACAATCCTCGATGGTTTCGTCGGTGGTGGTAAAGCGATTGTAGTGGAAACACTGGACGCCCCACAGCAGGCTCATGGTGTTGAGCATTGACATGGAATCGCTGAAAATATAGATCTGCGCTTTGGGCCGGAAACTGCTCACTTTAAACGCGGTGTAACCGGAAGTGGTCATACCGATGATGCCTTTGGCGCCAATTTCTTCGGCTACCCGGCAGGCATTGAAGCAAACCACGTCGGAGTGGAACAGGCGCGATTTTTCGATGGCGTGTGGTCGTTTGCTGAAAATCTGCGGCCAGTAGTGTTTTTCGGCCTGGCCAATAATACGGGTCATGGCCTGCACCACCAGGGCCGGGTGGGCGCCCACCGAAGTTTCGGCGCTCAACATCACGGCATCGGCGCCATCCAGCACGGCGTTGGCGACGTCGGTTACCTCGGCGCGGGTCGGCGATGGATTGGTGATCATACTGTCCATCATCTGGGTAGCGACGATCACCGGGCGGGCGTACTGCATACACAGCAGCACGATTTCTTTCTGGGTGATCGGCAGTTGCTCGATCGGCATTTCCACCCCGAGGTCGCCGCGCGCCACCATAATACCGTTGGCGGCTTTGATGATCTCCCGGATATTTTTGACCGCTTCCGGTTTTTCAATTTTGGCCATGGCCTTGGCCGGGTGTCCGTGCTGGTCCAGAATTTCCCGCAGTTCGAGAATATCTTCGGCTTTACGCACGAAGGACAGCGCCACCCAGCTCACCGGCTGCGTGAGAATGAAAGCCAGATCTTCCCGGTCTTTGGTGGTCATGGACGGCTGCCGGACGTTGGTATCGGGCAGGTTCACGCCTTTATTCGAGCTGAGAATACCCCCGTAGAGGCAGCGTAGGCGAACCAGGTCTTTTTTATTGGTTTCGACCACTTCGAAGACCAGTTTGCCGTCGTCCATGAGAATACGTTCCCCGACTTCGCAGTCTTCGGCGAACTCATCGTAGGACATGTAGATTTTCTCCATCGTACCCAGTACGTTCTCGTTCACGATGGTGATAATATCGCCGGTTTGCAGCGGCAGGGCATTGTCCTTGATTTTTCCAACCCGTAATTTCGGGCCCTGTAGGTCGGCCAACGTACCGATGTGCATGTTGTTTTCCGCGTTGATCCGCTGAATGTGCTGAATAACTTTCAGGTGGTCTTCGTGGGAGCCATGGCTGAAATTGAGGCGAAAGACATCGACGCCGGCATAGGCCAGTTCCAGGAGTTTTTCGTAGGTATTACAAGCTGGGCCTACCGTGGCCACGATTTTGGTGTTCTGTGAACCGTCTTTGCGCATAACCGACCCTTTTTTTAGTGTGTAAAATTTACAATAAGTGGGCGGCCCAAAAGTAGAACGAGGAACGCTATAGTAAGGCCTGTGAGGCCATAGTTTTTCACATTAATTGCATTTTATGTCCGCCAAATGGCCAAGTGCGGAAATAGAGTCGTACCATTGACTGCCTTTTGGGGGAACCGGGTAGAAAAATTACACCTAAAACTTTGATAAAGCGTAGGGATTTCTCTTTCTTTGCCCCTCGAAAAATTGACTTTTTCTCACTAAAGTTTTATAAAATCATGGCAACTGTAGCCGAACGCGTAAAGAAAATCATCGTCGACAAATTGGGCGTAGACGAAAATGAAGTGACCCACGAAGCCAACTTCATCCAAGACCTCGGCGCCGATTCGCTCGACACGGTGGAACTCATCATGGAATTCGAAAAAGAATTCGATGTATCGATTCCGGACGAGCAAGCCGAAAAAATTCAAACGGTCGGCCAGGCGGTGGAATATCTCGATGCACAAACGAATCCCTAAACCAGCGCTTTTTGCAGCCTGTTTCCGGCATTTTTTTGTTTAAAAAAGGTTCAAAGCCAAGGTGGCTTTGAACCTTTTGTGTTTGCAAACGAGAACCAATCCGCATTTTTCGCGGTTCTTGCTTGGCGCTCATTTCGGTGAGATCTTGTACATTTACACGTTTTTTTACGATCCTCTTGCGGCCGGCCTTAACCCCGGAACGCGTTCTTAAAACAGAATTCATGAAACGAGTCGTCGTCACAGGTCTTGGTGCTATTACGCCTATCGGCAACACGGTAGGCGCTTATTTGGAAGGCCTGCAAAAAGGGCTGAGCGGGGCTGGCCCGATCACCCAATTCGATGCCAGCTTATTTAAAACCCGCTTTGCCTGCGAAGTCAAAGGGTTTGAACCGGAAACGATCATGGACAAGCGAGAAGTGCGCCGCGTGGATCGTTTTACCCAATTCGCAATGGCCGCTGCGGCTGAAGCCGTGCAGGATTCGGGGATGGACCTCGAAAAAATCAATAAACTGCGCGTCGGCTGCATCTGGGCCTCCGGTATCGGCGGTATTCATACTTTTGAAAAAGAGGTGGAAGACCACGTACTTGGCAACGGTACGCCCCGCCACAACCCCTTTCTGATCCCGAAAATGATCAGCAACATGGGCGCCGGCATGATTTCTATTCAGTACGGATTTATGGGCATTAACTACGCCACGGTGTCCGCCTGCGCCTCTTCCTCCCACGCTATCATCAACGCGGCGGACTATATTCGCATGGGCAAGGCCGATATTATGGTGGCCGGCGGTTCCGAATCGACCATTTCCAAAACCGCTGTCGGTGGTTTCAACTCGATGAAAGCCATGAGCGAACGCAACGACGATCCGGCTACGGCTTCGCGGCCCTACGATAAAGACCGCGATGGTTTTGTGCTCGGCGAAGGCGGCGCGGCGCTGATCCTGGAGGAATATGAACATGCCCGCCGGCGCGGCGCCCGTATTTACGCCGAATATGTCGGCGGCGGGATGACGGCCGACGCTTACCACATCACCGCGCCCCATCCGGAAGGCATCGGCGTGATCGAAGTGATGCGTATTGCCCTGGAAGAAGCCGGCATGCAACCCGGCGATATCGACTATATTAACACCCACGGCACCTCTACGCCACTGGGCGACGTAGCTGAATTAAAAGCCATCGAAAGAATTTTCGGTGACCATGCGACCGGACTGAACATTAGTTCCACCAAGAGCATGATGGGGCACCTGCTGGGCGCCGCCGGTTCCGTCGAAGCCATTGCCTGCATTTTGGGCATGCAACACGGTTTCATACCGCCGACCATTAACCATTTCACCGACGATCCGGAAATTGACCCCCGCCTCAACCTGACTTTCAACGAACCCCAACAACGCACGGTACGCGCCGCCCTGAGCAACACGTTCGGGTTTGGTGGTCACAATGCATCCATCATTTTCCGGCAGATCTGAGTACCGGTTCAAAACCTTGATTCTGTGCGCTTCATTCGACGCTTTTACAATTACTATTTCCATCCTGATAAAGAACTGGCTCGCCGGCTGCGTCATCTCATCGGTTTTACGCCGGTGCATTTGCCGTTGTTCAAGCTGGCTTTTTTCCATAAAAGCACTTTCACGACCCGTGATTATGCCATTTCCAACAACGAACGCCTGGAGTTCCTGGGCGATGCCGTGTTAAGTACCATCGTGGGCGAATATTTATTTAAAAAATACCCCAACTGCGACGAGGGTTTTCTGACAAAAATGCGCTCCAAGATTGTGAAGCGCAACTCCCTCGACGATATTGCGGATAAAATGGGCCTCGACCTTTTTCTGGCCAATTATAACCAGACCCGATTATCCAAGTCCATGCTCGGTAATGCCCTGGAAGCCCTGGTCGGCGCCGTGTACATCGAGGTAGGTTATAATGGTACCAAGCACTACGTGGTGCAACGGGTGCTGCGTAAATACCTGGATATCCACGAATTGGAGAGTTTTGACGATAATTATAAAAGTCAATTGCTGGAGTGGTGCCAGAAAAATGGCCACGCCATCGAGTACAAGGTCGTGGCGAAATATAAGAGCGAAAAGCGCGATAAATTCAAGGTCGCCGTGTTTGTCGACGGCAAAAAGCTCGGTACAGCGGACGATTTCAATAAGAAAAGCGCCGAGCAACTAGCCAGCGAACGGGCGATGACCGCGCTCGGTATGCTGGGCGGCGCGGGCCTGGTTCCGCTGGCGGATTCGGAAGAGGCGGAGTAAATTGATTTTAGAGCGGAATAAATTCCGCTTTCCGTTACAGGCTGGTCCGTTCCCAGTGATTCTGCGCCTCGACTTCTTCCAGCAAACCGAGATAATTAGTAAAGCGTAGCTCGCTGACTTCCCCACTGCGTACGGCCTCATGTACGGCGCAACCGGGTTCGTTGCGGTGCAGGCAGGAGGCGCCAAAACGGCACTGCGACGATAAGGCAAAAAATTCGCGGAAACTATGGGCCAGGTTATGCTTGTCCTTATTGTTGAACGACAGCGTTTTCATACCCGGCGTATCGATGAGCCGGCCGCCAAAATCCAGCTCGAACATTTCGGCAAAAGTGGTGGTATGCTGGCCCTTGCCGGAGTAATCGCTGATCTCCCCGGTGCGCAGCTCGAAATGCGACTGAATGGCATTGACCAGACTGCTCTTCCCTACCCCCGACTGGCCACTCAACAGCGTGGTTTTATCCTTTAACATCAGACGGAATTCCTCCAGGCCCTTGTTTTCCAGCACGGATGTCGCCAGAACGTTATACCCGATCTTTTCATAAACGGCTTTGAACTCGAAGAATTTGGCCACATCCTCGTCGTCGTAGAGGTCGGCTTTATTAAAAACGATGGTCACCGGTATATCGTCGCGCTCGATCATGACCAGAAAACGGTCAATGAAGCCGGGTTTAATGGTCGGCTGCACAATGGTGACCACCAGCGCGGCCTGGTCAATATTGGCCGCCAGCAGGTGCATATCGTGTTTACGGCGTGGCGACTGGCGGACGACGTAATTTTTACGCGGCAAAATACCTTTGATCATCCCCTGACCATCGCCTTCGGCCTCTATTTCCACGCGGTCGCCGACGCCGACGGGGTTCGTCAGCGGAATATCGTTCAAACGGAATTTGCCGACAATACGACATTGCCGTACTTCCTGCGACTCATCCATCCGCACGGCGTACCAGCTCCCGGTAGATTTTATAACGGTTCCAGTTAGCATACTCTTGGTCTCCAAATTTGTCAAGGTCAATTTCTGTGTTCGCTTAGTAATAACGCAGCAACGCCAATTATGGTTCCTGCCTGATCAATGACTGCGGTTGACAGCTCTGGACGGCAGCCGCCATTTCGCGGATGAGGCCGGGGTCCTTTTCGATGGCGTTGCCCACTACGATCAGATCGGCGCCGGCCTGCAGGTTAGCGACCACGTTTTCCGGCGTACGGATGCCGCCGCCCACCAGGAGCGGCACCGACACCGCGCCACTGACGGCTTCGATCATAGGGACGGAAACGGGATTCAGCGCGCCGGAACCGGCGTCCAGATAGAGGAGTTTCAGGCCCAGCATTTCGCCGGCGATGGCGGTGCAGACGGCTATATCATCCTTATTGGCCGGAATCGGGTAGGTGTTGGACATGTATTGCACAGCCGTTTGTACACCTCCGTCGATGAGCATGTAGCCGGTGGAAATGATTTCCAGGGGCGACATTTTGAGGAAGGGGGCAGAAATCACGTGCTGCCCGATCAGTAATTCGGCGTTGCGCCCGCTGATGAGGGAAAGGAACAGGAGCGCGTCGGCCCGGTAACTGAGTTGAAAGGAGTTGCCGGGAAACAAGATCAAAGGAATGGAACAGCGGCGATGGATCTTCACGAGCAGTTCGTCGAGCATGTCGTTGACAACCAGGCTGCCGCCGATGAAAAAATAATCCACGCCGCACTCTACGGCCAGTTCGAGGGCCGCTTCCATTTTCTTCAACCGCAGTTTATCCGGGTCGAAGAGAATGGCCAGTTTCTTGGCGCCGATTTGCTTCGCCGCAACCAGGTCCGTGTAAATGTGCTTGTCGGCTTGCATAGCAGTATTTTAGTTCGTTTACATTTCCCGGCAGGCGCGGTACAGATCCTGCCAGCCTTCCCGTTTTTTGACCACGGTTTCCAGGTATTCATTCCAGACGAGCTGATCGTTCGCCGGATCTTTGATAATGGCTCCGACCAGACCGGCGGCCAGGTCATGCGCATTTAGTTCGCCGCTGCCGAAATGAACCGCCAGCGCTTGCCCCTGGTGAATGACGGAAATGGCTTCCGCTGTGCTCAGGGTCGCGCTGGGGCTTTTTAATTTTTCGCGTCCATCTTCGGTTTTTCCGCTGCGCAGTTCCCGGAAAATACGCACCAGGCGTTGTATTTCCCGCAGGGGCGCTGCGTCGGCCGGCAGTTCCAGGGAGGCGCCGAGGGCGGCAACCCGGTTCTGCACGATGGTGACCTCCTCGGCAAAGGTAGCCGGCAGCGGCAGCACCACCGTGTTAAAACGGCGGCGCAGGGCCGACGATAGTTCGTTCACACCCTTGTCGCGGTCGTTGGAGGTAGCGATGACGTTGAACCCGCGCCGCGCCTGCACCTCCAGTCCAAGTTCCGGCACGGGCAACGTTTTTTCGGATAATAAAGTGATAAGCGTGTCCTGCACGTCGGAGGGAATACGGGTCAGTTCCTCGACGCGTACGATCTGGCCGTTGCGCATGCCGTTCAGTACCGGGCTGGGCACCAGGGCCTGTTCGGTGGGGCCTTCCGCCAGCAGCCGGGCGTAGTTCCAGCCATAACGCAGGGCTTCCTCATTCATGCCGGCCGTGCCCTGCACCATGAGCGTGCTATCACCACTGATAGCGGCGGCCAGGTGTTCGCTGACCCAGGTTTTGGCGGTGCCGGGCACGCCGAGCAGCAGCAGCGCCCGGTCGGTGGTCAGGGTCGCCACGGCAATTTCGATAATCCGCCGCTGACCGTAGTATTTCGGTTCGATGGGCACGTCACCGGCTTGTCCGCCCAGCAAATAGGTCACGACCGCCCAGGGCGAAAGCCGCCAGTTGCTGGGTCTCGGCTTATCGTCGTGGGCAGCCAGTGCGGCCAGCTCGTGGGCATAGGTCGTCTCGGCATGCGGGCGGATGATCGTGCTTTCCATAGTTGCAGCTTAAGCCGGTTCCGGTCTGATCGGGTGGATTTCAGCGCCGATACTCATGAATTTCCCCCAGTCCTCCAGTTCGTCTGCCGTCCAGAGTTCCGGGTAAAAAACCACCCGCTGGAACCGCGGAGGCAGGTATTTCTGCCAGTTTGTACCGCCGGTAGCCGCTATTTCCTTGGGTTTGGCATCCAGGTAACGCACCGCTGACCGGTAGTGTGACAAGGCCCAGCGGACGTTGGCATTAATGTCGTGTTCCCGAAGCAGATTGATCAGTTCGGCATCCTGCTGCTCTTCCGGGGCTAGTTTCTTATATATGCGCCGCAAATTCACATGCTGGTAACTCTCGGCAAAACGCACCAGTTCTTCGGAGTACTTTTCTTCAAACTGGCGCAGCGTCAAGGTTTTTTTGCCGGAAGCCAGTTCCGTCGCGCCGGATCGCCAATACAGGACCGAGCAGAGCAATTTCACGTCGCTGACATCCGCGGTGAGTTCGCGTTTGCTGACGTGGATCAACTGCTGCATATCGGTGCTGGCGATCTCAATCATGCGGTACTGCACGCTTTGAAACCCACTAGCCGGCAGCAGACTCATCCGGAAACGCAGGAATTCATCCCGGTCCATGCCGTCGACCATGATGTCGAAGGAGTTGATCAGTTGCTGAAAATAGCGGTTAATGCGCGTCAGTTGGCGTTTGAACAGCTCCAGCGACGGGGTTTTATCCGCTAACTGCGCAACGGCATCGAGCGTCAGCCGGAAGTAGAGCTCCGTGATCTGGTGGTACATGATGAAAATACGCTCATCGGGAACGGGCGTACGCGGGTTTTGCAGACTGAGCAGCGTATCCAGGTGGATATAGTCCCAGTAGGTGAGGTAGTCCGCATACAACAGGCCATCCAGGTAGGACCTCATATCCTGTCCCATGGCACCGTATTTCTCTTCGAGCTGGCGCAGGCGGTCGAGTATTTCTGCTTGCATTATTGGTCAGGTAAACGCCGGTGTATACCGCCGTGGTTAGGTTAGGCACTTAATTTCAATCCCAAAAGTAGACAACCCAGACATAGCGCCAAGCTCCCGGCCACATTAAGCGCGGCCGTTACCGGATGTCCTTGCTGAAAAAGCTGCCAGCTTTCGGCGGTGAAGGTCGAAAAGGTACTGAATCCGCCGCAAAAACCCGTGGCCAGCAGTAGCCGGCGCTGGTCGGACAACAGGCCGGTCGCCTGCCAGCCCAGGAAAAGGCCCAGTGCGAAGCAGGCCAGGCCGTTGGCGAGCAGGGTCGCCCAGGGGAAACGGGGCTGCCAGGGTTGCAACATCAGCACGAGGGCATAGCGGGACATGCTACCGAGACCGCCACCGAGAAAGACCAGGAGGAAGGGCATGGAGTTAGGAGTTAGGAGTTAGGTGACAGGGGACAGGGGACAGGGGACAGGGGGGACAAAAAAAATGCCCCGGCTGTAAACAACCGGGGCAAAAGTAGTACTGTATTTTCTGGAAAGCGGTGGGTATTATTCGGTCACATCGCGACCGCCCGTGAGCATTTCCTGATATTCTTTGAGTTCTTCCCACTGACCGTCGACGGCAAATTTGGATTGTGCCGGCCAGGTGCTGGGGTCGTGGATCTGGTAACGTGAACCAGCGGCATCCAGGATTTCGCGCAGGCGATCGATGGGTGCGGCAGCCAGTTCGGCCCAGGTGTTGATACCACCGTCTTTAAGCAGTTGTTCGATCTTCGGACCAATGCCTTCGATGATTTTCAAATCGTCCAGTTTCGGTGCTTTTACAGCGGCCGCTACTTTCGGTTCTTCCACGGCGGGAGCGACTTCCATTTCGGCAGCCTGTTCCGTAGCCGGTGCTTCCTCCATCACTGGGGCTGCTTCGACGACCGCTACTTCTTCAGCGACGGGAGCGGCGGCTTTCTTAGCCGGCTTCTCCGCTGGAGCGGCCGTTTTTTTGACTACCGGTTTTTCGATCACTGCGACGGTTTCGTGCGGCAGAACGCTGACGAAAACACGGTCGCTTTTGGTACGTTTGAAAGTCACTGCGCCTTCAATAGCGGCGTGCAGTGTATGGTCGCGGCCCATGTAGACGTTTTCGCCCGCGTGGAATTTGGTGCCGCGTTGGCGAACCAGAATATTACCGGCGATAGCGCGCTCGCCGCCGAACATTTTTACGCCAAGCCGTTTGCTGTGGCTATCGCGGCCGTTATCGGAACTACCTGCACCTTTTTTGTGTGCCATGATTCAAATATATAGAATGCGTGAATGTAAAGTGGATGTGGTTTTTTGCAGGCCGGAAGTTGTTACCAAACCTTAGATCGAAATACCGTCGATTTTAATTTTGGTAAATTGCTGGCGGTGGCCGTTTTTCTTCCGGTAGCCTTTACGGCGTTTCTTTTTGAAAACGATCACTTTATCACCCTGCACGTGGCCCACCACGATAGCTTTGATAAGCGCGCCGCCCACGAGGGGAGCGCCAATGGTGAAGTTACCGTCATTCTCGATGAGATGCACGGCATCGAAGGAGACAGCGTCCCCTTCCTGAGCTGCCAGCCGGTGGACGAAGATCTGTTGACCTTCCTCAACTTTAAATTGTTGACCGGCAATGGAAACGATTGCGAACATATAGATAGTAGAAAAATAGTGAAAAAATACCCCCTTTTCGCAAAGGGCGGGCAAAGGTAAGGCGCAGGTTTTGAAAATCCAAGACTCTATTTTGTTCAAAAGCAAAAAACAAAAACCGCAACAATGGCGACGCCATGCTTGCGGTTTTAACGTTTGAAATTTCACCGTTAAACCTGCCTCTAACTGCTCAAAAGAGCCGTTTACCTGGCAAAATCGAGAATACTGTTGCGGCTGTACAACATCAACAGCAAAGCGGTGAACAGGAATAAAATCATGAACAGGTATAAGACACAGTACCCTTTACCGCGTGAATTTTGAATATTATCCATTTTGATGGAATGGTTTGATTCTGAATAAGTGGCGCAAAAGTATAAAGTGCCGGGAAGAAATGGGCGGCTCAGCGTTTTTTTTCCTTGCGCTATTGTTATACCCCTGTTTACCGGGTTCCGGAGTACGCAAATAATTAACCCCTCCGCCCGTTTTGCATTTGGGCATGGGGCGCTGGAATTGTATCTTCGCACCTTGAATTTATACCCAAAACCTGCTCATTGGCTGAAGATATGACCGACGTCATTCAATTATTACCCGAAAGTGTGGCCAACCAGATAGCGGCAGGAGAGGTGGTCCAACGACCCGCTTCGGTTGTGAAAGAGTTGCTCGAAAATGCGATCGATGCTGGCGCCACCCAGCTTAAACTACTGATCCGCGACGCAGGCAAAACCCTGGTCCAGGTGATTGATAACGGCTGCGGTATGTCGGAAACGGATGCCCGCATGAGTTTCGAACGCCATGCTACTTCCAAGATCCGCGATGCGAAGGACCTGTTTTCCATCAACACCATGGGTTTCCGGGGAGAAGCACTGGCTTCTATTGCCGCCGTCGCCCAGGTAGAACTGCGGACCCGCCGCGCCCTCGATGAACTCGGCGTGCGGATCGTGATCGAGGATTCTACCGTGCAGGTACAGGAAGCCTGCCAGACGCCGCAGGGGACGAGCATTGCCGTAAAAAACCTGTTTTACAACGTGCCGGCCCGCCGTAATTTTTTGAAAAGCGATCCCGTAGAAATGCGCCACATCATGGACGAATTCCAGCACGTGGCCATGGCGCATCCCGATATTTTTTTCTCCCTGCACCATAACGACCAGGAAATATTCCACCTGCCGCCCGGAAACCTGCGACAGCGCATCGTGAAAATTTTCGGGGAACAGGTGAATAAAAAACTGGTGCCCGTGGAAGAAAAAACGGACATCCTGCGCATCACCGGATTCGTCGGCAAACCGGACTACTTTAAAAAATCACGCGGCGAACAGCTGTTTTTCGTCAACAAACGCTTCATCAAAAGCAGCTACCTGCACCACGCCGTCATGAGCGCGTATGAGGAAATGCTGCCCGCCGATAGTTACGCCCTCTACACCCTGTTTCTCGACATTGACCCGGCCCGCATCGATATTAACGTGCATCCAACGAAACAGGAGATCAAATTCGACGACGAAAGGTTGGTGTATAACTACCTGAAAGTCACGGTGCGCCACGCCCTGGGCACCCATAACATCACCCCGAGCCTCGATTTCGAGCAGGAACCCGCTTTCCAGTCCACCCCGACGCGCACGCCCTCGCTCAACCGGCCCGCAGATAATGCAGGTTCCGGAAGCGACTATCACCCGGACGACCGCCGCCAGCAAAATAACCTGCGCAACTGGCAACGCGCCTACGAAGGACTGGACATGTTTGCGCCCAACAACGGCAGCGACCCTTCCACCGCCGGGAATGCCGACCCGGATGCAGCTTTCCTGGCGCCGGAATTCGACAGCGCCGCCCCCCATTTCGAAGTGCGGGCCAGCGCGGAAAATGCGCAACTGGACGAGGGTACCGGCAGTTTTTCCAAAGGCATTAAGGAGCCGTACCAGATTCACGGTCAATACATTGTAAGTCATATTAAGTCGGGCTTTCTGCTGATCGACCAGCAGGCCGCCAGCGAACGCATCCTCTACGAACGCTATGCGGAAGCGCTGGGTAACCAGCCCATGGCTACGCAAAATGCGCTGTTCCCCAAAACCCTGGAACTGCCGCCCGCCGACGCCCTGCTGCTGCGCAGTATTCTGCCGGAAGTGAACCGGCTGGGTTTCGACATTTCGGAATTCGGCGGGAATGCGTTCGTGGTGCATGGTACACCGGCCGAATTAAGCGGCAATCAGTCGGAAGAACTGCTGGTGGAAAAACTACTGGCACAGTACAAGGAAAATCTGGATCTGGAACTGGGCCTGCAGGATCGCCTGGCCAGGGCCATGGCCCGCTCTGCAGCGCTGCGGCGCGGACAAATGCTGACCATTGCCGAAATGCAGGACCTGACCGACCGCCTGTTCGCCTGCGCCACACCTTATGCCAGTCCTTCCGGGAAAAATTGTTTCCTGGCCTATGATCTGGAAACATTACGCAAACAATTCGACGGATAACTCTACATAAACATTAGCCAATCCAGAATGTCTTATTTCAATTTTCAGCAACCTTTCAGCGGCGTCGTCCGTCATTTGATCATTATTAATGTATTGATGTTTATAGGGACTTACGTGGTCTTTGGCGCCGACAACTGGAATGTAGTGACGGGTACCGGGCATTTGGGCCGACTCCAACTGGCGGCTTTTGTACCGGGTTCGCCGCACTTTCAGCCGTATCAGGTGTTGACCCACATGTTCATGCACGGCGATATCATGCATATTTTGTTCAACATGATCTCGCTGTATTTTTTCGGCACGGCGGTGGAAATGATCTGGGGCCCGCGCCGGTTTTTGTTTTTTTACCTTTTTTGTGGCGTGGGAGCGTATGGTTTGCAAATGGCGACGCAGTGGTGGCAGATATCGAGTGGCCGGGAGCTGGCGGAAATAGCCTATAATATTCCGATGCTGGGCGCTTCAGGCGCCGTTTTCGGTATTTACGTGGCTTTTGCCTTCCTCTTCCCCGATGCGGAAATCCGGTTGCTTTTTCCCCCTATCGCCTTGAAAGCCAAGGTTTTTGTACCGCTTATTGCCGCCCTGGAGTTGTTTTACGGCTTCGGTGGCTATGCGCAGGGAGTCGCTCACTTTGCTCACCTGGGCGGCGCACTGTTTGGATTAATTTTAATGCTGGTCTGGTATAAAGGCCGATTATTTAAGAACATGTAGCCCTAAAAAGGCCTGCTTTGAATAAACCCGCACCATTATTTTTTCAAGCGTGGTGCAAATAAACGCTGTAATTATGGCCGTTATTCGGTCCATTCGGGACGACATTACATACGCTTTTCGCAACGGGAACATGGTAACCCGGCTGGTGATCATCAACTTTGCCGTATTCGCCGCGGTGAATATTTTGCATTTGCTGCTGTGGATCGTGCTGAAATTCGATCGCGCCGCAACTAATGACCTGTTCAACACCATGCTCAACTGGCTTTGTATGCCCGGCGACTGGCGGTTGCTCTGGCACGTCTGGGCGCCGGTGACCAGTATGTTCCTGCATGAGGGCTTCTGGCATTTTCTGAATAATGTAATCGGTTTATACCTGTTCGGCACCATCGTCAGCGACCTGATCGGCAACCGGCGCGTACTGCCGGTGTATTTGCTGGGCGGCCTGGTGGGCAATGTGCTGTATTTCCTGTCGGCCCAGGTGCCCCAGATCAACGTCGGCTACTACGCCCTCGGCGCCTCCGGAGCCATTATGGCCCTGGCCGGCACCGCCCTGGTCCTCGCGCCCGACTACCGGGTCATGCTTTTCCTGCTGGGCGAGGTGAAATTAAAATATATCGTGCTGGTCATTGTGTTGCTCGATCTGGTCGGTATTGCCAATCAATCCAATACCGGCGGCCATGCGGCCCACATCGGCGGCTTTCTCTTCGGGTGTTTCTTCGTGTATCGTCTGCGCGACGGCAAGGACCTTTCGGAAGGGGTGAACGGCGTGCTGGGCACTATACAAGGCTGGTTCTCCCGACGCTCCCGGCGACAGACGACGGGCCGGCGGCGACCGCAACCGGCCATGAAAGCCACTACTTTCGGCAAAGCCAAAGGCCAATCCGTGAGCGATGAGGCCAGTTATTCTTTTCAGGAGCGCCTGGATGCTATTCTGGATAAAATCAAACAGCAGGGCTATGAAAGCCTGTCCCAAGAGGAAAAGGATTTTCTCTACCAAGCCAGTAAAAAGTAGCCGGCATTTTCTAAGAACCTTTTAATCAACACTTTGCATTGCCTTCCCTGTTTGGTCACGTGTTTAAATTAATCAGCGTCGGGGTGGCCCTGCTGACCCTGCTGGCGTATGCGTGTCCTTTCCTGAACCCCATGCGTTTTAGCTGGCTGGCGTTTTTCGGCACGGCTTTCCCCTGGATTTTACTGGCCAATATCATTATGATCATCGGCTGGACCTGGCGGTTAAACCGGTTTGCGCTGTACCATATTTTCATCGTGGCGCTGGGCTGGCAGTACGTGACCGGTTTCATCGGTTTTCATCTGGGTAAAACCACCGTTCCCGAATCTGCCGTCCGGGTAGCGACGCATAACCTCGGCGGTCTGTGGCGGGGTCAAAAAAAACTCACCGATGTGGTCTATGAAAAAACTGCTTCCGACTACACCCGTTTTTTACAGGAAAACGGCTTCCCCGATATTTTATGCACCCAGGAAACGAGCGGCAAATTTTACCGTCTGCTGGCCGAAAAAATGGGCTATGCACATGCGTTCAACCTGAAAAAAGGCACGGTCATCCTCAGCCGTTTTCCCATGGAAGGCGGCGGCGAAATTCCCTTCGGAAAAACTGCCAACTCCACACTCTGGGTGGATGTGCGGATCGGGAAAAAGCTGGTCCGCGTATATAACGTTCATTTACAATCGAATAAAGTCACCAGCACTACGGAAAAAGTGATCGAGGGCGCCGAGTTGAATGAAGAAGAAACCTGGCACGACATCGGCAGTGTGCTGAACAAAGTCGGCGATGCGACCCAGATCCGGGCGGAACAGGCGCAGTTGCTCTGCGACCATGTGGCCAGTTGCCCCAACCCCGTCATCGTTTGCGGCGATTTCAACGATACGCCCAACTCCTATGTGTATAACCTGATCGTCGCCGGCCTAAGCGATACATTTCGGGAAAAAGGATCCGGATTTGGTACTACCTTCGGCGGCGCGCTGCCTTTTCTGCGCATCGATTACATCCTCACGGAGCCAAGTTTCACCACCTATTCCTGCGAGACGGTCCACGGGCTTTTCTCCGATCACTACCCGGTATTCGTGTCGGTTGGGGTAAAATAACCGGGCAGGATGGCCCGGCCGTTTTTTTGCTTTTCGCTATGCTGTTAGAAGGAATTCTGCTGGGTCTGACGCTCAGCCTGATGATCGGGCCCTTACTATTTGCTATTGTGCAGGCCGCCCTGGAAGGCGGTATCCGCACCGGTATCGCGGTCGCTATCGGGCTGTGGACCAGTGATTTACTGTTCGTGCTGCTCACCTATTACGGCACTTCCGCCCTGGCCTCTTTCACGGCTTTACCCCATTTTCGTTTACTGGCCGGCTTGTTGGGCGGCTTATTGCTGATGGTCTTCGGCATCAGTGCTTTGCTGACCCGCCCGCAGGTGAAATTATCCATCGACCAAACGCGGCCGCCACGTAAAATGCTGCAGTATTTTTTGCGCGGTTTCCTGCTGAATACCATCAACCCCTTCACCCTTTTTTTCTGGCTCAGCGTGGGCAGCGGCGTGGTCGCTACGAACCGCGGAGAAACCCTGGCCCTCTTCCGTTTTTTCCTGGGCATGATGGTGACGCTGGCCCTGGCTGATCTGCTCAAGGCCTGGGGCGCCAAACACCTGAGGCAGTGGCTGACCCCGCAACATGTGCAGCGGGTACAGCAGGGCATCGGACTCTTACTGATTCTTTTCGGGCTGGTGCTGGCCGGACGCAGCATGGGCTGAGGCCGTTTTTTACGGAAAATCAGCCAGGTAGCTAAAGGACTTATTCTCAAAATCCAGGGCGCAGCAGTAGGTGGACAAGCCGTTGCTGATGCATAAAAACGGGGCCTGCAACTGTAAATTATACCGCGCCGCCTGCTCAAACGTGCCCTGGGTAAGCGGCACTTTCGGCGATTTGAACTCGATGAGCAACCAGGGCTTCAGATCGGCATCGAAGACCACCAGATCGTACCGTTTCTGCAGGCCGTTCAACTTAAAACCCACCTCGATGCGAATGCGGTTGGCCGGATAATTTTTCACCTCCAGCATGTACAGCAGCACCAGTTGCCGCAGTAACTCCTCCGGCCCCAGCACGACCTCCTTGCGCCGAATGGGATCGTACACATAGGTCGTTTGCTCCGACCTGGACAGGCGGAGCTTGGGTTGGAACTGGAGGAAATCGAGTTCGAGGAGCAAGATGTTAGGAGGCAGGAGTTAGGTGACAGGTGACAGGAGTCAGGGGGTTAGGAGGAAAGCTGGAGGAAAAAGGCCACGAAATCTTAATATCAACCTTGTAAACCGTTTCCCATCAACCTCATCAACCCTTTTAGAGGGCTTTGCGGAGGCGGGCGACGGGAATATTCAGTTGTTCGCGGTATTTGGCGACGGTGCGGCGGGCGATGTTATAGCCTTTTTTCAGCAGGATGGATTTCAGTTTTTCATCCGACAGCGGGCGGCGTTTGTTCTCCTCGGCGATCATGTCGGAGAGGATTTTCTTTACTTCCAGCGTGGACACTTCTTCGCCTTCCTGCGTAGAGAGGCTTTCGGAAAAGAAATCCTTCAGGCGTTTGGTACCGAATTCGGTCTGCACGTATTTGGAATTTGCAACGCGGCTGACCGTAGAAATGTCCAGTCCGGTGGCGTCGGCAATATCTTTCAGGATCATCGGGTGAATTTTCCGTTGATCTCCGGTGAGAAAATACGCTTCCTGGTGGTGCAGCAGGGCGCTCATGGTCAGCATCATGGTCTGCTGGCGCTGTTTAATGGCGTCGATGAACCACTTGGCGGAGTCAATTTTCTGCTTGATGAACAGCACCGCTTCTTTCTCTTTTTTGTTGGCTTTTCGGCCATTCCGTCCGGAGTGGTAAGCGCGCAGCATTTCGCGGTACTGGTCGCTGATGCGTAAGTCCGGGGCATTGCGGGCATTGAGCGTCAGTTCCAGTTCGCCGTCGCGGTTATTGACCAGAAAATCGGGCACCACGTAGTTGGTGGCGCGGTCGCTGCGGCTGGCGAATCCACTGGCCGGTTTGGGGTTCAATTTCAGGATTTCGCCAATGGCTTCTTTCAGATCCTCTTCGTCGATGTTGAGTTGGCGGCAGAGTTTCGGATAGTGCTTTTTGGTAAATTCCTCGAAGTACTGATCGATGATGCGGATGGCAATATTGACCGCCAGCCGGTTTTCATACGTCAGGACATCTTCTTCCTGGCGCAAGCGGTTTTGGAGTTGTAGCGACAGGCATTCCTGCAGGTCGCGGGCGCCGGTACCGGGCGGATCGAACAGTTGGATTTTGGTCAGCAGTTCGGCGATTTCTTTCTCGTTGGTGCTCACGTTCTGGCTGAACAGCAGGTCGTCCACCATCGCGGTCGGCTCGCGGCGCAGGTAGCCATCGTCGTCGATGGAGCCGATGATCTGCATGGCCACGGCGGCCTGGCGGTCGTCGAGTTCCAGCAGGCCGAGCTGCTCCTCCAGGTACTCGTGAAAAGTATGCTCGAAGGCCATGGGGATGGTTTTTTCATCCTCATCGCCGTTCCGCTCGTCGCCGCGGGTTTTATAGGTATTGGGATCTTCCTCGATGAAATTCACGAGGTAGTCGTCCAGCTCGACGTCATCGTCGCGCATACCCACGGCATCGTCATCGGCATAGTCATCGGCTGTTTCCCGCTCCATGGACTCGATGATTTCGCCGCCGTCATTATCATTGTCGTTGTTGGTGCTGCTCTCCCGCTCATTGTCGGCGGTGTTGCCGGCTTCGGCCTTCTCCTCGCGCTCATAGTAGCTGAGGTCCGCGTCGGAGAGGTCCATTTCGGACATGCCTTCGTTCTGATCGAGGCCTTCGTCGCCTTCTTCCAGGGCCGGGTTGATCTCCATCTCTTCTTGAATACGCTGCTCCAGGGTGGCGGTAGGAATTTGCAGCAGTTTCATCAACTGAATCTGCTGGGGCGACAGTTTCTGCTGTAATTTTTGGGTAATAGTCTGTCTCGGTCCGTGCATGGCCATGGTAACGCGGGATTAATAAACGATCAGTTAATGGACGAATTTTTGAATCGGGGACCCGAAGATAGAAGATTGGTTAAAAACGGCCTATCAAATGAAGGGCCAATTTGTTAAAGTTGCTTTTTCGCGAGGACCCAAGACCGACAAAACACATATTTTTTAATGGTTAATCAATTGACTATAAATACTTTTCCAAAAAAATGCCAATTTTAGCAAAAATAAATATTTTTTGATTTTTCTGTAAGATTAGAAAAAATTATCAGATCATTGTTGCCTGAGAAGTGAAGCTTGGCTAAATGGTTTTTGCTAATCAGCGACCATCTTTGGACTCAGCGGAAGCCACCGAAAACCGTACTGAAATTGAAAATTCCAATCTCACCGCCGGCTTCTACGCCTGGGTAGTCATAGCAGGTGGTGAAAAAATAAAAAGTGGCAAGTGTATTAAGATGGCCGACTGAACACGCCCCCATTTCAACCCTCGCAATGTGTTTTATAGGATAAAAAGTAATTTTCCGGACCTGATACTGGCTGGCATTATTTAACCGCCTGAAAATCAGCCCATTACTTCACCTCCTATTTCACGACCATGTGTATGTTTACAAAACTGTCCACCAGAACGCTGTTACTGGCGCTGGCCTTTCTAGCCCCTTTTTTACTTTTTTCGCAAAAAACCACCCCGGCAATCGAACGAAAGATCGATTTGCTGCTGGCTAAAATGACCGTGGAGGAAAAGGCCGGCGAAATGACCCAGCTTTCGCTCGATATGATCTGCGAAGGCGAAAGTTATAACGTCAAAGAGCCGCTGACCATCAATAAGGACAAACTAAAAAAGGTCATTCAGCAGTACCACGTTGGGTCCATTCTGAATGTCGGCACCTCGGCCCACACTGCGGCCCGCTGGCAGGAAATTGTGACCGAAATACAGCAGGAAGCCGCACAGTCGCGCTTGAAAATCCCGGTTCTATACGGCATCGACGCCATTCACGGGGTGAACTACACCCTGGGCACCACCCTGTATCCGCAACCGCTGGGCGTCGCCGCCACCTGGAACCCGGCCCTGGCCGAGCGCCTGGGCACCATCACCGCCTACGAATGCCGCGCCTCAGGCATCCCCTGGACCTTCAGTCCGGCCATGGATATTTGCCGCTACCCGGTCTGGTCGCGCACCTGGGAGAGTTTCGGTGAGGACCTGCTGATGAACAAGGTGTTCGGTTCGGCCATGATCAAAGGTTATCAGGGCGCGGATATCAGCGACCCATTCCGCATTGCCGCCTGTATGAAACACTTCACCGGCTACGGCGCGGCGCTGAGTGGTAAAGACCGCACCTATGCCTGGATCCCCGACCGCGAACTCCGCGAATACTACCTGCCGCAGTATGCCGAGGCCATAAAAAACGGCGCGATGACGGTCATGATCAATTCCGCCGGGTTCAACGGCATTCCGGCCCACGCCAACAAGGAACTGCTGACCGGGATTTTGAAAGGAGAAATGGGTTTTCAGGGCCTGGTCGTGTCGGACTGGGAAGACGTGAAATACCTGACCTCCCGTCATAAAGTGGCCGCTACGTACAAGGATGCGGTGAAACTGGCCATTAATGCCGGTATCGACATGGCCATGGTGGCCAATGACCTGGAATACACACCGTTCCTGATCGAATTGATCAAGTCCGGCGACATCCCGATGAGCCGCATCAACGATGCGGTACGCCGTATTTTACGGGTAAAAATCATGCTGGGTCTGTTCGATAAAAAACAGGAACCACTGAGTAACTACCCGAAATTCGGCGGCGAAGAGTTCCGCCTGACTTCCTTGGAAGCCGCCCGCGAAGCGCTTATTCTGGCTAAAAACACCGGCAATATTTTACCATTGTCCAAAACTTCGAAGGTGCTGGTAATCGGCCCGACCGCTAACTCCATCCGGGCACTCAACGGCGGCTGGACCAACACCTGGCAGGGCGAAAAATCCAACGAGGTGTACGCGGATAAGAATACCATCCTGGAAGCGATCATCAAAAAAATCGGCGCGGACAGTGTTTCCTACCTGGAAGGCGCCAATTTTGACCGCCTGACCGGCTTGGAGGAAGCCGTCCGCGCGGTCACGAACGGTAACTATGGCGGGGTGGTGCTTTGTCTCGGCGAGCAGAGTTATACCGAGGTGCCCGGCACGATCAACGATCTAACGCTGGATGCCCATCAGATCGAACTGGCTACGGCCCTGGCCAAGACCGGCAAACCCATCGTACTGGTGATGGCCGAAGGTCGCCCGCGCATCATCAGCGCTTTTGAGAATAAAATGAGCGCCGTGCTGCTATCCTTTTACCCCGGTATGGAAGGCGGCGAGGCCATTTCCGACGTGCTTTTCGGCGACGTGAACCCGAGCGGTAAGCTGCCGCTGACGTATCCGCGTTACCCCAACGGCATCGTACCCTATGACCACGCTTACCTGGAAGGTCTGGATGAAAATACCGGCTATCCGGGCGGTAAGAACAAGTTCAACGACCCGCAGTATGAATTTGGTTCGGGCTTGAGTTTTACTAAATTTGACTATAAAAACCTGGTCGTCAATAAGAAAGCCTTCAACATGACTGACCCGATCGAAATTTCCGTGCAGGTGACCAACACCGGCGGCCGTGCGGGCAAGGAAGTGGTGCAGCTCTACGTCAGCGACCTATATGCCAGCATTACGCCTTCGGTGAAAAGGCTGCGCGGTTTCCAGAAAATCGATCTGAAAGCCGGGGAAACGCGGACGGTGACTTTTAAGATCACGCCACAGGACTTGGCTTTCGTCGGGCTGACCAATAAGTGGGTGGTCGAGCCGGGTACCTTCAAAGCTTTGGTCGGCGGATTGAGCGCTGATTTTGAATTGAATAAGCCGGTGGTGAAGGTGGCGGCGAAGAAGAAGCGGGCCTGAAATCCGTTTTAATCTGTTTGATCCGTTCTGCTGTCCTATCGCGTACGTGTTGAGCACGGATTAGGAAATTCCGCCCCCGGCGTGATGGGATGGAGGAACGGATTAAGCGGATCGGAACGGATTAAAACGGATTTTAAAAAAAACGTCAATAAGTAAAATCCGTTTTAATCTGTTTGATCCGTTTGATCCGTTCTGCCGTCCTATCGCGTACGTGTAACATAAAAAAGCGGGAACCACCTACCAAGGTCGTTCCCGCTTTCCATTTCATCAAGGCCGACAGGCCGACTTTACTTGCCGCCCTTCAAATAATCTTCCACCATCCGTTTGTAGAACGGTTTCAGGGCAGGGCTTACCGTGCGGAACTGCTCCACTTCGGCGCGGCGTTTTTTCAAATATTCTTCCAGGGCCGGCGGCATCTTGGCCGGTTGTTGCTTGGCGACTTCCGCCTCGCGCTGTTCATCCTGATCGCGTTCGCGTTCGGCGCGTTCTTCTTCCAGCAGACGGGTCATGATCTGCTGCTGGCGTTGGACCATTTCATTGGTCAGGCGCTTGTTGACGAGGTCCGTTTCGACCTTATTCATCTCGTTCATGATCTCGTCCAGCGCCTTGCTGCCTTTACCCTGCTGTTGTTTTTGCTTTTGTAGTTCGCGCAGGGCATTGCGCATGGCTGCTTGTTGCGCCGCCATTTTAGCAAACTCCTTGCTGCTGCCGCCTTCGCCGCCGCCGCCTTCGCCTTTGGGCGATTGGCCGCCTTTTTCTTTGCCTTGTTCTTCGAGGCGTTTTTTCAGATCTTCCATCTGTTTGTTCAGATCGCCCTGGCCTTTGGTGATTTTATCCATCGGCACTTTCCCGGATTTGCCCTCGCCTTCGCCCTTGCCCTTACCCGGTTTCTGGCAGGCCTGAGCACCCGGCATGGCGCTGGCCATTTGCTGCTGCATTTGCTCCATGATTTCGGAGAGCATGAGCGCCAGGTCATTGAGCGATTTCATGCTTTGCTGCTGGTTCTCGTTGGCCGTATTTACGCGGCGTTCTTCAATTTCTTCAATGCTGTATTTGATCGAGGTTTTGATCTCCGTCACCTTCTCCGTCACCATACTTTCGATCTGGAAGTTACGGCTGGCGAGGGCCTGCAGGCTATCCTCCACGAGTTTAAAATCGTCTTTGATCTTGTACTGCTGCTGACCGAGTTCCACGTAACGCGGCGTATTGATCGTGGCCGCGCCGATTTCCTTCATGTTTAGTTCCTGGGCGAAAGAAAGTCCGACCAGGTTTTCCAGCAGTTGGCGCAGCGATTTAATATCCTCTTCCATCTGCTCCATTTCGCCGCCCTGGCTCTTCTTTTTCATCTTGTTGGCCATGTCCTTCATCTTACCGGCGGCGCTTTTCTGCTTCTTGCCGGCTTTCTTTTTCTGGCCCTGTTCGAGGCCTTCCTTGGCGTCCTTCATGTCCTTTTTCGCATCCTCCATCTCTTCCTTGGTATCTTCTATTTTTTGCGGACGCTTGAGCTCCTCGTTTTTCTTCATCATCTCCTCCTGCTTTTTCTGCAGTTCTTCCATTTGTTTATTGAGTTCCTCCTGCTCTTTTTTCATCTCCTCGTCGGTCTTTTTATCGTCCTTATCCGCGTTTTCTTCCGCTTTCTGGGCCAGCTCCTCTTCCTTTTTGGCCATTTCTTCCAGCTCCTGGATCTGCTGATCGTGCATTTGTTCCACTTCCAACTGCTTGTACAGTTCCTGCAGTCGATCGAGTTCTTTAGTCGTCTCTTCGGTGTTCATTTCCATCTTCTCCATTTTATCCAGCATCTCTTCCTTGTTCATTTCCTGGAGTAATTTCTGAATGTCTTCCACCAGCTTTTTCATGTCTTCCGACATGGCATCGTCCAGCAGTTTTTCCAGCTTTTCCTGCTTATCCTGCAGGTCCGGATTTTCCTGTTTGAACTGCTCCTGCTGCTGTTTATTTTTATCGAAATTCTCTTTGGCCTGCTGGATCTGCTGCTGCAACTGCTTTTGGCGTTCCAGCAACTTTTCCATTTCCTTGCGCGACTGCCAGTCCAACTCCTTCTGCTGCAGCACTTTATTACGCAGTTTCTTCAATTCTTCCTGCACCTTGGCGCTCTCTTTGAGGGCTTTCTCCAGGTCTTTTTTGATTTCCTCGCTGTTCTGCGCCTGCTGCTCCCGGAACTCGGACAGAGTCGGCATTTTATACTGCATCACCGTGGTGCGGGCGCTTTTAGAACCATTTACGCCGTCGTTATCGAACACCTCGAAGTAGTAATTGACTTCGTCGCCGGGCTCCAGGTTCAGGTCGCGCACATTCCAGCTATAGTCATACTGCACTGCTTTACCGGCCGGTTTGTTAATTTTCACCGTGGTCATCGGTAACTGGCCGGCTTTCGCTTTTTTGATCTGGTAGTTGAAAGTCAGGTTGAGCAGCCCGTAGTCGTCGGAGGCATCCCCGGCGAAGAAGGAAACATTACCCTGGGTGCTGTCTTTAAACTCTTCGACGGCTATTTGCGGGTGCAGATCGGGAATAACGGTGATGGTATAAGCAATCGAATCGGCGCCTGGCAGACGGGCATTACTCAGGAAAACCTTGTAGGATTCATCCTTCAGCGCCCGGCGATTGAAAGAAAACAGGTCGTCGTCGAAACGTTTGGCTTCCGCATCCCGCTCATTGCCGAAACGCAGGGCCAGGTTATCCGTGCTTTGCACATTGAACACCCAGCCGATGTTGGTGCCTTGCGGAATGACAAGATCACCCACGTTCTCCAGTTCTTCGCTGGAGCGGCCGAGATAGTCGGGGAAATTAAGTTTAGTACTGAAAGAGACAATATTCGGTTTGCGCACCACCGCCAGGGTATAATCGCGGCTTTCCACGCCACCAGCGAAAAGTTTGAATTCCGTGTCTTTTTGCACGTTGACGAACTTGTAGGAAAATTCGTTGGCGGCATCTTTGGTCAGCCGGTACTGCACATTACCCAGGGTGACAAAAACCTCGTTCGGCAGCGCCTGGCCGTCGACTTTTACTTTTAATAAGTAATCAGAAAATTGCACCGCCTGCAGGCTGTCCGGATTGATCAAAAAGCGGAAAGGAGCGGGTTTTTCATAAGCGGTGTTGCTGTTCCACAGGCGCATGGTGCCCTCGCGGATAATGTTGGGCGCGCCGAGCAACAGGAAAAGCAGCATCATGATCGGCGGCAGGGCGTAACGCAGGTATTTGCGGTTTTTGCCCAGGTCGATGGCCGACTGGAAAGGAACCAAACGAATGGCCTCGCTTTTCTGGTTGATGCTGGCGTTGATCAGTTCGGCATAAATAGCATTGCTGCTTTGCTGTTTCAACTGCAGGATATTCAGCATTTTGTCTTTCACATCGACAAAATGCTGCCCGATAATAGTGGCGGCTTGTTCGTGGGTAATGACCTGGCCCAGGTGGAAATAGTGCATCAGCGGCAAAGCCACCCAGCGGTACAGCGCCGCGCCACTCAGCAGCATGAAACTCCAGAACATGGCGGTGCGTACGCCGGTGCCGAAATACAGGTAGTACTCCAGCAGATTGAGCAGAATAAAAAGGCCCAAAACGGCGCCTACCGTATACAAGGCGCCACGCAGCAGTTGATTAATGTAAAACTTGCGGATAAAGCCGTCCAGTTTTTCAATAAGCAGGGTATAATTGTCTTTCAGCATAATGCTTATAGATTGTTTAGAGAGGTTTAGAAGTTTAGAGCGGGTTTAGTTGCTGGCCGTCAGCCATTTACACCGCCGCTTCCTTTATAACCACATTGTATTCCCTAAGGTCGATCGGAAGGGCCAAGATAAACGGAATTTACGATGAAATGGTTGGCGGAAACCGGGATTTAACGCGTTCGGCCGACCATAGACATAAAACTGACCAAGCTGTGGCAGATTAGTTGCACGGACGCCGGCCAAAAACCGATTTTTGGGGCTGAAATTTAAACCCTGGTCTTTAACAATATCCACCTACTCAACAAATTATAATAAAACGTTTACGAAACCTTGGATGTTTCCGAAACGCCTCAACCGATCGCGGCCACGCACTTCAGTTCGATAGCGATCGGCGTGGGCAGCCGGTCAATCCCCACGGTGGTCCGGCAGGGCTGATTATCCGCAAAATAGTCGGCGTACAGGCGGTTAAAGGTGTGAAAATCGCGCTCCATATTCGTGAGGTAAACCGTCACGTCCACCAGGTCTTCCCAGCGGGCGCCGGCGGCTTCGAGCACGGTGCGCACATTTTGAAACACGGAATGCACCTGCATTTCAAAATCGAACCCGGTGTAGTTACCCGTGGCGCTGCGTTGCAGGCCCGGTACGCCGTCGGTCGCGGGGTCGCGCGGACCAATACCGGAGAGGAACAACAAATTACCAACGCGTCGGGCGTGGGGATATAAACCGACGGGTTTCGGCGCTTGTGCAGCGTCTATTTTTTCAGAAGAAGCCATTTTTTTCAGGAAAAAGGGTGGACAATGTTCAGCATAACCGGAATGATCGGGCTGGCAAACAAGGGCAAAATTAAAATCATTTCGCCGGCTTTTGGTTCCTCCTTGTCCCCTTGTTGCCGGTACTATGTCCCGCCTCCCGCTCATTTCCTACCTTTGACCATCATTTCTGACTAACACGGAATTATGACCATCGAGGAATTACAAAAGACTGTGGACGAATGGATCAATACCATCGGCATCCGGTATTACAATGAACTCACCAATACGGCGGTGCTGATGGAAGAGGTCGGCGAAGTGGCCCGGCTGATGGCGCGGCTGTATGGCGAACAGTCTTTTAAAACGCCGGAACAAGCCGCTACAGCCCGCGAAGATCTGGCCGATGAAATGGCCGACGTACTGTTCGTGCTGGTCTGCCTGGCCAACCAAACCGGGGTGAACCTGACCGAGGCGCTGGCCAAAAATTTTGATAAAAAAACCCGGCGCGACGCTGACCGTCACGCTTCCAACCAAAAACTGCTTTAATTCATGGCCCGAATTCTCTTGATTGAAACTGCTACGGATGTGTGTTCCGCCGCCATTGCGGTCGATGGTCAGCTGCTGGCTTTGTCCGAAGAAATAAACACCCTGCAACATGCGGCGCTGCTGACCCTGCAGATCGAAAAATGCGTACGGGAAGCGGGCATTCCCCTGGCCGAACTGGATGCGGTGGCCCTGAGCCGCGGCCCTGGTTCTTATACTGCTTTACGGGTCGGCGCCTCGGTGGCCAAGGGTATTTGTTACGCCCTCGACAAGCCGCTGATCGCGGTGCCTACGCTGCTGGCTTTAGCGGAAGCCAGCCAAAAGATGACGGGAGCGGCGGCTGATGAACCGGCGCTTTTTGTGCCCATGCTCGATGCCCGGCGGCAGGAAGTTTGGGTGGCGGTATACGACGAAAAAGGACGCGAAATCGCGCCCGCACAGCCCCTGATCCTGGAAAACAATTTGTTTTTAGATTTTATCACCCCCTTTTTAGATAATCGCCCCGGACTGCGGTTGTTTTTTTCAGGGAACGGTATGCAAAAGATGGAGAACGTGCCAAAATTTACAAGTACGGTTTTTTCTTCCGTAAAAAATTGTTCTGCGCAGTACCTGATGGAGGCGGCGGAGCGCTTTTTTCAAGGTTCTGATTTTCAGGAAGTCGCATATTTTGAACCGTTCTATATGAAGCCTCCCAACATTACTGTTCCGAAAGCCGTTTGAAACCCTAAAAAATAGCGTTGTTTTCCAATTTGTTAAATATATCCTTCGTTTTCGATTTGGTATCAGTGCCCTTATAACTTACGTTAAAAAATCATGTTTGATTTTGGACGAATATAACTGGCACAGTTTTGGGAATATGTGGGTAGCCAAATTGCTACACGTTCACTAACTTAAAACATTTTATATGAGAAAAGCGAAAACGGAGATGGTGGTCTTGAAAAAGGGACAACAAGACATCCTTCTCGATTACGTGGAACTTCGGAAAGCGGCCCTCGTGCTACGCGCCGTAAACCACAAATTACGCCAGCGTATTATTGATCTGCTGGAGGAAAATCAGCGGATGACCGTGACTGATATTTACGTCAAAATGCGCCTGGAACAGAGTGTAGCGAGCCAACACCTGGCCATTCTGCGTAAAGCTGGCGTGGTCCAAACCGAACGTGACGGAAAATTTATTTTTTACTCCCTCGATACCAGCCGGATCAATCAGATCTCGGAACTGGTAGAGGAGCTAGCGGCTTAAGGCCGGCGGGATTACCTAAAATTTCTGGTCAACTCAATGCTGCATGCAAAGTCGTCGTCAACAACTTGCATGCAGCATTTTTATTTGGCAAAATTGGTTATGTGGGCATTATACTGCACTTTTGTGCGGCAACAAATGAAAACGCCCATTTACCATTTGATATATGTTGACTCCCGACTTAGCCCAGGCTCTTCGCTACGATAAATTACGACAGTCCTCTACCATCTTTCGCGCGCTGGCGCACCCCTTGCGAATGCGGATGGTCAGCATCATCTGGCACCAGGATCTCATCTGCGTCAATGATATTTTTGTAGGGCTGGGGATTGAACAATCCCTGGCTTCCCAGCACCTGCGTATCCTGCGGCAGGCAGAACTGGTCACGACCCTCCGGAAAGGGAAATTCATTTACTACACAGTGGATCAGGAAAAAATGCTGGCGGTACAGCGGGCGCTGGTCTGCCTGGAGCCCGCAGTATTGGCCTGATAATAAGCATCAAAACAAAACCGCCGCCAGATTCCGGAGAGTCTGACGGCGGTTTTAACTTTTATAGAAACAGGAATAAGTTCCTCCTTACACGTCGATCCGCGCGTACTTCGCATTGGCCTCGATAAAAGCCCGGCGCGGTGGCACCTCATCGCCCATCAGCATGGCGAACATACGGTCGGCCTCGGCAGCATCATCGATGGTCGCGACCTTCAGGATGCGGCGGGCCGGGTCCATAGTCGTTTCCCAGAGCTGCTCGGCGTTCATTTCGCCCAGACCTTTATAGCGCTGTACTTTCACCGTATCGTCGTCTTCGCGGCCGCCGGAAAATTCCAGCTGCGCTTCTTTGCGTTCCTTATCATTCCAGGCATAGCGCTGGTTTTTGCCTTTTTTCACCAGGTACAAAGGCGGCTGCGCAATGTAAATGTGGTTGTTCTCAATCAGCGTGCGCATGTAGCGGAAGAAGAACGTCAGGATCAGGGTCGTAATGTGACTGCCATCGATGTCGGCGTCGCACATAATCACCACCTTGTGGTAGCGCAGTTTCTCCACGTTCAGAATACGATGTCCATCTTCGTTCTCGGCAATACTGACGCCCAGGGCCGTAAAGATGTTCTTGATTTCCTCGTTCTCGTAGATCTTATGCTCCAGCGCTTTTTCCACGTTCAGGATCTTACCGCGCAGCGGCAGGATGGCCTGGGTGTGGCGATCACGGCCTTGTTTGGCCGTACCGCCTGCTGAGTCACCCTCGACGAGGAACACTTCGCTGTCGGCCGGATTACGGCTGGCGCAGTCGGCCAGTTTACCGGGCAGACCGCTACCGGTCAGTACGCCTTTGCGCTGCACCATTTCGCGGGCTTTGCGGGCGGCATTCCGGGCCGTAGCGGCCAGGATCACTTTCTCAATAATACGCCGGGCGGGATTCGGGTTTTCCTCTAAAAAAGCTTTCAAGGCATCGCCGACGCTGCGGCTGACAATACCCAGCACCTCGGAGTTGCCGAGTTCGCCCTTGGTCTGCCCCTTGAACTGTGGTTCCTGAACTTTCACCGAAATAACGGCCGTCAGGCCTTCCATAAAGTCTTCTCCGGAGACGGCGAAAGTCAGTTTTTTGAAATAGCCGTTGTCGTCGCCGTATTTTTTGAATTCCCGGGTCAAAGCGCGGCGGAAACCGCTCACGTGGGTACCGCCGTCGCGGGTACTGATGTTGTTGACGAACGACACCACGTTTTCGGAATACGAGGTGTTGTACATCAGGGCCACTTCCACTTCCACGTTTTCGTCGGTGGTCGTGATGTAAATAGGCTGCTCGATCAGGTGGGTTTTGGCTTCGTCGAGGTAGATCACGAATTCCTGCAGGCCACCTTCGGAGTGGAACAGTTCGGTTTTGAAACTGCCGTCATCTTCCTTTTCCCGCTCATCGATCAGCGACAGGCGCAGGCCTTTGTTCAGGTAGGACAGTTCGCGCAGGCGGTGGGCCAGCACGTCGAACTTATAGTCGGCGGTCTCGAAAATTTCCGGATCGGGCAAAAAAGTGATGGTGGTACCGCGGTCGGTCGTGTCCCCGATCATGCGCACATCGTACTGGGGTTTGCCCTGGCTGTATTCCTGCTCGAAAATTTTGCCTTCGCGGTGTACTTCCGCCTTGAGGTGGATCGAGAGTGCATTTACGCAGCTCACGCCCACGCCGTGCAGACCACCGGAAACCTTGTAGGTATTTTTGTCGAATTTACCACCGGCGTGCAGCACGGTCATGACGACCTCCAGGGCCGATTTTTTCAATTTCTGGTGCATGCCGGTCGGAATACCGCGACCATTATCACGCACCCGAATGCTGTTGTCCGGCTGAATATTCACCCAGATATCGGTGCAATGGCCGGCCAGGTGTTCATCGATCGAGTTATCCACGACTTCCCAAACCAGGTGGTGCAGGCCTTTCGTATCGGTGCTGCCGATATACATACCCGGGCGCTTACGCACCGCCTCCAAACCTTCCAGGGCCGTAATACTACTGGCGCCGTAATCGCTGCTGGCGCCGTTTTCCGCAGCTAATTTATCGGTGGCTAATTTATCGGCAGCCTCATCCAGATTCTTTTCGTCTTTCATGTGTGCAGGTTATGCCGCAGGGGATTTGTCTGCGACGGAAACTTCCTTCTTTTGTTTGTAAAGGGTTGCAAAATTACGACAAAAAACGCGGATTTTACAACATAAAAGGGCTGATTTACCAGGTATTTTACTGCATCATGCCCACGAATTCATCGAACAGGTAGCGGGCGTCGTGCGGGCCGGGGCTGGCTTCCGGGTGGTACTGCACACTGAAGGCCGGGTAGTTTTTCAGGCGCATGCCTTCCACCGTCTGGTCGTTCAGGTTAATATGCGTGGGTTCCACCAGGCTGGGGCTATCGTAGACCGCCTGTTCCAGTACGCCGAAACCGTGGTTCTGGCTGGTGATCTCGCTGCGGCCGGTCCGCAGATTCTTGACGGGGTGATTGAGCCCCCGGTGGCCGTGGTGCAGTTTATAAGTGGGCAGGCCGGCCGCCAGTGCCAGCAGTTGCTGACCCAGACAGATGCCGAAAAGCGGCTTGCCGTCGGCGAGCATTTCCTGGATCAGGCCGACCGCATACCCCATCGCCGCCGGATCGCCGGGGCCGTTGGAGATGAAATAACCATCCGGGTTCCAGGCTTTTACTTCGGCAAACGAGGTATGCGCCGGAAAGACCTGCAACTGGCAGTGACGCTCGTCGAAACAGCGCAGGATGTTTTTCTTGACCCCGTAGTCCATCACGGCCACGCGCAGGGGCGCATCGGGCCGGCCGAGCAAATAGGGCTGTTGGGTGGTGACCCGGCTGGAAAGTTCCAGGCCGGCCATAGACGGCGTAGCGGCGAGCATTTTCTGCAACTCCGTGACGTCGTCGGTTTCGGAAGAAATAATGCAGTTCATGGCGCCGCGCTCGCGAATATGCTGCACGATGGCCCGGGTATCCAGGTCATGTATGGCCACGACCCCTTCCGCTTCGAAGTAGTCCTGAATGCTGCGATCGGCCAGTTGTCGGCTGAAAGCCACGTTAAAATTGCGGCAGACGAAACCGGCGATCTTGACCCCGCTGCTTTCGACCTCGCTGTCTTTAATACCGTAATTGCCGATGTGGACATTGGTCGCCACCAGTACCTGGCCGGCATAAGAAGGATCGGTGAAGACTTCCTGATAACCGGTCATGCCGGTGTTGAAGCAGATTTCGCCGGTGGTCGTACCGGTTTTGCCGCCGGCCAGTCCGTGAAATACCGTACCGTCTTCGAGGAGGAGAATGGCTTTATCCATAGTGTGAGGTGGGGCCGGACTTGTGAGGAAAAGAGTATTCTTTACAAATACCGGGCGGTTGTTTTTTGGAACGCAAAGATCGGTTAGGACGACCGTTTTTTACAGTCATTTTTCAGTTTTATTGGCCGGAAAATCCCAGATCAATTACTTTTCGCAGATTATCAGCCAAAAATCCCCGTGCATGTCCGATTCCCATTTGCAGGAACAATTTTTCGACCTGGTTATTGCCCGTTTTCCGCGCCGTGCCGACGCCGTGGAAGCGATTGGCGAGTTACTGCATCTGGCCAAGGATGCGATTTACCGGCGCATGCGGGGCGACACTTTTCTCTCGCCAAGCGAAATGGCTACCCTGGCGCGGCACTTTCATATTTCTCTGGATGCACTGATGCTGGGTCAAACGAACAACGTGCTCTTTGAATTCAATGCTTTTTCGCAAAGACTCCATGATTTCTCCGATTATCTGAATGGTTTTATCGCCGATCTGGAACCGCTGCGGCGCATTCCCAACGTTCAAATGCTGTATGCCTCGGTGGAAATCCCGGTACTGACCTACATGTTCCTACCCGAACTGATCAGTTTCAAACTCTATACCTGGGGCCGCACGACCTGGAATTTCGCGTATTTACACGACCGCCCTTTCGATTTCGACCTGGTCAGCTCTCCGGTCATCCGGCTCAGTGAAACCCTGCTGGAGCAATATATTTCTATCGACGGCACCGAACTCTGGAGCGTGCAGATCATGGATAATACGCTCGCTCAGATCGAATATCACCTGTATTCCGGCGGTTTCCGGCAGCCGGCCGATGCCCTGCTTTTATGCGCCAAACTACGGGAATGGGCCGCGCACATGAAACAAATGGCCGCTGCCGGGAAGAAATTTAAGATCGGCGAAAAACCCGAGCTCGGGCGGGGCGCTTTCCAGTTATACCATAATGAAATGGTGTACGCCAATATCACCGGCATGATCATCAGCGACTACGGACAGATGGTGTACGCCGCGTTTTGTAATCCCAATTTTATGAAAAGCGCCGACCCGAAATTATGTGCTTTTACGGCGGACTGGTTCAAAACGCTGATCACCAAATCGGTCCCCATCAGCACTGCCGCCGAGAAAAACCGGGCCTGGTTCTTTGGCGAATTGAATAAAAAAATTGACCGGGTAGAGCAGCGGATCCGGCTGCATATCGAGCATGAAGACTGAGTACATGTTGGCAGATTTGCCGTTTGGGCTTAGGTTTGTCCGTTTGAACACCTGCCGATCGAACTGACCTTAAAAGCTTTAGATTGCCGGTTTTTGGGTAAACATCAGGCCTTCGACTGGGGAAAATTGGCCCGATCACCTGGCAGCTAACGTCATGTAAGGGTCACAAAAAGCAGTTCCTGCATATTATGGCCATTGCCTTGCTTCATGAAATTCCACATATCATTTTCCTATACAGGCTTTTTCAAGAAGAATACAAAATTTAAAAGGTTAATCAATTGGCAGATAGAACGAAATTCTGGAAGACTAAAAAAAGTGAAATTACCCTTTGGTTCTATGCCCTATTTTTGTGGTGACGGAACGGTTTTTATCGCGTTTTTCTGACTGGGTATTGCTTGTACCCGCTACCAACCGAAATCAAACTATGAATATTAAATATCTGCTACGTGCCATTCTGTTCTTGTTGCCCGGTCTGCTGCCGGCGAATGGCCCCGAACCTGGCCCCGGTCATGATAATTCCAAGGCCGACGCAGATGGTCCACTGGTCTTGTATCGCGGGCGCCACATTCTGGTAAAATCCCTCGTCTACCGCGATAGCTCGCTCACCTACACCTCTGCCAAGTACCAGGAACGGAGCGAGGTCAATCTGCAATGTTTTGTGCAGAAAAACCATGAGCATTTTTCGTTCCGGTTGCACGATTCCCTGCAGGTGGAGCCGGATGTATATGATTTGCCGGAAAAGATGCTGGCCCTTTCGGATATAGAGGGCGATTTCGAAGCATTTAAAATGATGCTGGTCGGTGCGGAGGTGATCGACGATAAATTCAACTGGAACTACGGTAAAGGCCATCTGGTGCTGGTCGGCGATTTTTTCGACCGGGGGTTGAACGTGACCGAATGCCTGTGGCTGATTTATAAACTGGAAACCGAAGCCCTGGCCGCCGGCGGCAAAGTGCATTTCATTCTGGGCAACCACGAGGTGCTGAACCTACAAGGCGACACGCAGTACATGCGGCGTAAATACGTGGAAAACGTGGATTTAATGCGCGAAGAATATAAACACTGGTATGATAACAACTCCGAACTGGGTCGCTGGCTGCGCACCAAAAATGCCGTGGAAAAAATTGGCGACTACGTTTTCTGCCATGCCGGCATCAGTCCGGAACTCGCTAATTCCGGGATCAGCCTGCATGATGTAAATGTGATCGGCCGCCAGTATCTGGGCAAGCCTTACCAGGACATTGCAAATTCCCGCGCAAAACTGGTTTTTGACGTGCAAGACGGCATTTTCTGGTACCGCGGCGCCGCCAAGAGCCTGCTCACCGAAGATCAATTGAATACCGTGCTGAATTATGCCGGCGCCAAACGCATGGTCATCGGCCATACGCTGCAAAATGAAGTCACCGGACTATATGCCGGCCGGGTCATTTGTATCGACCTTTTTCACGAAGAAAATGTCCGCCAGGGCATTATGAAAACGCTGTATGTCGAAAACGGCGTGCCTTTCGGCCTGGATAGCCGGGGGGAAAAAAACTCGATTTTCTCCATTGCCTTTAATAAAAAATAGGGTCGCCAAACGGCACTAGCCCTGGAACCATTCTACCCGCAGATCGTCGAGCCGGATGGTTTTCTCTCCATCCGCATTCCAGAATAAAATGGTCGCCCGATCGAAGAACTGCGCGGGAAGCCGCGTATCAAAAAACAGGCTTTTAGCCTCCGAACCATCTGCATGGCGTTGCAGGCGGACCATCCGTTCCTTTATTTTTTTATCCCCGTCGTAAAAGCGGACGATGAACTGGGTCATTTTCCAGAAGTCCCATTCTTTGGGGTCGCACTGGAAAATGATACTGGCCCGCAGCCAGCCGTCCGTATGTTCCAGCGGCACAGGATATTCGGGAGAGAACTGGTGGTCTTTGTTCAGTATCAGGCTTTTACTGCCATTCAGCGGCCTCTCTTCCGTGGTGTTCAGGGTATCGACGTCAAAGTTTTTGACCAGTAGTTCCTGCACTTTTCCTCGATCAGCGCCGCGATATTCCTCTTTGGTATCCAGCAATTTCAACCAGTCGCGCTCCAGGTGGGAACGCCCGAAAACGCGTAGCGCGAAGGGTCTGGTCATTTGTTCCGACACAAAAAGTCCGTCGCCACGGTGGGCCTGATGGGTCCACCACAGGTTGCAGTAAATGAACAGGCCCGCCACGATTGGAAAGGTCCATTGCCGCCACGATCGCTCCGTCACCCAGCCGGCAAAAGCGGCCAGCGGGAACACCCACAGGGCATAGCTCTGCACCAGGGCGCGCATGCCCAGACTGCCGCCATACCACCAAATATCCCAGGCGGCGGTGATGTAGAGGAAAAGCAGGCAAAAAAGGAGGATGCCGGGAAAAATCGCCGGCTGCTGACGCCGCAACTGGAAAAAACCCAGCACGGCGAAAATCATCATCGGGGAATAAATCAGCCAGCCGGCCCGGGCGCTGAACAGCACGTCGGTCAGGTGGGGCCGCAGCCAGCTAAAACTTTGTTCGCCATAGCTGTACACCAGCCACTCGCCCGATACATAGTGCCAGTAAAGCGGCTGAATAGCGATAATAAGACCCGCTACGATGGCCGCCACCGCCAGTTTAGGCAGTTGTTGCCGGAAAAAAATCAGTCGCTCCCGCAACGCCGGCCATGAACCCACGCCCCAGATTACTGGCAATGTAGCGGCCACGATTTCGGTTGGCCGGGTCAGTATAGCCCAGCCCACCCATAGACCGATGGCCGCCGCCCAGCGGAACGACGGTCGTTCATAAAACCGTATGATGCTGAAAATGAGCAGACTATACACCGTGAACAGCCAGTTATGGGTCATGGCGCCATCGAAAGCGGTGTAATTCAGGTAGTTCGTGCCGAAAACCAGGCAAAGCAAGGTGATGGCCACCGAACGGTCGGAGAAATACCGCAGCAGGTTCAGTCGCGTGACCCATAGTCCCAGCAGCGCCACCAGCAGACTGCCCCAGGTAATAGCGGCCTGGTAGGGCCTGGAAAAACCATCGGCCGGGTAACCCAGCGGCCGGGCCAGCAAATGCGCGGCCGTAAACCAGGGCAGGTACTGAAAAGCCTGACCGCTGGCGTATTTCATGACGTAATTGCCGGATTTCTCGTGTTTAAAAACCTGGCCCATGCCCGGCCCCATCTGGTATTTCTGCGAGGTACTGTCGAAAAACTGCACCTGCTTGAGATCATGATGGATGAAGAGCGCCGGCAAATAGAGGTAGTAACCCGACACATCCCAACTGATGGTCGCTTCCGTATCCCGCTGCTGCCATTTCGGATAATAGAAAAATGACGAACCTGCAATAAGAGCGGCACAAAGCCAAAACGCTAGTCGGGACATTGGTCAGAGTATTGTTGGTAGAACAGAAATTATGATTGATCGTCTGCTGCGCAAGGTCAGAAAATTTATGCTGAATGATTTTTAAAATTTAAATTCATCGCATGCAAATTGCTGAAAATCAGTGTTTTGCAAAATCATGTAAAAAGAACCGTGGTTTTTCACAAAAAATTCACGCCTGCCAGGCAGCGAAGTGATAGGGGCTGGGCGTTCTTCGAACGTCTTACACACATCTACCAACCAATCACCGTAACCATGACCGCAACTCTTTCTTACACCCTGCTGCTGGCTGTCGTTTATATTGGACGCAAAGCATTATCCCTGAAAACGCAACAGGCATCGGCCTGATTAAGTACCACCACCAAGTGCAGCGTCCCCGCCGGATTTTATTCCAGCGGGGACGCTGTATTTAGCGGGCCATTTTTGACAGTGTTTTAAGGGCTTCCCGCCGGGTGAGCGGGGACAGGGCAGTGGATTCCACGAACTGTAAAACCGCAGCGGGATCGGTTTTAGCATACTGCCGCAGTGCCCAGCCCGCACCTTTGCGAATAAAAAATTCCGGTGAACCGGCCAGTTGGCGAATGTTTTGAAACATCAGGGCGGTATTTGTTTTCTCCCGGTAGGTCAATTGGAAGATCATGCTCACCCGCTGCAGCCAGATGTTGCCGGAAGCCAGCCAGCGGGCACACGCAGGTTCCTGCAGTTCCGGAAACCGCAGCAGATGCATGCCGATCAGCTTGGCCAGCCAGTCTACCGTATCCCACCACGAGCGGGTGAGCACCAGTTCTTCCAGGAAAGCCAGATATTCAGCGGGCTGTTTCTTCAGGTTTTTTTGCACCGTTTCCAGGGCGAAGTAGTGCATTTCGCGGTGATCATCAGCCAGACAAAGACGAACCAGCTCCAGGAGATCCGCGCCCTCGGGTACACCGGATGTACGATGAATGTCTTTCGTCAGCGCCAGCCAGACAGGGGCTTTTAAGCCGAAAAAATCAAACTGGCGCCGCATATAGGCCATTTGTCCCTGGGCAATTTCCGGATGACCCTGTTCACGAAAAATGGCATATACGTGCTGAAAGTAACTGGATGGGGACATGTGCGGACGGCGTGAGTGATGAGTTTTAAAGGTCTTAGTTATTGGAGCCTGCAACAAAAATTATAAAACGGCGCAGTAACGTTATTGCTTTGCACTTTAAAAGACGCCTTTTTTATGAAAAATTCTGCCTGGTCATTGTTCGCCTTGTTTGTCTTTTGTCTCACCGCCTGCGGTCCGGACTATGCTTTTCAAGAAGTAAAAAAAATACCCGATAGTGGTTCCTGGGCGTATGCGGATACCCTGAATTTTAATTTCACGATCACGGACACGGTGTCGCGTTACAACTTCTACCTCGACTTCGAGCATAGTGATACGTTCCCGGCGCAAAACATTTATCTGAAACTTTCCACCCGCTTTCCGGATGGCCATCGCCTGACCAGGGTGCGCTCTTTTGAATTTTTCAACGTACAGGGTGGTACTTTGGGTACATGTTCCGGTCACGACTGCGATCTGCGCAGCACCCTGCAGGAGAATGCCTACTTCAAACAAACCGGCGAATATATTCTGACTGTGGAACAAAATACACGTTTAGACCACCTTACGGGGATAAAATCGGTAGGGCTGATTTTAGAGAAAGTACCGCGCAAGAAATAAGTTGGTTTAACGGTGTAATTGATTTAAGAGGGGTTTGTACGGCATTTACGCCGTACAAACCCCTCGCTTTTTGGCCTGAATTGGACTAATTGGCATAAAGATTTTGGCTTTTTTATTACACTTTACGCCTGGCGGCTCCCAGGCTATCAGGTAAAAGTTTCCTTTCCTGCCCATTTATGCGGGTTAGTTGGGAATAATTAATCGTATAATTTTCATCAACCACCAATTGTTATGAAATTCTCAATAAAATCAAAGGCTCGTTATGGCCTGTTAATACTTGCCCTCGGAGGTTTGTTTGGACAGCTAACAGCTCAAACGCCCCAGACTACTCAGCCAGGTAGTACCAGCCCGACCAATCCGGGTACTAATACCGGCAATACCCCCACCACTACGCCAAATACAGGAACCAACCGTGGTTCTTTAGGCACACCTGATACGATCGCCCCGCCTGCCCGTACGAATCCGAACAACCGGGCCCTGCCTAATACCGGTAATCCGGCCGATACTATGCGCACCAACCGTACCCTGCCACCCGAAGGACGTAGCACCCGGGATACCATGCGCCCATATCAGCCCATGAAGCCGAACCAGTTCGGTGTACGGGATTCCATGGATCGTGGGGTCAATCCCAAAGAAGGCAAGATGATGCCGCCCGATCAGTCCCCAATGATCATCGATAGCCTGAACCGGGGTGATAACCGGAACATGACCCCTGCGCAGCGTACCCGCCAGGATAGCCTGAACCGGAGCATGAACCAGAACGATAACCGGAACATGACCCCTGCTCAACGCACCCGTCAGGATAGCCTGAACCGGAGCATGAACCAGAACGATAACCGGAGCATGACGCCAGCTCAGCGCACCCGCCAGGATAGTATCAACCGCAGTAGCACCACCAAGCAAAGCACTACGACCTCGCGGAGGTTGGAAAATGGCGCCAGTACAACCACAAAGACGACTAAAGCCACGACCAAAACCAAAGCCCAGAAAGGTACTGGTAAGAAATCCACTAAGTCGCGGATGAAGGCCAAAACTACCCCCACTAAACCAGTTGCTCCCGGTAACCGCCAGGGTACGAATGGAACGGGAACCAACAACACTACGACCAAGAAGGATACCACGCGTACAGCTCCACGCTCCACTACGCCTAATTCCGGCGGCGGCAATTAAAGCTAAAGCTCATAAGATGCTCATAGTGCTGAATTAGGAAAAACTTCCTGGTTAAGTACCATGTCCCGTTTCCGAATCGTCGGCAACGGGACTTTTTTTACGCTTATATCGGCCAATCCGTCAGTAGCAGGAGCCGGCCCGGTGCATTAAGTCGTTTTAAGGTTCTGATCTTTTAATTCTACCGCCAATCTGTCACCATTTTTTATAGCTGGCATAATTCTCGACTTAGGTTCTGTAAACACGAAGCCCGGTATTTTTTCATCGTATAATGCTCATGTATGCTGCACTTTCTTGCTACTGAAATGCAATCTGCCGAACAAAATGTGCCCGGCACTCCTCTTCCTGCACCAGCCGACGATTTATTGCTCGATGCTTATTCACAAACCGTAACGCGCGTCGCGCGTCGGGTGAGCGATGCCGTCGTTCACCTCAAGGTTCAAAAACCACAGCCCAATAACCGGTCGAACCAGCAGAATCGTTCCGGTCAGCCGGATCCTTTCGGCAGCGGCAGCGGCTTTGTTATCAGCAGCGACGGTTTTGTGGTGACGAACAGCCACGTGGTGAACGGCGCCACCCATATTGAAGCCACGCTGCCCGATGGCCGCTCTTTTCAGGCCCATGTAATTGGCGACGATGCAGCAACGGACATTGCCGTCATCAAAATAGACGGCAACAACCTCAATCCCCTGGCCTTTGGCGAAAGCAACCGCCTGCAGGTCGGCCAGATCGCCATCGCTATCGGCAATCCCTTTGGTTTTCAGTATTCGGTCACGGCCGGTGTGGTGAGTGCGCTCGGACGTACGCTGCGCAGCCAGAATGGCCGTCTGATCGATGACGTGATCCAGACGGATGCCGCCTTGAACCCCGGGAACAGCGGCGGCCCGCTCGTGGACTCCCATGGATATGTGATCGGTGTAAATACGGCCGTCATTCTGCCCGCACAGGGGCTATGCTTCGCCGTAGCGTCTAACCTGGCCAAATATGTCGTCGGCAAACTTATTCTCGAAGGACGCGTGCGCCGCGGCTACCTGGGTATTGGTGCGCAAACGGTAGCGCTGCCCGCCAAATGGACCCAAACGCTGGAACTGCCTACCAAAGGCGGCATCCAGGTGCAAAGCGTGGAACCGGATGGCCCGGCCAATAATTCCGATCTGCGGGCCGGCGACGTGATCGTACAGTTTGAAGGCCGACCCATAGACTCGATCGACGCGCTGCATAAATCCCTGGATGCCGGTACCATCGGCAGAGCCATTAATCTTTGGGTGCTGCGCGACGGTGGACTGAAAAGCGTGGTGGTAACGCCAAGTGAGATGAAATAATCAACGGTGAAGCCGCTGTGTATGGGCAGAATTTCAGGAAGCCTGTTTGATCACAAACGTTTGCCTGCCAAACATTTGTGCTTAAACAGGCCTTATTTTTTGCAATGCATCTGCCATGTTATGTTTTTCTTGACATAAATTTTGTTAATTTTTAACCATCTATATTTTATGCACTACATATTTTTGCCCTTAGAATTGTCACGGCCACGTAATCCTCCGGCCTGGGCAACTTCTTAACCTATTTACCCACTCTAATTTTTTAAAACCATTCGTATGAAGAAGTATCTCTTCCCCGCCTTTATGGCGATTTGCATGTTCAGCTTTCAGCAGGTGAAAGCACAGGTCGACTTGACCATCAACCCGGTTGGCGCCTTGTTTGGCGACTTTAACGTGGGCGCTGACTTCGCCATTTCCAACAATTTCAGCCTGGAAGCCCAGGTTGGAATTGGCAATAGCAAAGTAGATGGCGTGAAAGGCATCAATATTCCTGTTAACGTGGTCGGTAAGTATTATTTGAATCCCAAAAATGGGGCTGACCGTTTCTATTTCGATGCCTTTTTGCGCTTTATCAACCGGAACTGGAACTACGAGGACAACTCGAACAACATTGACTACAAAAGCACCCGTTTGGGTATTGGTTTCGGCCTTGGCTACAAAATTGTTTCGACTAAAGGTTTTGTGTTCGACATCGGCTTCGGCGCCGGCCGCGCACTGGTTAATGAAAACAACTTGTCGGACAATAATGGCGGCCAGCAAGCGGTAGATTGGCCGGAGATCATGTTCATCGGCAAATTTGGCATTGGCTACCGTTTCGGCGGCGGCAAAGGATAATAAACAAGGTTTTTAAACGCTCCTTTATTTAACGCCTTTCCGACTCGCATGCAGTCGGAAAGGCGTTTTTATTGGTCTCCCTTCGTGTTCAATTTATTCTTCAAAAACCCGCTGACCACCTCCAGACCGCGTTCGAAATCGCGGTTATTATTAACCACGATATCGGCGTCTTCCTGGTAGGGTTTGATAAATTTCTCGAAAGACGGCAACACGTGATGTTCATATTGATACAGCACGTCTTCGATGGGATAACCCCGCTCCACCTGGTCGCGGTGAATGCGCCGGATCACTTTCAGGTTTTCTTTGGCATTGATAAATATTTTCAGATCAAGCATTTGCGCCACCTTTTTATAGTGCAGCACAAACAGTCCCTCGGCGATGATCAGGGGCGCCGGTTGAAACGTGATCCACTTGCGTTCCGCATTGGGGTTATTAAAAACATATTCCTGGATGCGTACGGGTTCTCCGCTGCGTAATTTTTCCAGGTCATGGCGAAAGCTTTTCTTATCAATACCCTTGGGCAGATCGTAGTTGTAACGGTCATTTTCATCCTTGGGCTGCTGTGCTTCGGGAAAATAATAGTCGTCCTGGGAAATAATACAGAGTTCTTCCTCCGAAAACTGTTCGCGCAGCCGGCGAATGAAACTGGTTTTGCCGCTGCCGCTGCCGCCGGCGATACCGATCAAAAAGGATTGCATGCAATAATAAGGTGAGGAAGTGAAAAGTAATAAAGCGATGATACGATGCCCGGTAGCATAGCCGGAACAGCGCTTTGTCCGGCATCCATGGAATCATTCATCCCAATATGGAAGGGCGAAAGTAGGCTTTCGGGTAAAAATTTTTTCAAGCCCGGCACAAAGTGTACTTTTCGGCGGTTTCCCGTTGGCAATGGCGCAGCCACTCTTCACCCTCGCCAATTTCACACCTTTACGCACTTACATGGATCGTCTTATCGGACTTCTGGGCATCGTTCTTATTCTGGGTATTGCCTACGCGCTCTCCAACAATCGCAAAGCCATTAATTACCGGACGGTTGGCACCGGACTACTGATCCAGGCCTTTCTGGCGGTTTTTATTCTTAAAACACCGGTCGGTCAGACCATATTCGGCTGGCTGGGCCGTGCGGTGACCAAGGTGCTGAGTTTCTCCGACGAAGGCGCCAAGTTCGTTTTCGGGGTACTGGGCGATGATTCCAAACTGGCCCCCATCTTTGGAAATGAAACCTTTATCTTTTTCGTGCGCATTATTCCCACCATTATTTTCGTGGCCTGCCTGGTGAATATTTTCTACCACCTCGGCATCATGCAGTGGATTGTGGAGAAACTGGCCATCGGGCTGAATTACTTCATGAAAGTGAGCGGTGCGGAAGCCCTGAGCAATATTTCCAGCGCTTTTGTGGGTCAGGTAGAAGCGCAGATCATGATCAAGCCGTATTTGAAAGGCATGACCAATTCGGAATTGATGGCTTCTATGACGGGTTCTTTTGCCTGCATTGCCGGGGGCGTGATGGCGACGTATATCAAGTTCGGGGTGCCGGCTGAATATTTGATCGCGGCCAGTATTATGGCTGCGCCCGGGGCACTGGCGATTTCCAAGATCGTGTATCCGGAAACCGAAGAATCCGAAACGCAGGGCACCGTTAAATTAAAAGTGGGCAAGCAACACTCCAACCTGGTCGACGCCATCAGTGCCGGCTGTTCCGACGGTCTGAAAGTGGGCCTGAACGTAGCGGCTATGTTGATCGGTTTTCTGGCGCTGATTGCCCTGATCAACTATTTGCTGGGTGCCGCAGGTGGCCTGGCCGGTTTTCCGCAGTTCAGCCTGAACACCGTTCTGGGTGGCCTGTTCGCCGGATTTGCCTGGGCCATGGGCGTACCTTCCAGCGAAATGATGACGGCCGGTGCGCTGATGGGCACCAAGCTGGTGGCCAACGAATTTGTCGCTTATTTACAGTTTAAAGACGTGATGGCGCAGCTTTCGCCGAAAACCATCGCCATCGTCAGTTTTGCGCTCTGCGGTTTTGCCAATTTTGGCTCGGTCGGTATTCAGATCGGCGGCATTTCAGCGCTGGAGCCCGATCGTCGCGCTGATCTGGCGCGGCTCGGATTCCGGGCGCTCATTGCCGGCACCCTGGCCTCCTACCTCTCGGCTACTTTGGCCGGGATGTTGTTGTAACAGTTATATGAGGTTTTCCGCTTTTTTGCAAAAGAAGGTCCTGTTTCGGCCCAAGGTGCTGCCGCCGAACCACCGCTTCCATTTTGACGAACCAGTGGAAGAACATTTCCTGGACACGCCGGACGGGGAACGGCTCAATGCCTTGTTATTCCCCAGTGCGGAGACATTCAGCCGGGGGGTTGTGCTGTATTTCCACGGGAATCGGGATAATTTGCAGCGCTGGGGCGCTATGCACCGGGATTTCACCCGTTTGGGTTATGATTTTTTTGCGCCCGACTATCGCGGTTACGGCAAAAGCACCGGCGATCACGACGAAGCGCGTTACCTGCAGGATGCCGAACAGGCTTACTACTGGCTGCGGGAAAAATACGCGCCCGAAGACATTGTGCTCTACGGCCGCTCCCTGGGTTCGGGTATGGCCAGTTACCTGGCGGCGCAGGTGCCGGCGCGCATGTTGATCTTGGAAACACCTTTCGATAATATCCGGGGCTTGCTGGCCAGCCACGTACGGCGCCATGAACCGCCGTTCGAGCCGGCTTTTTCGTTCCCTAACGATGAAAATTTACAGAAGTCAAGCCTGCCGAAACTGATTTTTCACGGTACGCGCGATCACGTCGTACCCTTCGCGTCGGCCAGTAAATTAAAGAAAGTACTCCTGCCCGGCGATGAATTTGTGACCCTGGAAGGCGGTTCCCACCATAATCTGCACACCTTTCCGGCCTATCAGGAAAGGCTGCGCGCCTGGCTGCTCCCCGAACTGCCTGACAACCTTTAACGCTTCCGGCTTTTTGTTAATCTCAAAAGGATTTACTTTTGAGAAAAATTAGCGCCGCTTGCCGGCCTCGTGTCCTAACTGATGACTGACCAGAATCTACCACAAATTGGCGATAAGGCGCCTTCCTTTGAATTTCAGTCGCCCCGTGGCGTACTGCGGTTCCCGGAATATAGTGCCGGCTGCTGGTGTGTTTTCTTTGCGCACCCGGCCAATTTCACCTCGGCCTGGGCCATGTTTTCCGCCTTTCTGGCCATGAAAGAACGCTGGCTCAACGAGCGCAACACCCGCGTACTGGCCCTTTCCAATGAGCCCATCGGCCATAATGACTGGTCGGATAAAGCCCGGCGTTTTATCGGTATTTATTTGAAAGCGCCAGTGATCGAAGACCTCGATTTCAATATTGCCAGCCGTTATGGACTGGCTTCGGGCCGCCGGCCGCAGCCTGGGCTGGACCGGCTCGCGCTGATTATCGACCCGGAAGGCATTATTCGCCTCATTATCAACCGGCCATTACCCAATATTGAAACGGCCATACTGGATATTCAAACCGAATTTGATCGCCTGCTGAGCAACGCGCCGGCGGTAGATTCTCCCTGTGCGCAGGCCCAGGCCGAAACACTCGAGCATTCCGATGCGGTCGGCCAGCATTATAAACCCAAGCCGGCGCATTTTTCCCGCAAAAAACTGTTCTCGAACTGACGCGATGGAGACCGCCGAACTGCTGAAAAAAGTCCGCAAAGTCCAGATCAAGACCCGGCGGTTGAGTCGGCATCTCTTCACCGGCGGCTATCACAGCGCTTTTAAAGGCCGTGGTATGTCGTTCAGCGAAGTCCGCCAATATCAGTGGGGCGACGATGTGCGGACCCTCGACTGGAATGTGACCGCCCGCACCGGCGAACCCCATATCAAGATTTTTGAAGAAGAGCGCGAGCAAACCCTTATGCTGATGGTCGACGTGAGCGGCTCCGCTTTTTTCGGCACCCGGCAGCAGTTTAAGCAGGAATTATTGACCGAAATATGCGCCGTCCTGGCTTTTTCCGCCATCGATAACCAGGATAAAGTGGGCGCTTTGCTTTTTTCGGATCGGCCGGAACTTTTTATTCCGCCGAAAAAAGGGCTGCAGCATACCCTGCGTATTTTGCGGGAACTACTCAATGTAAAACCCAATAACCGGGGCACGGATCTCGCGGGTGCCATGCACTATGTACGCAACGTACAACGCCAGCACAGCGTTTGTTTCGTGCTGTCGGACTTCCTGGCGACCAATTATGAATCGCCTTTGCGCGTACTGGCGCGCCGCCACGACTGCGTCGGTATTCACGTGTGGGATCCGGGAGAAAGCAAACTGCCCGACGTCGGACTACTGCACGTACTGGACGCGGAAACCGGTCGGCCAAGCTGGCAGGATACGACCGAGCCGGATTTTCGGCGGCGCTATGCCCAGCATTTCGCGACCAATCTGGCCGCTACCCGGCGCCTGTTTCATCAGGCTGGTGCGGATTTTTTGAGTATTTCCACCGAAGAACCCTATGCTACGGCCTTATTGCATTTTTTTGAACGCCGTTCCAAGATCATCAGTCATTAAACACATGTCAAAGTTTCTCCTCAAATATTGCCTGTTCTTTTTTGCCCTGCTGGCCTTTCTCGCGCCTGCGCGCGCGCAGGTAGAAGCCACGGTCAGGCTGGACAGTAATCTGGCGGAAACCGGCAATCCCTTTATTATCCATGTGCTGAGTCCGGCCAGTGCCGGCAAGCCTTTGCAAATTGATTTTTCGGCCTGGGACAGCGTTTTACCGCCCCAAAACATACTCGCGCAGTCGCCCGCCATCAATCAGGGCAACCAGTACCAGACCGATCTGCGCTGCATCACGTTTGACGCCGACACCCTCGTGCTGCCGCCGCTGACCATTCGGCTGGCCGGCGGGCAAACCGCCCAGACCAATGCCCTGACCCTGGTGGTGATCGCTACGCCCGCCTCCAGCGAACTCAACGACATGGCCGATTTGAAGGATATTCGCCGCGAGCCCGTCTGGTGGGCCGACTATTTGCCCTGGGCCCTGGGTTTGCTAGGCCTGGTCGCGCTGATTTTTCTGGTCAACTGGCTCTGGAACCGCAGTTTGCAACGCGGCAGCCAGAGTCGCGCCGTGGAAATGCCGGCTTATGAACTGGCTCGCCGGAAACTGGAGGTACTGGCCAAAAAGAAACTTTGGCAAAATGGGCAGGTGAAGCCGTATTATGCGGAACTCACCTTTATTTTGCGCGAATATTTACAAAAACGCTACGGCATTCCGGCACTGGAAAGCACGACCGAAGAGACGCTGGCGTATTTGCAAAACCAGGATTTTCCGCAGCATTTACGGCAGCCATTAGTCCTGACGCTGGAGCAGGCCGATCTGGTGAAATTTGCCAAATCGACCCCACCGGAAGATTTTCACGAACAAGCCTTACAGCATGTCCAAACCATGATCGAAACAACGCGGCCGGAAGCTGCTGCCGCCGATATGCCGGTCTAAACCCACAAGCTGCTGTGACTTTTGCCCAACCTTTCTGGCTGTTATTATTGCTTTTACTGCCGCTGTTGCTGCGCCGACAGCGCCAAACGGTAGGGCCGACCTTACGCTTGTCACAGACGGGACAAAAATCAATGAACTGGCGTACCCAAACCCGGGCCTGGCTGCCGGCGGTACGCTGGGCCGTGTTAACGCTGCTGATCATCGCCATGGCCCGCCCCCAACTGCACTGGCAGGAAGAAAAAATAGAGGCCGAGGGCGTGGACATCGTGCTGGCCCTGGATATTTCACCGAGTATGCTGAGCAAGGATTTCGATCCCGACCGGCTGGCCGTAGCAAAACGGGTGGCGGTGGAGTTTGTCGAAAAACGGCCCTACGACCGGCTGGGACTGGTGGCTTTTTCCGCCGAGGCTTTTACCCAATGTCCGCTGACCACGGATCGGCACATGGTGCAAAAATTCATCGAGGACCTGCAACTAGGGCGTTTATCGGATGGTACGGCGATCGGACTGGGACTCGCCACGGCGGTTAACCGCTTGAAAGACAGTCCCGCGCGCAGCAAAGTGGTCATTCTGCTGACCGATGGCGAGAACAATGCCGGTGACGAAATGCGACCGATGCGGGCGGCTGAAATTGCCCAAACCCTGGGTATTCGGGTCTATACCGTGGGTATTGGTACCGATGGCATGGTGCTTTCGCCGGCGCAGCGCAACCCCGACGGTTCCTACATATTTGCGCCCCGCTACATGACTTTCGATACCGAACTGCTGGAACAAATAGCCGCAGCCACCAAGGGTAAATTCTACCGCGCTTACTCCGAAAAAGACCTGGAAGGCATTTATGCGGAAATTGATCAACTGGAAAAAACCAAGGTGGAAATAACCACGGTTTCGCGCACGAAGGACTGGTTCCAATGGTTCATTGGAGCCGCCTGCATCGTATTGCTGCTGGAAATACTGCTGCGCTGGGGACTGTTGCGCTCCGTGACGCCCTGAGCGCATTCAAAGCTCAAAATTATCGGTGGAAATTCCTTCGATTTCCTACTTTCACCTTCGTAAGAATGCCGTTTTCTGAACGATCTCCAACTTTACAAAAAGTCCAACCCATGTCCATAGCCAAGCCATTTAACCTCACCGCCTGGATTGAGGAAAACCGCCACTTACTGAAACCGCCCGTAGGCAACAAACAGATATACCTGGAAAATGACGACTTCATCGTGATGATAGTCGGCGGCCCCAACGGTCGCAAAGACTACCACTGGGAGGAGGGCGAAGAGCTGTTTTACCAACTGGAGGGCGACATTCAGGTGAAGATCATCAACGCGGACGGGCAGCCCGAAACCATCGATATCCGACAGGGCGATATGTTCCTGCTGCCGCCCCGCACGCCGCATTCACCACAACGGCCGGCCAATACCGTGGGCCTCGTGTTGGAGCGTCACCGCCGACCGGGAGAAGTGGATAAAATGCTGTGGTTCTGCGAAAACTGCAATGCACCGCTGCACGAAGCCCGTTTTGAACTGCACGATATTGGCTCGCAGATCAAACAGGCGATCGGGGAGTTTTCGGCCGATGAATCCGCGCGGACCTGCGGCAAATGCGGTACGGTCATGCAGATGTGAGTTTTTCTCCATTTATAATCAACGTCAAAACAATTCACTATGCCAAACTGCTGGGGGCTCGATATGGGGGGCACCAAAATCGAAGGAGTCATTTTAGAAAGCCGGGAAAACCCCCAGGTGTTACACCGGATGCGTGTTCCCACGGAAGCCCATCTTGGTTATCAACACATCATCGGGCAAATAGCCAAACTCGTGGATCAGCTCCGCACTGCCTCCCGCCTGGAGCCGGAATCCATCGGCATTGGCCATCCCGGCACGCTGGATCCCAATACAGGCACCATTAAAAATGCCAACACGACCTGTATGAACGGGCAACCGTTCAATGTGGATCTGGAGAAAAAACTCGGGGTACCGGTCCGGCTGGCGAATGATGCCAATTGCTTTGCCGTGGCCGAAGCGCTCATGGGCGCTGCGCCGGATGCCTTAGCCAATGCGGAGGTTGTTTTCGGCGTGATCATGGGCACCGGTGTCGGCGGAGGCTGGGTCATTCGCGGGAAAGTCATCAACGGCCGGCAGGGTATTGGCGGCGAGTGGGGCCATAACTTCCTGGATGCCAGTGGCGGGCCGTGTTACTGTGGACACATTGGGTGCGTGGAGACGGTTATTTCCGGACCCTCGCTCGAGCGTTATTATGCCGAACAAAGCGGGAATTATCTGCCGCTGCGGGAAATTGTAACCGCTGCGGAGGCTGGCAAAGACTTGGTGGCGGTAAAAACCATGGACCGGCTGATCCATTTTTTCGGCAAGGCCATTGCCGTGGTCATTAATATCATGGACCCGGACGTCATCGTTATTGGCGGCGGGGTAGGCAATATTGCCCGTTTATACACCGATGGCGTGGCCGAAGTACGCAAGCACCTGTTCAATCCACGTATCGATACCATTTTCTTAAAACCCAAACTGGGTGACAGCGCCGGGGTATTCGGCGCGGCTTTGCTGTGATCAGCCGATGGCCTCGTTCAGCAGGTCCGGCATTTGTCCAAAGCGCCGTAGCGTAGCCACATGGGAGCGAAATGCCTGCCAGAAAGTGCGGTTTTCGAGGTACGCTACTCCGAATTCGGCCGCCGTCTGACGCACGATCGGCGCTATCTGCGGATAATGCACGTGACAAATACGTGGGAACAAGTGGTGCTCCACCTGAAAATTCAGTCCGCCGACATACCAGGAAAGCCACTTATTATGCGGCGCAAAGTTGACCGTCGTGTTCATCTGGTGGATCGCCCACTCGTTTTCGATCGTGCCTTCCGCCGAGGGCAATGGATGGCTGGTGGCTTCCACCGTATGCGCCAGTTGGAAAACGACCGTCAGGATCAACCCGGCGGCAAAGTGCATCAACAGGAAACCGGCCAGCACGGACCAGAACGATAAACCAAGCGCTAACGGCAGACCAATGAACACCGCCAGATAAACGAATTTAACGCCGTAAATTTTCAACAGGGTAGTCCGGTTTTCAGCTTTACTGCTGCGGATAACGCCGTTACGGGTGTACCGGGCGAATTGCAGGAAGTCCTTCGCCAGTACCCAGTACAAAGTCGTGATGCCGTAAATGGCAAAGGCATGGATCCACTGAAACTTATGCACGCTTTTCACCTCCGTATGCGGCGAAAAACGCAGGGCCGGTTTATCGGCAATATCATCGTCCATGAAGGCGATGTTGGTGTAGGTATGGTGCAGCAGATTATGTTGTAATTTCCAGTTATAGCCCGAGGCGCCCAGCATGTTGATGGAATAACCCAGCCAGGTATTCACCTGATTATTGGCCGAGTAAGCACCGTGATTGGCATCGTGCATGATGCTCATACCAACACCGGCAACGGCTACACCCATGAGTAACCATAGTAAAAGACTGATGCCGAAAGATGGCTGCACGGCGAGCAAAATCACGAAAGAACCCACGTAAGCCAGTAACAACAGGATCGTTTTAACCACCATGGTGGCATTGGCATGGCTACTTTGCCCGCTTTCCCGGAAGTGTTGATCCACCCGGCCCTTCAGCGTATTAAAGAATTGTCTTTTATCACGATCGATAAATTTTATCGTGCCTTTCTGTACTACTTCGGACATGCTAATGGCGTGAATTATGTTGAACTTTAACTTTAAAACGCCCTAAAGCCGGCAATGTTTTCCATCAGGCGGACAGCAGCCCGGTAAGTAGTACGTTTTGAAAGACCAAAACTACACATAGTCTGCATCTTGCCGGAGACGCTTTTGGCTTTTGTAATCATGTGACAAACTACTGACGCGCGCAAACCAGTGGTTACGCATGTCCGCCAGGCAGGTGGGTGGGTGTTTGGCCAGGTTAGTTCGTTTTAACATCTCATTATCAGGTACTGCTGACTAGGAAACAAAAAAAATATTAACCATACGGTTAAAAATATCCGCTGCTTGCTTGCTTTTTTGAAAGAACCCTTTCACCTTTGCACCGGCATTAACCATTTGGTTAAACCATGAACCTTCCAAAATACTCAAACCTGCTTACATGTCTAATCCGGTACAACCCAACGATTCTACCGAGCAGAAAATCTTCGATGCAGCGCACGAAGTTTTCATTCAGAAGGGTATGGACGGCGCCAAAATGCAGGAAATAGCCGATCGGGCCGGCATCAACAAAGCGCTGCTGCACTACTATTATCGCTCGAAGGAAAAGTTATACGAAATGGTCGCCCGGGCGATTATCAGTCGGGCGCTGCCGGTTATCCGGGATTTTTTAGAAACGGAACACCCGCTGGAGGAGAAAATCCGGCTGTTTGTGCATTTTTATATCGATCTCATTTCCCGCAATCCCTACATACCCATTTTCGTCATTTCGGAAATGAATAAACACCCGGACCGCTTTATAGAGAACGTGCTACCCAAAGAAATCCCTAAACCCGATGCCTTTTTCCGGCAGGTGCAGGAGGAAGTCGACGCTGGCCGTATTCGTTCCATCAAACCGCAGCACCTGTTGGTCAACATGGTCAGTCTCTGCATCTTTCCATTCGTGGCCAAACCGATGCTGCGCATTGTGGTCGGCATGAACAGCCAGGAAATGCGGACTTTTCTGGAGGAGCGGGAAACCGAGGTCGTTCGCTTTATTATGGCCTCGCTAAAACCGGATTAGCTATTTTTTTGCCACACGATTAACCAAAAGGTTAAACCAGAAGTGTAAATCAAATTCTATGCGCATTATACACCTTCCGGTGCTCGCCTGCCTGTTGCTGCCTGTTCTTACTTATGCCTCGGATACCCTGACCGTGCAGCAATGCCGCGATCTGGCCGTAAAAAACAGTCCTTTGCAGGCGAAAAAGCTGTACGCGGAAACGATTAGTGCATTGCAAATCAGCAACTTGCGTAGCAACAGTCTGCCCCATATAAATATTGGCGCCCAGGCGACCTGGCAAAGCGACGTATTCGGGCTACCCATCGAAAGCCCGCTTTTCAAAATTCCGGTCGTACCGAAAGACCAGTACAAACTCTCGGTGGACGTCGGGCAGCGCATCTGGGACGGCGGTTCCGATCGCTACCTGCGCCGGCAGCGGGAACTGGAAAGCGCAATGACGGCCGCCCAGGTGGAAGTCGACGTGTTTGCCCTGCGCGAAATCGTGACGGATCTCTACTTTAAGGTGCTGTTGTTACAGGAATCGGAGCAGATTCTACTGCTTTCCGCCACCGACCTGCGCAACCGGTTGAAACAGGCCGAAGCGCAGATCACAGAAGGCGTGGCCCTGCGCACGAGCGCGGACCAGGTGAAGATCCAGATCTTAAGAACCGAACAGCAACTGGATGGCTTGGGCGCCGATAAGCAGGCTTTGTTAAGCATACTGGCCAGCTGGGTGGGTACAGCGGTCGTGCCCCGGCCAATTCGTACCGATTCGGTTCAGGTTGCCAGTTACCAGGAACTGGATCGCCCGCGTTCACGTCCGGAATACCAGCTTTTTGCCTTGCAACAACGGGGTTTTCAACTGAACAAAGACGCTTTGCAATTGCGTACCCAGCCGCGGGTGGACGCCTTTGTGCAGGGAGGGGTCGGGCGCCCGAACCCCTTTAATTTTTTCGAGACCGGTTTCCAGCCCTTCGTGCTGCTGGGACTGCGGGCAGCCTGGACGCCCTTCGACTGGGGCAACCGCAGCCGGGATGCCCAGGTGCTGGATATACAAATGAAAAATGTGGAGGCGCAGCAACTTAACTTCGAGCAGCGGCTGGATGCCGGCACCCAAAAAGATCGGTACGAGATGGACAAAATGCGGTCTGCACTGGTGCAGGATCAGGCGATCATCCGGCTCCAGGAGGATATTGTCCGCCGGGCCGAGGCGCAGTTGCAGAACGGCGTGATGACGACGACGGAGTATTTAACGCAGGTGGATGTACTGACGCAGGCTCGCTTACAACGCATAACACATTTGGTACAGGCAACACAAGCCTGGGAAATGCTGGTGGCCAGGATGGGCGGGGAATAAGGGCGTGGTTAAGCGGCTACGGCACGCATAGGGATATCGAGTTCAGCCAACAGGTCTTCCAATTGACGAAACAGGTCAACTCTTAAATCCTTCAATTGATTTATGGCAAAATCATCAGGTTTTTCAAAAGAAAGATGGAAAGTAATATGATCGTTTGTTTCCCGAATCTGCTTGATCGTTTCGAGGATTTCTATTTCACGCATGTCATTTACTTCCATAATGAAGATCTTAAAAATTTATCTGAATAAAGCCTTTTCGTCTCCGCTTGCGATCTTTTGAAAACAAGTTAAACCAGTAGGCCAGATCGGATTCTGTTCGATGAAAAAGCGGATGATCTTCCGGGTAAACGCTTATAAAATAAGCATCGATCAACGGAGTCTTTTTAACCAGATAAAGCAGATTTTCATTCCGTTCATATGATTTAGCATCCATAAACACAGCTATGTCTACATCCCGCGGCAGTTCCTTTTTTGTCACAAAACTTCCGTCCAGCCAAACCTGAAAATGACCGATTTCCCAGCTTTTTATGATTTCCAGAAAACCGAGCAGCTCCGCAAAAATCAACCGCCTTGTTTCATTGAAAACAAAAACGTTTTCCACTGCAGACAGTTCGCTTTCAATCGGTTGGTCGGGTGTAAGCTGACCAAATTCATCAAATGTCAACATGGTTAATTGGGCTTAAACGTTCAAAAGTACAAATAAAAACGAAAAAAATCATGTATCGCCTCCTTTCCTGCCTGCTGCTCTGCACCGTATTTGCCTGCCGAAAACCGGCCCCTGCCGCCGACGCCTACGGCAATTTCGAAGCCAACGAACTGATCGTCAGCGCCGAAGCCAGTGGTCGCCTCCTCACTTTTACCGCCGAGGAAGGCCAAAGCCTGCCGCGCGGCGCCCTGGTCGGTACGATCGACTCCGTCCAGCTGCGCCTGAAGCGGGAACAACTCCAGGCCAGCATTCGGGCCGTAGTCGCTAAAAGCCCGGCCATCGGCGCTCAACTGGCGGTCTATGAGCGGCAAATGGCTTCCACCCGCCAGCAACTGACTACGCTGGATCGCGAAAAACGGCGGGTGGAAAACCTGCTGAAAAGTGACGCCGCTACCCCCAAACAACTCGACGACCTGAACGCCCAGATCGAAGCCGCCAACCGCCAGATGGAGGTCATCGGTGAACAACGGTCTGCCTCGAACGCCTCGCTTTCTACCCAGAAAGGCGGACTGCTGGCCGAAGCGCTGCCCCTGCAAAAACAGATCGCGCAAATCGACGACCAGCTCGCCAAATGCTTTATCCGCAACCCCGTCACAGGTACGGTGCTGCTGACCTACGCCAAAGCCGGCGAGGTAACCGCATTCGGTAAGCCGCTGTATAAAATTGCCGATCTGGATACGCTGATCCTGCGCGCCTATGTCGCCGGCGACCAGCTGGGTAATGTCAAAATTGGCCAGGCCGTGACCGTGATCATCGACGCGCCGGAAGGCAAAACGAAGGAACTTCCTGGTAAAATCACCTGGATATCAGCCAAAGCCGAATTCACACCCAAGGTTATTCAAACCAAAGACGAACGCATAAACCTGGTTTATCCCATGAAAATAAGCGTCCCCAACCCCGACGACATTCTGAAAATCGGTATGCCCGCAGAAGTGAAACTATGAACAAACGATGAACTATGAACTATGAACACCGGGCGCTTGATAGTTTATCGTTCATAGTTCATCGTTCATACATCATCGTTCATCGTTTAAAAAAGCTGCCGATGACGGCGCCGTACAGGCTGAAGAGTACGAACGCATAGCCGCCATCGATAAATGAAAGTTCGGTGGGACGCAGGGAAAAGGCGTAACTCATGAAAGTAATGATCAGCGGGAATAAGCCGATAGCCACGCCGGTTTTCAAGCCATCCTGCCAACCGGTAACACCCATGCGGCGAAAGAGCAGACTCAGAACAAAGCCGCTGATGAGGGCACCGACCATGGAGACGATATAGGGCATGAAGCCAAAAGGCATGCTTTCTACCCGCTCTGTGGACAGGCCATTATACTGCATCCATTTGTCGGCAAATAAGGGTCCGTACCAGACCATCCCCAGGCCAATGTTGACAAACATACAGGCGACGACGGCCAAATAGTTGATTTTCGTTTGCATAATATTTTCGCTTTTTTGTTTTAAATGATGGCAAATAAACAAAACAAAAAATTTAATTTATCGGGAAACAAGACTTTTTCGACGAAAAACAGCAAAAACTAACTGAGTTCTATGATGCCTCCAATTTCGGTTCAGCATATATCCAAATCCTACGGTGCGGTACAGGCGGTACGCGACCTGAGTTTCGAGGTGCAGCCCGGCGAACTGTTCGGCCTGATCGGTCCGGACGGCGCGGGCAAAACCACGCTGTTCCGCATCCTGACCTCGCTGCTGCTGGCGGATAGCGGTTCGGCGACCGTGCTGGGCCTGGACGTGGTGCGGGAGTACAAAAAACTCCGGCCGCGCATCGGTTACATGCCCGGCCGGTTTTCGCTGTATCAGGACCTGACGGTGGAGGAAAACCTGGAATTTTTCGCGGCCGTATTTGGTGCCAGCATCCAGGAAAATTACGCGCTTATCGAACCCATTTACGTACAGATCGAGCCCTTTCGTAAACGCCGCGCGGGCGCTTTATCCGGCGGCATGAAACAAAAACTGGCCCTGTGCTGCGCCTTGATCCATCAGCCGGAAGTCCTGTTCCTCGATGAACCGGGCACCGGCGTGGACCCCGTGAGCCGCCAGGAATTCTGGGAAATGCTCGACCGGCTGCGCGCCCAGGGACTGACCATGCTGGTGAGTACGCCCAACATGGACGAAGCCGCCCGCTGCGACCGCATTGCGCTGCTGCAACACGGCCAGATCCTGGCGCTCGACACGCCGCAGGGTATTCAGGCCGGATTTAAAAAGCCGCTGTACGCCGTGCGCTCCGACGATATGTACCGACTGATTCACGAGTTGCGCCAGATGGATGGCGTGGCGGGCTGTTATGCATTCGGCGAATATGCGCACCTCACCTGGTCGGACGACTCTAAGTCGTCCGACCAGAACGCGCCACAGCAGACAAGTGGTCAGACGACTCCAAGTCGTCTGACCACTAGCTTACAGCAGCCCTCGGATAGTCGTCGGACGACGAAAAGTCGTCAGACGACGGGGAAGACGATGGAAATACGCAGTTTCCTGGAGGCCCGAAACCACCAGCAGATCGAGATAAAGCCGATTATGGCGAGTATTGAGGATTGTTTTATTGAATTATTGCAGGACTAAGCCAGCGCCATGACCAACATCATTTCCACCCAGTCCCTTACCCGTACGTTCGGCTCTTTCCCCGCCGTCGACGCCATCACTTTTGAGGTGGGGGAAGGGGAAATATTCGGCTTTCTCGGGGCCAATGGCGCGGGCAAAACCACGGCCCTGAAAATGCTCACCGGACTACTCCGACCCAGCAGCGGACAGGCCCAGGTAGCGGGTTTTGACGTGGCCCGTGCGCCCGAAGAAGTCAAACGCCGCATCGGGTACATGAGCCAGCGCTTCAGTCTGTACGAGGACCTGACGGTACGCGAGAACATCCGCTTTTTCGGCGGCATCTATGGCTTGAAAACGGCCGATATAAAAGCGAAAACCAGCGTGCTGCTGCAAAAATTACAACTGGAAAAAGAAGCCGATCAACTGGTCGCTGCGCTGCCCCTGGGCTGGAAACAAAAACTGGCTTTCTCGGTGGCGCTGCTTCACGAACCGAAAGTGGTTTTTCTCGACGAGCCCACCAGCGGTGTGGACCCACTTACCCGCCGTCAATTCTGGGATTTGATTTACGAGGCGGCCTATACCGGCGTGACGCTCATGGTCACCACGCACTACATGGACGAGTCCGAATACTGCGACCGGGTAAGCATCATGGTCGATGGAAAAATCGAGGCGCTGAATACGCCGGGAGCTTTGAAGACCCAGTATAAAGCGGAAAATATGGACGAGGTGTTCCGGAAACTGGCGCGGGGATGAACATCACTCATCCCGAATTTGTACGGACAAAACAGGCCTCGGAGAGGCCAAACGTTTGTAGAACTAGCATCAAAGAACACCCCCGACCTCGGAGAGGTCGAACGTGTACCCGTTGATTGCACCGCAATGTTGACGGTTTGACCTCTCCGAGGTCGGTCGGGTAATGTTAAAATACACAGGCTACAAACGTTTAACCTCTCCGAGGTTTCAGAAAGCAAAATTCGGGATGACTCATGCTGCGAGCCCATAAAATTTTAATTCAACCATAACCAAATCCATGTCTTTCACAACCGCTACCTCCGGAAAACAAAGTCGCTTCGTCGCCTTCGTCCGCAAGGAATTTCGCCATATCCTTCGCGACCGGCGCACGCTGCTTATTTTGTTCGGTATGCCGATCGCGCAGGTACTGCTGTTTGGTTTTGTATTGAGCAATGAAATCAAGAACGCGGCCATCGCTATTCTCGATCCATCCAAAGACACGGAAAGCATCGCTTTGACGCATAAACTCTTATCCAGCGGTTATTTCCGGCTGGATAAAAGCCTGACTTCCGCCGCCGATCTGGAACCGGCTTTCCGGCAGGGCAAGATTAAAATGGCGTTGGTTTTTCCGCCCGATTTCGCCGGCCGCAGGCAAAGCGGCGAGGCCCAGTTACAGTTGATCGGCGACGCCAGCGATCCCAATACGGCGACTACGCTGATCAATTACGCCAACGCGATTATTGCCGATTATCAACAGGATCAGCAGCTTGCCACGGGTGCGCAGCGCAATTTGCCGGTCATAACTACCCAGACGCGGATGGCTTTCAATCCCGAACAGAAAGGTGCCTTCAGTTTCGTGCCCGGCGTCATGACCTTGATCCTGATGCTCATTTCGGCCATGATGACCAGCGTGACCATCGCCCGGGAAAAAGAACTGGGCACGATGGAAGTGCTGCTCGTTTCTCCCCTGCGCCCGATCCAGATCATACTGGGTAAAACGGCGCCTTACCTGGCCTTGTCCGCCGTAAATGCCCTGGTGATCGTGCTGCTGGGCGTTTTCGTTTTCGGCATGCCAATGCGCGGCAGTATTCTGCTGCTGGCGGCGGAGTGTATGCTGTACATGTTCGTATCCCTGTCGCTGGGCATTTTCATCAGTACCCGCGCCAAAGACCAGATGGGCGCGCTTTTCCTCTCCGCCCTCGGCCTGATGATGCCGACCATGCTGTTATCCGGTTTCATTTTTCCCCGCGAAAGCATGCCGGTACCGCTGCAAATCGTGGGCAACGTGATCCCGGCCACCTGGTTCAACCCCATTATCAAGGGCATTATGATCAAAGGCGTGGGTCTGCAATATTTATGGAAACAAACGCTGGTGCTGGGGTGTATGGCGGCGTTTTTCCTGGTGGTGAGTTTACGCAGTTTTAAAGACCGGTTATGAGAACTGTTCTGTTTCTAGTTCAAAAAGAATTCCTCCAGATCCGCCGCAACAGGATGATGCTGCCGCTGATCCTGGTCATGCCGGTTTTCCAGATGCTGCTGTTGTCTTTCGCGGCGAATTACGAGATCAAAAATCTCGCGCTGACCGTCGTGGATCATGACCTGTCGTCGACCTCCCGGCAGCTGATGGCGAAATTCGGCGCTTCGGGCTATTTTAAAGTGCAGCCAGCCACCACCGCCAAGACAGCCGACGCTATTCTGCTGGATGATAAGGCCGACCTGAGCCTGGAAATTCCGCCGCATTTTGAGCGCGATCTGGTGCGGGAAGGTACCGCCTCGCTGTCATTGACCGCTAATGCCATCAACGCCGCCAAAGCCGGACTAGGCATGAGTTATGCCGGCAACATTATTCGTGATTTTAACGGAGAATTTGCTGCGCTCTGGGCACCCCGGCTGGTGTCGCTGGAGGCAGAAGTCCGCAGCGCGCCCGCCTTGCCGCCCATCAGCATTGTTTATTCCAACTGGTATAATCCGCGTCTGGACTACAAAACCTTCATGGTGCCCGGTATTTTAGGGGAAATCGTCGCCCTGATCATTTGTTTTCTCACGGCGCTGAACATCGTTCGGGAGCGGGAAATCGGCACCATCGAGCAACTGAACGTTACGCCCATCCGCAAATGGCAATTTATCCTCGGCAAATTACTGCCCTTCTGGATCCTGTCGCTGGTCATGATGACGGTGGGACTGAGTGTAGGCAAACTGGTGTTCAACACCCCCATGATCGGTAGCCTCTGGCTGGTGTTCGCTTATACCGCCACCTTTACGCCCTGCATGCTGGGACTGGGTTTTTTGATCTCCAACTTTTCCAATTCGCAGCAGCAGGCCATGTTTACCGCCTGGTTTTTCCTCCTCATTTTTATCCTGATGTGCGGACTGTTCACCCCGACCGAAAGCATGCCCAGGTGGGCGCAGTGGTTGAATACCCTCAATCCGGTGCAGTACTTTGTATCGTTTATGCGCCTGGTGCTGCTGAAAGGCGCCAACTTTCCTGACATTCAGAAAAACTATTTTACCGTACTGAGCTATGCGGTGATCGTTAATAGTTTAGCCGTTATTACCTACCGGAAAATCTCATGAACTATGAACTATGAACTAAATTTTTTCATAGCTTTACTGATTAGATATGTTCATTTTTAAAAAATTGCTCCATGAAACCACTGAAAATACTTATTAACAAACCACCACATGCACTTCGTGACAAATCCTTTTTGTTAGCCGTGAGGGTTGTTGGCCTTTATCGGTACCTAGTAGAAGAGAAGAAAGAGTTTGTGATGAGTAAACAAATACTCAGAGCCGGCACTAACCCCGGAGCAATGGTGAGAGAAGCCTTAAATGCCGAAAGCAACCTCGACTTTATCCATAAACTAGGGGTTGCTCAAAAATAAACTGGCGAAACACTTTACTGGCTGGAATTGCTTTACACCACCAAATACTTAAGCGAACCTGAATTTCTGTCTTTATACAAAGACTGCGAAGAAGTAATGAAACTTCTTCGCAGCACTATCATCACCAAAAAGAAAAACATCGCCGCTAAGACCATTCTCCTGCTCCTCCCCATTTCACTCCTCGTCCACTATGTCCTATAACCTGCGCAGTTTATAGTTCATAGTTTATAGTTCATAGTTCATAAAAACAGCCACTCCGCCGCCTTCGGAAACTCCTTCCCCCAGCGCTCTTCATTATGCCGCCCATGCGGATCGGTGGCCATGTAGAGTTGTAATTTATCCGGCGGATAACCGCGTTTAGACATGGCGTCGCGGAAACGATCGGCGTTTTGCAGCATACCGGCGCCTTCTTTGCCGCCGGCATAAAAGTATATTTTGGTGGTTTCCAAGGAATTAAAACGCACCGGCTCGGCGTAAATACGGTTCGAGATCCACAGCGAGGGCGAAAAGATCATGAATTTGGAATACACTTCGGGATACATGAACCCCGCGTAAATACTGATCAGGCCGCCCATGCTGCTGCCGCCAATACCCGTGTGGGCGCGGTCGGATAAGGTGCGGTAGGTCTTATCAATATGCGGCTTGAGGGTTTCCGCCATGAAGCGGGCGTACTCGCGGCCCATGCCCTGACCCCAGCGGGAATCATAGGGCGAAAACTCCTTGATCCGCTCTTTCCCGCCGTGATCGATGGCCACTACGATGAAATCGCCCTTCCCTTTCTGGGCCAGCGCCGCCATTTGTTTATCGACGCCCCAGGTACCAAAAGGCGCCGTGTCTTCGAATAAATTCTGGCCGTCCTGCAAGTACAGCACGGGAAAATGGCGGGTAGTAGCGTGGTAATTCCAGGGCAGCAGCACGGAAATACGGCGGCGGCGACGCAGTTGCGGTACGTTAAAACGCTTGGCGACAATCTGAATATCCGGGTAAAAATCGGGATTATACCAGCCGCCGTGTATTTTCCACATGGGCACCACATCGTTCACTTTACCGCTCGGAACATCCATGCGGCGATTGGTGGGCGAGAACCCGTCGGTGGCCATTTCTTCGGCTTCCCAGCCGCCTTTTATATATTTGTACTCCAGTGGTTCGGATAACTCGAGCTGCGTCGTGAACGTGTAGCGGTAGTTGCCGAGACTGGTTCTTTCCATGCGGAAACGGTCATCGCGGGTGGTCCAGCCATTAAAATTCCCGGTGATGAATACTGGTCGGTCGTCATCATTCGGGGTGAACATTTCTAAAGTCAGCATGGCAGGCTTCGCAGCGTATGGTACACCGCCCAGGGCGGAGGCTTTTGATTGCATAATAATATGAAATGGTGAAAAAATTCCGCTTTGCTACGCTTGGAGCGCTGCAAATACAGCATTGGAACCCACCAATCCCAGACTAAGGATGGCAAATGTAGCACCCTGTTTGGATTGGCAAATTTCCGGCCAAATAAAAAAAATGAACCACGCGACCGGACGGCCTGCAGGTTGCGTAAAAAGGCGGTGAAAGCGAAAATATTTTGTTTGAACGGCTGACTTAACCGCGAAATTTATCCAGCAAATGCGCCAGCTCCATGGCTTCGGCTTCGGAGAGATGATGGCCGGGAAGTTTTTCCTCCATGGCCTGACTTTGCTGTATGTCGTGCAGTAATTTTTTCCCTTCCTGGCTGATGTTGACGACCACCATACGCCGGTCATCGGAGTGCGGGGTACGTTCGACCAAACCGCTGATACGCAGTTTTTCCACCAGCCGGCTTACATTGCTGCTGCGATCGATCATGCGGCTCTTGATGTCGAGCACCGATAAGCCATTGGGGTAGCTGCCGTTCAGGATGCGCAGGATGTTGTATTGGGGAGCCGTGAGGCCATAAGGTCGCAGTTGACGGGTCATTGCGCAGTCCAGCCAGCTGGCGGTAAATAATATATTGAGGGCTGCCCGCTGACGCGGCGCTAAGGGTTTACTGTTCTTTAACTCGGCTTCCAACTTCATGACGCAAATTTAAGTGTATAAACATCAATCTGGTATAAATGTTTTTTATCCTGTCCAAAGTCCTGGCTTTTGTGTTGAAACCACTGACTTTACTCGGTTTTTTGGCCATTTATGCGCTGTGGACGAAAAGCCAAATACTCCGGCGCCAGGCCCTGATTGGCTTGCTGATCTCGTTTTTACTTTTTACCAATCCCTGGATAATTAATGTTTGTGCGCGGGCCTGGGAAATCGGGCGGCTGCGGCCCCAGGATGTGCACGAGCCCTACGACGCCGGCATTTTACTTGGTGGTTACGTCGATTTCGAGGCCGACGCTCCCGACTGCCTGCTGGCCGTGAGTCGCGGCAACCGGCTGCTGACCGCGCTGGAATTATACAAAACCGGCAAGGTGAAACATCTGCTGCTTTCCGGTGGTTCCGGTCGGCTGATCGGCCAGGTGGAGACCGCCGAAGCCGACGTGGCAGCGGACTACCTGCGCGCCGTGGGGGTGCCGGATTCCGCCATTTTTATCGAGAACAAATCCCGGAACACCTATGAAAATGCGCACTACTCCAAGGCCGTACTGGATAGTTTGCTGCCCGGCGCCAAATGTCTGCTCATTACTTCCGCCTGGCATGAGCGCCGGGCGGCGGCCTGTTTCTGGAAAGCGGGCGTCGATTGTCAGCCTTTCGGTACCGATTATTTTTCGGAAAAAGCCAACGGCAATGTCCTGCGCTGGCTGGAGCCGGACTGGGAAGCGATCATGAAATGGGAAAGTTTGCTGAAGGAATGGGTGGGCTGGTGGATGTATAAGGGGAAGGGGTATGTGTAGGGCAAAACTGCCGCTACCATCCGTTTTCCAAATGATGCCCGTGCTGGCTGCATGTCTGCTATGGCGGTAAAAAGAGCCTTATACCTCAACGGCAGCCGTTATTGCAGCCTCGAATTCCAAACTTGCAAAATCGTCCTTCTTCATCCAGTATTCGGAAGTGAGCAACCTGAAATCAACATTGTCCAAAGTATCCAGCTCCCAAATGATATTCTCCGCTTCCGAAAATTCAGCCCCCTCAGTCAGTTGTTCCGCAAACAATCGCTTGATGAGGTTACTGTCCAGGAGGCCAAAGGCCAGGGCTTTTAGCACCATTGCTTTGGTCACCGGGACTGCATCGCCGCCTCGCGGGGTCAGGCTGAAATCAATAATGCTGGCTTTCGAATTGGGAAACTTACCATTGTAGGCCTTATACAGCAACTGATTAATGTGGAACATGGGTGCATGCAGGGAAATGTCGGGATATTCCTCGGACACCTTATCCTCCAGCATTTCGTGCGAGATCTGATTGATCTGGCCTTCCGTCAACTGCTCGGAGAGCTTGTATTGTAAAAGTATGGCCGCCGCCTCCGGTGGCTCATAATCGGTGATGGCCATGAGCAGGTAGGTAAGGAGGTCCTCTTTATTGATCTTGTCCGCATCCCCATAGTTGAACCTCGTCAAAAGTTCCATAAAATCGTCGGACGACCAATAAGTGATTACTTCATTGACGGAGTCAATATTATTTATTTTGATATTGTATGTCATGGTGAGGTTGTTTTAGGCTTTGTGTAAAAAATGGGGCCGCATTTTCCAGATGAACGCAGGTAAAAATACCGTAGCAGTATTTCCAGTAAGCTTTTTTCAACGAGGTAATTTTGTGCACCGCTATACAACCAGTCTTGCGACCAACCCGGTTTGTGTGACGGGCACATCCGTCGGATTAGACACGCGAGGCAAAACCTATGCGAGCGGGAGTGAAAAATTCACGAGCAGATCAAGGTCACGAATAACTCTTCCTTCAGGCAAACATATCCAATTGCACCCCAAACAAAAAACGACCCATGCAGCTTGCCGCCGCATAAGTCGTTGATCATCCAGGTGGGCCTGGCAGGAATTGAACCCGCGACCATCTGATTATGAGTCAGCCGCTCTAACCACCTGAGCTACAAGCCCGTTTACCCGCCGAAGCGCGCAGCGCGCAGGAGGGCGCACCCTCCTGAGAACAGCGCAAAGGTAAATTTAATTCCCAAAAACACGAGGCCTGCTCAGAAATCTCCTTTCAGACTTCCACTATTCCTGCCAGTACACCCGTTTCACCCGATCGGAAATATTCGTAAACACCTCATAAGCAATGGTTTGCTGGCATTTAGCCAGCACCTGCACCGGCTGTTGTTCGCCGAAAACCTCCACCTCGTCGCCTTCCTGCACGTTGGGCACATCCGACACGTCCACCATGGTCATATCCATACAGACGTTGCCAATGGTGGGCGCCTTCTGGCCGCGGATCACGACTTCGTAGTGCCCGTTTCCGGCTGAGCGCAGCAGCCCGTCCGCATAGCCGATGCTGATGGTGGCGATGCGGGTCGGCCGCGCCACCAGGGCGTTGCGGTTATAACCCACCGTTTCCCCCACCGGAATGGTTTTTATCTGGCTCACACTCGCTTTGAGCGTGTTCACTACCCGCAACTGATCCTGCAAACCGCTGGAATCGATGCCGTACAGACCAATTCCCAGCCGGACCATCTCAAAATGGTAGGGCGGCCAGCGAGAAATGCCGCCGGTATTCACCAGGTGGCGCAGCGGCGCATATCCCAGTGCATCTTTAATATCGGCATACATCGCGGAAAAAGCCGTTGCCTGCTGCCGGGTAAAATCGTCATGCGCCGGCGCATCGCTGGCGGCCAGGTGCGAAAAAACGGACTGCACGCGCAACTGCGGATGGGCCCGTAACCGATCGAGCAACTGCGGCAGCGCGGCCGGCTCGAAACCCAGGCGGTGCATGCCCGTATCCAGTTTCAGGTGGATGGTCAGGCTTTTATTCGGTCCGGCATATTGAATGAGTTGCTCCAGTTGCGCCAGGCTATACACTTCGGGTTCCAGGCGGTAGCGGTACATCACGTCGAAGGTAGCCGGTTCGGGATTGAGCACCAGGATCGGGAGGGTGACGCCGGCCTGCCGCAGCTCGATGCCCTCGTCGGCATAGGCCACGCCGAGGTAGTCCACGTGGCGGTATTCGAGCAGCTTGGCCACTTCCGCCGCACCGCTGCCATAACCGGCGGCCTTGACCATGACCATCATTTTTACGCCCGGACCCAGCAGCCGGCTGTACACGTTCAGGTTATGGGCCAGGGCGGTCAGGTTCACCTCCAGCACGGTTTTGTGGT
>JANPIN010000071.1:0-10670 GCA_031425035.1 Saprospirales bacterium | reverse complement strand
ATCTTCAGCTGTCTGTAAAGAGGCTAACTCTGACCATTTACTTTCCGCTAAAAGCAGATATTCTTCCTTTGTCATCGCTTTTTTGCCCAAATTTACCCTCAATTATGCAAATAGCCGTTCGCGACAATTTGAAATGCACCCAATTACACATAATGTTTGACGGTTTTGGGGCGGTTGATATATCTTTGTTAAAAGCGAACGACAGGTGTGCATATTTACGTGGTTATTATCCAGCAAACTACGGCTTTATTCCGCAGAGTTATTGTGACGACAAAGACCCATTGGACATTCTTGTTTTATCACAAATTGATGTAGTTCCAATGTGTATTGTTCCGGCTAAAGTAATTGATGTAATGCGAATGCTTGACAACGGTGAAGCGGACGACAAAATAATTGCAGTTGCAGCAGGTGACCCAAGTGTCAGTCATATAAATAACATTTCAGAACTTCCCGCACATTTTATTTCAGAAGTGAGAAGTTTCTTTGAAGACTATAAAAACTTGAGAAAAAAACAGTTGTTGTTGAAGAGTTCCTTAACTAGCTGACTGCAATTATTTACTTCACGAGTTTTCCAATTTCAGCCCCTTTCTTTGATGAAAAAATATTTTGGCAGTCTTTTGTTTTTGATATTGATTGCAAAGACCATACATGCGCAGAATACGAGTCCGCATATACAAGGTAAAGTAACGGTTTCAGTTAAAAAAGGAACAATGGAGTGCGAACTCACGTTGTCGAATATGCCACGGCTTACCGATTACTATATCCGGCTGAATTCTGGTATGAATATTCGGTATATAAAGAATGCGGAGGCGTCGATGGCGCCGCTGGAATACGAAAGATCACTGCAAGACACATTATCGTCCGGCGAGTCATCCGCCTACTACATTCCTGCTTATAACAAAACAGGAAAGTACCTTCCAAATGCCATCCGCCTCCATTACGTAGGTATGTATCCGGTAATTACAGATACCGCCAGTGTAGTAGACTGGAGAGGGAACATTGCGTTCAACGGTACAACAGTCCGCGTTGACGGCATTCAAAGCGCCTGGTATCCCATACTTTACGACGTTAAAACAGACACGAGGTATGAAAAGGTTACCTATGACTTAGCGGTAACTTGTAATGATTGCCAGGTTATCTACATAAACGGCAGTCAGCCAATATCCGGTACACAGGCTAATGTGAAAAGCTCAACGCCGCAAGATCTTACGATGTTTGCGGGTGAATTTAAATCGGTATCTATTAATGATAATTATTTTCTAAATCCAGACGCCGATGATCAGCAACTTGCCGAAGTGGAAAAGACCCTGCATGCTTATCAAGGTTATTTGGAAAAAAAATTAGCGATCCCTTATAAAGGCAAAGCAGTATACATTCAAACCACACCAGTATCCAAAAACAACTCCTGGTTGTTTGCTTCTTATCCTACTATTGTTAAAGTGGGTTGGGAAGGGGGTATGAAAATGTTTGTAAGTGAAAGTGAAGGAGCTAGCTTCCGCCAATATATGGCTCATGAACTATCACATTATTATTTTGGCACTGTGCGCACCTTTAATTCGGAACTCGGTGATATGATATCCGAAGGCTTTGCCGAATATTTATCACTCAATATTACTCGCACATGGATCAGTGACAGCTTTTACCGGGAAAAATTGCAATCAAAGGTTCGGGCAATACGCAATTTCGATCCTATAGCGATGGCTAAGGTCCACTCGAAGAATGATTACGGGAACCGGGAATTGTACGTATACTATTATGCGCCACTCATTTTTTTGGCTATTGAAAAAGAGATCGGGGAAGAGAAGATGTGGGAGTGGGTAAAAGCCCTGCTGCAAACACCTGCCGTATTTACGAACTATACTTTTCTTGAACAGACATTGACTAAAGTGGTGAACGACAAAGCCAGATTTGGTTCATTGCAAGAAAAATATTTTACTTCCGAACACAGTCTGCAAAATGTTATTTCAACCCTCCAAATACCAACCGAAAAATCTTCTCTTTCTTCCGTAGAAAAGCCTGCAGTAAAAACATATTACTATTTTTTCTTTTCCCGGCCGCTTATAGATGCAGGTTCGTCACAAAACCGGGTGATCAAACATACGGAGATCTCGCAGATTACCTGCACGCCGGATGAATTGTCGAAGATAGCTGATCCTATTTTTGAAAGAATGGCAGATGAATGTGAAAATGACGGTGGTTGCACTTCTGATTTCAATATATACGATTCGTTGGAAACAGCACAAGCGGCTCTGAAGCAGTGGCTGGAGAGAAATAATAAAGAGGGAACTTTACTGGTAAAAATATTGACCCCTTAAATTCGACAATCTCCTCTTCAACACCTGCAGGCGCTCAATTTGCAATTCCAACATAATTTCCTGTTTGTATGACCATTAAAAACGCTAACTATTATTTCCTTCAGGGCGGAGGGGAAATGGGAGAACTGATCAGAGCAAAAGCAGAAGATGCTCTGAAAGAAAGTGAAGCCCGTTTCCTTAATAAAATTATTGAAGAAGTAAAAGACGATTTAAGCGAAGAACTACAGCAAAAACAGGCCACCATTGAGGTTGGTACAATAATCATAGCAAGGGCGAACAGGATAAAGGCGCTGTATTTGATATTTATATGGCTGCAACCTGATAGAGCGGGTTTAGCCGCTCAAACTGCGTTCACAACCATTCCGTATTGACTATTAATATCATTTTAAAAGAAGTCCCTCGAAAGAATGAATGACTTTTACAAACAACCCTTATTTCTGCAATGGTTAGAAGCAATATTGCTTTTAATAATCGGCTTTTATCCTGCACTTGTAATAATAGAGCTTGCATACGCGCAATCGATATATAGCTTACTTTTTATATTTTATTTGCCTATCAGCCAATTCTCAACCACACCAATCTTTAAACTTACAGGCATCTATAAATATTATTCGCCAATGTTAATTGGCTATATGGCAAATGACACTGAAATAGATTTACATAGTGGGGGCAGTTTTGATTATCTGTTTGTAATGAGAAAAAACAAAGCAGGAATTGAATTCAGACAAAGGTTATTGACTTATCATTTACAAGGGTTATTACATATTATTTTGCAAATTGAAAATGGCGCCGTGCCAAAGACGGTAAACATATCAGGGACATCTTATTTTTTTAATGAACGGACTTTAAATAAAATTGGATTTGAACTGGAAAATCCAACTCTGTTTTTTAGAATAAATTTATTTGTAAATGTAATTGACTTGATATGGATGTATTCTGTTGCGCAAGGCAGGTTTTCAATTCCAAAAATATGGAAGGCAAAAAAGGCTAGTATATCGGGCAATAAATTAATGGAAAGTAAAGATGCAATTGAAAATCTCCATAGAAAAATGACAATGAGAACAATCATGGGGTAGTTATTCAGGAGGTGTTGATGAAGAAGCGCTGTCATGTCGAGCGTAGTCGAGACATCTGGATTTTTTTGATTGTTTATTCCGATTTTTCAGCCTTCGGCCGCAGAGGTCTCGGCTTCGCCCGACAGGACAGCGTTTGTATGTCTGGCCGGCATCAACACCCTTTAAAGAACTACCAAAAATTCTACGCCATGAAAATCAGGCTCGCCGCAAAATGTCCAGTTATCAGCACCTTGCTAAACCCATAAAAAATACTTATGGGTAACATAATAAGTATAAATAAACATAAGCGAATTAATATACTCAATTTTGCGGCGCCAAAATAAAAATAACAAAAAAATGATGAAAAATTCAATGATTGTTATAGTACTAGCCATAAGCATTCAAACTTTCAGTGCTTGTAAGCCAGGCGTTAAAAATGAAAATCCGCCGACAGCTATGTCCACGCAGAACAAACCTTATATACACAGTCATGTACTGAATAAAGAGGAGCAGGATTCTTTAAGCCCTGACCAGGTTTTGCAAGAATTCAAGGCTGGGAACGAACGCTTCAATACAGGCAATGTCACACAACGTGAACATTCGGAAGAAATTAGAAAAGCGGCGACTGGTGGTCAATTTCCAAAAGCAATGGTTTTAAGTTGTCTGGATAGCAGAGTGCCCGTTGAAGATATATTTGACCAGGGCATTGGCGACGTTTTTGTTGGCCGGGTGGCCGGCAACTTTGTCAATACCGACCTATTGGGGAGCATGGAATTTGCGTGTAAAATTGCCGGCGCAAAGCTTATTTTAGTAATGGGACATCAACATTGCGGCGCTATTAAAGGAGCGATTGACGACGTACATGTAGGAAATATAACCTCCATGCTTGCGAATATAAAGCCGGCAGTAGAAATGAGCAAAAATTTTGAAGGTGAAAAATCCTCTAGGAACGAGGCTTTTGTCAAGCTAGTGGCACAGAATAATATCAGAAACACCATAATGCAGATCAGAGCTAAAAGTGCGATCCTGAAAGAAATGGAAGCGAAAGGGGAAATAAAAATAGTTGGCGCATTCTACACATTGCGAACAGGTAAATTAGAGTTCGTCGACTAACAGCGAGTTCCGAATTTTAAAGCAAACCAACAAAAATGAACTTCAATTTACTCATAGAAAATCTGACCAATCCAGCACTATTGTTCTTTGTTCTGGGCATTATCGCAGTTTATGTAAAAAGCGATTTGGAAATACCACCGAACTCTTCAAAATTCATCTCGCTCTATTTACTATTTTCTATTGGGTTTAAAGGCGGACAAGAGCTATCACACGAAGCCATTACAAGCGAAATAGGATGGTCGATGCTGTTTGGAATAAGTATTGCGGCTGTAATACCCTTGTACACTTTTTTTATTCTGAAAAGAAAGTTGAATGTATTTGATGCAGGCGCCGTTGCAGCAGCTTATGGCTCCGTAAGTGCAGTTACCTTTGTGACCGCCGTTTCTTATTTAGAAAGTCAACAAATGAGTCTTCATGGACACATGGTAGCAATAATGGCATTGATGGAATCTCCGGCCATAATAATAGGATTAGTATTGATTTCGCTGTTCAATAAAGAAGAAACAACCGCAAAAATAAAAATTCCATCGGTAATAAAACATTCCCTGACAAATGGCAGTGTGTTATTGATCCTGGGAAGCCTGGTCATAGGTTTTATGGCCAATGCAAAACAAGCAGAAGGTATTAAACCATTTACCAACGACTTATTCAAAGGTTTTCTGGCCATTTTTCTTTTAGATATGGGCATCACCAGTGGTAGAAAACTAAAAGCGTTCTTTTCATTTGGATTATTTCCATTCATCTTTGCCGTTATAATTCCATTAGTGAACGGATGCTTATTTGCTGTGATAAGTGCATTTGTTACAACGGACATAACCAACAGATTTATATTTGCCGTCCTGGCTGCCAGTGCTTCCTATATAGCGGTGCCTGCGGCCATGAAGTTAGCCGTTCCCAAAGCAAATCCCGGATTATATTTACCGATGGCTCTTGCAGTAACTTTTCCGGTAAACATTACAATTGGTATGCCTTTATATTTTTTAATCGTGCAACACTTTTAATGCTACAGCTCGCCTAACCCGGTATGTTTTCTCTGCAAGCCGTTCAGCGTACCACTGTCACGTCCCCTTTCAAATCCACCGCGCTGCCGTCCAGCAGGCGTATGCGGCAGACGTACACGTATACCCCGCTCGCAGCCGGCTTTCCACCCACCTTACCATCCCAGCCGGAGCCGAAACCACCCGGTGCAAAGTTTTGGTCGGCAAACACCAGTTCTCCCCAGCGGTCATAGACCTCCAGTAATTCCACTTCCTGCACGCCAAAACCGGCGTACACCGTGAAATAGTCGTTCGGTGCCGTCGAGGCCGGCGCAAACACGTTTGGAATATAGATGGAAGGGCCGTTTACTTTGACCACGCGGCTATCCGAGCTCAGGCAACCGGCGCGGTCGGTGATTTGCAGGATATAGGTCGTCGTCGTAAAGGGCTGCGCAAAAGTGCTGGGGCAGGTAGCGCAGGTAATGGTGGCCGGCGGCGTCCAGCTATAGGTAGCCACCGCACTTGGATCGGTGACTATGCCGGCGAGCAGCAGGCTATCGCCAATGTTAATCGTCGTATCGGCGCCCAGTTGCACCAGATTCGGCAGGGGGGACGTAATGTTGAACGAATCCAGCGCCACGCAGCCATTCGCGTCCTGGGTTTGCAGCACATACGAACCGGCTGCCAAAGGAGTAAACACGACCTGATCACTAAATCCCGACTGATTCAATGCATATAAGTAGGGTCCGGTACCACCCGTCGTGGTATCCACGGTGAGACTGCCGTTCGCTTCACCCGGACAACGGACGGGGGAGGTGTACCAGTTACTCAGCACGGCGCTGGGTTCGCTCAGCAGGACGCTGACTACCGTACTGCATCCGGTTACATCGCTTACCGTCACGGAGTATGTCCCGGAAGCCAGCGCAGCGATGCCGGCGCTTGTACCGTTTACCGGCGACCAAACGTAGGTATAGGGTAAAACGCCACCCGTCGCTACTGCATTCAAGCTGCCGTCCTGCAGGCCGAAGCAACTGACCGGCGACCCGACGACTATACTCGCTTGCAACGGAGGGGCCATACCAATCAGGATCTGCACGGTGTCGAGACATCCCTGGCTATCGGTTACGGAAACCACGTAAGGACCCGCCGCGAGCCCGGAAGCCGTTGCCGCATTACCACCCGTTGGCGACCAGATATAGGTGTAAGGAGCCGTTCCACCGGTTTCCAGGATGGTCGCGCTACCGTTGATACCGCCGCAGTTCACTGGCAAAACCGTGGTGCTATGCTGCATCGCAGGCGGTTGCATTACGGTCGTCGTGGCCGATGCGGTACATAAATTGGCGTCCGTGACGGTAACGGAATAAGTACCTGCCACCAGATCCGTCGCGGTTGCGCCGCTCCCCCCGCTGGGCGACCAGGCATAGGTGTAAGGCAGCACACCGATGATGGCGTCGACGGTGGCGTTACCCGTACTGCTGCCAAAACAGGTGGCATCAACCGTTCCGGAAATAAATGCCTGTACCCCCGGTATGCCGACAATGTTTACCTGGGCGAGGTCCTCGCAGCCTTGTTGATCCGTAATTGTTACTAAATAGTTGCCGGCGGATAAATTGAGGGCCGTAGGATTGGTACCGCCGCTGGGTGACCAGGCATAGGTGTACGGACCCGTACCCCCCGTTTCCATAATAGTGGCCGATCCGTTGGCATTGCCACAGGTGGCCGGTTTCGTTTCAATCGTGTGCTGGAACGGTGTGGGCTGGGTAATAACCGCCGTCGCCGTGGTTGAACATACATTAGCATCCGTGACGGTAACGGTATAAGTACCCGCAGTCAGGTTCTGGGCGGTTGCGCTGCCCCCGTTATTGCCCGACCACGCATACGTGTAGGGCATCTGGCCGGAGCTGGCCGACACGGTGGCGCTGCCGGTGGCGCCACCGAAACAGACCACGTCGACCGTAGCGCTAATGCCGGCCTGTACACTGGGGAGGGTGCCGACGGTTACTTGCGCAGTATCCGTACAACTTTGGGCATCGGTGATGAGGACCACGTAATCCCCGGCCGGCAGATTTTGAGCGGTACTGCCGCTGCCGCCGGTCGGCGACCAGCTATACGTGTAGGGGGGCGTGCCTCCGCTGACGACCACGGCTGCCTGGCCGTTGGCGCCGCCGCAAATACTGGACTGCGTACTTACAAGATGTTGAAAAGCAGGCGGTTGGGCAATGCTCGTGGCGACCGCCGCAATACACAAATTGGCGTCCGTCACCGTGACGAAGTAGTTGCCGGCCGCCAGTCCGCCGGCCGTCGGACCATTACCACCCGCCGGCGACCAGCTGTAGGTATAAGGCAGCAGGCCGCCGGTTCCGCTTACGGTGGCGCTTCCGTCCTGGCCGCCGAAGCAGGTTACCGGAGAATTGGCGGAAATAACCGCCTGCACCCCACCAATATTCCCCACGATGATCTGCACGGTATCCGTGCAACTTTGGCTGTCGGTGATAGTAACAATATAGTTTCCGGCAAATAAACCCGTTGCCGCCGCGCCTGTGCCGCCGTTAGGCGACCAGACATACGTATAAGGCAAAGTGCCGCCGCTTATCATGACCATTGCGGACCCATTGGCACTGTTGCAGGCCGCTTCCACCGTACTGGACGTATGCGTGAGCGCGGGCGGTTGCGAAATAATCGTACTGGCCGTCGCGGTGCACATTTTAGCATCGGTAATCGTGACCTGGTAGCTGCCCGCCGGCAGGTTGACGGCCGTAGTGCCGGTTCCGCCGGAAGGCGACCAGCTATAACTGAATGGTGCGGTGCCGCCGGTAACACTGGCCGTAGCGCTGCCGGTGGCCGCTCCGAAACAGTCGACGTTCAGTACATTGGAAATGGCGGCCTGCACGGGTGGACTATTCGAGATATTTACCTGGACCGTATCCGTGCAGCCCTGCTGATCGGTGATGGAAAGCAGGTAGGCGCCCGTGGCCAGGTTGGAAGCCGAGTTGCCCGTTCCGCCGGAAGGCGACCAGAGGTAGGTATAAGGCGCCGTTCCGCCCGTCGCAATGATGCTGGCGCTGCCATTGCTTAAACCACAGGTGGCCGCCTGCACCGTGGCAGTATGTTGTAACTGAGCCGGTTGCGTAATGACTGTAGTCGCCGTAGCGGTACACATATTGGCATCGGTGACGGTTACGGTGTAGGTTCCGGCGCTCAAACCGCCGGCTGTCGGTCCGGTATTTCCGCCGGCTGACCAGATATAGCTAAAAGGGGAGCTACCGCCACTGGCCGTTACGGTTGCGCTGCCGGTACTGGCGCCAAAACAGGTGGCAGGCACTGTAGAAAAGATGGCGGCCTGTACCCCCGGACTTCCGCTCAGGGCAAAACTGGCTACATCGGTACAGCCACGAACATCGGTAATGGTGACGCCGTAGTTGCCGGCCGCCAGATTGAAGGCCGACCCGGAAGTACTTACGGCCGGTAGCCAGGAATAGGTATAGGGCGCAGTGCCGCCGCTGGCATTGATCGTGGCGCTGCCGTTGGCAAACCCACAGGAAGCATTCGTCAGCGTAGTCGTATGTTGTAAAATGGCTGGTTCGGTAATTGTGACGGTCGCCGTTGCCGGACAAACACCGGTTTCAATTAGCGAAACGGTATAGGTTCCGGCCGCCAAATTGGTTGCCGTCGGGCCAGTTTGTACGGGCACGGTAGACCACTGAAAGGTCGGATTCCCCCCGGATGGAACGAGTTGAATGGTAGCCGAGCCATTATTATCGCCTGCACAATCGATGGGCGTAATAACCGGATTAAGCTCATAAATTTTCACTGTACGCACGGCTGTCGTCGTACCGCTGCATAAGTTGTCGGCGGTGAGGGTAACGGTATACACGCCTGGCCCCGGGTAGGTATGCGTCGGATTTTGGGCCACGCTGCTGTTAGCCGCGCCCGAAACCGGATCGCCAAAATCCCAGAGCCAGCTATCCGGGCAAATGGTGGATATGTCGTTGAACGTGTAGGTATTATCGCCGGAACAGGAAGGCACGAACGAGGCCACGATGGGCGGCGCGTTTTGCACATAAATATCATCGAAAGCCACTCCGTCGTAGTCGTTACAGGTGGTGCCGGCTCCGAAGGTGAACCGAAAACGCACGCTGGGTTGTCCCCCCAGTTCATTCATACAGTGTTTAGCCTCCACCCAGCCGCCGCTCCCGCCGCCACCGACACAAATGCCATTGCTCTGCTGCACATTTCCGCTCCATCCGTTGCGCACCGTAGCCAGCCCGTTCAGGTAGGTGATGGTGGGATAGTTATACCAGTTTTCATTGAGACAATTGACCGGATCATTGACGGAACCCACGTTGGTCCAGGTGAGGCCGCCATCCAGGGAGTACTGCAAATTTGTGCCGTCGAATTTACTCTCCGATTCCCACCAGATTTTGAAACGAATATAAGGATTCGCCAGGGCAGTGAAATTGAAACAGGGGCTCTGCACATAAGAGCGCTGGCCACTGGTATAGGAAGAACCGGACAGACCGCCGGTAACCCAGCATTTGGTGCCCGAACCGGCCGAGTTGATGACGAATTTATTGGGCGTGCCCAATGCCCAGTCATTGCCCGTACCCCCGGAGGTCCAGTTCCCGGGGCCCGCTTCAAAATCTTCGTGGTAGGGATAATTGATAATGACCGGTCCGCTGCATTGAGCGCTGGCCGTGACGGTACAGTACACTATTGCAAATAGCAAAAGCAAATAATGACGCATAGAGTAGTGTCTGTTTATCCGTGAAAGGTAAAAGTGTAATTGGCCCAGAAATTCCAAATGGTGACAATGCCGGTAGCGATGAGTTTAGCGGGGTAAAACCGTACTTTATACCGCTCGGTAAGCAGGTAGATAATGCCGTTATTCATCACCAGGCCGACCAATGCCGCCAGGGCAAATTTGGAAAATTGCGTGGCCACCGAAGGGTCGTGGCTTTCGAAGGTCCAGACCCGGTTCAAAAAGTAGTTGCTTAAAACGGCACAGACAAAACCGGCCGTGTTAGCGACGTATTTGTTCATCCGTAACTGCTCTTTCAGCAGCCAGGTGATCCCAAAATCCACGATGACACCGGAGGCGCCAACAACGCCGAACTTAAAAAATTTGAAGAATAAATCGCGCATGGTTATGTGATCGAAGGATGGATATTTGTTTGATTTAGAGGGGTTTAGAAAGGGTTTAGAGGGGTTTA
>JANPIN010000070.1:0-83232 GCA_031425035.1 Saprospirales bacterium | reverse complement strand
TTTGCCTCTCGTTTTTGAAAACACCCTCTTTTTGTTCATAACATATTCAAAATCAACGCATTAAAACATGAGAAAGGCTGACTTGGTGAACGCTATTTCCGAGAAAACCGGCGTTGCAAAAGTGGATGTCCTGGTCTCCCTCGAGGAGCTCTTTAAGGAGATCAAGACCACGATGCAGAGCGGCGAGAACGTGTATATCCGCGGTTTCGGCAGCTTTGTCATTAAAAAACGCGCTAAAAAAGTGGGCCGCAACATCAAAAAAGGCAAGTCCATCGAGATTCCGGAACATTTCATCCCGTCTTTCAAGCCAGCGAAAGTTTTCATGGAACAGGTGAAAAAGAACGTTACTTCCCTGCCCGACGATCAGGGCGAAGAATAATAAATTGCCCATTACAGTTTGAATCCCTTTTTTCCAAAGTCACGATTGTACGCAAGTTGAAACATGAATAAGGCACAGATAACCATCATTTTTGCCGCTTTTGTGCTTTTTTGTGGCCTTTATTTCGGACTGGATACCAAAAATAAAAACCAGCAAGTCGCCGTGCGATCACAAGCCATGCAGGTGGAAAGCACGGATTTCGGTACACTGTTGTCGGAGGCGAAAGCGCATTTGTCGCCTGCTCAGGCCACCGAATTGGCCGAACTGGAGCAAAAAGCTTCGGTGGCCACGGACCCTGAAGCGAAGGTGACGGCCATCAAAAGCCTGTCCGGATACTGGTACCGCAATCAGCAAATGGCGGTAGCTGGCGGACTGGCCGAACAGGTTGCCGAAGTGGAGAATAGCGATTCGGCCTGGTCAGTGGCTGGCGGTACATTTTTTAACGGTTTGATCAGTTCCCAGGAACCCAAAATAAGGGCCTACTGCGCGGAACATGCCGTTAAAGCCTTTGAAAGTGCGGCTTCTCTGAATCCCGCCAACGTAGCGCACCGCGTGAACCTGGCCCTGGTGTATTCGGAAAATCCGCCGCCGGATAATCCGATGAAGGCCGTACTGATGCTCCGCGATCTGGAGAGTAAACACCCCGAAGACCCGGCCGTGTATAACGCGCTGGGTCGTTTGGCCATTAAAACCGGCCAATGGCAGCGGGCCATCGACCGACTGGAGAAAGCCTGGTCACTGGATAAAAAGAACCCGAATACCCCCTGTTTGCTGGCGAAAGCCTATGAAGGGGCGGGCCAAATGGATAAAATGGCAGATTTTGCCAAACTTTGTAAATAAGAGGCTGTTTATAAGAGTTGATGAAGTTTAAAAGGTTTATCGGGGTGATTATCAACCCTATTAACTTTATAAACCTTTATCAACTATTTTTCGACAGCTTTAGGAACGCATATTTTTCATCACTCACAACACCACAGCAGTATGCCTTGCGGAAAGAAACGTAAACGACATAAAATTGCCACTCACAAGCGCAAAAAGCGCCTGCGCAAGAATCGCCATAAGAAGAAACGCTAGTGTCTGAACCACAGGCAGGGAAAAGTCAGTCTTAACTACATCCTGCCGGGGTCAGCGCCAGACGCAACCGTCGAATCGAAAACTTTCCGGAAGCCTTTTGCTACCGGAAAGTTTTTTCGCTGTCTGCCTACCTATGGGACCCTTCGGGTCCATTTTTCATCGGCAGCCCTACCTATTCGCTCATTGGCAAGCATGTAACCCCTTGATTTGAGCCTCGTTAATCAGGCTCAACGCTGCCATATCGTCCACCCAAGCGATTTCGGATCAGCCCTCCTTGTCCATCGAAACCGAATTCTTTGAGCCACCACTTTCGGCTCAGCGGCCCAGCAGCCGACAACGCGCCTCGACGGCCTGATTTGACGCCCGTACCGACCCCCGGTAGCCGGTCGAAGGCCTTTTGCATTTTTCTTCTCTGCGTTTGCCTGTCTGTTGCAAACCATATTTACCATCGTGGATAAAGAACTTATTATCAACGCCGCCGAATCAGGCGTTGAACTGGCCCTGTTGGAGAACGGGAAACTCGTTGAGCTCCAGCACCAGAAAATTAACAACAACTTCAGTGTCGGCGACATTCTCGTCGGCAAAATCCGCAAAATGATGCCCGGGCTCAACGCCGCTTTTGTGGACATCGGTCACCGGAAAGACGCTTTTTTACACTACACCGATTTAGGGCCAAACCTGCCTTCAATGGTGAAGTGGACAAACGGGGTGACTAATGGCAGCATCAACACGCATAAGCTGGATAACTTCAAATTTGAAGGCGAAATCATCAAAACCGGTAAGGTCGATCAGGTGCTCAACAAACGCTGGCCCATCGTCGTACAAATTCTGAAAGAACCCATTTCGACCAAAGGTCCGCGGCTTTCCTGCGAACTGACTTTACCCGGTCGCTATATGGTTCTTTCGCCATTTGCCGATACGGTATCGGTCAGCAAGAAAATCAGCAGCGGTGAAGAACGCAAACGCCTGCATACGCTGGCGGAAAGCATCAAGCCCAAAAATTTCGGGCTGATCATTCGTACCGCCGCCGAAGGCAAAAAAGTGCAGGAACTGCACGAGGAACTCACCCACCTCATGGGCCAGTGGGAAGATATTTACCGCCAGTTGAAGACGGCCATACCGCCGGCCAAACTGCTGAGCGAACTGGACAAACCCGCCAGCGTGCTGCGCGATATGTTGAGTGCCGGTTTCAGCCGCATTGTCGTCAATGATAAAGACCTGTACGCCGACATCCGGGCTTACATGCAGAGCATCAGTCCAGAGCAGGTCGGTATTGTTCAGTTCCATAACAATGGTAAACCGATCTTCGACCAGTTCGGGGTGACCAAGCAGATCAAGGCTTCCTTCGGGAAAACCACGACCATGAGCAGTGGCGCTTACGTGATCATCGAAAAAACGGAAGCCATGCACGTGGTCGACGTGAACAGCGGGCATAAAATGGCCACTGCCGACGTGGATCAGACGATTTTCGGGGTCAACCTGGAAGCGGCGGAGGAAATTGCCCGCCAAATTCGTTTGCGCGATATTGGCGGACTGATCGTGATCGATTTCATCGATATGAAAAACCAGGAGCATAAAAAGCAACTGGCGAAGGCGATGGAGGATTTCATGCGCAAGGATCGGTCACAGCATACGGTGTTGCCGCTGTCCAAATTCGGCCTCATGCAGATCACCCGCGAGCGAGCGCGCCCCGAGGTGATGGTGGATACCGCCGAAGTCTGCCCCACCTGCGGAGGCACCGGCAAGGTGAATGCTACCATCCTGCTGATCGACGATATTGAGCGCGATATGGAGTTTGTGATGCAATCCCGGCCGAAAGGCACCTTATACCTGCGCGTCCATCCTTATCTGGATGCGTATTTAAAGCACGGGTTGCCGAGCCGCCGGATGCGCTGGTTACTGAAGTATAACAAGTGGGTGCGTATTCTGCCCCATGCGGACTACCAGTTGGCAGAGTACCGTTTTTATGAGGGCGACGACGACGAAATACGCCTCAACTAAGGGCAGAAGTTACACCGATTTTGTAACGCCGACTTCAGTCGGCATTTCAAATCAGGCCGTACACCACACCGGCTACAGCCGGTGTTACAAAAGCATACAGGAGTCACCCCGAACGGGATGACTCCTGTTTTGCTTTTTAGATGCCCTTTAAAAATGCGGGCAGTTACATTTCGGTTTAAAAGCCCGGCAACTTTCCAGCACGACCATGCCGAGCATAAGCAGGAAAAAAGCCACCCGTATCCAATTAATTTTTTTCATAACCAAAAAAGTCTGTTTACTTTTACAAAGGCGAATGTAAACCCAAACGCTGTAAAACGAAACGAAATTTTAAAGCCGCTACCGTATAGCGTTCCGGTCATCGGCCGGCGGGGTAGGGCAACACTATGAAACGTATTCTCGTCGCACCGCTTAATTGGGGCCTGGGCCATGTCACCCGGTGTATTCCGCTCATCCAGGCGCTGCGTGACATGGGTGTCGAGGTGTTTCTGGCTTCCGATGGTCGTTCGCTCCACCTGCTGCGCGCCGAATTTCCTTTACTACCTATTTTTGAATTACCTTCCTATCGGGTGCGCTACGGTTCCGGCAACATGGTCGCTACGATCGGCCGTCAGCTGCCCCGCATGATTTATGCTATACGGGCCGAACAATGGGCCACCGAACGCCTGGTCAAAGAATACGGTATTCAGGGTATTATTTCCGATAACCGCTACGGCTGCTTCAGCCGCCATGCCCAGAGCGTGATGATCACGCATCAACTCTACCTGCGCGTACCGAGCCAACTACTGCAATGGGCCGCCAACCAGACGTTGCGTTTGGCCCTGCATAAGTTCCATACCCTTTGGGTGCCCGACGTGCAGGCAGCGCCCGGACTATCAGGAGAACTTTCACACGGCGACGATAAGGTACACCGCGATGTCCGGTACATCGGCCTGCTTACGCGCATGCAAGTGCAACCCACCGAACCGGAATATGACGTTGCGGTCGTACTGTCCGGTCCGGAACCGCAGCGCACGATCCTCGAACAGCGGCTGATGGAACAGGCCATGCCGCTGTCTAAGAAATTTATTTTTATTCAGGGGAAGACCAAGGCGAAGGCCCATCACTTTGCGGCCGAACACGTGGAAGTGGTCTCTTTCCTTACCTCCGGCAACCTCAATGAAACGCTGCTGGCCAGTAAGGTACTGGTCTGTCGCTCCGGCTATAGCTCGGTGATGGACCTGGCGGCCCTGGGTAAAAAGGCCATCCTGATCCCCACACCCGGCCAGACCGAGCAGGAATACCTGGCCGAATCATTGGCAACGCAGAATATATTCCTGATGCAGCAGCAGGATCAGATCGACCTGGAGAAGGGCTTGCAGGAAGTGAAAAACACGACCGGGATTCGTCCGGGAGAATTCCAGACGGAGGCGTTTTTAGAGACGTTGAAGGCCTGGGTGGCGGGTTTGTAAGCTATGCCGGTCAATCATTGCCCTCTTCGCTGGATAATTACGGCATGATAGTAGCAAGTAACATTTATCTACCTGTACCATATTCTATGCTCAAATTCCTCCAAAATGAATCGAAAAAGCCTGCTTACCCTTGTCTTTATTCTCTCTCTGGGCACGACTGTATTTTCCCAAAACGAAGCTGAAAAATGGGGTAAAATCTCTGCGGCCGACCTGGCCATGACCGTTTATCCCGAGGATTCCACCGCTGCCGCCGTTATTTTGCAGGACGTGGGTCAGGTGGAGTTAAGAGCCCTGGGCAAATACCTGGTTAACTTCAAGCAGCACCGTCGCATCAAGGTATTCGACGTGAAAGCCTTTACGGAGGGAAATTTGCTGATCCCTTATTATTCCATAGATGGGCTGGAAAAGATTGTCGATCTGGATGTGCAGCTGATTTTGCCAAATGGTGAAAAGCAGAAAGTGAAATCGGATAACGTTTTTACGGAAAAACTTTCCAAATACCGGTCTGCCAAGAAGGTATTTATCCCCAATCTCCAAAAAGGCTGCATTATCGAATATCGCTTCGAGTTGAGCACGGAAACGGTGCAGGTCTTACACGACTGGTATTTTCAGGATGATCTGCCGGTGCGCTGGAGCGAAGTGACCGTACATATTCCGCCTTTTTTCAACTATATGCTGTTGACGAACATCCCCCGCACTTTCGAGGTGCAGGAAACCAAAAATGTGGCCGAGTACACCTCTACCCGCTATGGACTCGGTCATTTGCCAGCCATTCGCAAGGAGCCTTTTATCACGACCCTCGACGATTACCGCGCCCATATTGGCTTTCAGTTGCAGACGGTGAACTTTCCCGGCCAGGAACAGCAAAAGTTTATGACGAACTGGGGCGAGCTGGCTATTGAAATGGAGAAGTGGTCCGGGTTCGGCGATCAATATAAACATGACCGGAATTTTAATGACATGTGGAAGGTGCTTGCGCCGCAGTTGAAACCCGGGGTTGATCCAGCGGATACTATTGCGCAGCGCGTACTCCGTTTTGTCACCGAAAACATCACCTGGAATGAAGAGCATACTTACTACGTCGAAGGCACGCTGGACGATGCTTTTAATCGTAAAACCGGTAATAGTGCCGAGTTGAACCTGGCCCTGGTTGCCCTGCTGCGTAAAGCCGGACTGAACGCCGTGCCTATGCTGATCAGTACGCGCAGCAATGGCCAGATGTTTGACAAATATCCCTTTCGCGATCAATTTAACTCTGTCCTGGCTTATTTGCGCAAGGGCGACGGTGGTGTAGTTCTGGATGCCACCAATCCTTATCTGCCGGTCGGGCAAGCGGAGGACCAACATTATAACCAGGCCGGCTGGGTGGTCGACAGTAAAAGTCCACTCTGGGAAAAACTGCAGGCGCCCGACGCCACGGAAGCCTGGTTCGGACAAATGCAACTTCAGGAAAGTGGGGAGTTATCGGGGCGGTTCACGATCAATATAAATGGCGCACTTGCCGCCGACTGGCGCGCAGAACTGTCGCATAGATCGGAGCGGGAAGTGTTAAAAGAAAATTTTGCGACCAGTTATCCGGAAATAACCTTCGATTCCATCACGATTACCTCGCGCACGAACTTCGATAAGCCGTTGCAAATCAAATTTTTCTGCCGGATCCCGAATGCGGCCAACGTGGTCAACGATTTCATTTACTGCCGCCCGGTGCTGGATTTTTTCGTCCATGAATCGCCGTTCAAGTCACTACAGCGCAGCTATCCGGTAGATTTCCCCTATCCCGTCAAGATGAATTATGTGCTCAATTTGCAATTGCCACCTGGTTATGACGTGGAAGAACTGCCGGAAGCGGCCCGTATTGTACTGCCTAATGAAGGGGGCAAAATCAGTTTTAGCTGCGCGAAATCCAGCCCCCAGTTGGTACAGGTCCGCCTCACGATGAACCTGTCCCAAGCCACTTTTATGCCGCAAGAATATGCTACGCTGCGTAAATTTTTTGATCTGGCGGCTGAAAAAACGCAAATGCAGCTGGTATTGAAACACGGCCAATAGGTTTTCTGGCAGCTGTTATAATTTTTCTTGTTCATCCCTTTAGCCCATTCCGACGATGACTTTTTTGAAAATACCGGGCATTTTGCTGCTGCTGGCTGCCGCAATGCCGCTCGGGGCGCAGTCTTCTTTTTACCCATCTATTTTATTGCCAACAGACCTGACAACCGGTGCCCACCTGGTGGTGCGCTCCGCACAAACCATTTTCCGGGTGGAGAGTGCGACCGATGCGACCCTGGAGCGTAGCTGGGCCATCACGATTTTGAAACCGGAGGGTCATTATGCTGCCCAGGCGGTCTGTCTGGAAGACGAGTTTATGCAGTTGAAAAAAATGGAAGGGCGTCTGTATGACGAGAACGGTCTGCTCATCAGGGAAAGTGGGAAAAAAGAGGTGAAGGACTATGGCAGCAGCAGCGATTATGAATTTACCGATCAGCGCGTCCGGGTGCTGGAAATGGAGAGCAGTACGTATCCATTTACGGTCGAGTTCAAAACCCGGGAGACCATCCGGGGCTTTTTTCGCATTCCGGATTTTGAGGTACAGCGTTTGGGCGAAGCGGTAGAGCAAAGTTCGTTTTCCATCGTCGCTCCGGTCGGTTATCAATTCCAATGGAAGGGCGTTAATACGGATATCCAGCCCAAAATAACGACGACCGGCACTGAAAAAACCTGGACCTGGACGGTCAAAAACCTGCCTGCCAAACCGAATGAATCTAATCAGCCATACTTTGGGAAACAATATGCCGAGGTGCTTTTTGCGCCGGAGCAGGTTAAAATTGATGATTACAGCGGCAATTTGAGCAACTGGACGGAAGCCGGACGTTTTTTCTATACCCTCAACCAAAACCGCGATAACCTGCCGGTCGAGGCACAAACCCACGTGCTGAATTTGACGGCCAAAGCTGCGACCAACCGGGAAAAAATAGACATTCTATACCGCTATTTGCAGGAAAATCAGCGCTATGTGAGTATTCAACTGGGTATAGGCGGCTGGCAGACCTTCGATGCCGCATTTGTAAACAACCGGAAGTACGGCGACTGTAAAGCGCTCAGCAACTACATGAAAGCGCTGTTGAAAGTAGTCGGCATTCCAGCTTACCAGGCCCTGATTTTTGGAGATTCGGATGGTGCGCCGGCGATTTATGACGACCTGGCGGTACCGCGGTTCAACCACATGATCCTTTTTGTACCGGGCGAACAGCTTTGGCTCGAATGTACCAGCAACACCTATCCGCCGGGCTACCTGGGTGATTTTACTGCCGGGCATCCGGCACTGCTGCTCACCCCCGAAGGCGGCAAACTGGTCCACACGCCCGCCCTCGATCCGGCTGCCAACCGTAAATCAACCCATACTGATCTGCTGCTGGATGAGATGGGCAATGCCATCGTCGAGCAGCGCCTGCTGGCCACTGGCAACCGGCATCCCTATTACCGGGCGCTGGCCAACGAAAAAAATCTGACCGAGCGCAACAAAACCTTCGCCGAAAGCCTGCCGGTCAGCCTGAAGAAATTGCAACGTCTGAGCCTGATGGCCTCCGCTCAGCTTCCGGAGGCCCGTATGGACTTCGCTATCGAAACCGCCGGCTATGCCGCCCGTTCCGGCAAACGGATGTTCGTACCGCTCACCAAAATGCTGCCGGTCCGCCGTTCGCTACCCAGTGATGAACATCGTTTTCTGGATGTATACATAGCGGACTGTTATACGCTTACCGATACGATCATCATTCATTTTCCACCTGGTTATACGGCGGAGAACGTGCCGCCGGGCAAGAATATCGAGTCGGAATTCGGTCGTTATGAGCTGCAAATTGAGCAAGCACCGGACCAGATCCAGGTGTTTCGACGCATAGAAATACGGGCGGTTGCCGTGCCGGCCGAACGTTATGGCGAAGTGCGGCAGTTTTATGTGGACATCGCCAAGCTGGAAGGCGGGCAGGCAGTACTGGTGAAAAAAGAATGAGGCGACCGGCGAAAGCAGGCCGCCCATTACTTCAAAATAAAATTCCCTACCCCACATTCCAGGCAGCGCTTGGCGTCGCAGTAGCGCGTTTTTAAATGCAGCAGCGCCTGGCTCTGGTACGCATGTCGCGCCCGCATACCGAGGGCGTCCCAGCCTTCCAGGATGGCATTGTTTTCTGCAGGTAATTCTTCGAGTAGAAACAGCGCCCGGTTCTGGAGGTCAGCATCCTCTTTTAAACGGCCGTAGTGAAAAAGGACGGGTACGATGGTGTTGATAATGAGCAGGTGGATGAAATCGCGGCCCAGTGCTTTGTTGCGCGGACTGGACGGTTTATCGAGCTGATAGTGACTGAACCAGTAGTCGGCGGGCTGGACGGCAAACATGTTTTCCAGGCTGCGCAGGTTAGTACTTTCCAGTATCTGGCTAAATAAATGGGCAGATTGGTGGACCAGCGCGGCAAACTGGGCCAGCCGCACCGAGGGGAAATTGGCCGGCCGCAGCCGCAGGAATTTCCACTGACTGGCCGTCAGCGGCGTTAATCCGTACTTATGGGCCAGATGCCGGTATTCTCTGGCCAGCACTTGGGGATATTCTTCCTGAAAGCCATCCTCCAGCAGACCGGCCTGACCAAAAATCAGCGCTTCCACCTGTAACCGGTTGTTTTTATGTTTGGCCAAAATCTTCAGGGGGAGGGTTCGCGCCAGGGCCTCGAAGGGTTCGGCATTTACTTTCAGGCCGAAATTGCGGGCGAGCAGCTGATAAAAAGCCACTTCCCAGTGATTATCCGTGGTCAGCAGCAACTCGGCAATAGTCGCCGTTTTTTGTTCCAGACGTTCCACCAGCACGCGGTCGAGCCAGTTGAGCCGGATAATATCGGGGGTGGCGGCAAAGAAACCCTGGCAGGGGATCCAGGCGCGTTCATGTTCCAGGCGTTGATAAATGGCCAGTAGATTCGGGGGAATCCGACCCTGCAAAACCAGGCAGGGCAGGCGCGACCCATCGGCGCTGCGCCGTACGGGCTGATCTTCTTCCAGCACCACGTGCAGCACCACATTGTCGTAAGCGGGATCTTCCTGGTGGTTATGAACCATCCATTCGGAAGCCTGCAAATGCATTTCCACATTACCGGCCCACAGCGTTTGACCAATCCGGACGCGGGCATTGAAAAAATCGGGACCGGCATGGGTGTTATGCTCGCCGGGCTGCAGGATTTCCAGACTTTGGCCCTCGGTGGTCAGCAGGTTTTGGGCATCGAAGCGACGCCAGCGCCACAGGAAGTGTAAAAAGGATTCGGGGATGGGGCTCATGGGACGATTTTTATAGGCCGTAAAAATAAAAGAGCGCAGTGATTGCTCAATGCGCTCTTTCGGCTCATATCGGTCCATTTGGGCTCACCGGCTGCTTCTCCGTTTCACCCGCGCGCCCGTCCGTGTTTTTTTGACGTACAAAGGTTCACTGCTGTAACTGGCTACATTCAGGCGATTATAAGCCAGCAGTACGTAGGTATAATGCTCGTCCGTCAGCGCGGTCAGGTCTTCAAAAATCCATTTTTCGTTATCGTACGGCGTCATGGCCAGCAGATTTCGCGGATCCTTGAAGTCGCCAACCAGTTCGCCGACAAAACGATAAATGCCAAAATAATAGGGCATCTCCTCCCCCGAGAGCACTTCGCAGGCATTCCAGGCCAGCTTAATAGAGTTTTTCGTACCCAGCGCACGGCAAATTTGCGGGGTAGCCGGGGGTATTTTGGAGAGCGCCGGCATGGGGGGCATGAGCGCCGCCGTCGCGTATAGTTTTTTGATCAGGCTGTCCTGCACGCCCAGCTGATTGCGCAGCAAAGGTTTTAAAGAGAAAAATATACTGCCCTGCACGTTGGGGTTGGCCCGGTTGATCGCAATCTGACGGCTGATTTCATCCGGTAACATCCAGTTCGGGTCATTGGGGCTGTTATTGATTTTATAGGCCGCGTGGCCGATGTACAACTGGCGTCCGTAGGTATGCTTGCTCCACCAGTCCACGATTTTAGCATAGTCGGCCGGCTGAAAACCGATGCTCCAGTACACCTGTGGCGCCACATAATCGATCCAGCCGTTGCGGAGCCAGAGCAGCACATCGGCGTAAAGATCGTCGTAGCAGGTCACGCCGGCCCGCGTGTCGGAACCGTTGATGGGGTCTTTATCCAGATTCCGCCATACGCCGAAGGGGCCTACGCCGAATTTGCAATAGGGTTTAATTTTCTTGATGCCCTTGGAAACGCCCTCGATCAGCATGTTGACGTTGTTGCGCCGCCAGTCGTCGATGTTGGTAAATCCACGCGGATCAAGTGCAAACTGGTTATAGTCATTGATTACCTGATTGGGCTCCTTGTACGGATAAAAATAGTCGTCGAAGTGGATGCCGTCAATATCGTAGCGCAGCACTACATCCTGCACGACATTGGTTAAATAGCGGATGACCAGCGGGTTACCCGGATTGAAATAGTATTTGTTGCCGTAGCGGAAAAACCATTCTGCTTTCCGGGCCGCCGGCAATGCCCGCAGGGGGTGATTGGCCGCCAGACTGGCCGTATCGAGGTCGAAGGTGGCGCGGTAAGGGTTCATCCAGGCGTGGAACTCCATGTGCCGGTTATGGGCCGCTTTGACCATGTACTCCAGTGGGTCGTAGAGCGAATCACCGGGCGCAACGCCCTGAAAACCGCTCAGGTACTTGCTCCAGGGCACATTACTCGATTTATAGATCGCGTCGCCGGCCGGACGGATTTGCACGAACACGGCATTCATACTCATGGCTTTCATCACGTCGAGCAGACTATCGAATTCCATTTTCTGGCGGTCGGGGGACAGGCCCGGCTTGGAAGGCCAGTCGATATTGCCGACCGTAGCGATCCAGGCGCCGCGCATTTCTGCTACCGGCTGTTGCTGGCCCCACAGGTTGGCATTTGCAAAAAATAATAACAGGCAGAAGAGAACGGAAGTGCGGAGAAGTGATGTCATAAAGGCGTTGGTTTGGGGTAAAAGTAGAAAGTATGGCGGAAATGACAAGCCCCCATGTCAGCCGCGGTGGGAAGGTAAAAGACATAGGCCAAAATGAGCATCGAATTTAGGACTTTTGTGACTGCGGATTTTTACCGCACAGTGGATATTGCTTATTTAACCGTGTAAATATTTTTACCACATAAGGGCACATGAGCGCACAGAGAAACAAAATGAATGTACATATTAATTGTTTACATTAAGAACTTTATGCTCTCATGTGCCCAAATGTGGTAAAAACCCTCTATTGTTGAAGATGAAATTTAAAACGCCTATTCCTGTCCGCGAATTAGCGGAACGCCTGAACGCCAGCCAGATTATTGGCGACGATACGCTCGAAGCGACGGGCATCAACGAAATTCATAAGGTCCAGTCCGGCGACATCGCTTTTTCGGATGTTAAAAAATATTTTTCCAAAACCCTGAACAGCGCGGCCACCATCCTGCTCTTCAACGAACCGGCCGAATGCCCGCCGGGGAAAGTCATCCTGGTGGTCGATGAGCCCTTCGAGTGCTATGATTCGCTGGTTCGCGCCTACCGGCATTTTGAACCGCTCACGTCGGCCGTCAGCCACCGCGCCGACATACATCCGACGGCCATTATCGAGCCGGGCGTCGTGATTGCGGCCCACGTCAGCATCGGCGCCCACTCGTATATTCAGGCCAATGCCTACCTCGGCGAATACACCCAGGTGGGCGAACACGTCATCATTGGTCCCGGCGCAATCATCGGCTCGGATGCTTTTTATTTCAAAAAAAGGCCCGACGGCTCCTTCCAGAAATGGCGCTCCGGCGGCCGCGTCGTGATTCATGACCACGTGGATATTGGCGCCGGCTGCACGATCAATAAGGGCGTGAGCGGCGACACCATCATCGGCGAAGGCAGCAAACTGGATTGCCAGATCCACATCGGCCATGGCGCGGTGATCGGCAAAAACTGCTTGCTGGCCGCCCAGGTGGGCATTGGCGGCAAAACTATCGTCGGCGACAACGTGGTCATGTACGGCCAGGCCGGTATAGCCCAGGCGATCACGATCGGCGACGGCGCGCTTATTTCGGCGAAAGCCGGCGTGTCCAAATCGCTCGAAGGCGGCAAAGCGTACTTCGGTATTCCGGCGGCCGAGGCCAGCGAAAAATACCGCGAACTGGCGGCCCTGCGGCAACTACCGGCCCTGCTGAAAAAATTATAGCGCACCCGGCAACAGCGGAATATTGCCCAGCACGACCTGTTAAAAAAACATACCGCTCCAGCAAGGCCGGTTGTAAAAGAGCATGCTGCGAAATGGGTGTAAATTTGTGCCATGCAACCGGCGCTTCGTCATACCGATCTGATCCGCGCTGAGGCCCAGCGCCTGGGTTTCGGTTTCGTCGGTTTTGCCCGGGCCGAACGCCTCGAGCAGGAAGCGCGGCATCTGGAACAATGGCTGCAGCAGGGCGCGCATGGCCGTATGGCCTACATGGAAAATTACTTCGATCTGCGCGTCGATCCCAGGCTGCTGTTGCCGGGCGCCAAAACGGTGATCTGCCTGACTTTTAACTATTTCAACGGGGAAAAACAGTTGGACCCGGAGGCGCCCAAAATCGCCAGTTATGCCTATGGTGAGGACTACCACTACGTAGTCAAAGACAAACTCAAAACGCTGCTGCAGTATATGCGGGAAGAAATTGGCGAGATCGACGGGCGGTGTTTTGTCGACAGTGCGCCGGTGATGGAGCGGGAATGGGCGCAGCGGGCCGGACTGGGCTGGAACGGACGCAACACCCTGACCATCAACCCGAAAGCGGGCTCCTTTTTCTTTTTAGCCGAAATTATCTGCGACCTGCCGCTGCTCTACGACGACCCCATACGCGACCACTGCGGTACCTGCCGCCGCTGTATCGACGCCTGCCCAACCGGGGCCATTGCACCCGAAGGCTACTTCCTGGATGCTTCCAAATGCATTTCCTATTTGACCATCGAGCTGCGCGACGCCATTCCCGACGAATTTAAAGAGCAGATGCAGGGCTGGATGTTCGGCTGCGATATTTGCCAGGATGTCTGCCCCTGGAACCGGTTTTCCCAGCGCCATACGGAACCGGCCTTCGAGCCGCACCCAGATTTGCTGCCCCTCAGCCAACGCGACTGGCAGGAACTGACCGAAGAAACATTCGGCCGGATTTTTAAGAAATCAGCGGTAAAAAGGGTGAAATACGCGGGGCTGAAGCGGAATGTGGGGTTTTTAAATGAGCCGAACGGACAGTAGGCGATGGGAATTTACCCCTCTCCATTAATAGGACCGACGCGTTTTCTCGTTAACCACCAGCCCAACCAGGTGCCCGTCAATCCCCATTGCACGAAGGTGTCGATCAGTTGGCCAATAGAGCTGGTGTCAAACCAGATGGTGTAGAGGTAGGAAATGGTCAGGTAACCGATTATCCCGACGGCCAGAGAAGTCAGCAGCACGGTTTTAAAATCGAGGTTGGCAAATTTCAGGAGCAGCCAAACCAGGAGGAACACCGCTAACCAGTCAACCAGAATCCCACGAAGCATATTCATGCCCATGTTCGTGTTGAAGTTCTTATGGTACACGATGCTGGCCCAGGGCGTACTGGACGCATTTTCCATAAACGCCTGCTTTTCTGCCTGCGAACTGCCCGGAGGCGGCTGGGGGAGCATGTAACTGCCTGCTTCGGGCAGATTTTGTGATAGTGTTTCCATGATCCTGGCCTGATTAGGGGTGTATTTGGTTTCATTGCCGTGGACGTTCAGCAGCGACCAGGTGAGGAACTGCCAGATGAAAAGGATGATTCCACCAACGAGGATTGCGATCAGTTGCTTTTTCATTATTAATCAGTTTAGTTAGAAAATCTGGCTGCAGGAGGGTTCCCGGGAGATTAGATGATCCGCTATGTACTGCTTATTTGCTGACGGAAATGTAGTGCCATTTGTGTAAATATCAAACAAATTATGTCAAAATTAAAATAATTTAATTATTCGGTGAAACGTCATCCAGAAACGACCTTTCAGAAATCAGCATGTAACGGAAGTTATCCGCCAAAACAAAAAGCCCAATTTGTTCATAATGAACAAATTGGGCTTCGGCCTCCCCGTTACACGCCGAACTACTTCGGCACCCGGATCAAATACGTTTTCCCGGCTTTATTGGTCAGTTTGCTGTCCATCAACCAGGGATTGTATAGTTTCAGCATCCGGTAGTTGGTGCCGTTTTCGCGGGCAAAATCACCCCAGTTAGCGATGGCGCCGCGTACTTCGACCAGTTTAAACTCCCCCAGTGGCGGATACAAGTGTTCTTTTTCGATGATGTATTCGTAGTCCTCGGCATGTTGCATCACTTCTTTAATAGCCATGATGCGGAACGGATAACGCATGGTTTCATCGGCGGCCAGGTTCATTTCAAAGAAATTATTGGCGCGTTGCGTGGCTTTATCCTGCGCAATACGGCCATGTCCGCCGTTGTAGGCCGCTGCCGACAGCACCCAGGAGCCGAGGCTTTCCTTTTCATTCTTCAGGTACTTGGCGGCGGCATGGGTCGCTTTTTCCAGGTCGTAACGTTCGTCTATTTCTTCGTTGACCTCCAGACCGTACTGAATCGCGGTGGCTTTCATGAACTGCCAGACCCCCTTCGCACCCGCCGGCGACACCACATTGGAGAGCGCGCTCTCGGCGACGGCCAGGTATTTCAGATCTTCCGGTGCGCCTTCCGATTTCAGGATCGGTTCGATAACCGGGAAAATGGCGTTGGCGCGTTGGACGACCAGAATGGTCTGCGAGTGGAAATAAATGTTCCGCAACAACTCGGCATCGAGGCGCTGGCGAACGTCCCAGTTATCCATCGGGAACTTTTCCCCGCAAAAATCAAAGTCCTTATCGAGGTTGACGGAACGGACGACTTGCTCGGGCGAAATGCCCAGTGAGTCATGACCTTTATAAGAAGAGAAAAACAGGGCGGCCAGGGCGGCAGCCACGAAAATATTCAGAAAAATAATGAGGCGCGTGTTCAACATGGGCAGGATGATTAAGAAAACGAGGCAAATCTACGCTGCCGCGCCAGATTTTTACCCCTCGCTCTTGGCTTTCTTGTACACCGGCACCGTAGAACACGGTTCGCCGAAAAGAATACTCAGGGCAATGGGTTGCAGGCGACGCGTAATATCGAGGTAAGCGGAAGGCGGCACCGGTTTATCGCTGCAACCCTTCACGACGATGCGTTTTCCGGCAAAAGTGGTCAGATCCAAGGCCGCCAGTTTTTGCAGAAAAGCTAATTCAACGAATTGTTCGGGCAGACATTGCGCAATGTTGGCGGCATAGGGAGCCGCATAGGTCGCGATCAGCATGTAGGCCCACATCGGAATGATGGCGTCGGCCGAGCAAAAGACGACCAGATTTTTCCCCGTGTACTGGGCCCAGTCGTGGTTTTTAAGCGCTTCCCGGAAGTCCTTTTCCCGGAGGATCAGTTCCATGAACAGGTAGTTCTTCAGGTCGAAAGGCATGACCTCGCCGGCTGGATACAGCTCTTCCAGGTCAATGGACACCAGGCCGCTATTGGCGACCCGGTTTACAAGCGGTGCGGTAACGGTGGATTCCATGGAAAAGGGTTGATGGGAAATGGGTTGATGAAAAAAGGGTTGATGAGGTCGATGGGAAATGGGTTTATAAGGTTGATGAAAAAGGGTTTATAAGGTTGATACTATCCCACTTGGCATTTCATAAACCTTATCAACTTTTAATCAACCCTTTCTTCGAGGGCCGGGGCTTCGCCGACGACGTTTTCAATCTCTTTAAAATCCTTGGGTTTAGGCAGATCCGCCAGGCTTTTAATGCCCAGGTAGTCCATAAATTTTTCGCTGGTGCCGTATAAAAGCGGCCGGCCGGGGCCTTCGCTGCGGCCGGTAATAGAAACAAGTTCCTTTTCCAAAAGTTTTTGGAGGGCGTAGTCGCAGTTCACGCCGCGCACTTCTTCCAGTTCGGTGCGGGTAACGGGTTGTTTATAGGCGACCAGGGCCAGGGTTTCGAGGGCGGCCTGGGAGAGGCGTTTCTTGGTGGTTTGCCGAAGGTGGATCGCCACCGTAAGGTGGTAGGCGCCTTTGGTCAGGAACTGATAACCGCCGGCAATTTCCACCAGTTCGAAGGCGGCGTCCGGGTGCTGGAGCTGCGTCCGGGTTAGTTCCAGGGCCTGAAAAATCACGTCTTCCGGCACCTCGGTTTGCAGGGCCTCGTTCAGCACCGACTGAATATCGTGCAGGGGGATCGGCTGGGGCGAAGCGAAGACCAGGGCTTCAATATGTTGTTTCAAAAAATCCATAACGGACAAAGGTAAGCAAAAGGGCTTTGGACGTCGGATGGATGCGGCCGGCAGTTTTTAGTACCGCACGATATTTTCCTGGTACAACTGGTTTTGCTGTCCGCGTACCTGCATGGTCACGATGGGGTGTTCGCCTTCCCAGCGGATCTTGAGAACGCCGAAGTTTTTCTTGACGATCATATCGCCCACGCGTAGTTTATTCACTTCCGAGGTGCCGCTGCGTATGTGGGTCAGGCCGCTCGAGGTGAAGTCATACAGCGGGTAGGAAAGGCCCTGCAGATCCATTTTGGAAATCTCGGCCATGTGGCGGTCGCCGGAAAGAATGATCAGATTTTTAGGCTTCGTAGAGGCGATGAGGCTGAGCAGGCGCTTGCGGCAGTTGGGGAAGTTACCCCATTTTTCATAACTATGCTGATCGGCCAGTACCTGGACGCTGGAGCAGAGGACATTGAGGTTGGCCGTACTGTGTTTCAACTCATTTTCCAGCCATTTCCACTGCACCTCGCCCAGCATATCCCCGGTCGTATTCGGGAAGTAGCGTCGGCCACCGGTCGTGTCCTTGACCAGGTTATCCCGGAAATAACGGGTGTCCATCACGATGACCTTGATCCGCTGACCGCCTTGACCGAAGGTGTAGGACTGGTAGGCGCCTTCGCGTTTGCGCACCGCGTTTTTCATCGGTACATCCATAAAATCCAGCAGACATTTTTTGGACTGCTTCTTCATGGGGTAGTCTTTTCCGCAGTCGTTGACGCCGAAATCATGGTCGTCGTACACCCCGACAATCTGGGCTTTTGCCCGCAGTTTTTTGTAGTCCGGATTGGTTTTCAGGCGTTTGTACATAGCCGACAGGGCTTTCATGTCGGTGGTATCGGCATAAATAATGTCGCCCAGCCAGATCCAGAGGTTCGGGTTATTGGCGGCCACGTCGCTCCACATGTTCTGGGGTTTATCCAGTTTATTGCAGGAGCCGAAAGCGATCACAAGCGGAGCGGTCAGGGTATCGACCGGGCGGGGTTTATAGGCTTCGATATCGGTTACTTCCTGTTCTTCTGCCTGGGCATTGCCTTTGGAAGTGATGACCTCCACTTTAGCCGGTACGGAAGCGCCCGGCCGGGTTTGTTCGGCAGCGGCCGCCGCGCGGCTTTTGGCATTGCCCGGTAGTACGGTGGCCGGAACGGCATTGGCCGGGGCCGGGGTTTTAGTTTTCGGCAGTTGGGCAAAGCCGGGGGCCGACAGTAAAAAAGCAGCAAACAGGACGATAAGGACGCGCAATTCTTTCATGCAAAAGTTTAAGTCTGGGTGCGGAGTAGCGTGAAAAAACGCAGGACTTTATAAATTCGTACAAATAGATCGTTTTCGATTTGTTAAGCCCGGGGAAGTTTGTTCAGAACGAGCAATATGCAGGGTTATTCCGGCAAGCAGGTGATGAATCATTATGTTTGCCGGCTAAGCAACAATTTTAATTTTTCAACAAGCCGACTATTGCCTTGTTGGGCATGTAGTCAACGCGAAGTGGTTTTGAATAAAGTCGGATTTCAAGTGCCTGACAACCAACTATTCAAACCTCGCAAAACACTCAAACTTGCCTATAAATTACCCACTCAATATCCGACTATGAAAAAAATTATCACCCTCGCCTGCCTCTTTTTCATCGCCCAGCTGCGGCTGGCTGCCCAAGTCACGGTCGATCCGGTTTTCCCAACCGTGACCTCTATGGTGACCGTATATTATAATGCCGCCCAGGGAAACATGGCGCTGAAAGATTTCAACGGAACCATTTACATGCACACGGGCGTGATCACCAACCTGAGCACGTCGCCGACCGACTGGAAACATGTACCGACCACCTGGGGCATTGCCGATCCGGTGGGCGCCATGACGCTGGTGAGCCCTAATTTATACAAAAAAACCTTCACCATCAACACGTTTTACAGCGTTGGCGCCGGCGAAACCGTGCTGAAAATGGCGTTCGTGTTCCGCAACCAGGATGGCTCCAAAGTGGGACGCGCGGCCGACGGCTCCGATATTTATTACGACGTTTCGCCCGCTACCGCACCGCTGCTGACGACACTGCTGCAACCCACGGCCTCCCTCCTGCTCACCAGCGCGGGGGGCCAGATCGTGGTCAAAGGAGCGGCGTCGAAAACGGCGACCCTTACGTTGCTCGACAACGGTAATCAGGTGGCCGGCGCCAACGGTCTGAGCCTCGATTATACCCTCACGGCGGGTGCGGCCGGTCTGCACCGCGTGGATTTCATTGCGGTGGCCGGTTCGGAAAGCGATACCTCCTCGTTCAATTACCTGGTGCCTTCGCCCATCGCCACGGAAGCGCTGCCCGGGGGCTCGCAACTGGGCATTACCTACCTGACTGGTCAGTCGGTACGGCTCGTGCTGTATGCGCCGGGCAAACAGGTGGTCCACGTGATCGGCGATTTCAACGACTGGCTGCCGGCCGCTGATTATCAGATGAAACGCACGCCGGACGGCTCTACCTGGTGGCTCGATCTGACGGGCCTCAATGCCGGACAGATTTACCGTTTCCAATACCTCGTCGACGGGGCGCTACGCATTGCCGACCCGCTGAGCACGCTGGTGCTGGATGCCGGGAACGACCCCTTTATTTCCGCCAGCACCTACCCGAATTTACCGGCTTACCCGACCGGCAAAACCAGCGGAACGGTGTCGGTGCTGCAAACCGACCAGCCGGCTTTTAACTGGCAGGCGAGCAATTACCAGCGACCAAAAAAGACCGACCTGGTGATTTATGAACTGCTGGTGCGCGATTTCGTGGCCGCCCACGACTTTCAAACCGTGCTTGATTCGCTGGACTACCTGGAAAAACTCGGCGTCAACGCCATTGAATTAATGCCGGTCAATGAATTCGACGGGAATATTAGCTGGGGCTACAATCCCGCTTTCCATAAAGCCCTGGATAAATACTACGGCACGGCGGAGTCGCTGAAACGCCTGATCGATGCCTGCCACCAGCGCAACATCGCCGTTATTCTGGACGTGGTTTTTAACCAGGCCAGCGGGTCCAGTCCCCTCGCCCAACTCTACTGGGATGCCACGCTGAACCGCCCGGCCGCCAACAATCCCTGGCTGAATCCCGTGGCCAAGCATGATTATAACGTGTTCAACGACTTCAACCACGAAAGCCAGGCCACGAAAGCCTATGTGAAAAACTGCCTCGAATACTGGCAGTCCGCCTTCCGGTTCGACGGTTTTCGCTTCGACCTGTCCAAGGGTTTTACCCAGAAAAATACCCTCGGCAGCGTGAGTAGCTGGGGCCAGTACGATGCATCCCGCATTGCCATTTTGAAAGACTATGCCAATGCGCTCTGGGGCACGGATGCCTCCACCTACGTCATCCTGGAACATTTTGCCGATAATTCCGAGGAGAAAGAACTGGCTGAATACGGCATGATGCTCTGGGGAAATATGCACGGCGCCTACAAAGACGTGGCCCTGGGTTTCAGCCCCACGCCTGATCTGAGCGGCGTGAGTTATAAACAGCGCGGCTGGAACGTACCCAACCTGATCGGCTACTTTGAAAGCCACGACGAAGAGCGCATTGGTTACGAATGCAAAGCTTTTGGCAACTCGGTGTCGGCGACCTATAATGTGAAATGGCTGCCCGTGTACACCCGCCGTATAGAACTGTTGAACAACCTGTTCTACCCGGTGCCTGGCCCCAAAATGCTCTGGCAGTTCGGCGAGCTGGCCTATGATTTTTCCATCCGCCAATGCCAGAACGGCAGCCTGAGCGATAATTGCCGCACCGATCCCAAACCCATCCGCTGGGACTATTACTCGGACCCCTACCGCCGCCGTTTATACGATATTACGGCCGCGCTGCTGTATTTGCGCGAAAACTACGACGTGTTTGAAACCACTGATTTTCAATTAAGTCTGGGCAATGGCAACGGCCGCAGCATCCGCCTGAATTCGTCGGGTATGAACGTGCACGTGGTGGCCAATATCGCGGTCACCCAGCAGACGGTGACGGCGAATTTCCAGCATACCGGTACCTGGTACGAATACTATTCCGGCACGACCAAAGAAGTGACGAATCTCAATGAAGCGATCACCCTGGCGCCCGGCGATTACCGGCTGTACACCGATCAGTTTGTGGCCCTGCCGACCGGTTTGAACACCACGCCGTTGGTGGAAATTGCCGGTCTGCTGAGTGGACTGGAAGTCTATCCGAACCCGTCGACCGATCTGTTTTACGTCGATTTTGCAGTCGATAAAACCACGGAAGTCCGCATCGAAGTGCGGGACATGACGGGCAAAAACATCACGTTCAGCGCCAGCAGCACCTTATCCGCTGGCGATCAGCACGTGGAAATGACGACCACTGGCTGGCAGCCGGGCGTGTATTTCCTGACCGTTCGCGACGGACAGGGCGCACAAATGACGAAGCGGCTGGTGAAGATGTAGAGATTTTTTGTCAGGTAATTTTTTTGCCCCCCGGCAGCATCCGGATCAGCAGGATAAAGCCGAAGGTGCAACTGACCGTCAGCAGCAGGTACACGGGGATGCTGACAATCGGCGACCAGGGCAGGGATTTTAGCGCGTAGCCTTTCCACCAGTCGAGCAGCATGACGTGGGCGAAATAAATGCCGAAACTGGCGGCGGCGAAACTACCCTCCCAGCGACGCAGGGGCGCTAGGCCGAAACTCAGACGGGCCAGTAAAAACCAGCCTATACTGGCCAGTCCGACATTCGGCGTGAGGTAGTCGTGGAAATAGGTGAAATAGTGTCCGCCCCAGTACGTGCTGCCCCACCAGGTGCCGAGCGCCGTGACCAGCGTGCCGCCGATGATCAATCCCCAGGCGATGCGCCGCAGTTGGCTGATCGACCAGGGCCAGGGCGCCAGTGGGGAACTGCGGGTCGGTTCTTCCTGCAGCGGTTTCCAGCCGAGGTAGTAACCCAGCACAAAGTGGCCGGCATGGTTACAGAACAGTTCGAAACTGATGCCGATGCCCAGTTGAAAAAAAACGTACAGAATTTTCCAGAGCCAGGTCCCGACGGCGCAACCCGCGAAAAAATACCAGAATTCCCGGTCGCCGGCCGTACGCACCCAGGGCCGCAGAATGGGGTAGACCAGGTATAGACCGATGATCATGTAAATGAACCACAGGTGGAAATACACCGGGCCGGTCACGATGCTGCGGAACAGCTCGCCGGGTGTATGCGGGTAGCCGCTGCCGAAATAGTGGTACACGCTGAACACCAGCATCCAGAAAAAAGCCGGCACCAGCACCCGCGTGAACCGCTTCCGCAGGAAATCTCCCAGCGGGTAGACTTTGGCAAAGAGCAAATAACCGCTGAGCATGACAAACAGCGGCACCGCCGGGCGGGTCAGCGAATTCCACCAGTTGGCCGCCCACCAGCCACCCATATCCACGCTGCCGAACTGCTCCACGGTCGGTGACGTGACGTGGATGGTAATGACCATCACCGTGGCTATAATGCGCAGGCGATCGGGCCAGGCGAGGGGAGCGGGCCGGGCCGTTTTGGGCAAGGCGGGAGCGGGAGCAGTTTGTTCTTGAGCCATGAGGCAAAGATGGAAAAATCCGGGGGAATGCTAGAGTACTTGCCAACGGAGGATGCGGGCAGCTAAACTTCAATCTCCAACCCATCATACCCCAAACTCACCCCCGGCGGCAACTTTGGCCCTTCCACCCGGGCCAGACCCATGCGGTGGCTCACGTGCGTCAGCCAGGCATGTTCAGGTTTTACCCGCTCCACGAAAGCCAGCGCTTCGCGTACATTCAGGTGCGCGTGGTGTTCCTCGTGGTGTAAGGCATTGACCACCAGATATTTAAGGTTCTTTAGTTTTTCAAACTCCGCGTCATCCAGGGTCTTGACGTCCGTCAAATAGGCCAAATCGCCGAAACGAAAACCCAGGATCGGCAGCCGCCCGTGCTGCACGCCGATGGGCTGAATATGGACCCCGCCAATGGTTAATGGCGTATGTTCGTCCAGTGTCACCAGCGCAATACGCGGCAGGCCGGGAATTTGTTCCCCGAACACATACTCGAAACGCTTACGGACCTCCGCCGCCACGCGGGGCAGCGCGTAAATGGTCATGGGCTGTCCCGAGCGAAAATTAAAAGGGCGGATATCATCCAGCCCGATCACGTGGTCATTATGCTCGTGGGTGAGTAAAATGGCGTCGAGGTGGTGGACCTGGGCCCGCAGCATTTGCTGGCGCAGGTCCGGCCCGGCATCGATTAGGATATTTGTCGTACCGGCCGTGAGCAGGGCCGAGGCCCGCAGCCGGTTGTCCTTTGGGTCGGTGGAGTGGCAAACCTCGCAGTCGCAGGTGATGACGGGCACCCCCTGCGAAGTGCCGGTGCCCAGCAGGGTCAGTTTCATTCCACTTGCTCTTTTTTCCACTTGTCGATCAGGTCGCGGGATTTTTCAGAAAGGCTCGCCGGATCGTAGTCCAGCCGGGCCAGGATGTCAAACAGACAATTTATGCGGGCTTCCGTGTCGAAAAAGCGGTTGACCACGGCCATGCGTCGATTTTCGACCAGGCAGTAACCGCTCTGGAAACTGCCCTTTTCGTAACGGATCACGTAGTCCAGTTCGTCGAACAGATCTTCAATTTTTTTGAGCAGGCCCTGGGTATAGCGCATACGGCAGACATTTAGAGCGTTGGCGTTTGATACTCCCTTCCAATCCCGCTATCTTCGCCACCAACTCCGCAAAAGTAAAAAATCTCTCGCATGAAACGTTCCATTGCCCGGGCCGGCCGTTCCTTTAGTGCTTTGCCCCTAGTTTTTTGTCTTGTTTGTGGCCTGCTGCCCGCCACGGTCCGTGCACAAGACCAGCAGCGATTCGGCGCCGGCCTCATTGCCGGCCTCACCGCTTCCCAGATCGATGGCGATCAATCCGCCGGCTTTAATAAGCTGGGTTTGCAGGCCGGTCTGCGGGGCATTACCCGCCTCGGGAAACGTACCGACGCCTCCATCGAAATTTTATACGCCCAGCGCGGCGCGCAAACCCGCCTGATCAAAGGACAGTATTACGACCCGACTAATTTTTTTACCCTGCGACTGGACTATATCGAAGTGCCGGTGCAATGGCATTACAAAGACTGGCGCGTGCAAGGCGAGGACGGCAATCCGGACTGGTATAAAGCGGCGTTCAATATCGGGCTGTCCTACGCCCGCTACATGGGCACCACGAATAAAGCGGAACCCCAAGGCCTGGACGTAGTGGCGCTGGACTACCTGAAAAAAAATGACCTGGCCCTGGTGATCGGCGTCAATTTCATGGCCAGTCAGCACATCGGTTTCACTTTCCGGTACGTGCGTTCCCTGGTATCCATGTATAACCCAACGCAGTACAATCCGGCGCCTTATCGCTATTCTTTGATCAATCGCAGTTTATATTTTCAGACCTTTTATCTGTTTTAAAGGGGTTGATAAGGTTGATAAGGGTTGATAAGGTTGATAAAATGCCCGGTGGAATATCATCAACCTTATCAACCTTATCAACCGCATAAACCCTAATCAACTTCATCAACCTCTTCCATATGCGCTTTGCCGTACTCGATTTGGGTACCAATACTTTCCATTTGCTCATTGCCGAGCAGGATGCGACGGGTCAATGGCAGACCCTGGTCCGGGAAAAACGGTACGTGAAGCTGGCCGAAGAAGGCATTCAGCGCATTGGGGACGCCGCCTTCGCCCGCGGTTTGGAAGCCCTCCAATCTTTTAAGATCCAGTTGGAGACGTTCCAGGTGCCGCCATCGGCCATGCGGGCTTTCGGCACGGCGGCGCTGCGTACGGCGGAAAATGCCCCGGCCTTTCTGGAGGAAGTGGTTGCCCTGACCGGTATTCGTCCGGAATCCATACCCGGCGACCGGGAGGCGGCGCTGATCTTCGAGGGTGTGCGTCAGGCGGTACCTTTTCCCGATAACCCTGTGCTCATTATGGACATTGGCGGCGGCAGCGTGGAGTTCATTATTGCCGATCGCGAGCAGGTACGCTGGCAGCAGAGTTTCCCCCTGGGGGTAGCGGTGTTGTACCGCGAATTTCACCACGAGGACCCTATATCCAGCCTGGAAGTGGCCGAACTTAAAGCCTTTTTGGATAATGGCCTATCCGATCTATGGGCAGCCCTGCACGAATTTCCCGTACCAACGCTGGTCGGGGCGTCCGGCACCTTCGACGTGATCGAACAGTTTGTGCTGGATCCGGCCACGAAACCGGCGTTATATGGTTACGTCACTTTGCCGGCCTTCGAACCCTTATATAATTTGCTGGTAAACAGCACTTTGGAAGAGCGCCGGGCTTTGCCTGAACTACCGGAAGAGCGCGTGGAAATGGTCGTTGTGGCCATGGTGCTGATCCGGCACGTGTTAGAGCGGGCAGATATTCAGGAAATTTACACCTCGAGCTATGCCATGAAAGAAGGCATGCTGGCGGAACTGGCCGCCTCGTCCGACGGCTATTTTGCCGCCTGACCGCGGAACCTCTCGTCTGACGGCTTTTTTGCCGTCCGACGAGTAAGGCACTGGGTTTAGGACGGCTAATAGGTGATCATACACCATACGAAGCAGTATGGGTACGCGGATGAAACGGACACAACGGATTTTCGCGGATTTTTAAATCCGTGAAAATCCGCCTAATCCGTTTCATCCGCGTACCTATCTTACTACGTGTGCATCATAAAATCCGGGATGACTTATGAATTGCCGTCGGGCGAGTAAAGCATCGTAGTCTCTTTGGGAAATAAGCACCCATTAGCGGTCGGACGGCAAAAAAGCCGTCAGACCGCGTGGCCTTTCGTCGGACCGCAAGTTACACCGCGCGTTCCGAGGCGAACACGGCGCCAATATATTCCCGGTTCATCCGGGCGATATTTTCCACAGAAATTTCTTTTGGGCATTCGGCTTCGCAGGCCGTCACGTTGGAGCAGTTGCCGAAACCCTCCGCATCCATGCGATTGACCATGGCTAAAACGCGTTTCTGATGTTCCACCTGACCCTGCGGCAACAGCGCGAGGTGGGATACCTTCGCCGAAGTAAACAACATAGCGGACGAATTAGGACAAGCCGCCACACAGGCGCCACAGCCAATACAAGACGCCGCGTCGAAGGAGCGCAAAGCCGTGTCTTTTTCCACCGGAATAGCGTTGGCATCCTGGGCCTGACCGGTATTGACGCTGACATAACCACCGGCCTGGATAATACGGTCGAAAGCCGAGCGGTTCACGGCCAGGTCTTTCACCACCGGAAACGCCTTGGCGCGGAATGGCTCGATCACAATGGTATCCCCGTCGTGGTAGTGCCGCATGTGTACCTGGCAGGTCGTGGTTCCTTTCATCGGGCCATGGGCGCGTCCGTCGATCATCAGTGCACAGCTACCGCAAATACCTTCGCGGCAGTCGTGGTCAAAAGCGACCGGCTCCTCGCGCTGGTGGATCAGTTGTTCGTTCAGCACGTCCAGCATTTCCAGGAAGGACATGTCCGGATTGACGTCGGGAAGTTGATACGTGACGAATTCGCCCTTGTATTTGCCGCCTTGGCGCCAGACTTTAAGTGTCAGTTTCATTGCAAGTATATTTTAAAAGTCAGGGTATTTGGGTCAATGAAATGTTGTCAATCAGCACATTACCATTGTACATAAAGACAACGGCTGATTTTTTATAGTCGGCTTCCAGCAGCAAATAAGTCAGATCTGCGTCCGGTTCCAGAATCAAGGCTATTTGGGCCCAGTCCGGGCTGATGATCACCGCTGATTCCGCCAGCAATTGTTTTTTTTCGCACCAGTCATTTCCGCCCCATACCCGCAATCTGGCCGGTGTGCAAAAATTTTCATCCGCTTTTGATTTTTTGGTGGGCGACGTCATCTGGATCGACCTTGCTCCGAGGAGCGAAAGCAGGTAGATGCTGTCTTTTTTCAGCGGTTGCGATAAAAACTGACCAATCGCTTCCGTACTGCCATTATCCCGTACGACCAGGCTCAGATAGTTTTTGCCGTTTACCGCCGGCCGTTCAACGCCGTGACTACCGGGTTGAATATCGGGCGGCGTTTCCAGCGGACTGCCGCAGTCGTACCAGCCGCTGGGCATGGTTCCGGTTTTGGCCTTATCCTCTTCAAAAGACGGGTTACGCAGTTCAATGGACTGACCGGAACTTTTTCCGGCCAAAAGCAGTAAGATCAGGTAATACCTCATGGTCATAGGCTAAGTTACTAGGGACATAGAATAGCTATTTAGGCACTTTTATAATTGGTGAACAATTGTCAATCAATAAGTTACCATTTTTATTTTCAAAACCCGGGGCATAGTAGGCCAACAGGTCCAGTTCATCGTAATCGCCGGCTTTCGGTTGCAGGGTAAAACTGTATTTCACCCATTCGGAGTGGCTAATTGCCGTCGTTTCCCCCAGCAGTTCTTCTTTTTGGGTGGTCGTATTATACCCCCAGATTTTCAGGATCGTCGGGGCATTCAGGTTAATCACTTCTTTACTCATTCTGGTCGACGACATGTATTTCTGCGAACGCGTCAGATATACACTGAAGGAATAAGCCGAATCTTTTTTCAAATAACTGCCTAACCGCTGGCCAATGCCCTCCCAGGTATTATTCTCGCGCACCACCAGGCCCACGTATTGCTTTCCGTCCTGTGCGGGCAGGTTGACCTCAAAATTGCCCGGCTGCAGATCGGGCGGACTTTCCGTTTTCAATCCCAGGTCGATCCAGCCGTAGGGGATTTGTGCCGGCAGAGGTTCATCTTCTTCAAAAGAAGGGTTCACCAAAAGGATGGTATCCCCTTTACTCAGCATGTGCGTATTGTCGCCATGCATCCAGTCCATGCCGGGGCTTCCATGCACCAGTTCTTCTTCCTCCTTGTTTTTCGACGCTAGCCGCACCGTCTTTTTCAGTTGCCCGTCTTTATAGGTGTAACGGTAGGCCGGTCGTCCGTTCTCATACCAGATCCAATCGCCGTTGCCCCATTTAAAAGAACCCACCACCAGGTCATTTCCCCTCGAATCTTTGTAGCGCAGTATATCGTGCAAACGTCCTCCGATCCAGCGCGTTTTCGTTTGTACTTTTCCACTGGGGTAAAAGCTAAGCCGAATACCGTCTATTTCTCCATCCTGTCCATGGCGGCAACGCAGTTGAAGCATGCCGGAAGGGTAGTAGTTTAAACAATCACCGTTGAGCTGTCCATCCTGGTAGGTCTGTAGCGATTGTATTTTTCCATTTGGGTAATAGGTGCGGGCCGGACCTTCCAATTCGCTGAAACGAACTTTTTTGCGTTGCTGCACCCACCCGTATCCGCCATGCCAATAGTACCAGAAACGGCTAAAAATCCGCTTATCCTGCACGTAAAAGTCTTCCTGTCCCAGCCGGCCATCCGGATTTAAAAATTGACAAACCAGGGTGTCGCCTTGTTCCTTCGTTCGATCACAGTGCTTGGGCTGAGCCGATAAGGCGCCCGTAAACAAGCCGAGTAAAAGCAAAAGAAAACGCATGGTAGTCAACAGTTTAAGGGATGGTTAAGCGGTCTTCACCTACTTATAACTCCGCTGGCTCACTTTCACTTCTTCATAGATCAGGGGCTCTTTATGCAGTTGTTGCGGCACATTTTCGCCCTGCCATTCCCAGGCCGAAACGTACATGAAGTTTTCGTCATCGCGCAGCGCTTCGCCTTCCGGGGTCTGGTATTCTTCGCGGAAGTGGCCGCCGCAGCTTTCCTCGCGTTGCAGGGCATCCTGGCACATCAGTTCGCCCAGTTCCAGAAAATCGGAAACCCGCCAGGCTTTTTCCAGTTCAGGATTGTATTCGTTATTAGTGCCCGGCACAAAAACGTCTTTCCAGAACTCCGCGCGCAGTGCCCGGATCTCCAGAATAGCTTCCTGCAAACCGGCGGCATTCCGGGCCATGCCACATTTATCCCACATGATTTTGCCCAAACGGCGGTGGAAACTCTCCGCGCTTTGCTGGCCGCCCACCTGGAGCAGCGTGTTCAGCCGGTTTTGTACCTCCTGCTGTGCGTTTATAAATTCCGGGGTTTCCGCAGAAATAGCCCCCGTCCGGATTTCTTCCGATAAATAAGAGCCGATGGTGTAAGGCAGCACGAAATAACCGTCGGCCAGGCCCTGCATGAGCGCCGAAGCACCCAGGCGGTTAGCGCCGTGGTCGCTGAAATTGGCTTCCCCGCAGGCATACAGTCCCGGCAGCGTGGTCATCAGTTCGTAGTCCACCCACAGGCCGCCCATGGTGTAGTGCACGGCGGGGTAAATGCGCATGGGCAATTCGTACGGGTTGTCGCCGGTGATCTTTTCGTACATCTCGAACAGGTTACCGTACGCGGCTTCCACGGCGGCTTTGCCCTTGCGTTTAATGGCATCGGCAAAATCGAGGTAAACGGCCAGGCCGGATTTACCGACGCCCCGGCCTTCATCGCAAACCGTTTTAGCGGCGCGGCTGGCAATGTCGCGCGGCACCAGGTTGCCATAGGCCGGATAACGGCGCTCGAGGTAGTAGTCGCGTTCCGCTTCCGGGATCTGGCGGGGATCTTTCAGCCGGTCCGACGCTTCTTTCGGTACCCAAACGCGGCCGTCATTACGCAGCGATTCAGACATCAGGGTCAGTTTGGACTGGTAGTCGCCCGACACCGGAATGCAGGTCGGGTGAATTTGCGTGTAGCAGGGATTGGCAAAAAAAGCGCCCTGCCGGTGTGCCCGCCAGGTGGCGGTCGTGTTGCAAAGCATGGCGTTGGTGCTCAGGTAGAACACGTTGCCGTAACCGCCCGTGCACAGGACCACGGCGTGGGCAGCGTGCCGCTCCAGTTCGCCGGTGATCAGGTTACGCACGATAATGCCGCGGCATTTTCCGTCCACGGTCACCACGTCGAGCATTTCGTGGCGGGTATACATTTTCACGGTACCCAGTTCCACCTGGCGGCTCAGGGCCTGGTAGGCGCCGATGAGCAGCTGCTGACCGGTTTGGCCGCGGGCGTAAAAGGTCCTGCTGACCTGCGTGCCACCGAAAGAGCGATTATCCAGCAGGCCGCCGTATTCGCGGGCAAAAGGCACACCCTGGGCGACGCACTGGTCAATAATATGGTTGGAAACTTCCGCCAGGCGGTGCACATTGCCTTCGCGGGCCCGGTAGTCGCCGCCTTTGATGGTATCGTAAAACAGGCGATAAACCGAGTCGCCGTCGTTGCGGTAGTTCTTGGCGGCGTTAATACCCCCCTGAGCCGCGATGGAGTGGGCGCGGCGCGGGCTGTCATGGAAGGTAAAAGCCTTGACATTATAACCCAGTTCGCCCAGCGAAGCGGCGGCGGAAGCACCGGCCAGACCCGTACCCACGACGATGACGTCGATGCGGCGTTTGTTATTCGGGGCGACCAGCGGCACGTGGCCTTTGTAGTCTTCCCACTTTTGCTCCATGGAGCCGACGGGCGTTTTGGAGTGGAGTATAGAATCGGAGGCGGTTAGCGTTGCCATATTTTGTAGGTGTACAGTTATTGGTAATGATTTACCCGCAGGGCGTTTAAGGCACAGTCGGGGAGCGGTTTTGGCTTAGGCTTTCGAAAAATAGATAACCAATGGGATGATGGCAAAACCGAGCGGTACGGCGACGGAGTACAGGTAACCTGCTCCATGAATGAGCGGGGTGTATTTGCGGTGGTTCAGGCCCAGCGTCTGGAACGACGACCAGAAGCCATGCCACAGGTGCAAACCGATCACGACCATCGAAACTACGTAAAACAGTACGTAGTATATATTGGAAAACGCGGCGACGACCGGTATGTACAGGTTTTTGACCGGGTGATCGTAGGCGGCTACTTCCACGGCGGGCAGGCTGCCGAAGTGCATCTGGAACCAGAACTGCCACATGTGCAGCAGGATGAACACGAGGATCACGATGCCGTACCAGGCCATGTTGCGCGAGGATGATTCGCTGCGACGGGTATGGTAAACAGCGTAGGTATTGGCTCCCCGGGCGGCCCGGTTTTGCTGCCAGAGGGAAAGACCCCGGAAGGCGTGGTATAAAATGAAGAAATAGTTGCCGTAGGAAATGACCTTGATTAGCGGATTATGGGTCATGAAAAAGGAGTAGGCGTTGAAGGCTTCCCCGCCGTCGTCGTTCAGCAACTGTAGGTTACCTGCCAGGTGCACGACCAGAAAAAGCATCAGGAAGAGGCCCGTCAGCGACATTGTTATTTTCTGCCCGATAGAAGAATTAAGGAATCTCAGGAGCCAGCCCATGCGTCGAATTACTTGAGTTATAGTTGATGCGTTTTGTTCAAATTTTACCGTTTGCAACGGAATGCGCAAAGAAAGAAACTTACCGGCAGGAAACAGCCGTCCCCCTGCTTTTTTCGCGGAACAAAACTACCAAACATAACCCGGCTACCAAATTTCTGTTTGAAAAAGGCTTTTTTGTATAAGCTATTTAGAAGAAATAAAAACTTGCCGGGTTTAGAGGGGCTTTAAAACAGCCTCTCAGGTCGCGGATGGCCGGTCCAGCATCGTGGATAAAATACCGTAACCAACCAGCAAAATGCCCGATAACAGCGCGGAAATACCCGCTGCATGCAGCAATTCATGGCGTTCGGAGAGTGTGGCGACGATATCGCGCAGCAGGTCATGGGGGCGCGTCACCAGGTCCCAGGAGTTCCAGCGTTGAAAACGACCCAGCCACACGCCGAAGCCGGCCAGCCCTATCGCGCCCAGCACCAGTAGCCAGGTGGAACTATGGGAAAACCAGCGCCGGAGGATCCAGTGGGTTTCATGCAAGGAGAGAAGACCCAGCAGTAAACCCGTGCTGGCGGTGGCAAAAAGCAGCACCAGATCGAACCATAGCGGAATAGGCGCCAGCGGCCGGAAATGCACGAAGTCGGTGACGATGTAGGGGGCATTGGGCAAAAAAGCCAGCCAGACCAGCAGGCCCAGCATCTGCGGCAACCGGCTTGCGGCGCGGCGTTGCAACTGGCCCACCCGCAGGGCGGCTAGGTAAGGGATCCAGGCCAAAAATAAATTCCAGAGTAAAAACAGGTAAGTTGCCCCCCTTGCCGCGACAAAAGAGCGCCAACTGCGGGCTTCCGGCAGGTTCTGCCAGTTCCACGCGAGGCGAACACTGACCAGTAGTCCGCAGCAAACCGAAGCCAGCATCAGCATGAGAAATAAACGGGCCTGTTGCCGGTCGCGGAAAAAATTTACAGGGCTGGACATAGTGTTTGCTTAATTGGGTGATTGGTAGTTTAGTGGTTTGAAAGGGTTTGATGGTTTGCATACTACTTTCTTAATCAACGCCAAAGCCCCTTAAAATGTACCCAAGCCCGCCGCTGCCTCCTGCCTCCTGCCTCCTAACTCCTGCCTCCTAACTCCCTACTCCCTCCCCAGCTTCAACAACGCTTCCAGCGCATCCAGATGGATCCGGAAGGCTTCGCGGCCTTTATCCGTGGCGGCGTAGGTGGTCTGGGGTTTACGGCCCACGAATTGTTTACGCACCGTGACATACGCCTGGCTTTCCAGTGGTTTGAGGTGGCTGGCGAGGTTCCCGTCGGTGAGGTTGAGCAGTTCCTTGAGCGTACTGTATTCCACCCAGTCGTTCACCGCCAGCACGGACATGATGCCCAGGCGGTTGCGGTGATCGAAAGCGGGATTGAGCTGGGTAATAATATCTTTCATGGTACTAAGCACGGTCGTAACGCTGGTACATCCACAGCCCGTAAAATATATGCAGCACACCGAAGCCGAGCGCCCAGATCTCCAGGCCGTAACCCGGATAGACGACGCCCAGCAAACCGAGCGCAATTTCCGAAAAACCCAGGTAAGCCACGTCACGCAGCGTGTATTTACTGCCGTTGACCAGCGCCAGGCCGTAAAAAATGAGGGTCAGCGGCGCCAGCAGACTCACGTAACCGCGCCACAGCAGGGTAATGCCGAAAATGCCGCCGGTAAACAGGGGAATGGCCATCGCCACCAGCAGCCGCCGGGAAGTCGCATCCCAGGCCCGTTCTCCGCGCCGGCGGGCTTTGCGGGCGGTGAAAAAAGTGCCGCCGATCAGCGCCGCCGTCAGGATACCCAGCCCTAAAAGCAGGAACACCCACTCGAAGGATAAGCCCCATTTTTGCGTGCGAATGGCCTGGTCGTAATAGAAATACTTGCCGGCGGCAGCAAAAGGCGTCATTTCCAGGTAGGTATACACGACGGCCACGCCGGCCAAAGCACAGAAGCCCGCCCAGACGCCGGAGAGTCCGCTCAGACTGAGAAAACGCGTGCTGCGTTCCATCAGGGCGCGCATTTCAGCGAGGTGCTCGAGTTGTTGTTGTGGATTGCTCATAGAGAGGTATGCAAAAGTTCTTTGAACCACAAAGCTACTCTCCTTTCCCACTTTTGAAAAATTTATTTCCCCGCAAAAAATCACGGGTACCTTTGCCGTCCAATTTTTCACCGTAGCCAAGCCTGTTCCTGTGTCCGAAACCAACCTGATTTATGGTCATCATCCCGTTGTAGAGGCCATCCGTGCCGGCAAACCGGTGGAAAAAGTGTTTTTCCAGCAGGGTATTCGTGGCGAAATGGAAAAAGAGATCCGCCACCTGACCCGGGATTTCAACGTGCCGCTCGTGGTCGTGCCCCGCGATAAAATGAATAAAATGGTGAAAGGGAACCACCAGGGCGTGGTCGCTTATCTGTCGCTGGTCGAGTTTCAGGCCCTGGAAAATATCCTGCCTTTCATTTTCGAAAAAGGCGAAAACCCGCTGCTGGTCCTGCTGGATAGCATCACCGACGTGCGCAATTTCGGCGCTATCTGCCGCTCGGCGGAATGTGCCGGCGCCCAGGCCGTGATCGTACCGCAGGCCGGATCGGCGCCCACCAATGAAGAAGCCATGAAAGCCTCCGCCGGCGCCCTGGCCCGCATCCAGATCTGCCGGGTGAAAAGCCTGTTTTCCACCGTCGAGTATTTGCAGGAAATGGGCGTGCAGGTGATCGCGACGGCGCTGACCGACCAGTCCATCCCCGTGTTCAAAGCCGATTTTAACCAGCCGACCGCCATTCTCATGGGTTCCGAAGGCGACGGCGTACACCCGAAACTGCTGAAAATGTCCGACGCCGTGGTGCGTATTCCGCAGGCCACCGACTTCGATTCCTTTAACGTGAGCGTCGCAACCGGCATCGTGCTATACGAGGCGATGCGGCAGCGGGGACTATAGTTTCTGCCATGCCCGCACTGCTCCATCTGGTCCCGGCGACCCTCTGGCTGCTGCTGGCCTTTGTGCAGGCGGCCTGGTTTTTCCGTTTTCGGGCGCTGCAAATCCTGGATTTGCCAGAACCTAACCCCTTGACGTCCAAGGAAAAACGGCGTTTACAGCATTATTTCTACGGGACGACCTACCTCAGCGTGGTGCTCTGTACCCTGCGCGGTTATCCCCGCCGCCGCCTGGAAAAACGCCTGTTCACCCGGCTCGCCGCCCTGGCCTATTTCTTCGACGATTTAGTGGACGCCTTTCGCCAGCAGGACGACGGCGCTCAGCTTTGGCAGGATAATCCGGAAACCTATGGCCAGACCGCCGATGACCGGGGATTGGCCCTGCATTTTCTGCAGCAGCTTTATCGAGAACTTCCCGCAGAGGATGTAGAACAGTTCAAAACCTTCATGCACGGGGTTTTCAACGTGGAAACGGCCGGCCGGCAAATGGGTAATAATACATTGGAAATCAAGGATTTAGAAAAAATTACGGCCGATAAAGGCGGTTACTCCGTGCTGCTGTTCCGGCGGGTGCTGGCCCATTCACTGTCCACGGAGGAGCAGGCGGCCTTGTACCAGTTTGGCTACCTGATCCAGTTTTGCGACGATATTTTCGACCTTTGGCACGATCAGCAGGCGGGCGTGTGCACGCTGGCTACCCGTCTCGGCGGAGCGCAGCAGGTGGCCGAACTGCAGCATTTATTTGAAGCCCAGGTGGAAGTCGTACACAGCGCTTTTTACCAGTTGGCGCCTCGTTTACATGGTCGTCTGGCCTGGTCGTCGGTGTATTATCTGGTCACTATTACCCGCCTTTGCCTGCGGCACTATGCGGATTTGCAAAAAATGCACGGAACTTTGCCCGTTCATGACCGCGCCCTGATGGTGGTGGATATGGAACGCGCCGATTTTCGCTGGCGGGCCGTCAAACAGTTTTTGCGCGGGAAATAATTTTAATTGACTATCGGGATATAGGAAACAAAGGATGGTTGGATTTTCTTTGTGTGCTTTGTGCTCTATGTGGTAAAATGATGCGTTGTGAAGATTTCGTACCACAAAGGACACAAAGCACACAAAGAAAACTTACTTGGATGCAGAAGTTAAATGGAGTAGTTCGCTCATGTTTCCTACATCCCGATAGTCATTAATTTTAAACACCACGACGGAGCACGACGAAACGGAATGCACATGCGTAGGGCGAACAAATTTGGATCACTGCTGAACGTAGCCCGAAGCCAACTAAACCCGCTAAACCTATATCCAAGCTCATCCTATGCACCATATTATCCAACACAGCCTGCGTAGCAGCATTTCCGTGAAACAGGCGATCCTCGACGATCCCGGTTTTTTTGATAAAATAGAACAGGCTGCCCAGGCCTGGATTACGACCTTCCGCAACGGCGGTAAAGTCCTTTTTTGTGGAAATGGTGGCAGCGCAGCCGATGCCCAGCATTTAGCCGCCGAGCTTTCGGGCCGTTTTTATACCAATCGGCCGCCCTTGTATGCCGAGGCTTTGAGCGTAAATTCCTCCTACGTGACGGCGGTGGGCAACGACTACGGTTTTGAGGAAATATTCGCCCGCATGACCGAAGCGGCCGGCCGGCCCGGCGACGTGCTGGTGGCCTTTAGTACCTCCGGGAATTCGCCCAATATTTTAAAAGCCATTGCCAGAGCCCGCGATCAGGGGATGGTCGTGGTCGGTTTTACCGGCACGACCGGCGGTGAAATGGCCAAACGCTGCGATATTTTACTCAACGTGCCTTCCAGCGATACGCCGCGCATCCAGGAAGCGCATATTCTGATCGGCCATATTTTATGCCAGTTGGTGGAGGAAGCGATGTTCGGGTTGGAAGCGAGGTAAGGTCTTGCCGGCCACTGTTTTTCCAAAATTTAACATTCATTAAAGCAAGCCGGATCACCGGGTGATGATCTGCTGCGCCCATTTCTAAGACAATTCTAATCCCTCCCGTCATAGGCGTCAGGGCCATCTTGGCGATATTTGCGCACATTCAATTCATAATCACTACTTATCGAGCAAGCAATGCGCAAAATTTACATCCTGTTGGCCCTCTGTGCGGCCGTCTGGCAAACTGCCCTGGCGCAGTCGCCCAACGACGCGCTGATGATGCCAAAACATCAACTTTGTATTCTCGGACAGTATACCCAGGGCAGCTGGGATGAATACTGGGAGGGCGAAACCAAACGCTCCAACTCCAATTTGGGTACGGTCACCAGCAGCAATGTCCTGCTCATGGGCAACTACGGGATCACCGATCGCCTGAACGTAATGCTGGGCCTGCCCTATGTCTGGACCGACAGCGACAGCTACCTGGAAGGCCAGCATGGCATTCAGGACCTGATGCTTTTCGTGAAGTACCAGGTGCTGCAAAAAGAGGCGCTGGCCGGTCGGTTCAAGGTGCAGGTGACCGGTGGACTATCCACACCGATCACCAAGTATGTGCCTGATTTTCAACCCTTCAGCATCGGTGCGCAGTCCAAAACGGCTTCACTGCGCGGTATTTTGAACTACACCGCCGATATGGGCCTGTACATTACCCTGCAGGGCGGCCATACCTGGCGCTCCAATGCCGACATTGACGGGGAGGCCTACCTCTTTGATGATCAATTGTACTACGGCAGCACGGTGCCTGTACCCAACGTCATGGACGGTTCCGCGCGGCTTGGATTTATCAACAGCCGCCTACAGGCGGAAGTATGGGGCGAGCGTTCCACCGGTCTCACCGGCGACGACATCCGCTATAACAGCGCGCCGTTTTTAACCAATAAAATGCAGTGGACTGCGGCGGGTGTGTTCGCCAAATACTACGTGACCAGGCAGTTGGGTATTTCCGCCAGTTACAGCCAGGTGTTGAGCGGCCGCAACGTCGGTCAAAGCACCACGATTTCTGGCGGGATCAACTACTTTTTCAGCCTGAGCAAAAAAAGCGGCGATCAGGCGCCCAAATAGGTCTTCCCCGGAAGGGCAAATTCAATCACTACTACACTTCGATTTTCATGAAAAATATACACTTGATCTATCAGCTTGCCCTGGGCTTAGGCCTGCTGGTTTTTTTTAGCCAATGTGATAAAACGCCGGAGAACCCGGTGTTTGAACCGTATGCCGAAACCAACCTGGATGCCAATGCCGGCAACTGGAAAACCTATGTGCTGGCCAGCGGCGGCGATGTGGCCGTGCCCGCGCCTACCGAAACCGGCTCGGCCGCTTACCTGGCTGAACTGGCCGATCTGAAGTCTAAAATGGCCGGCGCGTCGGAAGAGCAAAAAGACCTGGCCCGCCAGTGGGGTGGTAACGGCGTGCTGCAATGGCAGGCCATTGCCCGCGAACTGGCTGCCCGCTACAACGTGCCGCCAAACTACAATGCCGATGGCACCTATCCGCTGCCGGATGCCACCAATCCGCTCGCTTATCCGCGTTTTCCATTCGCCAATCCACCGTATGCTTCGCGGGCTTTCGCGCTGCTGGCCGTGGCCCAATACGATGCGCTGGTGGCTACCTGGAAGTATAAATTTCAATACAACCGCCTGGCGCCGTATAAAAATGACGCGTCTATCCAGTCGCTGATCCCAGGCAACGACCTGCCTTCCTATCCTTCGGAAGACGCGGTCATCGCCGCTGCTTCCCGCGAAGTGCTGAAGTTCCTGTTCCCGGGCGAAAAACCGCTGCTGGACGAGCATTCTACCGAGCAGAAAAACAGCCGCTTATGGGCCGGCGCCAACGTGCAAAGCGACCTCGATGCCGGCGATTCGCTGGGCGCCGCCGTCGCTAAACGTATTATAGCTTACGCGAAAACCGATAAAATGGGCGCGGCTAACAACCAGCCGGGCTTTCCGGATCTGCGCGCCGATGCCACTGTCCGCGGAATTACCTCCCAGTGGAGCAGCCTGGAAATACCGGTGCGTCCGCCCATGTTGCCTTTCTACGGCCGCGTGAAAACCTGGAACTTCGACGAAAACACGAAGATCACCCTGCGTCCCGCTGCACCACCGGCAGTCGGCAGCGCAGAACTGGAAAAAGACCTGAACGAATTACGCGACCTGAACAAAAGCCGGACGCGTGAGCAGTTCCGGACAGCCGCTTTTTGGGCCGATGGCGTGGGCACTTACACCCCGCCGGGCCACTGGAACCGCAAAGCGGCCGACCTGATCTACGAGGCACAGTATAATGAAATCCGCTCAGCCCGCGCCATGGCGCTGGTAACAACCGCTATTGCCGATGCCGGCGTCAGCTGCTGGGATATTAAATATTTCTATTTATTACCTCGTCCAACCCAGGTGGACAGCAAAATTTCTACCTGTACGGGCATTCCGAATTTCCCTTCTTATCCGTCCGGTCACAGCACTTTTTCCGGCGCTGCTGCGGATGTACTGGGGTATTTATTCCCGGCGCACGCGTCCGATCTGCAATCGATGGCCAAGGAAGCCTCCGATTCGCGGGTTTTCGGCTGTATTCACTATCGTTTTGACTGTACAGACGGACTGGACGTGGGTAAAAAAGTGGGTGATTTCGCCATTACGCGCGGCCGTAATGATGGCTCCGAATAAATAAGAATAAGAATGTTTGTGAAAAAGTGATCGCCTGTGGTACCAAGACCGCAGGCGATTTTTTTTCCATAAATAAAACATGTGATCCCGGATGTATGATTGCACCCTTGCCGGATGGCAACGCGGATTTTACGAATACTACGGATTTTCGCGGATTTTTAAATCTGTGTAAATCCGCAAAATCCGTTTCATCCGCGTTACCATCCTGCTTAGGGTGCAATCATCTAAAATCCAGGACGACTCCTGTGCCTACCGATAATTCACCCTTTACAGCATGGTTGCTTTCGCGGCATCGAGCATTTTGCGGGCTTCGGCCATGTTGGGCGCCTGGGCGTACACGCGCAGCACCGGTTCCGTTCCGCTGGCGCGCACCATGATCCAGTTGTCACCGCCGAGCAGGAATTTCCAGCCGTCGAGGTCTTCCATGCCCTGGATTTTATAGCTGCCGAAAGCCTTATACTGTTTGGCTTTGCAGGCGGCGATCACGGCTTGTTTTTGTTCTTCGGTGATGTGCAGGTCGTCGCGCTCGAAAGCGAATTCGCCCACTTCATCATACACTTCGCGGACAATCTCTTTCACGGTTTTGCCGGTCTTGGCCATGAACTCCAGCACCAGCAGGCCCACCCACACGCCGTCGCGCTCCGGAATATGGCCTTTAACGGCCAAACCACCCGATTCTTCGCCCCCCACCAGCACGTCTTCCGTCGTCATGATCTCGGCGATGTATTTGAAACCTACTTTGGTGATTTCATAAGGCAGACCGAATTTCTCCGCCATTTTTTTCATTTTATCGGTCACCGAAAAGGTGAAAACGACCTTGCCGCGCATGTTTTTGTATTTATACAAATACAGCATCAGGATGAGCAGCAGGTGGTGGCTGTCCACGAAATTGCCGTCTTCGTCGTACATGCCAATGCGGTCGGCATCGCCATCGGTGGCCAGACCGGCCGAAATTTTTGGGTTCTTCCGGATGGTTTCGCTGAGTAGCGTCAGGTTGCGGTGGATCGGCTCCGGGGCCTGACCGTGCATGCCGGGGTTTTCGTCGCAGTGCAGAAAGATCGAGCGGGGCAGCAGGGCCCGCACGGCGCGCATACCGGCGCCATACATGGCATCGTAGGCCAGCCGAATGCCGGCGCCTTTGATCGTTTTCAGGTCAAAATTGCTGCGGGCATGGCGGATGTACATTTTCTCCAGGTCCGCATCCACGATCAGGCCTTTGGCGGTCAATGCCTCGATGGTGGGTAGTTTGCTGGAATCGTACTGGTCGGGGATCAGCGCTTCGACGGCGGCGATTTCCGAAGGGATCATGGGTCCGCCGTAAGAGGCCTTCAGTTTATAGCCGTTGTAAGAAGGCGGATTGTGGCTGGCCGTGATGACGATCCCGAGTCCGGCCTTCAATTTGACGACGCCCAGACTGATCATCGGGGTGCTGACGAAACCTTTTGCGAGGTGCACCTTGATACCATGGGCGCCGAGGACCCGGGCGGTGGTTTCGGCGAATAGTTGTCCGCCAAACCGGCAGTCGTGGCCAATGACGGCCTTTTTCATCTTTTGCTGTTTCATGTACAGCGCGGTCGCCTCGGCGACGCGTTTTACATTTTCTACGGTATAATCGTCGGCGATGATCGCCCGCCAGCCGTCGGTACCAAATTTAATGGAAGTTGCCATTCGTTTGCTTAGTGATGATGAAGAGGGCAGGCAGGCGGCGGTCAGGTGGCCACTGGCCCGTTGTTTAGGGGCAAATATATTTTAAATCGGAAGTAGTTTTGCCCCGCCTTCCGGAAAGAATCGCCGGCACGTTGCCAGGCCGCTTTTTCCGGATTTTTTTCATCCCTCATTTCTCCTTTTCTTGCAGGATACCTATCGCCACCGGGGTTTGCGTAAACGGATGATCGACGATCTTCGTCAGCGCGGCATCAAGGACGAAGCCGTGCTCAGCGCCATGGAAGCCGTGCCCCGTCATTTTTTTCTGGACAAGGCTTTCGAGGAGCATGCTTATGCCGACAAACCCTTTCCCATCGGGCAGGAGCAAACTATTTCGCAGCCGTTTACGGTGGCCTACCAAAGCAGTTTACTGGCAATCCGGAATCGGGACCGCGTGCTCGAAATTGGCACGGGTTCGGGTTATCAGGCGGCTATCCTGGCCGCTTTGGGGGCCCGGGTATATAGCATCGAGCGGCAGGAGGCCTTGTTCGTGGGCGCCAAAAAACTGCTGGCCGACATGGGGTTTACCACCATAAAATGTTTCTTCGGCGATGGTACGCGGGGCCTGGCGGATTTTGCGCCCTATGACAAGATCATCGTCACCGCCGGTGCACCGGTGGTCCCGGAAGCCTTGAAACAACAACTGCTGATTGGCGGTATACTGGTTATTCCGGTCGGGGAAGAAACGCAGGTGATGTATAAGATCACCCGGTTGTCGGTTACGGAATTTAAGGAAGAGATGCTGGATGCGTTTCGGTTCGTGCCGTTTTTACCGGGGGTGGTGAAGAAGCGGTAGACCTGATTTCGCGCAGATTTTTTCTCGCGCAGATTTTACACAGATTATTTGCGCAGATTTTACACAGATTTTTACACTGCGTAGAACTTAGATGAAGGCCGCTCTCCGGATTTGATATGTCCTGCATTTGCTTCCTCATTTTGTTTTTAATTTGTGTAAAATCTGCGCAAAAAAAATCTGCGTAAAATCTGCGCGAACTTCATACAAGAGCAATGAACGTGCGCATTTCTTCGGCATTTTCGTGGAGCAAATGCTGGAACCGCCAGTGCGAGAAGGGCCGGCATTTTTGGCCGTCGCGGTAATCCTGGCAGAAAGTAGGGTAGTACTCCGGGAACATCGTCGCGCCCAGGACGACCGACGCCCAGACGAATAAAGATCGCCGCCCGTTACCCAGCAGCGCGAATTGCATCCGGGCCTCTCCAACCACCGTCGGCGGATAACCCAGCAGTACGTGAAAAACATCGTGTTCCTCCGCATGGGGCTGCAAACGCATGCCATGTGCACATAAAAATTCACCCACTTCCCGTCCCAGCGTACCTGCCGGAAAAGTGCAGAGCATTTGAGCCGTATGGGCCCAGGCCGGCTTACGGTGTCTTTGTAACCAACAGTAGATGGGCGTGGCGGTAGTCACCAGATGTAAACAGAACCAGGCGCGCAGCGAAAAAGTCGGGCGAAGCAGGAGGGTAAGCGTGGAGTTTTTCATTTTCAAAATACTTTGAATTGCAAAGTTATTTGAGAATAATGAATTAACATTCTATCGCCTACACATTTTTATTATAACATTGTATATTACGTTTGTTATCTGGTGATTAGGATAGTAAAATTGAATTAATTAAATTACTCAATGTACTGAGTAATTTTACTCAACGTATTGAGTAATTTTGTAAAAATTCTTGCTTATGCCTCTTTGAACGCCACCACCTCACTTTTTTTAAAGGTCGTTTACAAGAAAAACGTTGCTTTATCCAGGTGCTGGCTGGCACCAGACAAGTAGGTAAAACGACCCTGGTAAATCAACTGATCAATGGACTGACGGTGCCGGCACATTATGCGGCGGCCGATGCCATGCTGGATACCGGTGCGGTATGGATTGAGCAGCAGTGGGAATAAAATCGTCGGGCAATTGCAAGATGCCGGCAACACCACCACTTTACCCAATTACCTGGTTTTGCTGGGGCAGGCAGGACTGTTATCTGGTTTGGAAAAGTATGCGGGTAGTAAAATTGTACAGCGTGGTTCCAGTCCAAAGTTTCAGGTCCATAATACTGCTCTGCTCAGCGCGCAAAATATTTCCAGTTTTGCACAAATACAGCAGCGTCCCGATCTTTGGGGACGGCAGGTAGAATCTGCCATTGGGGCGCATTTGATTAATCACGGTCTGGCCAATGATTTCCGGGTTTACTACTGGCGGGAAGGTAACCAGGAGGTCGATTTTGTGCTGGAAAAACACGGCGTAGTCATCGGCCTGGAAGTAAAAAGCGGCCCCAGCAGCACCCACCATTCCGGTATGGCGGCCTTTAAGCAAAAATTCCAGCCTCAACGCGTGTTACTGGTTGGCGATGGCGGCTTACCCTGGCCGGAATTTCTGGCGATGGATCCAAGTGAGTTGTTTTAGGCAAGCCCCAAAAACACAGAAAGCCGGCCAGGATCTCTCCCGGCCGGCTTTCTTTTATTCTAAGCGATTGCTTTTTCTCGTTTACCGGCGTCCGCCGCCACCGCCACCCGGGCCGCGACGATCACCACCACCGCCACGACGGTCATCACCACCGCCGCGCCGATCACCGCCACGATCACCACCGCTACCGCGGTTAGCGCGGGCGTTGTTCTCTTCGTCGGTCGGCATGGTACCATCGGGTTTAGCCGTAATTGCCCGGCGCGACAGTTTGGTCTTGCCGGTCTTCGGATCCACGTCGAGGATCTTGAAGGTGATCGGGTCGCCGACTTTCAGCACGTCCGCAATGTTCTCGATGCGACGGTGATCGTACTCCGATACGTGCAGCAAGCCGGTTTTACCCCGGAACTTGACAAAAGCACCATATTCGGCCAGTTCTTCGACCACGCCTTCGTAGATATCACCGGCCGTCGGCATGAACACAATACCCATGATCTGGGTGTAAGCTGCGTCGATGGCCTTTTTGTCCGGGCTGAAAATCGCCACAATACCGCCTTGTTCGTCCTCCGTGATGGAGATCGTGGTGCCGGTGTTGCGCTGCATTTCCTGAATAACCTTACCGCCTGGTCCGATCACCGCGCCAATAAAGTCGCGGGCAATCCGGAATTCCACCACCCGTGGGGCGTGTGGTTTGAGGTCTTCGCGGGCAGTCGTGATCGCTTCCGCCATTTTGCCCAGGATATGCAGACGGCCGGCCTTGGCTTGCAGCAGGGCTTTGGTCAGCATTTCATACGGCATACCGTTGATCTTGATGTCCATCTGGGTGCCGCAAATGCCATTGGCCGTGCCGGTCACTTTGAAGTCCATATCGCCCAAAGCATCTTCGTCGCCGAGGATGTCGGAGAGAATAGCAATGCGGCCTTTGTCATCGGCAATCGCGCCCATGGCAATACCGGCTACGGGGGACGTAATATTCACGCCGCCATCCATCAGTGCCAGGGTAGCGGCGCAGACGGTCGCCATCGAAGACGAACCGTTGGATTCCAGAATATCCGACACAATACGCACCGTGTAGGGGAAATCTTTCGGCATCACCTTACGGATGGAACGACCCGCCAGGTTGGCGTGGCCGACCTCGCGACGGCCGGGACCGCGCATCGGTTTTACTTCGCCCGTGCTGTACGGCGGGAAGTTGTAGTGCAGAATGAAATTGTCATCGTGCGGGTCCAGGGCGATGTCGATCAGCGCCTGGTCCTGTTTGGTACCCAGCGTGAGCGAAGTCAGGGCCTGCGTTTCGCCGCGGTTGAAAATGGCCGAACCGTGGGTCGTGGGCAGGTAGTCCACCTCGCACCAGATCGGGCGCACTTCATCTGTTTTACGACCGTCGAGGCGCACGCTGTCGGTGAGCACCGCGTCGCGGATAGTGTGTTTGCGAATCTTATCGAAATACTTCTCAGCCAACTGGGCGTTTTCCTTCATTTCCTCTTCGCCGAATTCAACGGCCAGTTGGGCCATGGCGGCCGTCTTGATCTCGTCGATGCGTGCTTTACGGTCTTCCTTGTTCGCCGCGGAACGGGCCATAGCCGATACGTCGGCCATAATGAGGGACTCGATGCGCAGCTTCAGGGCTTCATTCTGCGGTACTTCCGGCAGAATACGCTTGATGAGGGCGCTGTCGCCGACCATTTCCGCCAGGCGTTCCTGGGCCGCGATCTGGTCTTTAATAGCTTCGTGACCGATGCGCATGGCCTCGATCAGTTCCTCTTCCTGGCATTCGTTGGCTTCGCCTTCCACCATGGTGATGTCATGCTTAGTGGCGGCGACGATGAAGTCCATATCGGCATTCAGCAGGGCTTTGCGGCCCGGATTGACCACGAATTCGCCGTTGATACGCGCTACGCGCACTTCGGAGAACAGGCTTTCCAATGGAATGTCGCTGACGGCAAAAGCGGCCGAGCAGGCCAGACCGGCCAGTGCATCGGGCATAATGTCCTTATCGGCCGAGATCAGGTTGATGATGACCTGCGTTTCGTTCATGTAGCCATCGGGGAAGAGGGGGCGCAGGGCGCGGTCCACCAGGCGGCTAATGAGGATTTCGTAGTCGGACAGGCGGGATTCGCGGCGGAAGAAGTTGCCGGGAATGCGGCCGACCGAAGCGAATTTTTCCTGATAATCGACGGAAAGGGGGAAGAAAGGCTGATTTTCTTTGGCCTTCTTCATGCTGACCACCGTACAGAGCAGCATGGTGTCACCCATGCGGACCATGACCGAACCATCGGCCTGGGTGGCGAGCTTGCCGGTTTCGAGCACGATTTCGCGTCCATCCGGCAGGTTGAAAGCGGTGCGTAACGGGACTTGTTTGCCCATAGTTAAAAGGAGGTATGCTGCGACCATCCTGCCGGCCGAAAGCAAAATCCCGAAAAAACCTGGAAAGCGAATCAAAAACCGTTAAAAACACACAAAGAGGCCGAGGGCTGCGCCAACTATGAACTATGAACTCGGACCGATAAACTATGATATATGAACTATGAACTATAAAAAGGGAACATTCAGATGTTCCATCCTACCAGTTTATAGTTCATAGTTTATAGTTCATAGTTCATAGTTAAAATCGGTGTCTTTGTGTGGGGGAGAGTTGGTCCCCGTTTTTGATGATCTTTCCTTTTTCCGGGAATGGTTGCCGGCGAAAGGCGGAAGTCGAAGCGGGTGAAAAAAAGGTAAAAAAAATCCGGTGGCCGGAAACCCAACCACCGGACGCAATTCTTATTTACGCAGACCGAGTCGCTCGATCAGCGAGCGGTACTTGTAAATGTCTTTTTTAGCGTAGTAGCTCAGCAGGCTCTTGCGCTGGCCAACCATCGTGAGGAGGGCGCGGCGCGTCGAGTGATCCTTTTTGTTGATCCGCAGGTGAGCCGACAGGCTTTCGATGCGGTAAGTGAGCAGAGCGACTTGCACTTCGGTGTTGCCGGAGTTGCTGGCGTCACCACCGTACTGGGTGATGATTTCGGCTACTTTCTCCTTGTTGTAATAGATTGCCATTTTGTGAGCATAGTGAAAAAGTGAAGAAATGTCACCAAATCCGGATTTCAGTGGGTCAAACGGCATATCTGACCTATCCATCCGATTTTAGCGGGGCAAAAGTACGGGAAATGTTTTTGGGAGAAAAAGTTTTTGCCGGGTAATATTTCAAAATAAGAGGTAAAAGGGGAGTTGTTCCGCATATTATTTTGCCCACTCATTTTATATGAAAAACCAGCGATTGATTTACGTACTCCCCGTCGCCCGGGCATTTCATTTTGATGTTATCAAAAAAGTAAATATCGCCGGGTTTCGCCTGATCAATCAACTGACGTATGGGTGCATTAAACCGGCACCGCTATTCATAGCTACCACGGGATCATGATCTTTACGCCAAATAAGTCTTCGATCCGTTTTACAAAACTCCCCTATTGCCCATCCCGCACCAGAATCCTCAGAATAACGGGCTTATAGCCGGGTCTTTCTGCCAGCCGCCGCAACGTGTTGGCCTCCGCGCTGTGGTCGCTTTCATCCGGTTGATCATGGAGCGCGTACCACACTTTCACCCAGCGTCCGTCCGCCAAGGGCTGCCCGCTGGAATCTATGGTGGCCGGCACCGGCTTTAGGTATTTGTCTTTCAACATAAAGCCCATTTGACGCACGTGAAAAGTATCGCGGTCGACATTATAGCGCCGGTCGTAATATTGGCCGAAATGCTCCACGGGGCCTTCCACTTCCCGGTAGCGGTGATCCGCCAGTATGGACCGGTATTTCAAATGGGTGGAAATCAGGTCGTACCCAACGGCAATGACCCAAAACAGCGAAAATGCCGAGCACAAAATCATTAAAGTCAGGCCGCAACCCTGTTCACTTTTATTTCTGAGGTTGCTGATCAGCACGGTTACCCAGGCCACACAAATGGGCAAACCGATCAGGAGGGGCGCAAAAAACCAACGTTCGGCGTTTACATAATCGTAACACGTTATCCACATGGTTGGAAGCAGTTTAATTATTGGTTTAACCTGGAGGAAGCAGTAAAACTGCCGTTTTGAGCCTGGATAATTGGACAGGATAACGACACATTCAAAAGTATCGGTATTTTGCTCAGTATGTCTTTGAAAGCGTTCATTAAAACGTCCTGCCCCCTCTACCGCCGCGCTACCCGAAAGCCCACACTCCCGTCCCGGAAATCCCCATAGCGGCTGCTGCGGTTGGCAATGCGGCAATGGGCCGGGTTGTTGTTCCAGGAGCCTCCGCGCAGCACGCGTTCCTGGCCATTTGGCGGACCGGCGGGATCGATCGCGCCACTGCTCTTTGCATAATAACGGGGGTCATACCAGTCCTGGCACCATTCCCAGACATTACCGCTGAGGTCGTACAAACCGAGGGCATTAGCCCTTAAAGAAGCGGTCGGATGCACCCGATGCCTGGCATTACCGGAATACCAGCCCAGTCCACGCAGGCTGCCGGGCCCGGCGAAGGGCGGTGCTTTTTCGCGTTTACCTTCCGCTGCGGCATACTCCCACTCGGCTTCGGTGGGCAGCCGGTAACCAGTCGCGGCAGATATAATTAAAACGCTGTCGCTTTGAAAATCATAGGCTTGCACTAAATCGCTCTGTCTGCTCAGCCAGTTGCAATAGTGGGCCGCATCGTTCCAGCTGACGTGCAGCACGGGGTAGCGGCCAAAATCTCCGCCGCTGCGTAGCTGCCCGCGCTCATCGTGCCGCCAGTTTACATTTTCCTGATTATGCCAGCCGAGGCTGTCCCAGATAAAACTACCGTCGCCGCGCTCGGCATCGGTGCGGTAGGCAGTAGCGGTGATAAAGGCTTGAAATTGGGCAAAGGTCGTTTCCGTTTTCGCCAGGTAAAAGCCGCTGAGTGTTGCAGTATGCAGCGGCTTTTCGTCCGCGTCGCCGGCGCGGGAGCCCATTTGGAAAGTGCCGGCGGAGATGGCGAGCATTTCCGGCAGGAGCGGCGTTTGCGCTGCGCCGGTCGGGAGTACCAGGGACAGGCAGGCAAGAAAAAGAGGAATGATCGTTTTCATGAAGTACCTGCCACTACATCGGGAGAATAAAAAAGTTTGCGGGCTTCGCCCTCGGATGCCACGCCTACGGCTCTGCATGACAAGGACTCACGGATGGGGCCATTCAAATATTTCTAATCCATATTTGCCCCTGCCTCCTGTCACCTGCCCCCTGCCTCCTGCCCCCTCCCTTTCGCTTTCGCTTCATTCCACAACACATCCATTTCCGCCAGCGTCATGTCCTGTAGCGGTTTCGGCGCCTGGGCTTCAATATACTCGAAACGGCTTTTGAACTTGCGGTTCACCCGTTCGAGCGCCGTTTCCGGATCCACGCCGATGAAGCGGGCGTAATTGACCAGGGAAAACAGCACGTCGCCGAACTCCTCTTCGATGTCGGCCTGGGGCGCCTGGTTTTCAATATTTTCCCGCAGTTCGCCAATTTCTTCTTCCACCTTGGCCCAGACCTGACCGGCATTTTCCCACTCGAAACCGACCTGTTTGGTCTTTTCCTGCATCCGGTAAGCTTTTACCATGGCCGGCAGACTGATGGGCACGCCCGACAGCAGTGATTTCTTGCCTTCTTTCAATTTGAGCTTTTCCCAGTTTTGTTTCACTTCTTCCTCATCCTTAACCGTCACATCGCCGTATATATGGGGGTGGCGGTGCACGAGTTTGTCGCAGGTAGCGTGCAGGGCGTCGGCCACATCGAAAACGCCCTGTTCGGAGGCGATTTTGGCGTAAAAAACCAGGTGCAGCATCACGTCGCCAATTTCCTCCTTAACGCCGGGCAGGTCTTCGGACAGGATGGAGTCGGCCAGTTCGTAGGTCTCTTCGATGGTGAGATTGCGCAGCGTGAGCATGGTTTGCTTGCGGTCCCAGGGGCATTGTTCGCGCAGTTCATCCATGATGGTGAGCAAACGACCGAAGGCTTCTAATTTTTGCTGAAATGTGTTCATGGCGCAAAATTACGGATAGATAATCTTTTCCCGTAAAGCTGCGTTTTGCTTCCATGGGCATTGTCTTTCAAGGACAATGCCCTATTTTTACCTAAAATATGCGGTAATATGCGCCAAACAACTCCATCACAAACTTACGGCCATCCGGCATGGATTTTCCCCCTGCTGCTGGCCGCTTTTTACTGCGTGCCTTTTGCCGCTTCGGCACAAACTACTTCCCAGACTTCCTTTGGCAAAAACCGGGTGCAGTATCACCGGCAATTCGACGACTGGCTGCTGTATGAATCCCCCAATTTCGTGACTTACTGGTATGGCGACGCCCGCAATATTGCCCAGTCAGCCGTGCAGGCCGCCGAGCTGGATTTTCCGGAAATTCAGCAGTTGCTGGAGCACCAGATGACCGAAAAGATCGAAATGATCGTGTTCAGCGACCTCACCGACGTGAAGCAGAGTAATATCGGCGAGGATGAAGTTTTCCAGCTCAAGGCAGGGGAAACCAAGGTGGTCGGCAGCAAGATCTTCGTGTTTTTTGACGGCAACCACCAGCATTTACGGGTCCAGATCCGCGAAGGCATGGCCGCTGTGCTGTTGAATTCCATGCTTTTTGGTTCCAATTTGCAGGAAATTGTGCAAAATGCCGTGCTGCTCAATCTGCCCGGCTGGTATACCAGCGGCCTCACCGCTTATGCCGGTGAAGAGTGGAGCCCCGAACTCGATAACCAGCTCCGCGACCTGCTGCTGACGGGCAAATATGCCAATTTCGACAAACTCGCCCGCTATGAACCCCGCCTGGCGGGACATGCCCTGTGGCACTATATTGGCATGCATTTCGGCCGTAGTACGGTCAGCAACCTGCTCTACCTGACCCGCATTAACCGCAGCGTGGACGCCGGCTTTTTGTACGTGCTCGGCAGCGGTTATCGCCGGACGACGGAGGCGATGCTGGACTATTTCAATCAGCGTTATTTCGAAGAAGCGCGCTTCATGCACAGTCCGGCCGCCGAAGCGCAGATTTCGGTAAAAAACAAAAAGAAACTCCCGCTCAGCCAGGTGAAGGTGAGCCCGGATGGTCGCCGGATCGCTTATGTCAGCAACGATATTGGCAAATGGCGGGTGTACGTGCAGGATCTCGAAACCGGTAAACGTACCCGCGTCCTGCGCGGCGGCTCCCGCAATGCCCTGCAGGCCACCGATTATAACTATCCCCTTCTCGCCTGGAATCCGGATAACCAGCGCCTGACCGTACTTTACGAAAAACGCGACGTATTGCACCTGGCCAATTACGACCTGACGACCAAAAAAGTAGAACGTAATCCTTTCCCGCCGGAGTACCAGCGTGTGTACAGCATGGATCACGTCAATCCGTTTGATATTCTGCTGTCGGCTTCGGTAAAAGGCTATACCGACCTGTTCATTTACCGGACCAATAACCGGCAAAGCGAACGGCTCACCCAGGATTTCTGGGACGATCTGGATGCCTCCGTCATCACCCTCGACGGCCATAAACAGGTTATTTTTTCCTCTAATCGCCTGGCCGATACCTTGTCGGTGCAGCGCCTGGACACTATTCTGCCGCTGGGTCATTTCGATATTTTCCTGTTCGATCTGGATGCCCGCAGTGCGCAACTGCAGCGGATTACCAGTACGCCCTATGCGGACGAACGCAATCCCATCGGCCTGGATAGTACCCACTTCGCCTACCTGAGCGACCAAACTGGTATGACGAACCGGCAGGCGGGTAAACTGGAGGAATACACGGCTTATTACCAGACCAATTTCTACCTCAAAGATGATATAGTGCTGCGTTCCCTGGATGGGAGTCGGAGTGGCGAATGGACGCAGCAACAGGCCCTGACGCAAACCCTGCTGGCACTGGCCGATACGGTGGCCAAACATATTGACTCTACCCAACTGGACAGCGTGCGGAGTTTTGCGGTGTTCAAAAAACGACCTGTGGTCTGGAACCAGACCAATTATGACCGCAATATAGAGGCGCAAACATTGTCCATGCGTACCGGCAAACTCGTCGAAATAGTCCCCCGAAACGGGAAAACCCTCTTTTTTACCCAAACAACAGCGCCGGAAGCCGTCGCCCCCGCCCGTATTACGCGTTATCGCGAACTCATGCTGCGGAATGCCGGCTTGCCCGTACCGGAACAGCCCGTGATTGAGGAAGTACAAAAACCGGGTACCGGCAATGTTCCGCCGCCGGTGCGCAGCGATGACCGGGGGGCCTACACGGATATTATTGATACGGTACGGGCGATCCAGCCAGGCTGGTATTTTCATGTGCCGGACCACCTGATGACCCCGGCGCCCGATAAGAAAGAACAGCCGGAAGTGCCGCGTCCCGCGCCCGTAGATGATAACTCGGTGACCATCATTCACATGGATGCCGATACGATGCAGATAGCGCCGCGCCGCCCGAAGGCCACTAACCGCCCGAGTGTGGAATTTGGCAAAAACGGCAGCGTGATCCGCTTTAATCAGGCCCAGATCATTCCCTACCGCCTGCATTTCCGGACCGACTACATTTCCACGACGATGGATAACAACCAGCTTTTCGAGGGGCTGCAACGCTATGACGGCCCGGAGGATCGCCTGCAGACGCCGCCGCCGGGGGTGCTGATCAAAGCCAATTTTAAAGACCTGCTGGAAGATTACGTGATCGAAGCCGGTTTCCGCCTGCCCACCACGTTCAATGGTACAGAGTACTACTTGTGGTTCGACAATAAAAAACGGCGGCTGGACCGGCGTATATTGCTCTATCGGCGGACCCAGGTGAACAATGTGCCGCGTGAACAGCCCTATTCCCCGGTATTGCCACCGGAATTTTCGGAACGCACCAACACCATTTTGGCGCAGTACGAAGTGCGTTATCCGCTCGATGTGTTCACCAGTTTACGGGCTACGGCGGGTTTACGGCAGGATAAAACCATTGCGTTGAGTTCCGATCTGCCGACTTTAGAGCGCTCCGATATTGCCGAACAGCGTGCTTCCCTGCGCCTGGCGGCCATTTTCGATAATACGGTGAATGTGGACCTTAATTTAAAGACTGGGACGCGGGCCAAAATCTATACTGAAGCCGTAAAAAGATTCGATTTGAACACCGAGCCGAACGTGAGCCTGAAGTTCAATTCGGGCTTCATGACCGTCATCGGCCTGGATGCCCGGCACTACCAGATGCTCGACCGGCGTTCGCAACTGGCCGTTCGGCTGGCGGGAGCAACGTCCTTCGGTTCTGAAAAAATGCTTTACGTGCTCGGCGGGGTGGATAACTGGATTTTCCCCAAATTTGAAACCGGTATTTCCCTGCCCAGCGGCGATGACTACGCCTACCAGACCCTGGCGTCCAATTTGCGGGGTTTCAAGCAGAACATCCGGAATGGCAGTTCTTTCGCTTTGATGAATGCGGAACTGCGGGTGCCCATTTTTAAATATTTTTCCAATAAACCGGTGCTCGGAAATTTCTGGCGAAACTTCCAGTTGATCGGCTTCTTCGATGTAGGTACGGCCTGGCAGGGAATAAGCCCCTATCAGGGTGATAACCCGATCAATACGGTTTATCTGTATAACCCGCCGACCGTCACGATCAAGGTCAATTATTTCCGCGATCCGCTGGTGGCCGGTTACGGCATCGGCGCCCGGGCCCTGATTTTTGGCCTGTATTTGCGGGCGGACTATGCCTGGGGAATTGAAACCCGGGTGATTCAGAAACCCTTGTTCCATTTGGCGCTGGGAACGGATTTTTAAATGTACCGGCAAAAAAAGAAGCGGCTGCCCCGATCATCGGAGCAGCCGCTTCTTTTTTATTCTTTAATCAACTAGCGGTTGGCGAACACGACTTTCCGTTTCACGAAGCCCTGATCAAATTTCACTTCCGCAATATATAAGCCGTTTTGCAGGCCTTTACGTTGCATCGTGAACTGGTTGGCATCGATGTTCGTGATGTTCTGGACCAGGCGACCGTTCAGATCGAACAGGTTGATGGCGCGAATTGGCTGCTCAGCCGTGAAGAACAGTTCTTCGCCAGCCGGTACCGGCGCTACTTCCAGACCCACTTGCAGCGGCGTGATTTCCTTGGTACCGACAAATCCGCAAGGCAGGTTCAGGGCCAGGCAGGCACGTGGTGCGAAGTAGCCAATGATCGTGTCGATGTACAGTCTCGCTTGCGCGGAATTTATGTTGCAACTTCCACCGGCCGGGCTGGTTGGCGCACCGAACCATTCCCATGGCGAAGAATTGGTCGGGTCGGCCTGTGGAATTGGATAGAAGCCTTCCAAACCGCCGTTGCGGCCGTCGCCGATAGCGCCAAAAGGATCCACGCTGGCTGGAATGCCTTTAAAAATATCGTTATTGCCCAAGCGGTTAACGATGGTAGAAACACCGCAGCTACCCGTTACTTCCACCACGTTTTCCTGCGTAGTCGGCACGATCAGCAGATCGGTACCGCAGGGCGCATAAGGGTCTGTTGGTACGTGGAAAGAGATGACCGGGCTGTCGCCGGCTTCAATCCACAGGCTGTCGCCAATAGCGCCGCCGAGGTTAACGGCCAGTTGGAAGTCGGAGGAATAACCAGGGTGGTTCGGCACAAAGATGGTATCGCCAATCGGGTAAGCGCCGCCGCTCAACTGGTTGAAGGTCGCATCACTCAGTCCCAGCGTGGGGGATGTGCCATAAATATCGCCATTGTACTGCGGCAACACCATCGGTACGAAGGTATTTGGGCCGGTTGGCAGTTCAAATTTATGCGGGATAGACGTTTGGATGATTTCGCTGTAAGCGTCCAGGGAGTTGGCCGTCAGTGAAATATAACCGCCCGAACCCTGGCCGATCACCGCAATGCGGGAAGTATCGACTTTCCACTGGTTGCCGGCTTCGGCTACGTTGCGTTTGAAATAACGGATGCAGGTACGAACGTCCTGTACTGCGCGGTAAGCCGCATTGATAAGGGTCGCGCGGCGGGTCAATTCGCCGGTAGCGCCCGAAGCCAGTGGGTTCCAGCCCAGGCGATAATCAGCCACAGCAACTACATAACCCATTTTAGCCAGCCGGATCGCCATTTCCACCGTAGCGGAGTCCGTACGGGTACCGCCGCAGGAACCGTTCTGTGGGTAAGGCAGGAAGTTGCCCGTGTGCAGGTAAATAGCCAGTGGCCGCTCGGTTTCCACGTCGCCCGTGGGCTGATACACGTCCATCACCAAAGGCTGACGCATGGTATGACCGGTTACGGGCAGGGTAAGCGCCGTGAAGTTTGTACCATAAATGGCCGTCGTTTTGGTGTATCCGGTAAATACCTGATTGAGGTATCGTACCTGCGCGTTCACCATATTTACGGCGAATGCGGCCACAAAAAGAAGGAGTAAGGTTAATTTTTTCATGTTCATGAATGTTTAAAGTTAAAACAGGTTTGCAAAGGAAGACTATTGTGGTTAATTTCTTTAGCTCGACTACCTTTTCACGAAATCATACAGGATGGATAGGTAAGCCATCCGTCCGATGCGGGGTCCGCCGTAAGTCTGAAACTGTTTGTTGTTAAGTAAGTTGGAAGCGCCCAGTTTAAAGGTAGTGTGTATTTTAGTAAATACGCAGTTGACCTGCGCGTCAACCTGGTCGTAGGTCGGAATATTACCGGTAAATTGCGGGGAACCTTCAAAAATGAAGCCCTGCACCCATTTGTAGTTAATGTTGAAGCCCCATTTGTTGTTGCCTTTGAGGAACTTCAGTCGCATATCACGGCCGGAAAGTCCCACATTATACTTATGCTCCGGTGTGTTGAAAGCCGGAATGATCGGATCCTCGTCCTTGGTGATCAGTTTGTTCCAAGAATAATTGCCGCTCAACATAAAGAACTGCCGGAAGAAGTAATTCAAGCCGATGGAAGCGCCCTGGGTTGTTACTTGTTGTTTCGCATTGGAAGCAATCCGCCACACCCGCAGTTGATTAAATTCGGGCAAACCAATGTCATTGAAAGGCGTGGTCAGGCCAATGTTGTAACCAATGAAATCATTGTAAATGCTGTAGTAGTAACTGATATCGGTATAAACGCGGTTGAACAGGGTAGTGCGGTAACCCAACTCAAACGTTTTTACTTTCTCCGGCTGAATGGGGTCAAGGTTGATGTATTTCAACAGGTTTTTGTTCAGGTTCTGGCGATAAGCGGTGAAACTTTCAATCGTGATCAGGCTATCGAAACCATTCAGGTTGCCGATCAGGGTTGCGCGGCCGACATTGAGGTTCAAATACTGATCGGTCAGGGTTGGATTACGCACAGCCGAGGAGAAAGAGAGACGGAAAAAGTTGTTCTGCGAGGGGTTGTACACAACGGACAGGGCGGGCGTGGAAACGTAATCAAAGTTCTCGTTCTTGTCCACCCGCACCGTCGCATTCAGTTTGAAATCGCCGAATTTCTTCTCCGCGCCCACGTAAGCGCCCCATTCCTGGTTGGTAATTCTGATGTCGTTCGTGTCTTGAAAAATCGTCCCGTCGGATACCGGCCGGTAAAGGCGGTAGTTCGCGCCCGTCACTAAGTCGTCCAGGTAGCTTGTCGTAAAATGGTATTCGCCATGCAGGTGGTACAACGCCGATTTATCGTAAAAACTGGTGCCACCTTCGCGGGCATTGGATTTTCTGGACACCAGCGAATTGAACAGGGAATCGAAACGGGCCGTACCGGGTTCGTAAAAGTCCCGGGAAGAATTCACCACCGGATTGGCCTGATTAGCGTAGGCTTCCGCCGCATTGTGGAAAGCCAGGAGGGTATCCTGATTCGCCTGTTGCCAGGCAATAAGGGCGTTATTATCATCCGGCGGACCGTAACCCAGCCCTTTTAGTTTATTAAATACGCCACCGAGGCTGTTTTGTACCCAGTATCGACGGTAGTCATTCCGCCACTGATCGTCCGTTTTAGAGGCTGCCTGTAACTTCAAGGCCGTGAAATAGGGGTCATAAGAGTTGCCGGCGTCTTCAAAAGTGGCGTAAGCGCGAATGAAGTATTTATCGGCTTTCGCAAATTCGAGGCGCTCCTGGAAAAATAAAATATTACGCAGGCTAAAACGGTTGTCGCCCTGATACACCGTGGTGCCGGTCCCGAAACTGGAGGCGATAATGAATTCCGGGGAGTTAAATTCCTGGCTGGGTTTGGTCCGGAAGTGCATGGCGATGCCGGATTTCAAATTCCGGGTGTTATAATCGACCAGATCTTTTTCTTTATAGCCGGTGCGGTGGAAGAAATTCAGGCCGGCATTGGAGGAGTACAAGTCGGTGCTGAAGTCATAGGCCGTTTCATCGCCGTAAATGTTCACCCCGTCGCGGCGTCCCGGATTGTCGTTCGGCTGAAAAATGTTGCCGGTGCTGGTTCCGCTGACGGCGTCGTAGTTATCGGCTTCCCAGTCATTGGCGCGCAGGGCGAATAAGTTGAGTTTGATCGCCATGAAATCCTGGCCTTTTTTGTTCTTGAAAGCGTCGGCCCAGCGGAAGGCGCCCTCGAGCAGTTCGCGCTCGCCGCTTTTCAGCGAAACGCTCAAACCCTTGGCAATAAAGGGGTTTTTGGTGCGCATGCTGATCACCCCGTTGAAGGCATTGGGGCCGTAGAACGCGGAACTGGCGCCGACGATGATGTCCACTTTCTGTACGTCCAGATCGGAAGCGCCCAGGAAATTACCCAGCGAAAAGTTGAGCCCGGGCGCCTGGTTGTCCACGCCGTCGATGATCTGCAGGGAGCGGACCGGACTGGTGGAGTTGAAACCGCGGGTGTTGATGATGGTGAAACCCAGACTGGCCGTCGTCAGGTCTACGCCTTTGAGGTTTCCGAGGCCGTTATAAAAGCTGACGGCCGCCGTTTCCCGAATGGCAATAGCGTCGAGATTTTCTACGGTCAGGGGCCCCGCTTTCTGCTTATCATCCAACCGCTGGCCGCGTACGACGGCTTCTTCGATAATAATATTACCGGTACTCAGGCGAACGGTTACCCGGTTTCCGGCAGTTGCAAAATCTACTTCCTGGTCGGCATAACCGGTGTAGGATATGCGGACTTTAGCGGGTAAACTATCCGCTTTCACGTTGAACTCGCCATCGTAATTGGTAATGGCGCCACCGGACCCGCCCCCGATCAGCGCCACGGTGGCCCCGATGAGCGTTTCCCCGGTGGCATCGTCCAGGACTTTGCCCCGTAAGGTTATTTGGGCCTGGGCGGTGACACTACAGATCACCATCCACAAGCTACTGAAAATCAAAATTTTGTAAATTTGCTTCATACGGGTCGAAAGTTATTTGCGGATAAAACTACTTAAAACAGCCGGTTTTTACAAACGGTGTTTGCCTTGCAAAAGAATAAATAAAATTTGATTTCAAAACAAAAATAGGTTCGCCGCGCCGCATAATGTTTTGAATATGGCAAAACTGTCATTCTTCGGCACAAATGGTGTTATTTATTGAAGGAGGTTGGGCTCCTCTGCCGGGTGTTAGCGTCCCAGCATCTGGTAGCAGCGCGCTATTTCCTCCTGCACATATTTGTCCGGGCGGTCATCCAGGTGCAGACTTTTTTGCAGGCGATCCAGGTCGGCCGGGCGGGTGGGCAGCAGATGTTGCATGGCCAGCAGGCTACGCAGCGCCTGGTTCCAGGCCCGGGCTTCGATGAAGGTTTCCACGTCGCGCTGGCGGATATCGAACTGCACGATCAGGGTTTTCAGCGCGCTTTCCGTACGCTGGGTGAGGCTGGTTTCCTGGTCTTTGATCCGCAGGGGGTTCACCCGCCAGGTGCTGCCGTTTTTCCGCTGACCGCCCTGGAAAGGATAGTTGATCGATTTATACAGTTGCAGCGAGTCCTGCGCATCGCGGTAATAGGCCAGCGCGCCGGCGAAATCCTCATTTTCCTGAAAATAAAGCGAATCACCCTGGGCGATAAAATCCTGGGTGATCACGCCGTACAGATGCTGAAAACGCAGCGCATCCGCCTGGCCGCTTTCCACGCTTTTATGCGGCCGCGTATGCTCGAGCAGCCAGCATTTGAAAAACTCGCCCGTCAGGTTTTGGTAGCCGTTCAAACCAGCCGCATACTGCTCATTGTACACATTTTCCTCGGCCTGGGCCAGTTCGTTGCGTACGGAAGACGCGTAGTTGCGGGCCACAAGGATGCCGAATACCAGCGTAATAAGCAGGGCAATGAACGAAGTAATGGCTACCTGCCGCGCCAGTTTACGGTTCATTCTGGCCGTCCGTAGCTCGCCTTCCATCCGTTCGCGGCGGGCCGCTTCTTCGGCTAATTCCGCCTGGAGTTTGGCTTTTTCATCGTCGGCATGTTCCCGTTTCCGGCGCGCATCCCGCGATTCGATGACGGCCGGCAGCAGAGTGTCGTGGCTGATCTCGTAATAAAAATCATCCAGCCGCAGCTCCTTGCGCAACAGCCGGCTATCGACCAGGGTATCCAGAAAATCATGGCTGACCTGCCACTTATTGGTCAAAAAATCGTCTACCATGCTGCAACGCCGGCCAATGGGCGTCACCAGGTCTTCCTCGATCAGGCACTGGGCTTTGCCCACAAATTGAGCCGCATTGTCCACTGCCTGCCCGGTCTTGCGGACGTATATTTCGGGTAGCTGCTGGAGCTGTTTCTGATAAAAATCGCGGATTTCCTCTTCCAGCCCTTCATGCCCGCCATAGAAGTCTGGTATGACTTCAAAACCAGCCGGCTGCTGCTGGCTGATAATATTACCCTCAACATTCTGACAAAGGATCTGCAGGTTGAACGATTCAATTTCGTCCTGTTTTTTGAGCGCCGGCAGTCCGCTCACCTCCTGCACGCCGTCCGTACTGGCGCGTCCGGCAAGGAAGTCGAGAATGCCCTTAATAGCATCCGGGCGATACGCGAAAGGCGGACTGGCAAAGGCCCCGGCGGCTTTAGCCGGGTCCTCGATCGCGGTCTGGGCCTGCTGCCGGTTGAGTGGCTGCAGCTGGTAGCGGTTGCGCAGAATGCCCGGAATGAGCGGGCTAATATCGTCGAGCAGGTGCAAAAAGTCGGAGCGGATGGAAATGACCACCCGCAGTTCCGGCTGCCGTTCCCACCAGTGCATGAGTTCGGTACTGAGCGGGGTGGCGTCCTGTAGGCCGGCTAATAAATCGGCCCGCACTGCTTCCGGCACGGCTTCATTGGCCAGATCTGCCAGTTCCAGCAGAAACTGGCTCCGGCTGGCTTCGTCGTGGCCCAGGGTAAAGACTTCCTCAAACTGATCGAAGACCAGTACCGGGGTGGCCGGCAGTCCGTCGAGGTCGAATTCCAGCCGTTTCATCTGCTCCCACAGGGTCTGTCGCAGTCCGGGGCGTAGTCCGGTAGCATCGACATGGCCGACCTGCGGACTTTTGCTCAGCACTTCGCCGAGGGTGGTGGAGAGCGGCGCATCGGTTTTATCGGCCCGCAGGAAGATGGGCAGGAAGTCCTGGCCTTCCAGCAGGGGCGCCACACCGGCTTGCAGCATGGAGGTTTTGCCGATGCCCGATTTGGCGAACAGTACCACCAGGCGCTCGCGCACGATCAGGTTGGTCAGACGCTGCACGTCTTCCCGGCGGCCGTGGAACACAGCGCTCTGATTGCGGTCGAAGGGCTTGAGGCCCGGGTAACGACGCGGTAGGTTGGCAGCAGCGGGCGTGATCATCCGGCGGGCGTTTCGATGTATTTTTTCAAGGTATCGGCAATGTCGGCCAGCATTTTCTCTTCCAGACCATTGCCATAAACCGGCTGGCCTTTCAGCGGCCGGGTCGTTTTCAGGGCGCCCAGCGGCGTGCCTTCCAGCCCCAGAAAGCGGAGCAGAACGGGCATGACCAGGTAGCGGCCACGTGGATTGTTGCGGGCGACAATTTCGTCCAGCAGCGGCAGGGCCGGGTTGGCAGCGTCAAAAAAGTCAGCGCTGATCAGGGGCAGCACGATCTGGCAGCTATCCAGTTTTTCGCGCAGCCAGGCGGTGATATCGCCTTGTCCTACGGCGTCGGCCAGGGTCCAGCAACGCAGTTTGAGGGGTTTTAAATAACGCAGCAAGGCCTGGCTGCTCGTTTCGTCCTGCGCGCCGTTATGGAGAATGAGCACGTCGGCCAGTATGGCGGCGGCATCGGTGGGCGCTGCCGTAGGGCCGTCCAGTTGTTTTTTTAAATTGGCCACGAAGGTTTCCATATCCACGCTGGGAAACTCCATACTGAACTCGCCCTGGAAAAAAATGCGGTCCAGCGAGTTGGTCGCCACCGCTCCGCGTAAAGGATAGGCGAAGGGTTTGATGTTGCTGCGGGCGTTCTTGAACAGCTCATCGAGCAGGATTTTCAGCGTCCAGTCCTCGTAATCGAAACCCAGAAACAGGTAGAAACGCGGCACGTTGAAGGCGGCCAGCAGACTTTCCGGCAGGCGTTCGTGCTGCGCGCCGGTGATCTTGTTGACGTAGGTGAGCTGGTCCTTATTGGTCAGTACCAGCGAGGACGGGTCTTTTTTATAATACCCGAACAGGTTGTAGATCAGCGGCGGCGGGTCGTCTTTGAAGTCGAACAGCGGATCGCGTTCCGGCTGGCGGAAATGGTAAAACTCGAAGCGGTAGGGGCTGAGCGCATTGGCGTAGTACCGAACGAAAAAATCGTCGGGCGTGGTGTTGATGACGATCTTGAAGGGCAGGTCGGCCAGTTGTTCCAGGGCCGGGTGGAGCTGCGCCGTCCGTTCGGCGTCTTCGTAGAACTTCTGCACCTTACCCATGATCATGGTATCGGCCAGGTTATCGCGGTTGCGGTTGCGCAGCATACTGGTCACGTGCACCAGGGAATTGGCTTCGGCGGGGCCCAGTTCAAAACCGTATTCCTTCGCCAGTTGATTGGCGCAGAGTTCGCTGAGGGGCCGCCACTGATCGCCCTGCCGGGCACTGAGCGCACCGGGTCCGAGGAACAGCACGCACATGCCGTCCCGGATTTGCTGGGCAATGCTTTTATACACGTAATCAGGCAGATCGCCCGGAGGCGCGCCCGTTTGGTTGTTGTCCGTTGGCATGAGTGTCAGAACAAATCGGGGGACAATCGAATGGCCAAAGGTAGAAAAGCGAATGAGAAAATGGAAGGCATTTACAACCTGGCGGCGCGAGCTACTGCTTCACCACCACCTCCCTCCCCAGCAGACGCCGTAATCCCGCGTCCCAGAGCGATACAGCATACAGCCCCGAGGGATAAGCCGACAGGTCTATCTGCTGCGTCGAAAGGTCGAATACACCCATCGGCCGACCATCTATGCTGGTGACCTGCGCTACCCTGGCCGCCGAAAAGTCGGGGAGTACCTGCAGCGGCCCAACCGTCGGATTGGGGTATACCACCGGCCCCGTGCCTGCTTTCGACAGTGGCAGACTGGTGGACGATACCAAATCGCCACTGGCCGAGATTTTGAGGATGCGTAAATCGCTATTGGTTACACAGTTGACCACCACGCCGCCGTCGTCGGTAGTCAGTAGCGTTGCCGGGTTAATAGACCCAACCCCAGCCAGACTAGTGAGATCCAGTTCTTTTTTCCAGATGACCTGAAAGTCCGGGGTGAATTTATAGACGATAATTTTTTTAAAGGTCTGCGCATCTAGCGCAGCATAGTAGACATTGTCCTGGGCATCGAAAGCAAACGGCACCTTGCCCGATGTATAGTAACCGCAGTCTGGCAGTTTGAAACGGTGCAGCACCGCCCAACTGCTATCCCGCACATCGATGGCGGCATTGTCGGTGGGGCAACCGGGCAGGTTATCGTTTTTCCCAACGTAGGTAAGATAAAATCGCCCCTTGTGCCAAAGTCCCAGTGAGCCTTCCAAAAATTCGCCCGAGCCCCAGGTGTCGTAATCAATGCCCCGGATCAGGTCGCCATTGGAGTCGAACTCGCTCAGCGCGCGCGGATCGAACGGCGATACATACGTGCTGCCCTGCACGTACATTTTGCTCTTGGCAAAAAATACATTGTACATTTCATTGACCGGCAATTCTTTTTTGACATAGACGGTGCCGTCCAACCCCGTTTTCAAGAAAAAATTCCTCCGCCCTTGAACCACGAACGGGCTGTCCACCATCAGGAACTGATAGGCCGCCAACAGTGTATCGTTGTACAAATGAAAATCAGATATCTGGTTCGTCGTAATGAAACCAGTTGACTGATAAGTTATGAAACCCGTACTGGGCGTCAGGGAGGCCCCTATGGTTTCCCGCACTGGTTCCAACTGCTGGTCATACTCAATCACCGTATGCCTGATATTGGTGAACGCACTGCCTACCCAGCGGATGCCGTGAAAAAAAATCCGCCCCTCTTGCGCGGCAATCCAGCCCCAGCGGTCAATTCCATCCGGCGAGTGCGCAACAGAATCCGTTATCTGTCCCTCGTTATTGAGTTTATAAGTTACATATCTCACCGAGTCATCCACCACTCTTCGTAAACAATAGAACAGGCCTCCATTTGCCTGGGTGGCACTAAAATTATAACGTTGACTCCCCGATAAAGAGCTGAATTCGGAATAGGATTGCGCGTAGGCGCCCAGATAAAATGACAGCAATAGAGGAAGCGTAAAAATGTATTTCATGTGGTGAGGATTTTATATAATAAGCCGCCTCCGGTAAACAGGCAGGATGGGTCTAAATTAATAAGCGATTGTAAAGGGTATACAGCGCCGCAATTTACCCACACAACGCCTTCCACGAAAATTATGTTGAAGAAAAATTAAGCTAATACTGTCATAAGTTAAACAAAATAGCCCCGCCGTGCCAAGCACGACGGGGCCACTTATAGCCAGAAAAGCAACTTAATTTAAGCCCGGTTCGACACCTTCAGATAATTCTCCAGCGCCACCGCAATCGACGGCGCTTCCGGCGTACCGGCCTGAATATGTACCGTCATGCCGCGTTCGGTGACGGCCCGTTGCGCCGACGTGCCGAAGACGCAAATACGGCGGTCTTCCTGTTTGAAATCCGGGAACTGGTCGAACATCGATTTGATCTCCAGCGCCGAGAAGAAGGCGATGATGTCGTACTTGATGTCCTTCAGATCCAGAATGTCATTATTGACCGTCCGGTACATGATGGCTTCCTGGATCGGCACTTTCAGTTCCTTGAAAAAGCGCGTGACCTCCGGATTGCCCTGGTCGCTGCAAGGCAGGAAGAATTTTTCCTCCTTGTTGCGGGTGACGTAGGATTTCAGTTCCAGGATCGATTTGGTGCCGTTGAACACCTTCCGCTTGCGGAACATGATGAATTTCTGCAGGTAGTTGGCAATGGCCTCCGTGGCGCAGAAATACTTGGTATCCTCCGACATCTTGATCCGCAGTTCGCCGCATAAACGAAAGAAGTGGTCCACCGCATTTTTGCTGGGGAACACGATTGCCGTGTAGTCGTTGGGATAGACCCGGTTTTTGCGGTATTCTTTTTCCGTTAAACCCTCGACCGTCACGAACGGAACAAAATCGATGTGTACACCGAATTTTTTTTCCAGATCGTCATACGCGGCGCGTTGAGGGGGCGTGGGTTGAGAAATGAGGATGTTGTGGACTTTTTTGTAGCTGGTGCTTTCCTGAACAGGTGCAGCGGTTGCAGACATTCGGGACTGTGTTTATGTGAAATTTGTCAAGCGTGCGTGCGGCCGGTTGAAAGAAAAATGATTCTCCCAACTGGTTTTCAGATCTAATCCGATTGATTCAACACCAATTTTAAAAGCAGTAGAACGGGTGCGATTTCAACAGTGCAAAGGTACAATAAAAAGTGAAACTGGTCAGTAGCCAAAATTTTGAGACCGATCGGCGCCGAACGCAAGGCCCGGTAGACGTAGAAAATGGCGGCCAGACCGAGGGTCCAGAACACCAGCAAATCCTTCAGATCGGTCGCGAAAGCGAGCAGCAGATTAAAGGGTACCAGGAACAGGCCGAGTACACAGTTGAACGTGATAATCAGGAAGTTATAACGCCGGGTTTCGTTGCGGGCGGCAAAAAGCCAGCCCACGAGCCGCACCATAAAGTGTTTGAACAGGAATATAGCCGCGGCGCCGGCCATGCACAGCAACAGAAACGGAAAGTTGTTGTACAATTCATGTTTAAAATAGCGGATCACCAGAAAAATGAACATGCCGGCATTCAACACAAAACTCCCGTACAACAGATAATAAGGCGTGCTGCCCACCAGTCCCGAAGCTTCGCGCTGGGCCAGCACGAGGGCATTGTCGTTCAGGAAACCACGCCAGGCACGGATCACTATACCGCGTTTGAAGGCGATGGAAAAGGTCAGTAAACTGAACATGACTACCAGCACCCAGAAAACGGTCTGCGTCGTCATGCCCCCGCCGCGCGGTAAAATGGAAAATGGCCGGAACGCTTCGGTGCTGTTTTCGCTCAGGCCTTTCACCGCGCCCGGCATGCGGTGCGGCACCAGATCGAAGGGGTTCGTGTTCATGGCCACCGCTCCCGACGCCACCTCTTTGGGTAAACGCGCGCGGATCTCAAAGGGATTCGACGCGTTCTGCCCGCTCGACGGCGCAGCGAACAGCAGACAAAAGAATCCTAAAACCAGCAGCCTGATCATGCCGCAAAGATAGGAAATGTTGGCAATTCGCAGATAATCAGGCCAATCAGGCGGCCGTAATGGGCGGAAAAACGTTTTTTCGGCAAAAGCCGCCGCCCGCGCTTTGATTTTTAAACGCTATTAAAGCTTTTGACTTGACTTTTGACCACAGTTCTTTTCCTACTTTTGCCCGCTTTCCAGGGAATGCCGGCTGATTTATTCCGCATTTGGCCTCCCTGCGCTAACTGCTCAATCATTACTATCTGAACTCTTTATGAAAATAGACGTCATCCTCGGCCTCCAGTGGGGCGACGAAGGGAAAGGCAAGATTGTTGACTACCTGGCCAATGACTATGATATTGTGGCCCGTTTTCAAGGCGGACCCAATGCCGGACATACCCTGAAATTCGACGGCAAAAAATACGTGCTGCATACCGTGCCCTCCGGTATTTTCCGGCCCGGTCTGCTCAATCTGATCGGTAACGGCGTGGTGCTCGATCCCATTCTCTTCGAGCGGGAACTGGAAGAACTGGCCCAAAGCCAGGTCGCTTTCCTGGATCGCCTGTTCGTTTCCCGTAAAGCCCACCTCATTCTGCCGACCCACCGCTGGCTGGATGCGGCCAGTGAAGCCCATAAAGGCGCGGCCAAAATCGGCTCCACACTGAAAGGCATCGGGCCGACCTATATGGATAAAACCGGCCGCAACGGGCTGCGCGTCGGCGACGTGGTCGGTCCGCAGTTCCGGGAACACTACGAAAACCTCAAGGCCAAACACCTGGAACTGCTGAAAATCTATCCGGCCATCGACTTCGATCTGGCTACGGAAGAGGCGAAATGGTTTGCCAGCCTGGATACTTTGCGTACGCTGCCCATGGTCGATTGCGAATACTACCTGCAACAAGCACTGGGCGAAGGTAAACGCGTGCTGGCCGAGGGCGCACAGGGCGCCATGCTGGATATTGATTTCGGCACCTATCCCTACGTGACCTCGTCGAACACCATTACCGCCGGCGTATGCACGGGTTTGGGGGTCGCGCCGCAGCGCATTGGCCGGGTCATCGGCATTACCAAGGCCTACTGTACCCGCGTGGGCGGCGGCCCTTTCCCCACCGAACAGGATAATGCCATTGGCGAATTACTGCGCAAAGAAGGCCAGGAATTTGGCGCTACCACCGGCCGCGCCCGCCGTTGCGGCTGGATCGATCTGCCGCAACTGCGCTACACGATCATGCTCACCGGTACCACTGAAATCTGCATGACCAAGATCGATGTGCTGAACACCTTCGCCGAAGTGCAGGCCGCTACCAAATATTTCTACGATGGCCAGGAACAGGGTAACCTACCGTTCGACCTGTGTGGAAAAGACGTGGCGCCCATTTTCAAAACCTATGGCGGCTGGCAGCAATCGCTGGACGGCATTACGACCTACGAGGATCTACCCGCCGAAATCATGTTTTACCTGGAGGACCTGGAGAACTATTTGGGCGTACCCATCAGCATGATCTCGACCGGACCGGAGCGGGAAAAACTGATCGTGCGTTGAAATCAGTTTAGACTGGTTTAGGAGGTTTAGACGGGTTTAGTGGCTGGCCGTCAGCAATTTAGATCCGGGCTGCATGCCAACCACTTTGTTGATTATAAACAATCTACGGTACAATCGGCGTCGGCTGCCTGTTCGCGGCCGGCGCATTTTTTGAAAAACTTTCATCTCCCCGCTTTGGACTACTGGCTTTACGACCTCCGCACTGATTCCGAAACCGCTGAAATACTGCTGGCTTATTTAACGGATGCCCCCTTCGATACTTTTGAAGAGAACGAAACGGGTCTGCTGGCTTATTTGCCCGCCGCCGCGGACGCCGTGGAAGCCGAACGGGTGCTCGGGGAGCTGGCCGAACAGTTTACTTTTAGCTGGGAAAAAACCTTTTTGCCGGGCCAGAACTGGAATGAGATCTGGGAAAGCAACTTCCATCCGGTCGTGGTGAACGATTTCTGTGCGGTGCGTGCGGATTTCCACGATCCGATCCCGGGAGTACACTATGAACTGGTCATCAATCCGAAAATGGCGTTCGGCTCCGGGCATCACGAAACCACCTGGCAGTGTCTGGCGGCGATGGAGCATTTGCCGATAGCCGGTGCGCATCTGCTGGACTACGGTTGCGGCACGGGTATTCTGGCGATTATGGCCGCCAAACTCAGCGCCCTGGAAATAGAAGCGGTGGATATTGAGGAAGAATCGTACCGCAACACCGTGGAAAACTCCCGCATCAATCAGGTCGACCATGTGGTTGCCCGCGCCGGTATCCTCTCCGACGTGCAGGGCCGCGACTTCGACGGTATTCTGGCTAATATCAACCGCAATGTGATCCTGGACTCCCTGCCGCGCCTGGCCGAACTCCTCCGCCCGGGTGGCTGGCTGCTGATCAGCGGCATTCTGGAGCAGGACGATGCGATCATCACCGAAACCGCCGTCGCCAATGGTTTTGAAAAGAAAAAACAAACCCAGCGCGGCAACTGGCTATGCATCGAATTCCACCGTACCCTTTCGCCTGCCCCCTAACCCCTGTCACCTGCCCCCTGTCCCCTGCCTCCTCCCTAAATAAACCCCTGCGCGATCACCGCCAGCGTATGCTGGTAGAAATTTGCTTTGCGGTGCCGTTTTTCCTGTAGTTTCGTCATCGGCTCCACCTTGGCTTTGGGCGTTTTGGCTTTGCCGCCGAACTGCACCGAACGCGACAGGTTTTTTTCCATTAATTGCAGGTGTTGCGCCGCAATGCGCGGATCGTTTACCCAGGCGGCCACTTCCGTATTGAAGTTCTGGGATTTTGTTTCCAGGTTATAACTGCCGATCAGCGAAATGCTGCTGTCGATGACGAAAGCTTTGGTATGCAGCATTTTCTGGCCGTGGAACTCCCATATTTCGACACCATGCCGGCGGAACCGACCGCGTTTCAGCTGGTAAACGGATTGCACGATCGGCAGATCATTGGTATAACTGGAATTGGTCAGCAGCCGAATATGCACCCCGCGTTTATTGGCCGCTTTTAAGGCCCGCCACCATCTGCGGGTCGGGATGAAATAAGCGTTTTCAATGTCGATCGACCGTTGCGCATTACAGATCAGCGCCAGCATGGCTTCCGTACATTTGTGGTCCTTTCGGGCACGACGTACGGTTTTTTTGCCCTTTCTTTCGTAGAAATTATCATGAATGAACTGCACGGGCTGTTTCGCGGAGACCACACCTTTCTGCCAGTCACGTTGGCCATTCATCGAAATACGTAAACGCTGCTGCAATTTGGCCGGCGCTTCCTGCAAGGCTTTGCGCCAGTAGGTCCGGTCTTCATCGGTCAGTTTTACACTCTTTTTACCGGTTATTTTGGGATAGTTCCACATATCGAAGAAGTGGTTCCTGGCCGTATTGACCGCGCCCGTATCGCGTACATACACTTCGCGGTCAAGGAAATTACTGACCGAATCCAGGTTGAAATATTCCTCTTTCAGGTTACGTCCGCCGATGATGAATTGTTTGCCTTCGGTGATCAGCATTTTGCCGTGCATACGATCCACCATGGTGCGGAAATGGGCGATGCTTTTAATATTGAACACCCGGTTTTCCACGCCTTGTTCGGCCAGGTAAGCCAGCAAGTCGGTGGGCAGCCGGTTGCCCAGATCATCGACGATGACTTTGACTTTTACACCGCGTTTGGCCGCGTCGATCAGCAGTTGCAGCACCGTACGGCCGATGAGGTCATTTTTGATGATGAACGTGGAGAGCAGTATTTCCGACTTGGCCTGGTGCATGAGGTCGATACGGCATTGCAGGGCTTCCCGTTCTTCGTTCAGAATGCGGTAAATATGTTGGCCGGAGAGGGTAGTAGCGCTAAAAAAGCAGCAGGTCAGGACGATCAGTAGGTATTTCAACATGTGCGGCGTAATAGTAGACAAAACTGGATGGCGAACCTGGCTGGGTAACAACCAGTGGTGAACGTGAGGAAATTGGATGGAGGGGTAGTTTACCGGCTGTAAACAACTGTGCCAAAGTTAAGTTAGCAGGAAATATAAACCCCCTGGCGCTTCATTAGTCACGTATATACGATGTGTAGCGCTTTCAAGAGGCGTCGTAGACCAGCGTAATTAATACATGTAAGAATAGTAGTTGGGAGCTGCGCGCTTACCTCCCCCGGCCTGCGGCCACCCCCTTTGGAGCAGGTGGCCTTTTAGGCCGGGGGAGACAAGGGCGCAGCTCGATAAACACCAAGTGAACCAACTACAAACCAGTAATTAACTAAGAGAAATAACTAATCCGCACTCCCGGGTACCCGCCGCAATTTCCACCCCCACAAACCATCCAAATTCCTTTTCTTTGCCTCCATGTTACTTATCAGGAAAAGTCTCCTGCGCAGCGGCCAAACGGCTGTCTTTCGCGTCGGAGTAGCGTTACTGCTGGGCGCCATGTTGCTCTCGGCCAATGACAATCACTTCTATAACTTCGGCCATCCCCTCGATCAGCGCGAGGCGGCCTGGGTGGATTCGGTCTTCAACAACCTCTCCGACGACGCGCGTTTCGGCCAGCTCTTCATGCTGCGCGCTGCCTCCGACCAGGATTCGGCCTACGAAGCCAATGTGGAGCACCTGATCCGCCGCTACCATCCCGGCGGACTCTGTTTTTTCCAGGGCACACCGGAGAAGCAGGCCTCGCTCACCAACCGCTACCAGGCGCTCAGCGACACCCTGCCGCTGATGATCGGTATGGACGCCGAGTGGGGACTGGGTATGCGCATGCGGGAAACCACCATTTCCTTCCCAAAACAAATCATGCTGGGCGCTATTCAGGACAATAAGCTGATCTATGATTTCGGGCAGGAAATGGCCCGCGAATGCCGCCGGCTGGGCGTGCACGTCAGCTTTTCGCCCGATGCGGACGTGAATAACAACTCCGGCAACCCGGTTATCAATGAGCGCTCTTTCGGCGAGGATCGCTACAACGTCAGCGCTAAATGTTTCCAGTACATGATGGGCCTGCAGGACGGGCGGGTGCTGGCCTGCGCCAAACACTTCCCCGGCCACGGCGATACCCAAACCGATTCCCACCTCGACCTGCCGGTGCTGAATTTCAACCGCACCCGGCTGGACAGTCTGGAGCTGTTCCCTTTCCGCGTACTGTCGCAACACGGTATTGGCTCCATGATGGTGGCCCACCTCAACGTGCCGGCGCTGGATAACCGCACCAACCGGCCCACCACGCTGAGCCAGCCGGCCATTCAGGGCGTACTGCGCAACGAGATCGGTTTCGAGGGACTGATCTTCACCGACGCCATGGAAATGAAGGGCGTCACCAAGTACTTCGGTCCCGGCGAAGCCGACGTGGAAGCGCTGCGGGCCGGTAACGACATCGTGCTGCTCCCGGCTGATTTCGCGGCGTCCATGCTGGCCATCCATGTGGCGCTCGATAGCGGTCTGCTGGATCGCACCCAGTTATACAGCAGTGTCAAACGGGTGCTGCGGGCCAAATATCGCCTCGGGCTGACCGTTCCGCAACGGGTGCAAATAACCAACATCGGTACGGATCTTAAGGCGCCGTCTTCCCTGCTGATCAAACGTAAATTGATAGAAAATGCCCTGACGCTGGTGCGCGACGTACCCGGCCGCGTGGGTTTCCCGGACTTAGCAACCACCCGTTTTGCTTCGCTGGCCCTGGGGGATACCACCCGCACGGAGTTCCAGACGGCCTGCGGACGATACGCGCAGATCAGCCATTTCAACGCGGGTAAAAACATTGATTCGGCGCAGTCGGCCCGGCTGCTGGATACCCTGCGCCAGTTCGACGTCGTGCTGGTGAGCATCCATGGTACGCGCACGAAAGCCGTGGACAGTTTTGGGGTCACGAATCCCCAGCGACTGCTGATCGGTCGGTTGCAGCCCTTGGCCACGGTGGCCCTGACCATGTTCGGCAACCCATACAGCTTACGCTTTTTCGATGACTGCCCGATCCTGCTGGAAGCTTTTACCGAAGATCCGATGGTGCAGCAGGCGGCGGCGCAGGCCCTGTTCGGCGCGAGCGACATACATGGGAAATTGCCGGTCACCTCTTCGCCGAAAGCCAAATACGGACAGGGCATTACGAAGGTTTTTCCCCAGAAACGGCTTGGTTACACTTTGCCCGAAGCCGTAGGCATGAACAGCGATACGCTGGCTTTGATGGAAAATATAATCCGGGAAATGATCGCGTCCGGGGCCGCGCCGGGCTGCCAGGTGCTGGTGGCGAAAGACAACCAGGTGGTGTGGCATCAGGCCTACGGGTACCAGACCTATGAGCCCACCCATCCGGTGACCCTCGAAAATCTCTACGATCTGGCTTCGGTGACCAAGGTCGGCGCATCGACTATTTCCACTATGAAACTGGTGGATATGGGGCTGCTGAACGTGGACTCGGCCATGAGCCGCTACATCCCGGAACTGCGCAATAGCAACAAAAAAGACCTGAAAGTGGTAGAAATGTTGATCCACCAGGCGGGTTTGCAGGCCTGGATCCCGTTTTACACCCGGACTTTGGATAATAGTCTGCCCGATCCCAGCATTTATCGCCCCGCTCCCACTACGAATTTTTCGGTGCCGGTGGCGGCCAACTTTTACCTGCGTAACGACTGGGTGGACACGGTCTGGCAGACGATTTTCCGTTCGCCGCTGCGGGAAAACAAAAATTATAAATATTCCGATCTGGGGCTGATCCTGACTTCGCGGGCCATTCGCAACGTAAGCGGCCTGGGGGTAAATGACTTTGCCGACCAGAATTTTTACCAGCCGCTGGGCCTGTCGGCGACCTTCAATCCCTGGCAGCGGGGCTGGACGCAACGCTGCGTGCCCACCGAAGAAGACGCATATTACCGGCACCAGCGCCTGCAAGGCTATGTCCACGATATGGGCGCGGCGATGCTGGGCGGCGTGAGTGGTCATGCGGGCCTGTTCGGCACGGCCAACGACCTGGCGCGAATTTTTCAGATGCTGTTGAACCAGGGCCAGTACGCGGGTAAGCAGTATATACAACCCAAAACGGTGCAGCGTTTTACGACGCGTTATCCGGGCAGTTCGCGGCGCGGCATTGGTTTCGATATGCGCGAATCCGATCCGAAGCAAACGATGAATATGAGTGCGCTTGCCGGTCCGCGTACGTTCGGCCACCTGGGTTTCACCGGCATTGGCGTCTGGGCGGATCCTGATAAAAACCTGATTTTTATTTTCCTGTCCAACCGGACCTACCCGACGATGGAAAACAACAAACTGATTGACGGCGACTACCGGCCGCGGTTGCAGAGTATTGTGTACCGGGCGTTGAAATAGTCATTTTTACCCTTTTGCCAGAACATTAAATGGAAGATTTAGACAACCTCCCCCGTATTACGCAGACTGACCTGGACCTGCTGGCCCGGGATAATTTCGAGCGGGAAAAATCCTCAAAAGCCGGCATTGTAAAGGATTGGCTGCCACGCTACACGGGCATGTCGCTCGAGAAGTTCGGCGAATACATCCTGCTGGTGAATTTCAGTGGGTACGTACGCACTTTCGCCGATCAGCACGATGTACCGGTGTACGGCGCAGACCGGCCCATGCAGGCGGCTACGGCCGATAATATTACGATCATTAATTTCGGGATCGGCAGTCCGAATGCCGGTCTGGTCATCGATCTGCTGGAAGCCATCCATCCTAAAGCGGTGCTATTTCTCGGGAAATGCGGCGGTTTGAAAACCGGTAAGAACCATGTCGGCGATCTGATCCTGCCCATTGCGGCTGTGCGCGGCGAAGGTACGAGCAATGACTATCTGCCCCCGGAAGTGCCGGCTTTACCCGCTTTCGCGCTGCAAAAAGCGGTCTCCACCACCATTCGTGAATATGAGCTCGACTATTGGACCGGTGTGGTGTACACGACCAACAAACGCGTCTGGGAGCACCGGGAGGATTTCAAACAACGGCTGCGTGATTTCCGCTGCATTGCCATCGATATGGAAACGGCTACCATTTTCGTGGCGGCTTTCAAGAATCAAATGCCAGCCGGCGCCCTGCTGCTGGTGAGTGATATGCCGATGACGGCGGAAGGCATAAAAACCGAAATGAGTGATCGACAGGTGACAACCAACTTCGCTGACACTCACCTGCGGGCCGGGGTGGATTCCCTCAAGAAGCTGATGAACCACGGCTTGACGGTGAAGCATTTGCGGTTTTAGGGCCGCTCGCTTTGTCATCCTGAGCGCAGTGAAGGACCCGAGGTGCGGTAGCAAAATTTAAACCCTTCGGGTCCTTCACTGCGTTCAGGATGACAGCGTGTTAAATACTGGCTTTTTGCCGGGCATAGTAAGCCGGGCTGAAAAGCAAAGCCGGAATTTAGCTTAAAACAAAGCGGCATCAACGCCTTTGGACACCAGTTGGTCCACCATTTTGGCGCCCTTTGCGCGGTCATTGGTCCGCAGGATCAGCACCGTCCAGTAGCCATTTTTGGTGGGGCTTACTTCGGCGGTCTGGTAACCCAGTTTGATCACGGTTTCCAGTTGGCTGCGCGCGCGTTCTTTGGAACTGAAAGTCCCGGCGCGTACCGAATATTTACCCGTACCCGGACCTTTCACCTGGCTCACGCCGCTTTTGGCGGTCAGGCCGGTACCCGTGGTACTGGTGGTTTTCGTAGCCGTGGCAGTTGTCGGGACCGTGGTGGGCGCCGTGACCGTTTTGGTAGTTGTAGTAGGTTTCGTCGTCGTGGTGGTCGTCGGTTTTGTCGTCGTGCTGCTGCTTGGCGCATCGACGATGCCATTGGCATCGGGTTTGGCCGACGTGTAATCCTCCGTTCCTGCGGCATAGGTGCTGGAAGCAGTAGTGTCGGTGGCATAGCCCATATCGCGCAGGGTTTTTTGCAACTCGGCTTCTTCCTGGATTTTTTCGGCTTTTTCTTTTTTCATCTGACAGGCCTTGTAGGAGGCGATGAAAATCAGCGCGGCGAGCAGCGCATAAAGCAGGTAGGTAAGCAGGCTGTTGGTTTTCATACGTGCGGAAAGCGATTTAAGTGCTGGAGAATGAATTAATTGCCCGGCGAAAGTAGTGGATTTTCAAATTGCGTCCCTTTGAAATCTTCGTAGCATCTTTGCCGTCATGCTTTCAGTTTTTTCAGATACCCATTTTATGAAACAGGCGCTGGCCGAAGCGGTCCAGGCGTACGAGGCCGGCGAAGTGCCGGTCGGCGCGGTCATTGTGTGCGATAACCGCATTATTGCCCGCACCCATAACCAGACCGAGCAGCTCACCGATGTGACCGCCCATGCCGAAATCATGGCCATCACCGCGGCCTCCGGGCACCTCGGCAGCAAATACCTGCCCGATTGTACGCTCTACGTAACCGTCGAACCCTGCGTGATGTGCGCCGGCGCGCTGGCCTGGTCGCAGATCGGGCGGGTCGTCTTTGGCGCAGCCGACGATAAGCGCGGTTTTATGCGGGTGGGCGGTAAGGACTTACTGCATCCCAAAACCAAGCTGGAGCTGGGCGTGCTGGAAGAGGAATGCGGCGAGTTGATGCAGCGGTTTTTTCGGGAGCGGCGGTAAGGTAGTTTTGCTTTACACGTAGCTGAAACGGCGGTGACGCTGCGCTGTTACAGTGGACTGGACGCCAATAATGGCTGGTTAGTCTATCTTTAACCATAGAAACCTGGATTTCCCATGCGCATTCCACTAAAGCTGTTCATCAGCGCCTTATTAATCGGGTTAAGCATATACTTTTTGCTGATTTGGCACGGCGATATAAAGCGCCCCAACGGATTTCCGGTCGATACCGATAACGAACTGGACCCGGCCACCTGTTTGGTGGGCGTGGCGATGGCGGGCATGTTGTGGATGGACGAGATAAAGGCCTGGCTGGGCCGTCGTAAGCGGTAAATTCGACTTCCGGCAATTATCAGATGGACAACAGGTTGCGCTACGCGCTTATTTTGAAAATCCCGACTAAAGTCGGGGTTACAAAAGCGGTGGCCGGACCGCCTGCCGACAAATGTGGTAGGAGTCAAACCACGGTATGCTCATCCGCCTCATCGCCATGATAATCGATTTCGGTTCGCTCATTCAGTAAGGTATTCACCAATTGATCAGCCTGACGGGTCGTTTCCGGCAGTCTGAATGCCGGGCAAAGTTTCAGGACCCAATCTATTGCGGTCTGGAGATCCACTTTATGGCCGATACTGACGAACATGGGTTTGACCTTCGTTTGGGTGCGTAAGACTGCGCCTACTTCTTCCTCCCCCCACATCAGAGGTAAGCGGCTACCTCTTTCCGCGCCTAATTGTTCGGGATCATAGTCGCCAATCAATCGTTTTTTAGCACAGCCAATAGTGGGAATATTCAGTTCTATGCCCAGATGGCTGGCCATGCCGACGCCCTTTGGATGCGCTATACCCTGGGCATCGCATACGATCATATCTGGCTGAATACGCAGTTTTTTGAAGGCTTCCAGAATAGGCGGTACTTCCCGAAAGGAAAAAAAGCCGGGCATATAAGGAAAGTTAATCTCCATTTCATGGCTGGCCTGGTCCACCACTTCTAAGGTATGCGCATCCAATACTACCACCGCGCCCACCATGCGTAACTCCAGATCGTTATACGCTACATCGACCCCGGCTACATACTGAATGGTTGGCGGCAGCATATTCTCCTTAATAACCTGGCCGCGCAGTGCTTCCTGCAAAACATAGTAAGGCATGAAATCATTTTCTCCGGTATACTGACCTTCTTCCATACGTTCTTTCCTTTTTATGGCCCAAAAAACCCGTTGCGCACAAGTTGCCCCGATTGGTTGGTGTCTGAAAATATCTCCTATTATTTCAATATGAATATCTGCTTCGTAGCCGAGCTTTTTGTAATGATCCAGTGTTTCTACAACTTCCGGATTCGAATTAATCACATTGTCCAGATCTAAATGCTCTTTTTGTATTTCTAATGATAAAATTCGTTTTGTATTTTGACGAATATCAATTCTTTCAATCTCTTCATTCATATCCCAAAATAAGATAGTTATCAATTTTCCATTTAAGAAATAAATGGAACATCCATTTATTTCTCCGCCAGTAAACATTAAATATTCACTTTCATTTAATGAACGTTGATAAAAACACATTCCCCAATTTCTTCCGTTGACCAAATATCCATACCCATGGCTATATTCGGATTTATCAAACGTGAATTTGCCGGAAAATAATTTACCATTTTTATCTCTGTAGAAATCATGGTTTTCCATTTCTCTCATAAAAGGAGAGGTAGGACCATAATCAAGCCATTTTTCATACGAACGGCTTAATTTGAAAGGATATAGTTCTTTAAGCATTAGTCAGTCTTATTTAGGTGCAAAAGGCATAATATTAAGCCCTTTTAAAGAAAGCCAATTTGGAGAAGCGGCCGTAACTACCTTAAATACTCCCAGGCCGTCTGATACAACCCTTCCCGGTCGCAATAGTCCAGAAAGGCCTTGTAAAACGCATTGTTCCCAATCGTCGCCGAGTCGCCGACCACAATGAGCAGCATGCGGGCGCGGGTCATGGCCACGTTCATGCGGCGATAATCACTCAGAAAACCGATCTCGTGTTTGGCATTCGAGCGCACCAGACTGATGTAGATCACGTCGCGCTCCTGGCCCTGAAATCCGTCGATGGTGTTGATCGTCAGGCCGCTGCGTTGCTCGCTGGAGCGCGGAACGAGCAGCGGCGCCAGCTCCGCATCTTCGCGGACCATGCTTTCCAGGTAATTCACCTGCTCGCGGTATGGCGATAAAATGCCAATGGACGGGACAGCCTCCGGTGAAAATTCGGGCAGCAACTGCAGCAGATGTTCGCGCAGCAGCAGGGCTTCGTCCGGGTTGTATTTGCTTTGGAAGCGCGCCGAATCTTTTCCCTGCTGCCGGTTTATCTTTTCTTCAAAACCCGTTCCGGCAGTATCAATGAAGATTACGGAATGCGGGAATGCGGAATGCGGAATTTGCGGGGACGCCTGGTCGTCCAGCTCCGGGCTGGTGAGGGTGGAGGTAAGCAGGCGGTCGCGGACGGATGCATGCGCTTCGAGGGCGCCATTATAAAAATACTGGTTGGAAAAACCCATGATCGCCTGGTGCATCCGGTACTGCACGGTGAGCAGATGCACCTGGCGGGGAATCAGTTCCAGACAACGTTCGATCAGGGTTGTGGATAGTCCCTGCCGGGCTGCGTCCTGGCTTTTTACCGTAGGCGGAAGTTGAAAAGGATCACCAGCCAGCACGACCCGGCTGCTTTTCAGAATGGGGATCCAGGTGGCCGGCTCCAGCGCCTGAGCGGCTTCATCGATCACGCAGGTGCGGAATTTATACCGCTCCAGCAGCGGACTGGCCGCTCCGACCAGCGTACAGGTAATGGCCTGGGCGGACGTCAGGATCTCCTCGACCAGCCGTTCTTCCAGGGTATGCGCCCAGGCTTCCAGGTCGCGGACCTGCTGTTTCAGGTGCTCGCGCTCGCGGCGGTCTTCGTGTGAAAAAGTGCGTTTATGGCGCTGGGTCTGCCGCCGCCACTCCGCTGCCTGCATTTTCACTTTGCGGATGTTCTTGCTCTCCGGGTGCCGGGCCAGGATGGCGTCCAGCGTATGCGGCAGAATGTGCTCATCCACCCGGCTGACGTTGCCGATGCGCACGACGTTCAGTCCGACGTCGGCCAGGCGCTCGGTGAGCAGATCGGCGGCGGTGTTGCTGGGCGCCGTCACCAGCACGGTGCTTTCGCGGGCACAGAGCAGGCGGATCGCGGCCACCAGCGTCGTCGTTTTGCCCGTACCCGGCGGCCCGTGAATGACCGCCACATCCGGATTCGCCAGAATAGCCTGCACCGCCGCCTGCTGCGACGCATTCAAACCCATCGCCCCTTCCTCCGCCAAAACCGCAGGTCCATCAGCCACCCACTCCCATTCCGCATTCCGCATTCCGTACTCCGCATTCGCTACTCCCGTATTCCGTACTCCGCTGAGCAGATCGCGCAGTTCGGCGAGGCGATCACCTTTGGCCTGCATGACTTTCGTCAGGGCGCGCTCCATTTCGCGGTAACTGCGGTCATCAAAAAGCTGCTCCACGCCGAGTTGGCCCAGGGTAATCCAGTCGGGCACATCGCGGGCATTGAGGATGATTTTCATCCGGTTACGCTCCACAAAATGGATGATACCGGCTTTTTCCGGCTGCGTAACGTGTTCGGTGGCGGTAAAAAAATTGACGGACTGGCCGGCGCGTAGTTGATGCGGTTCATTCAGCCGGCTGGTTCGTTCCACCATAACGAACGCTTTATCACCGAGCGCAAAACCGGTTTGCACGACCTGTAAGGGAAACCAGGCATACCCCTGATGCACCCGTTCCGCCAGCGGCCGTTCGCGTACCTGACGCAGGTATTCGCGCTGATCTTCTTCTTTTTCCTGCTTGAGTAATTCCAGCAGGCGGACAAAATGGGGATTGGACATACGGACAATTAAGGCTATTTTTCGCCACAAAGATGCACCACCTGACCACAGAAACTACGCCTAACCCGCGTTTCATTAGAATCGCCGGACATGTCCTATGCTTTGCGCTGACCCTGCTGGCCGCCTGGTTCTGGCAGGAACGTACCCTCATTCTGGATGCGGCCTTTCAAAGTTACCTATTTATTGCTGCCGGACACCCGGTGGTCATGGTCGAACGGTTCGGGGCCGTGGGCGTGCAGTTGCTGCCCCTGCTTGGCGTGCAGCTCGGGGCATCCCTGAAAACGGTTCTGGTTTTATACTCGGTATCTATCGTGCTGTGGCACTGGCTTTTATACGCTATTTGCCGGCATGGACTGGGCGACCAACGCATGGCAACGGCCATTCTGCTGTTTGTCATTTTGCTGAGCGGCGATTGTTTTTACTGGATGCAAAACGAGCTGTTGCAAGGCATTTCCCTGAGTTTCGTCCTGTGGAGTTTGTGGAAGCGCTGGGCGGCTCCGGCGGAAAGGAGGTCGTGGTGGGCGCGTGATTTTGTACGGGCATCGGTCAGTTTGGCCCTGGCGGCTACCGTGGTGTACTTCCATCCTTTAATGGTGTTTCCGCTCGGTTTTACGTGGTGTTTCTGGTGGCTGCGGGCTGAACGGCCTATTCCGCGGCGCTGGTTAATCCGCATTGCGGGACTGTTTGCCGTTTTATTTGCTTCCAAATATGTGTTGCGCAGCCCCAATTTTTACGACCGGGGCATGACCGGTAAGTACGTACGGGAATTTAATTTTTCCTTTCATCGGCTATGGCATTCGCAGGGCCTGCATGATTTCTGGGCGCATTGCAGCAGCAGTTTGTTCCTGTACTGGCCTTTGTTTTTCCTGATCGTGGTATTTTATATGAGGCAAAAGCGCTGGTCGATGGCCGCCCTGGTCCTGGTTGCCAACCTCGGTTATTTGTTCCTGATTGTACAACGTTACCTGGAAGATGACCGCTGGTATATTGCCGAAAGCTATTATCAGGCGCTGGCGGTGTTCCTGATCCTGCCGCTGGTCTGGGATGTTTTTCCGCTAATAAAAACACGGATCTGGACGGCGATAGCAGGCGTCATCATTGTTTTTCGTTTAGTGAGCCTCTATCAGAGTCACCGGCCATATACCGAACGACTGCACTATGTGCGGACTTTACTGGAAAACAGCCGGGCTTGCGAGGGACGTAAAATCATCCTTCCTGCCGAAGCCGTGCAGCGAAAAACGCTCCTGATGAACTGGGGGCTGCCTTTTGAAACCTTGCAAATGTCGGCGCTGGACGCAGCCGATTCCCTGCGCATTCTGGTCATTGCCGATGAGCAGTTGCCGGCCAAGCTCCCTGCTGATTCCATGGTCAGCTTTCTGCAGTTCCCACGCCGCGCATTTTTAGACTTACCGGAACGGTATTATCGCCTGCGTTCAGAAACGCCTTACAAGATGTGTGCGTTGGTTTTACCCAGGCACTAGGCTAAAATTCCATTTCGTTAAAATCTTCTGCTTTTGCAAAAATTTGGTTTGCCGGCCATCGTTTTGCCTTTTACCAAATAAGAGCGAGGTTAAGCGGCCGGGGGTATTTAATTTTCTAACAATGGATCGACCGATTTTAACGCTTCGTCGAATCTTATTTTAAAACAAGGCTCTAAAAGGCAGCTTTGCGGAACAATATTTTTATTCAGCCTGTTTACCCACCTATTCGGTACCCATTGTAAGCTTCTATATGAAAAAACATATTTTCTACTGCCTGTTTCTGCTTCCGGTCTGTTTGGCGGCCCAAACGACGGCCCGGGTTAGCGGCGTGATCCGGGACGCTCAAAACGGCGAAACCCTCATTGGCGCGACCGTCGAGGCCGTCGGGCTGGGCAAGGGCAACGTGAGCAACGAGTACGGTTTCTTTTCCTTCACGCTGCCGGTCACCACGGATTCGGTGACCCTGCGCTTCCGTTATATTGGCTACGAAACCGAACTGCGACGGGTACGTGCTGATACGACGATCCGGCTGACCGTTGATCTGCAACCGAGCGGCTCCATGCTGGAAGAAGTGGTGGTGCAGGCCAACAGTTACCAGGACCGTATTAAAAGCACCGAAATGTCGGTAACCACCATCAGCAGCCGCGAAATAAAGGCCCTGCCGGCGCTGTTCGGGGAAACCGATATTATCAAGATCCTGCAGCTTAAACCCGGTTTCACGCCCGGTTCGGAAGGCACCACCGGCCTGTTTGTACGCGGCGGCAACAATGATCAGAACCTGATCGTGCTCGACGAAGCGGTGGTGTATAATGCCAATCACCTGTTCGGTTTTTTCAGCACGTTCAACTCCGATGCGGTGAAAGACCTGAAAGTGTATAAAGGCGGTTTTCCCGCACAGTACGGGGGACGGCTTTCTTCGGTCATCGACGTGCGCATGAAAGAAGGCAATAACCAGAAATTCAGCGGCTCGGGCGGGCTGGGCATTATTTCCAGCCGTTTAACGCTCGAAGGTCCGATTGAAAAGGATAAATCGTCGTTCATTGTCAGCGGCCGCCGCACCTACGCCGACATAATTACCCGACAAATCAATAAGGCGAATGCGGGCAAGGAAGATTATAACCCCATTCCCGACTACTATTTCTACGACCTAAATACGAAGGTCAATTTTACGCTGTCGCCCAAAGACCGCCTATTTCTGAGCGGTTATTTCGGCCGCGATGTATTCGGGTTTAAGAACGAAACCTTCGATTTTCGTTTCGACTGGGGCAACACGACGGGTACGGCACGCTGGAACCACGTTTTCAGCCCGAAACTGTTTGCCAACACCACTTTTACCTACTCGGACTACCGCTACAACATCGAGAACATTCTCCAGGGTTTCTCTTTCAAACTGGGCTCCAACGTCAAGGACGCCAACACGAAAGTGGATTTTTACTACCAGCCTTCTAATCGCCATACCGTGCGTTTCGGCGCCAATGCGACCTACCATGACTTTATTGTCGGGCGTTTGAAAGCGGGCAGCGACGACGGCCGGGTCAATTTCGAGGCTGGGCAGAATTTCAACGGCATGGAATACGGCGTCTATGTAGCCGATGAGTGGGTCGCCACCGATCGCCTGAAACTGAACTATGGCGCGCGGGTCTCGGCCTGGTCGAACCAGCCGGCTTTTTACGCCAACTTCGAGCCACGCCTGGCTGCTAATTATACGCTTAGTGAGAACTGGTCGCTCAAAGGTTCCTATTCCCGCATGGCGCAGTACGTGCACCTTTTGGCCAGCAGTGGCCTGTCGCTGCCGACCGATATCTGGTACCCCAGTACCAAAGCGGTCAAACCGGAACTCAGCGACCAAGTGGCTGCCGGAACCAGTTATTTGCTGCGCGGCAACATCCTCATCACCTGGGAGGCCTGGTACAAGTGGCTGCATAACTCTGTCGATCTCAAAGACGGAGCGCAAATATTCGGCAACGACAACCTGGAAGAAGAACTGGCCATCGGTAAAGGCTATGCGTTCAGCCCGCTGGAACTGGAGATCGAGAAAAAAGACGGCAAACTCACCGGCTGGATCGGCTACACGCTGTCCTGGGTTCGGCGCGGCGATTTCCCCGATATTAATCAGCGCGCTTATTTTCCTCCGCGTTTCGATACCCGCCATAACCTGAGCGTGGTGGCGCTGTGGGAGATCAATAAACGCTGGCAGATCACCGGCACCTGGGTGTATACCTCCGGTTACGTGACCTGGCTGCCCTCGGGCCGCTTTACCCTGCAGGATATAAACGGGGCGCCGCGCCAGTTTCTGGTGCCGATTTACGGCGACCGCAATACCTTCCGCTACCCGGCCTATATGCGGGCCGACCTGGGGGTAGTACGTAAGTTTCACAACCGCCGTTTCGACAGCGACCTGACCCTGAGCGTGTACAACCTGACCGACCGGCGCAATCCCTACTTCATTTTCCTGGATGCAGAAACCATCCAAACGCCGCTCGGGGAAGTGCCCAATTCCATCGTCGCCAAGCAGGTATCCCTCTTCCCCATCCTGCCTTCCCTGACCTGGAATTTCAAATTCTAAAGCAGCGCCCCCAACCAACAAACCCTCCAAACCAACAAACCCACCATCATGAACAAACCCGCCCATTACATATTCCTTCTGGCCCTCCTCGCTTTAACGGCCTGCAACCTGACCAAAGACGTCGATATCGACCTGCCGCAGTACGATCGCCAGCCCGTCGTGGAATGTTACCTCGAGCCCGGCCAGCCCTTCCGGCTGCTGCTGACCAGGAGTTTCGGTTTCTTCGATCCGTTTGGACTGGACAGTAACTTCATTCAGAATACGCTGCTGGACAGTGCCATCGTCACCATCAGCCACGACGGACAGACGGATACGCTGCGGAACGGGCTGTATTTCACCTTCATCAGCCCGATCAAAATTTTCAATTACCAGAGCAATCAGCTCGTGCCGGCCACCGTGGGTACGGACTACACGCTGAATATTATCCTGCCGAATAATGCCGGCAGTATTACCGGCCGCACGACCATGCTGCCCCGCGTGGAAATTGACAGCGTCGTGGTACAGTTCAGCACCGGCGCCGATACACTGAAGGCCCGTTCCCTGATGTATATTACCGACGATCAGAGCCAGACGAATTACTACCGTCGCCTGCTCAATTACGGGTCGCTCGATAGTGTGCCGGATCAGGATTTCATCGTGGACGACGGTATTTCCACCACTGCTACGCTGGCTTTCGGCACCGGTTACGAACTCGAAGTGGGCGACACGATTTTCAACGCCATTTACCACATCACGAAGGAATTTTACGATTACACGGAGAGTGTGCAACTGGCGGTTTCGGGCAATGCCAATCCATTTGCCCAGCCTTCGCCGATCAAGAGTAATGTCGTCGGTTCGGGTAATCCGCTGGGCATTTTCACCTGTCTGGTCTACGATCGGGATACGACGATTGTGCAGCGTTGAAGGTCAGCACAGGGTAAATTAAGGCAATCGGCATTGGTGTTTTCCGCAGGTCTTTATATCTTCGCAAGCAGTAGAAGTTAGGTTCAGGTGTTGGGCAGAAGGGGGGAAATTAAAAAATTAAAAA